>NZ_JBBBBJ010000003.1:0-505373 GCF_037120545.1 Nocardioides sp. CCNWLW216
CTCGACCGCCTTCTTGCCACCCGCGTTCGAGGTGTCGAAGTAGGCGTTGCCCAGGTTCTTCGGGATGAACGTCACCGTGGTGCCGTCCCCCCCACCGTTACCGCTGCCACCGTCGGCGCTCGACGAGTCGTCGCCACCGCAAGCGGTCAGAGCCAGGCTGGCGACCAGCGTGACAGCCGCGAGGCTGGCAAGTCGTCGGTTCTGGAACTTCATGTTTCTTACCTTTCGATTCCGTCCGGCATCGTTGCCGGATATCAGCTCAGCGACCGCTTGCCGGCGCTGTCCGAGGTGCGGCCCGAGGAGCGCGCCCCCTTGCTCGCGGCGGCCAGACGGCGCACACCGGCGAGAAGACTGGTGGACATCACGGAGAGCACGAGAAGCACTCCGATGACGATGTTGATGATGTTGATGGTCTCGCCGCTCAGGAGCATCGCCCGCTGGATGACGCCGATGAGCAGCACGCCGGCGATGACGCCGTGCAGGGCGCCCTTGCCGCCGAAGATCGACACGCCGCCGAGGAGCACCGCGGCGATGACCTGGAGCTCCAGGCCGACCGAGTTCTCGGCCCGGGCCACGCCGGTGACGAGGGTGGTGTAGATGCCGACGAAGCCGGCCACCGCACCGGAGAGGACGAAGAGGATCGCCTTCGTGCGGGCCACGTTGACGCCGGTGAAGTGCGCGGCCTCGTCGTTCAGGCCGATCTCGAAGACGCCCCGGCCGAACGGCGAGAAGTGCAGCAGCAGCACGAACACGATGGCCAGCACCACGAACGGGATGAGGATCATCGGGTACGGCTGGTCCTCGACGATCCGCTCCTTGGCCAGGTCGGTCCACTTCTCCGAGAAGTCGGTGCGCGACTCGGTGCCGAGCAGACCGGCGGCGATGCCGCGGAAGAGGGCCAGGGTGCCGATCGTGACCGCGATCGACGGCAGCCCGACGTACGCGATCAGGAAGCCGTTGAACGCCCCGCACACCGCGCCGATCACGATGGCCAGCAGGGCGGCCACGGTCATCGACAGGCCCGCGTCGGAGTGCAGCATGCCGAACGCGACGCTGGTCAGACCGACCGTGCTGGCGACCGACAGGTCGATCTCGCCGGTGATGATGATGGCCGTCATCGGCAGCGCCAGCAGCAGGATGCTCGCGGAGTCGCGGAACAGGTAGTACATGGTCTGCGGGCCGTCGAAGTAGTCGACCTGCGAGCGCGAGTAGACGATCGCCGCGATCAGCAGGGCGATCACCGCGAACTCGCGGCTGAAGACCACGCGCTGCCAGAAGGGCCGGGAGTACGCCGCGTAGGTGCGCGTCTTCCGGGCGGACGTCTCGGGGTGGTCGGTCAGGGTGCTCATCGGACGACCTCCTCGGTGTCGGTCGGGTCGGTGGTGCCGGTCTCGTGGCCGGTCTCGTGGTCGGCCGGGGTCCCGGGGACGATGGGGGCCAGCGCGGGCCCGCCCCCCGACCCGGTCGAGGGTGTGTCGGGGCCGTGCTCTCTGGCGGCGATCAGCGCCCGCTCCTGGCGGCTGACCAGGACCCGGTCAAGGACGATCGCGCCGACGATAAGGACACCGACGACGGCCTGCTGCCAGAAGTCGGAGATGCCGAGGACGGGCAGGGCCCGGTTGATCGTGACCAGCAGGAAGGCGCCCAGGGCCGCGCCCCAGACGGTGCCGCTGCCACCGAAGATCGCCACGCCACCGATGACGGCGGCCGCGACGGCCTCCAGCTCGATGCCCTGGCCGACGCTGGAGCTGACGGTGCCGAAGCGCGCGGCGGAGACGACGCCGGCCAGGCCGGCGAGGGCGCCGGAGAGCACGAACGCCGCGAGGATCCGCCGGGTCACCTTCAGGCCGTAGAGCTCGGCCGCGTCGGGGTCGGAGCCGATGGCGTAGAGCTCGCGACCGCCGCGGGCGGTGCGCAGGTAGTAGCCGACGATGACCAGCACGACGACCGCGACGATGGTCAGGATCGGGATGCCGAGGATCGACTCGGTGCCGAGGTCCTTGAACGCGCGCGGCATGTCGCTGGCGTTGATCCGGTCGCTGCCGGCCCAGGTGAGGAAGGCGCCGCGGTAGATGTACATGGTGCCGAGGGTGATCACCAGCGCCGGCACCCGCCCGAAGGCGACGAGGATGCCGTTGACCAGACCCAGCACCGCGCCCATCAGCACGCCCGCGAGCACGACCGCGATGATCGGCAGGCTGGTGTCGACGAACAGGCGGCCCGTGAGGTACGCCGTGAGGCCCAGCGTCGAGCCGACCGAGAGGTCGACGTTGCGGGTCACGATCACGCAGGTCTGGCCGACCGCGAGCAGGATCAGCATCGACGGCGTCAGCAGCAGGTCGCGCCAGCCGGTCGCGCCGAAGAGGAACGAGTCGCTCTTGATCGTCGTGACGGCGATCAGGAGCACGAGCACGATGGCGACGGCGAGCTCGCGGGAGCGCAGCAGCGTCTTGAGCGTGCGGGCCACGGGCGATTCCGCGCTGGGCCGGAGGGTGGTGTCGCTCATGCCGGGACCTCCGAACCGGTGTGGGTGACGGCGTTGGTGGCGGCGAACATGACGTTCTCGGGCGTCGCGTCCTCGCGGGCGATCTCGGCGGTGATCCGCCCCTCGCAGACGACGAGGACGCGGTCGGCCATGCCGAGCACCTCGGGCAGCTCGGAGGAGATCATCAGGATCGCCAGGCCCTGGCCGGCCAGGTCGGACAGCAGCCGGTGGACCTCGGACTTGGTGCCGACGTCGATGCCGCGGGTGGGCTCGTCGATGATCAGCAGCTTCGGCTCGGTGGCCAGCCACTTGGCGATGACGACCTTCTGCTGGTTGCCGCCGCTCATGGTGGTGGCGTGCATGTCGAGGGCGTTGGTCTTGACCTCGAGGCGTCCGGCCCACGGTCCGGCGGCGCGGTTCTCCGCCCGGCCCGTGAGCAGACCCGCGGTCGTCAGGCCGCGGCGGATCACGCCGGCGACGTTGCGGGCGACGGAGGCCTCGGTGACGAGGCCCTGCTTGCGACGGTCCTCCGGGACGAAGGCCATGCCGGCCTTGATCGCGGCGCGGGGGTTGCTCGCGGGGACCCGCTTGCCGAGCAGCTCGACGCTGCCCTCGTCGTACTTGTCCACGCCGAAGACGGCGCGGGCGATCTCGGAGCGGCCGGCGCCGACCAGGCCGGCGAGACCGACGATCTCACCGGCGCGGACCTGGAAGGAGACGTCGCGGAACACGCCGACCGAGGAGAGGCCCTGGACGTCGAGGACGACGTCGCCGACCTCGGCCACGGTCTTCGGGAAGAGGTCGGCGACCTCGCGGCCGACCATCTCGGCGACCAGCGCGTCGACGGTGGTGTCGGCGATCTTCTTGGTGGAGACGTAGGAGCCGTCGCGCATCACCGTGACGGTGTCGCAGAGCTCGAAGACCTCCTCGAAGCGGTGCGAGATGAAGACCAGGCCGCGACCCTCGTCGCGCAGGCTCCGCGCGACCGCGAAGAGCCGCTCGACCTCGACGCCGGACAGCGCGGCGGTCGGCTCGTCCATGATCAGCAGCGCGGCGTCGAGCGAGATGGCCTTGGCGATCTCGATGATCTGCTGGTCGGCGATCGACAGGCCCCGCGCCGGGCGCCGCGGGTCGATGTAGACGCCCAGACGGGCGAAGAGCGCCTCGGCCTCGGTGTACATCGCGGCGTAGTCGATGCGACGACCACGACCGAGGGGCTGGCGGCCCATGAAGATGTTCTCGGTGACCGAGAGGTCCGGGAAGAGCGTCGGCTCCTGGTAGATGACCGCGATGCCCGCGCCCTTCGACTCGGCGGTCGACGTGAAGTCGACGTCCGCGCCCTGGAACCGGAAGGTCCCGCCGTCGCGGCGGTGCACGCCGGCGACGATCTTGATGAGCGTGGACTTGCCGGCGCCGTTCTCCCCGATCAGCGCGTGGATGGACCCCGCGCCGACCGAAAGGCTGGCAGACCGCAGCGCGGTCACCGCGCCGAAGGACTTGGACACGTCCTCCAGCTCGAGGACCGGACCGGCCTGGTGAGCCTGAGTCATTCCTGACTCCCCTGTCTGATTGAAAGGTTTCACTTCAACTCCGGAGACCGTAGGTGACTGCAGTCACAAGCGTCAAGCGCTCGGGCAGAAATCTTCCGGAAATCTGGTTTGGCGACGTGCAGGGGGTGGCAGGTCTATTCTTCGCGCAACGTTTCAAGACGGTTCCTCAGGAGGTCTCATGGTGACGCGCGAAGGCCGCGCCGCGTCCGTCAAGGACGTCGCCGCAGCAGCCGGCGTCTCCCTCGGGACCGTGTCCAACGTCCTGAACCGGCCCGACCGGGTCAGCGCCTCGACCCGCACCCGGGTGCAGGAGGCGATGGCCGAGCTCGGCTTCGTCCGCAACGAGTCGGCCCGCCAGCTCCGCGCCGGCACCAGCCGGACCCTCGCCTACGTCATGCTCGACGCCTCCAACCCGTTCTTCACCGACGTCGCCCAGGGCATCGAGAGCGCGGCCGAGGCCGCCGACCTCTCGCTCGTCCTCTGCAACAGCGGCAACGGGGCGTCGCGCGAGGAGGCCCACCTGGCGCTGCTCCAGCAGCAGCGCGTGCAGGGCGTCCTGGTCACGCCGGTGAACCCCGAGTCCCCGGTCCTCGAAGAGGTACGACGCCGCGGCACCCCGCTCGTCATCGTCGACCGCACCCGCGACGACCGGTCCTTCTGCTCCGTGGCCGTCGACGACCGCCTCGGCGGCCGGCTGGCCGTCGAGCACCTCGTCGACCGCGGCCACACCAAGGTCGCCTTCATCGGCGGCCCGATCCACCTCGGCCAGGTCCGCGACCGCCTCGAGGGCGCCCGTCAGGCCTGGGCCGCGGCCGGGCTGCCCGAGGACGACCTGGTGGTGCTGGCCACCGAGGCCCTCGACGTCCAGGAGGGCCGCAACGCGGGGCAGCGGCTCTCGGGGCTGCCGACGACCCGTCGCCCCACCGCCGCCTTCTGCGCCAACGATCTGCTCGCCCTCGGCCTGCTCCAGCAGGCCATCGGCTCCGGCACCCGGGTCCCCGAGCAGCTGGCCATCGTCGGCTACGACGACATCGTCTTCGCGTCCGCGGCCGCCGTACCCCTGACCTCGGTGCGCCAGCCCCGCCAGGAGCTCGGCCGCACCGCCGCCGAGCTCGTCCTCGACGAGGCGACCAACGACGGCCACCAGCACCAGCAGGTGCTGTTCACGCCCGAGCTGGTCGCCCGGGCCTCGACGCTCGACGGGTGATCTAGACCGATCCGATCAGACGGCGGGGGCCGGGACGGTCGCGCAGTGCAGCAGGCCCTCCTTGCGGGCGACCCGTACGGCGAGGGCGATGGTGCCGGCGACCGCCAGGACGTTCACGGTCTGCAGGGAGGCGTCGCGGACCAGCACGAAGGTCTGCACGTCGAGGGCCAGCAGCATCCACAGGGTGGCGCCGGCCTTGGCCAGGCAGAGCATCGCCCACAGCAGGGTGAGCCGCCAGAACAGCCTCTGGATCCCCGGGCGCAGGTGCAGCTCGTGGTCCATCGGGTAGAAGTCGCCGGCCAGCCGGGCCACCAGCGGCCGGGCGGTGGCCAGCGAGAGCAGGAACGCCGCCGCGACGACGCCGTCGCTGATGATCGGCTGCAGGAAGTACAGGAAGGTGCTGTCGGCGAGCAGCGCGACCACCGTCCGGCCGGTCAGCACGATCGCGGTGAGGATCAGCAGCCCGGAGGTACGACGGCCCGTGACCGCCCGCCACGCGATCGCGCCGTACGACCAGGCGAGCGCGGCGAGGATCGCCGGCCACACGCCGACCAGGACGGTGACCGAGCAGAACAGGCCGGCCGGCACCAGGCAGGCGATCAGCAGGCTCAGCGAGACCCGCTTGACGATGGTCAGCAGGCCGGGGCGTTCGGGCTCGACGAGCGGCTCCGGGGCGACCGGTGCCGTGGTGGTTCCGAGAGAGCTCATGTGGTCCTGCCTGGCCCTACGGGCCGGTCGGGTACTACTGCACGGTACCCACATCGGCAGCGATCGCCGATTCCTGTGCGGAACCGCCTCACCAGCCGGGACGCCGGGACCGCTCGTGCTGGGCGGCCAGCCGGACGGGGGCGTTGGGAGCGCCGTACCCCTCGTAGCCGCCGCGGCGCTGCACCACCTCGAAGAACACCCCGCCGACGGTCTCGGTGTAGAAGTGCGTGAACTCCCCCGCGCCGTCGCGGTCGTGCAGGATCCCGAGGCCGGCGTACTCCTCGAGAGTGGCGTCCGGCAGGTCGAAGCGGGCCTGCAGGTCGTCGTAGTAGCTCGCCGGGACGGGCAGCGGGCGCAGCCCCCGCTCGCGGGCCCGGCGGGCCACGGCGAGCACGTCGTCGGTGGTGAAGGCGACGTGCTGCGGGAAGCCGTCGGGGTGGTCGAAGGCGAGCGGGGCCACGTTGAGCGCCAGGCGTACGGCGTGGTCGGCGCTGCAGACGACCTGGCTGCGGACCAGTCCGGTCGGCGCGGCGACGTCCTGGCCCGCGCCGGCGTCGAGGGCCAGCACGCTGCTGTAGAACAGCACGGCCTCGTCGAAGCGCTGCCAGGGCTGGGCGAGGTTGACGTGGTCGACGCCCGTCAGCAGCGGGACGTCGGCCGGCGGCTCGCCGTCCTCGAACTCGCGGACCCACGCGGCGTCGCCGTCGGCCGGACCGGCCAGGAAGACCTCGGTGCCGTCGGGCGCCCGGAAGGCGGCCAGGTCCAGCTCCCCGGCGAGGGTACGGCGGAACACCGGCGGCGCCTGGAGCAGCCGCGCCCGGGCCGCCGCGGCCACCGGGTCGGCGACCTCGAAGCCGACCGCGGCGAGGGTCGGCGACCAGTCGCGGGCCTGCTGCTCGTTGCAGATCACCCGGGCCCGCCCCTGGGTCCACAAGCGCACCGGCTTGCTGCGGTGCCGGCCGCGGAAGTCGAAGCCGAGCTGACGCAGCAGCACGTCGACCGCGCCGGCGTCCTCGGCCTTGACCTCGACGAAGTCCACGTCGGTCGGCGGCGCGGCGTCGGGCAGCCGAGTGGGGCCGTCGGCGCGGACCGGCGGGTCGGGGAGCCGGGCGACCTGGTCCTCCAGCCAGGTCAGCGACCGGCGCGCCTGGCGGGCCGTGCGCAGCACCTCGGTCTGCCGGAAGGTGTCGTTGAAGACCTCCAGGGACAGCGGCCCGTCGTACCCCGCCCGGAGGACGTGGCCGAGGAAGGCCGGCAGGTCGAAGGCCCCCTCGCCGGGGAAGAGCCGGTGGTGGCGGCTCCAGGACAGGACGTCCATGGTCAGGGCCGGGGCGTCGGCGAGCTGCAGGAAGAAGATCCTCTCGCCGGGGATCTGCTCGATCCCGGCCGGGTCGTGGCCGCGCGAGAGGATGTGGAAGCTGTCCAGGCAGGTCCCGACCGCCGGGTGGTCGGCGAGCTCGACGATCCGCCACGCGCGGCGGTAGTCGTCGACGTACCGGCCCCAGGCCAGCGCCTCGAAGGCCAGGCGTACGCCGTGCTCCGCGGCCGCTTCGCCCAGCCTCCGCAGCTGGCTCGCGGAGACCTCGTCGTCGTCGATCGTCGCCGTCCCGACGTTGCTGCAGACCAGCATGGTGTCGACGCCGAGCCGCTGCATCAGCCGGAACTTCGCCCGCGCCCGGCGCAGCACGTCGGCGAACTCCTCCTCGGTGACGCCCTCGGCGTCGCGGAATGGCTGGTAGAGGTCGAGGGTGAGGCCGAGGCGGCGGGCGAGCGCCGCGACCTCCTCGGGGCCGGCGGCCGAGGCGACCAGGTCGGGCTCGAAGACCTCCACGCCGTCGAAGCCGGCCTCGGCCGCGGCGTGCAGCTTGTCGGTCAGGGTGCCGCTCAGGCAGACCGTGGCGATCGAGGTGCGCAGGCTCATGTCGTCGGCTCCAGGAGTCGGGCGGGGTTGAGCACCAGCAGCTGGTGCAGGTCGGTCTCGGTGGCGCCGCCCTCGAGCAGGCGGGGGACGATCCGGGTCGCGATGGTGTCCATCCGCCAGTGCGGCACGTGCGCGGCCCGCCACGACGGCGGGGTGACCCGGCTGAAGAACGCCGCGTCGTGGGAGAGGACCATCCGCTCGGCGTACCCCTCGCGGAGCAGGGCGAGCACGGTGGCGACCCGCCGGTCGTCGCTCAGCACGTGCTCCATCCCGAAGCGGTCCATGCCGATGGTGGCGCCGGCGTCCATCAGCTCGCGGAGGTAGTCGAGGTCCTCGCTGTCGCCGCAGTGCCCGATCACCAGGCGCTCCGGGGCGACGCCGAGACCGGTCAGCAGCGCCAGCTGGTCGCGGCCGTTGCGGGAGGGCGCATGGGTGTGGGTGGTGATCGGGACGCCGGTGCGCAGGTGGGCCTCGGCGGCGGCCTCGATGACCCGTCGTACGTCGGGGGTCAGCCCCGCCCGGTCGGTGACGACCTTGAGCATCCCGGCCCGGACGCCGGTCCCGGCGATCCCGTCGGTGATGTCCCGGACGAACAGGTCCACCAGCGGGTCCGGGCCGCCGACCAGGCGACCCGGACCGTGCGTGGAGAAGTACGCCGGCAGCACGTCGGCCGTGTAGTAGCCCGTCGACGCGACCAGGTGCACGCGGGTCCGCGCGGCGACCCGGGCGACGCGGGCGACGTCACGGCCCAGGCCGAGGACGGTGAGGTCCACGACCGTGCGCACGCCGAGCTCCCAGAGCCGCTCCAGCCCGTCCACGGCGACCTCGACGGCCGCGGTCTCGTCCCACTCGGGGTGAGGGAGGTTGAGATCGAGCTCGGGATGGCCCACGAAGACGTGCTCGTGGATCAGCGTCGACCCGAGCGCCGCCGCCGGGACCGCTCCCCCGAAGGTCTGGACCTCCCCCGCCGCCGTCACTCGGCCGTGCCCCGGATTGCCTCGTAGACGGCGAGCTGCTCCTCGTCGAAGTTCTCGCGCAGGTAGGCGTCGGCCTGACTGCGGAACGCGTCGACGTCGACGTCGTCGATCACCTCGAGGGCGTCGCCGTCGGCCCACTCGGTGAGGGTCGCCTCCTCGTCCTCGGCGACACAGCCCGGCACCTGCTCGACCGCGCTGTCGACCGCGGCCTGGAGCGCCTCCTGCTGCTCGTCGTTCAGCTCCTCCCAGACGCCGCCCACGATCACCAGGTTGGAGTTCGCCTGGTGGCTGGAGAGGCTGAGGTAGTCCTGCACCTCCTGCAGGTTGCTGGACGCGATGTTGGTGATCGGGTTCTCCTGACCGTCCACCGTGCCCTGCTGGAGGGCGAGGAAGAGCTCCTCGTAGGCGACCTCGGTGGCGTCGGCCCCCAGCGCCTCGGCGTTCATCAGGAACTGCGGCGAGTTCGGGAACCGCATCCGCAGACCGTCCAGGTCCTCCGGGGAGCGGATCGGCTCGTTGGAGGTGAAGTGCCGCATGCCCGCCGACCAGGCGCCGAGCGTGTTGACCCCGGTCTCGTCGGCGAAGCCCTGGATCAGGTCGTCGGAGGCGTCGCTGTCGAAGAAGCGGGCCAGGTGCTCGCCGTCGTCGAACGCGTACGCCGCGTCGACGACCGCGACCGGCTCGTAGACCGCGCCGAGGGCCGAGGCCCCCTGGATGTCGATGTCGATGTCACCGGAGACCACCGAGGCGATCCGGTCGGCGTCACCCCCCAGGCTGCTGGCCGAGAAGATCTCGACCTTCATCCCGACGTCGGCCGCGGCGACCTCGTCGGCGATCACCTGGGCGCCGCAGCGGTGCTGGGGCTGGGTCTCGGTGTAGCTGTGGGCGAGCGAGAGCTCGACCTCGCCGCCGTCGCCCCCCTCGTCGTCGCCGCCGCCGCATGCGGCCAGGGCGAGCAGCGGCAGGACCGCGACGGCGGCCAGGGCCGTCGTCCGTCGGTGTCGCAGGCCCTCGTGTGTGGCTGCCATCTCAATGGTTCCTTTCTCCGGGGTGTTCCCGAGACCTGGGGTCGTCGTGCTGTCCGTGCTGCGACTCCGCCTCGACCAGCTCGTCGAAGTCGTGGAACATCGCGGCCCGGTCGGCCGGTCGGCCGGTGATGAGCTCGAACGCGTCGGCCGCCTGGTGGACGGCCATGCCGGCGCCGGTGAGGGTGCGGCAGCCGCGGTCGGCGGCGGCGCGCAGCAGGGGGGTGAGCAGGGGCCGGTAGACGATGTCCGCGACCCAGAGGTCCGGACGGAGCAGGTCGACCGGGATCGGCGTGCCGGGATGGGCGGCCATCCCGACCGGGGTGGCGTTGACCAGGCCGTCCGCCGCGGCGACCGCCGCGGCGACGGCGTCCGGCCCGACGGTCTCGACCACGAGGTCCTGGTCGGCGCGTCGCCGTACGGAGCCGGCGAGCTCGTCGGCACGGGACGCGTCGGGATCGACGACCACGAGCCGTCGTACGTCCTGGGCGGCGAGGGCGTGGGCGACCGCCGTGCCGGCCCCGCCCGCGCCGAGCAGGACGACCTCCTCGCGAGCGGCGTCCGCCAGGTCGGCGAACGCACGGGCGAAGCCGGTGACGTCGGTGTTGTGGCCCGTGGTCCGGCCCGCGTCGACCAGCACCGTGTTGAGGGCCCCGATCGACTCGACCTCCGGCGTGACCCGGTCGACCAGCGGCACCATCGTCTGCTTGACCGGGTGGGTGACGTTGAGCCCGTCGAAGCCGAGCTCGACCGCGGCGGCCAGCAGGGCCTCCAGGTGACCGCGGCCGAGGGCCGCGTCGGCCAGGTCGACGCTCTTGTAGACGTAGCGCAGGCCCTGGCGGGCCGCCTCGCGCTCGTGCATCTCGGGGGTGAGCGAGGGCCCGATCCCCTGGCCGAGCAGCCCGGCCAGGAACGACCGCCGGCCGGTCACAGCCCGAGCCTGTCGGGCAGGTAGAGGATCGCGTCGGGCCAGAAGATGATGCCGAAGCAGATCAGGAGCAGCGGCACCAGGAAGGGCAGCGAGCCGTAGAACACCTCGGACATCCGGGCCTTGGCGATCGCCTGCAGCACGAAGATCACCGTGCCCACCGGCGGCGTGAGCAGACCGATCATCTGCGAGAGGATCATCAGCACCCCGAGCGCGATCGGGTCGACGTCGTACTGGGCGCTGATGGGCATCAGGATCGGCACGGTCAGGGTCAGCACGGCGATCGCGTCGAGCGCCGTGCCGAGGACCAGCGAGAGCGCGAAGACCAGCAGCAGGAAGACCGTCGCGTCGCTGGTCAGGCCGAGCACCAGCTCGGAGAGCTCCTGCGGCACCCGCTCGCGGGCGAAGACGTAGCCCAGCAGGTTCGCCGAGGCGACGATGAGCATGATCGCGCCCGTCGTCAGGACCGTCTCGGTGAGGACCTTCGGCAGGTCGCGGACCCGCAGCGTCCCGTAGGCGAAGCCCAGCAGGCCCATGTACGCCGCTCCCACGGCGGCCGCCTCCGTCGGCGTGAACCAGCCGCCGAGGATGCCGCCCAGGATGAGGACGGGCGCGCCGAGCGGCGCGATCACCCGCTTGCCGGTGTGGGCGACCCGGGCCCAGCTGAACTCGGTGCGCTGGATGTTGGGGTCGCGGCGGACCAGGAGGAAGACCACGATCGCCAGGCCCAGCGCCATCAGCAGGGCCGGCACCACCGACGCGGCGAAGAGCGCCCCGGTGGAGATGCCGGCCAGGCCGGCGTAGATGACCGCGGGGATGCTCGGCGGCATGACCGGCGCGATCAGGGCGGCGGTGCCGGTGACGCCGAGGGCGAACCGCTTGGAGTAGCCGCTGCGGAGCATCGCGGGGATCTGGATCTTGCCGAGCGCGGCCGCATCGGCCACGGCGGAGCCGCTCATCCAGGAGAAGCCGACGCTGACGCCGACGCTCACGTAGCCGAGGCTGCCCCGGACGCGGCCGAGGAGGGCCAGCGCGAAGTCGAAGAGCCGGTCGGCGATGCCGGCCTGGTTGGCCAGGCAGCCCAGCAGGATGAAGAGGGGTACGGCGAGCAGCGGGAAGCTGGCCGTCGAGTTCGCGACCAGCCGCAGCGCGAGGCCCAGGGACTGGTCGGTCGTGACCATGTAGAGCAGGGACGGGCCGATGAAGGCGAAGGCGATCGGCACCCGCAGCACGAGCAGCGCGGTGATCAGCAGGCAGAGGACGAGCAGGCTCATGCCGGGCCCCCCGCGGAAGCGCAGGCGGAGCGAGTGGTCTCGTGGGGTGATCTCATGCGGTCGGGACCCCCACGACGTCGTCGTAGGTGATCTCGGGGGCGCCGAGGACGGCGTACTGCACGGCCGCGACGAGCGCGCGCACGGTGGTGCTGACGAAGCCGATCAGCGAGATGCCGTAGAGCCAGGACATCGGCATCCCCATGGCCGGCGACCGGAGGATGCCCTGGGTCTCGACGAGCTCGAGCGCCTCCAGGCACAGCGCGTAGCCGACCACCGCGACGACCAGGCAGGCGAAGACCCGCACCACCCGGCGCACCCGCGGGCCGCCGAACCCGTCGACCATCTCGATGGCGATGTGGGAGTCGCTGGTGACGAGCACGCCGGCGCTCACGAAGGTCAGCCAGACCAGGGCGAACCGGGCCAGCTCCCCGGTCCACGGCCAGCCGTCGATGGGCAGGTAGCGCTGACCGGCCTGCACGAGCACCAGGACGAGGATCAGCACCACGGCAGCGGCGGCGATCGCGAGTTCGAGGGCGGTCACCACGCGGACGGACCGGGCCAGCCACCGGGGCGGGTCGGTGAACACGGCGGCGACCCGGCGCACCGCCGGGTGACCGGGCCGCTCGGGAGATGTGTCGGCTGTCACAGCACCGGACCGTAGAGATCCGGCAACAGCGACGACAAGGGGTTGCCAAACAGTTGCCAAGCGCGTTTGAGTGCAGTCGTGAGCGGCCCCACCATCTACGACGTCGCCCGGGAGGCCGGGGTCGCGACCTCGACGGTCTCCCGCGCCTTCTCCAATCCCAACCGCGTGGGAGCCACGACCCGCGAGCGGGTGTTCGCCGTCGCGGCCGAGCTGGGCTACCGGCCCAACCCGCACGCGAGGGCCCTGCTCTCGGGCCGCCACCACACCGTCGCGATGGTGGTCTCCGACATCACCAACCCGCACTACTTCGAGCTGATCCGCGGCGCCGAGCAGCGGGCCAAGGCCTCCGAGTACACCCTGGTGCTGGTCAACGTGGAGGAGTCGCCCCGCGTCGAGTGGGACCAGGTCCAGCGGCTGGTCCCCGCGGTCGACGGGTTCGTGCTCGCCGCCAGCCGACTGCCCGACGAGAACCTCCGGCAGGTCGCCGGTCAGCGCCCCGTCGTGCTGATCAGCCGGGAGCTGCCCGACCTGGCCAGCGTGGTCCTCGACCACGTCGAGGGCTGCCGACGCGTCGTGGAGCACCTGGCCTCGCTCGGCCACCGCGACCTGGTCTACCTCGCCGGGCCGCGCAACTCGTGGATGGCGGCGACGCGCTGGTCCGCCCTGCAGGCCGCGACCGAGGAGCACGGCCTGACCGCCCGTCGGATCGGCCCCTTCACCCCGAAGGTGGCCCAGGGTCCGGCCGCCGCCGACGGGGCGCTGAACGCCGGGGCGACGGCGGTGGTGGCCCACAACGACCTGCTGGCGATCGGCGTCCTGCAGCGACTCGCCCAGCGCGGCGTCCGCGTGCCGGAGGACGTCAGCGTGGTCGGCTTCGACAACATCTTCGCCGCGGACCTGTGCACCCCCGGGCTGACCACCCTCGGCGGCGTGCACGCCGACGTCGGCCGGGTGGCGATGGAGCTGCTGCTCGACGCGGCCGCCCCCGCGGGCCGACCGGAGGAGCAGCCGCGGGTGGTGCTGCCGACCGAGCTGGTCCTCCGGGGCTCGACCGGCCCGGTCCGGGCGCCGTAGCGCCGCGGCGCGGTCAGCCGGCGAAGGCGGCCCGGCCCTGGGTGGCCGAGGTGCCGAGGTCGCTGCCCGCGAGCGGTGCGCCGGCCTCCACCGCCGCGACCCACGCGTCCGTGGAGGCCACGGCCGCGAGGTTGGACTGCAGCAGGACCATCAGCACCTCGTGCAGCTGCTCGGCCGAGACCTTGCCGGCCTCGTTGGCCAGGTGGATGGCCCCGGTGGCGTCGGACAGGACCTCGGCCGCCAGTCCGAGCTCCTCGGCCGAGGCCGCGGTCGCGAGGTCGCAGTTGTTGGTCATGAAGCCGACGATCGTGATGGTGTCGACGTCCCGCTCGGCGAGCCAGGCGGCCACGTCGGTGCCGGCGAAGACGCTCGAGCGGTCCTTGCTCACCCGCTTCCAGGACGGCTGCAAGCGGCGCTCGACGTCGGGGTGCAGCGCCCAGCTCGACGAGCCGACGGCGAAGACCGGCGCACCCTCGGGGAGCTCGTGCTGGACCACGACCACCGGCAGACCCTGCTGCTCGGCGACGTCGAGCGCCCGGACGACGTTGGCCACGGCGGTCGCCCGCGGCGGGTGCTGGATCTGCAGGACGCCGTCGTCGTACTCCTGCTGGACGTCGACGACGATCAGCGCGCGGCGGGGTGCGTCGGTCATGGGGGCTCCTCGGGTTGGGTTTCGTGGGCTCTCGTCCCATCGTGCGCGTCCCGGGGCGACTAGAGTGAGTGGCACGAACGACCACCTTCGATGAGATCGGGCCAACATTGCGCGTCGCCGTCCTGGCTTTCGAGGGCATCACGATGTTCCACCTCGCCGCGCCGCTGCTCGTCTTCGGCGAGGTGACCCGGCTCGGCCTGGACACCGGCTGGACGACGTCGATCTGGACCGCCGACGGCCGCGGTGTCCGGACGGCGGAGGGGGTGTCGATCACCGACGTCGCCGGGCCCGAGGTCGTCGCGGACGCGGACCTGCTCGTGCTCCCCTCCTGGCCCTCCGACCTGCCCGCCCCCGACGACGAGCTGCTCCACCTGGTGCGCGACGCCCACGACCGCGGGACCCGCGTCGCCGGCCTGTGCCTCGGGGCCTTCCCCGTGGCCGACAGCGGGATCCTCGACGGGCGCAGCGCGGTCACCCACTGGGCGGCGACCGACCAGCTCGCCCGGCGCCGGCCCGAGGTCGACGTCCAGGCGGCCGCGCTGTACGTCGACCACGGCGACGTGCTCACCTCGGCCGGCACTGCGTCCGCGATCGACGCCTGCCTCCACCTGCTGCGGTCGCGCATCGGCTCCGCCACGGCCGCGACGGTGGCCCGGCACCTGGTGGTCGCGCCGCACCGCGACGGCGACCAGGCCCAGTACGTCGCCCGCCCGCTGCCCGAGCCGGGCGACGTCGGCCGCCTCGGCCCGACCCTCGACTGGGCGCTGGCCCACCTCGACGAGCCGATGACCGTCGACGACCTCGCGGCCCGGGCCCGGATGAGCCGGCGCCACTTCACCCGCCGCTTCGCGGAGACGACCGGCACCACCCCCGCCCGCTGGGTGCTGGCCCGGCGCCTGGACGAGTCCCGCCGGCTCCTCGAGACGACCGGCTGGTCGGTCGACCGGATCGCGCGCAGCTGCGGGTTCGGCAGTGCGGTCACCTTCCGCCAGAACTTCGCGGCCGCCTACGCGACCACGCCGACGTCGTACCGGCAGCGGTTCACGCCGAGCTGAGTGGCACGACGGCTGCGGGGCATGCTGGCGGCGTGCGGATCGTCGTGGTGGGTGCCGGGATCAGCGGACTGAGCAGCGCGCTGCTGCTGCTCCGGGACGGCCACCAGGTGGTCGTGGTGAGCGCCGAGCCGCCCGAGCGGACCGTCTCCTGGGTGGCGGCCGCCGTGTGGTTCCCGACCGCCGCGGGACCGGCCGACGCGGTGGCCCGCTGGGGCGCGGCGACGTACGACGTCCTCGCGGGCGAGGCGGCCGCGGGCGTGCCGGGCGTGGTGATGCGCGAGTCGCTGGTCCTGCTCCGGGAGCCGCCGGAGCCGGACGCCCCGCCGCCGGACTGGGCTGACGCGGTCGGCGAGGTGCGCCCGGCCCGGCCCGACGAGCTGCCGCCGGGCTACCCGGCGGGGCTGCGGTTCGTCGTACCGCTGGTGGAGATGCCGGCCTACCTGCCGCACCTGGAGGCCGAGGTCGCGCGGGCGGGCGGCACCCGCGTCGCGCGCCGGCTGGAGCGGCTGGACGACGTCCTCGACCTCGCCCCCGACCTGGTCGTCAACGCCGCCGGGCTCGGCGCGGGTGCCCTGGCCGGCGACGACACGATGTTCCCGGTCCGGGGCCAGATCGTGCGGGTGCCCAACCCCGGGCTCGACCTGTCGGTCCGCGACGAGCACCATCCGGGCGGCCGGGCCTACGTCCACCCGCGCACGACCGACTGCATCCTCGGCGGCACCCTCGAGGTCGACCGCTGGGACACCCGCCCCGACCCGGCGGAGACCGCCGCGATCCTGGCCCGGTGCGTCGAGATCGCGCCCGCCCTGGCCGGTGCGCCGGTGCTGGAGACCCTCGTCGGCCTCCGCCCGGGGCGGCCCGAGATCCGGCTCGAGCGGGACGAGACGCTGCTGCCCGTGCCCGTCGTGCACGACTACGGCCACGGCGGCTCCGGCGTCACCGTCGGGTGGGGCTGCGCGCAGGAGGTCGCGGCGCTCGTGTCCTGAGTCGGACGTTCGGTCGCAGCATCCGTGCTCTGAGTGCGCGCATCGCCGGGCGGAGGAGCGACGGCGTGGCGGGTCACTCCGAGTGACGACAACACGGCGAGGTGCGTGCTCAGGGCGCGGAGGCTGCCTGCGAACCTCCGACTCGGGACACGAGCTACTCGTCCGTGACGACGTACGGCGAGCGCCCGGCCACCGTCGTCACCACGATCCCCGAGGTGACCATCGCCAGCACCACGCCGGCGAGCACCACCAGCTGGAACTGCGCCGCCTCGGCCGGGCTCGCGCCGCCGAAGATGGCCCCGACGAACGCCCCGGGGAGGGTGACCAGCCCGGTCGACCGGGTCTGGTCGAGGTTGGGCAGCACCGCCTCGCGGACCGCGACCCGGCCCAGCTCGCGGTGCGCGACCGCGGGGGTCGCGCCCAGGGCCAGCCAGCCCTCGACCTCGTCGCGCCGCAGCCGCGCCGACTCGGCGAACCGACGCCCGCCGAGGGTCGCGGCCGACATCGCGGAGCCGATGACGATGCCAGCGGTCGCGACGACGTACCGCACGTCGAGGTCGACCAGCCGCAGCACCAGGATCAGCCCGAGCGACGTGGTGGCGCCGGCGAGCACCCCGAGCAGGGCCGCGAGCCGGCCCCGCCACAGCCCGCGCAGCCGGCTGCCGGAGGTCCAGGTGGCGGTGGTCAGCATCAGCGCGACGAACCCGACCACCAGGCCGGGTACGTCGAGGACGGCGCGCAGCAGCAGTGCGACGACGCTCAGCTGGACGGCGGCGCGCAGCAGCGCCCGGGCCGGCAGCCACCCCAGTCCCAGCCCGGCGCGCAGGCCGAGGACCACCGTCACCGCGGTCATCACCACGAGGCCGGCGGCGAACCCGACGTGCGCCGCCAGATCGTCCGCCAGGTCGTCCACGGGTCCATCCTGACCGGTCCGGCCGCGGAGCGGTCAGAGAGCGGTCAGGGAGAGGAGGTGGTGGTCTCCGTGGCGGGGTCCGGGACGGCCGGCTGCTGGGCCGGGGTGGCCGGCGTGGACGGCGCCTGGGTGGGCGTCTGCTCCGGGGCGGGCGCCTCCTGCTCCGGCTCGTCCGTCGGCTGCTCCGCCGGCGCCTCGGACTCGGTCGGCTGCTCGGTGGGCTCGTCCGCGGGGGTCTCGTCCGGGGTCTCGGCGGGCGGCTGCGCGGGGTCGGCGGCGGGCGGCGCGGAGACCAGCGCCTCGACCCGGACCGGCTCGGACGTGGCCGGCTCCAGGCCGTCGACGCCGTCGAGGCGGACCACCAGGGCGCCCCCGACCTCGGGCGGGACGGCCAGCTCGTAGCGCCCGTCGGCGGCGACCGGGGCCGTGGCCAGGGCACCCCCGCCGTCGGCGTACCGCAGCGTGACGGTGGCGCCGTCGACCGCCGGGGTGACCCGGCCGACGACGAGGCGCTCGGCGGTCGCCCGCGCGGTCAGCGTCGGGGTCACGGCCACGGTGAACGGGGCCGACGCGCTGCCCTCGGCGAGCGGACGGTCGACGAAGCGGAAGCGGTACGACGTGGTGCGCTCGGGCGTCACCACGACCTGCGGGTCGGTGGCGTCGGCCGGGACGACCACCGGGTCGGTCGGCCGCGGGCCGTCGGGGTTGCGGTAGACGGTCTCCCAGGGGCCCGACCCGACGCGCTGCTCGAGGAGCAGGGTGCTGCCGGGGACCCGGGCCCCGCTCTGGTCACGGAGGGCGCCGGTCAGCCGAGCGGGCTCGCCGGGGGCGACGCCCGTCGTACCGGTGATCGTGGTGGTGGTGGCGAGGCCCTCGAGGTCGTAGACCCGGGTCGCCCCGGCCGTGCCGACCTTGAGGGTGTCGATCGAGAAGGCGTTGCCGTCGCTGCCGAAGCCCAGGGAGTAGAACCCGGCTCCGTCGCCGCCGTGGCCCCGCACGAAGCTGGGCACGTTGATCACGGCGGCCGGCCCGGCGGCCAGCTGGGCACCGGTCGCGAGGTCGCGCTTCGACCACGCGAAGCGGAGGCCGAGGGCCGAGACGCGCTGCCAGGCCCCGGCGCCCACGGCGACCTCGGCGCGACCGACCCAGACGCGGGTCGTGCCGGCGTCGGCGGGCGCCTGGTAGCCGGCGTACACGACACCGCGGGTGCCGGCGGCCGCGTGGACCTGCAGCTCCGCGGTGGTCGTCTGGAGCATCGAGGGCCGCATGAAGAGCGCACCGACCGAGTTGTTGCCGCCGGCGAGGTCGAAGCCGAGGCTGCGGGTGCCGGACGGCGGGACCACGGCGTTGCCGATGATCGGCCGGACCGTCTCGGGGGTGGTGCCCTTCAGGGTGGCGTAGCCGGTGAACGACAGCTGGGCGGTCAGCGGGTCGGGGAAGGCCGTGCCCCGCACGACGACCGTGGTCGTGGCGGCGGCGGCCTCGGCCGAGTCGGACCCCGAGAAGGGGATGGCAACAAGGCTCGCGGCGAGCACGCTCGCCACTGCACCTACGACCCGGAAACGCACTGGGCCATTCTGCCCTGCCGTTCCCACTCGGTCTGCCACTTGGGCAAAGTCAACCCGAACAGTAGGCAAACGATCGGGCCCGCTCATCGGCGCTGGCCGCGGAAGAAGGTGTCCAGGAGCACGGCGGATTCCTCGGCCAGCACCCCGGCGAGCACCTCCGGGCGGTGGTTCAGGCGGCGGTCGCGCACGACGTCCCAGAGGCTCCCGACCGCGCCGGCCTTGGCGTCGTACGCCCCGAAGACGACGCGGTCGACGCGGGCCAGGACGGCGGCGCCGGCGCACATGGTGCACGGCTCGAGGGTCACCACGAGGGTGCAGCCGTCGAGGCGCCACTCGCCGCGGGCCCGGGCCGCCGCCCGCAGCGCGACCACCTCGGCGTGCCCGGTGGGGTCGGCCTCGGCCTCGCGGACGTTGCGCCCGGTGCCGAGCACGGACCCGTCGGGGCCGACGACGACGGCGCCGATGGGGACGTCGTCGGTCGCGACCGCCGCGCGCGCCTCGGCGAGCGCGGCGAGCATCGGGTCGCGCCAGGTCTGGTGCGGGAGGTCGTGCGGCACCGGGTCAGGTTAGGCGTTGGTCAGGCCGACGACGTCGTCGAAGAGCTCGCCGAAGCCGATCCGGCGCGCGATGTCGGAGAGCATCTCGTCGGGGTAGAGGTCGAAGTCCTCGAGCAGCACGCCGAGGTCGACGGGGTGCATCCCCAGGTCGGCGAGGAGCTCCAGGTCCCCGGCCGGCACCTGCTCGTCGTCCTCGTCCGGCTGCGGCAGCCCGAGGAAGTCGACCGCCGAGGCGGCCAGCTCCCACTCGTCGGCGGCGGTGACGTCGGAGAGCAGCACCCGGGTGGACGGTCCGGCCACCCGGACCACGAGGAAGAAGTCCTCGTCCATGGCGATCATCGCGACCGCACCGAAGTCGCCCGGGAGCCGGCGCAGCGCCTCGCCCAGGGTCTCGACGTCCACGAGGTGGTGGCGGGTGAGCTCTTGGACGGTCCACGCCCCGTCCTCGCGGAAGGCGGCCAGCGCGAAGTCCACGTCGTCGAACTGGTCGGACATGGTCACGCCTCCGGTTCCGCACCGCATCCACGGGCGTTCTCAGCGTGACAGACCTCCGCGGCGCCGCCAACCCCTTGGCGGGCGCCGTTACTGCCTGTTCGTCTAGGGTTCCGCGCATGCGCACCCACGTCGTGGACCACCCGCTCGTCGCCCACAAGCTGACCACGCTGCGTGACGAGCGCACCGACTCCCCGACCTTCCGCAGCCTCACCGACGAGCTGGTGACCCTGCTCGCCTACGAGGCCACCCGCGACGTGCGGGTCGAGCCGGTCGACATCGTCACCCCGGTCTCGCCCACCACCGGCATCAGGCTGGCCACCCCCAAGCCGCTGGTGGTGCCGATCCTGCGCGCCGGCCTCGGCATGCTCGACGGGATGATGCGGCTGCTGCCCACGGCCGAGGTCGGCTTCCTCGGCATGGTCCGCAACGAGGAGACGCTGGAGGCGTCGACGTACGCCGAGCGCCTGCCCGAGGACCTCTCCGGCCGCCAGTGCTACGTCCTCGACCCGATGCTCGCCACCGGCGGCACCCTCGCCGCGGCGATCCGGTTCCTCACCGACCGCGGCGCCGACCACATCACCGCGATCTGCCTGCTGGCCGCCCCCGAGGGATGCGCCCGCCTGGAGCAGGAGCTCGAGGGCCTCGACGTCCCCGTCACCGTGGTGACCGCGGCGATGGACGAGAAGCTCAACGAGAAGGGCTACATCGTCCCCGGCCTCGGCGACGCCGGCGACCGCCTCTACGGCCTCGCGCACTGAGCTGAGCGGCCGTCGCCCGCCAGGCCGAGCAGCCCCGCGACCGAGGAACGAGGTCGCGACGGGCGTACCGAGACCTCACCGGGTGTCCCGTGCCCGATCGGCGCGCCAGCCGCGGGCCCACAAGCAGCGCAATTGCGCCGGTTACGGGCGGGTAGGTCGCCTACCGGCCCGTAAGTAGCGCAATTGCGCTGCTTACGGAGCCGTCGCGACCGCGCGCGGGCTCTTCGCGACCCCGGTCGGGGTCGCGACGGCCGCTCAGTGCGGGAAGATCGGGACGGTGCCGGTGACGATCAGCACCATCAGTACGACGAACAGCAGGCCGAGGGCGCCGTACGCCCACTCCTTGCTGTGCCGGTCCTCGTCGGACTCGGGGGCGTCGTAGCGGTGCCCGTCGGGGCGGGCGAGCCGCTCGTCGTCGTCAGCCATGCCCGCTCAACGAGCGGACGGCCGGGAGGTCACAGGCTCTTGACCGCGCTCAGCACCTTGGCCAGCGAGTCCTTGGCGTCGCCGAAGAGCAGGGTGGTGCGGGGGTCGAAGAGGAGCTCGTTCTCGATGCCGGCGAACCCCGGTCGCATCGACCGCTTGAGGAACACCACCTGGCGGGCCTCGTCGACGTCGAGGATCGGCATGCCGTAGATCGGCGCCCCCGGCGTGGTCTTGGCCGCCGGGTTCACGACGTCGTTCGCGCCGACGACCAGGACGACGTCGGTCTGCTTGAACTCGCCGTTGATGTCGTCCATCTCGACCAACTGGTCGTAGGGCACCTGGGCCTCGGCGAGCAGCACGTTCATGTGGCCGGGCATCCGGCCGGCCACGGGGTGGATGGCGTAGTCGACCCGCGCTCCGCGCGCCAGGAGTACGTCGACCAGCTCGCGCAGCGTGTGCTGGGCCTGCGCGACCGCGAGGCCGTAGCCGGGAACGATGATGACGCGCTCGGCGTACCCGAGCAGGATCGCGACGTCGTCGGGCCCGGCGCTGCGGACCGGCCGGTCGGAGGCCTCGCCGGCGCCGAGGGTCGACCCGCCGCGCAGTGCGCCGAAGAGGATGTTGGCGACCGAGCGACCCATCGCCCGCGCCATCAGCAGGGTGAGGAAGGTGCCGGAGGCTCCGACCAGGGTGCCGGCCACCAGGAGCACGACGTTGCCGAGGACGTAGCCGCCCGCGGCGACGGTCAGGCCGGTGAAGGCGTTGAGCAGCGAGATGACGATGGGGACGTCGGCGCCGCCGACCGGCAGCACGAGGAGCACGCCCAGCACCAGGCCGACGGCCGCCAGCACCACCCCGGTCGACACCACCGGCTCGCGCACCACCAGCACGGTCAGCACGACCGTCGCGAGCAGCCCGGCCACGAAGGCCACCGGCAGCCCGGGCGGTACGACGGGCCGCGAGGTCATCAGCTCCTGCAGCTTGGCGAAGGTGACCACCGACCCGGCGAAGGACACCGACCCGACGACGATCGTGAACGCGGTCGCGACCACGTCGAAGTCCGTCGTGAAGCTGCTCATGTGCTCGAGCTCGAGCAGCGCCACCAGGGCCGCCGCCCCACCGCCGACGCCGTTGAACAGCGCGACCAGCTGGGGCATCTGGGTCATCTGGACGCGCTGCGCCCCCAGCACGCCGACCAGCGAGCCCACCGCGATCGCGGCCAGGATCAGCGGCAGGTGGTCGAGGTCGAGGTAGAAGAACGGGGTCGCGACGGCGACCACGGCCGCGCCCGCCCCGACGAGGTTGCCGACCCGGGCGGTGCGCGGGCCGGAGAGGCCCTTCAGCGCGAGGATGAAGCCGATCGCGCAGCCGAGGTAGACGAGCTGGGCCCAGGTGGGGATCACCGCTCGTCCCCCGGCTTCCGGCGGCGGACGAACATGCCGAGCATCCGGTCGGTCACCACGAAGCCGCCCACCATGTTGATCGCGGCCAGCACGATGGCGACCAGGCCGACCACGAGGGCGACGGTGCTGTCGGTGGTGCCCGTGACGAGGACCGCGCCGAGGAGGATCACGCCGTGGATCGCGTTGGCGCCCGACATCAGCGGGGTGTGCAGCGTCGAGGACACCTTGGCGATCACCTCGATGCCCACGAAGACGCTCAGCACGAAGATGGTCAGCCAGACCACGGGGTCGCTCATCAGGCTCCCTCCACCAGCAGCCGGGTCGCCTCGTGCTCGATCCGGCCCTCCCGGGTGACGCAGCAGCCGGCCAGGATCTCGTCGCCGAGGTCGGGCGCGAGGGCGCCGTCGACGGTCATCAGGGTGACCAGCGCGACGACGTTCTGGGCATAGAGCCGCGAGGCCGGACCGGGCATCTGGGCGGCGACGTTGCGGCCGCCCCAGACCTGGGCGTTGCCGATCCGGACCACCTCGCCCGCCACCACGCCCTCCACGTTGCCGCCGCTGTCGGCGGCCAGGTCGACGACGACCGCGCCGGGCCGCATCGCCTCGACCATCGCCGCACTCACCAGCACCGGCGCGGTCCGCCCCGGGACGGCGGCGGTGGTGATCAGCGCGTCCGCGGCCGCGACGTACGGCGCGAGCAGCTGCCTCTGGCGAGTCGCACGCTCCTCGGTCATCTCGCGCGCGTAGCCGCCCGCGCCCTCGAGTGCCGGCAGGTCGAGCTCGATGGCCTGCGCGCCCATCGAGCGGATCTCCTCGGCGGCGGCCGGGCGGACGTCGTACGCCTTGACGACGGCGCCGAGCCGGCGGGCGGTGGCGATCGCCTGCAGGCCGGCGACCCCGGCGCCGAGGACGACGACCTCGGCGGGCGGGACGGTGCCGGCGGCAGTCATGTTGAGGGGGAAGAAGCGGCGCAGCATCCCGGCCGCGACGACGGCGCAGCGGTAGCCCGCGACCAGCGCCTGCGACGACAGCGCGTCCATGCCCTGGGCGCGCGAGATGCGCGGGACGAGCTCCATCGAGAACGCGGTCGCGCCGACGTCGCGCAGGTCGGCCACCAGGCCGGGGTCCTGGGCAGCGGGCAGGAACGAGACCGTCGTGGCGCCGTCGCGCAGTCGTCGTACCTGCTCGGCGGTGAGGGGCTGGACGGCGAGGACCAGGTCGGCGCTGGCGAGGGCGTCCGGGTCGATGCCGGCGCCGACGTCGACGTACTCGTCGTCGCTGATCAGCGCGCGCCGGCCCGCGCCGGGCTCGACGTCGACGTCGTACCCCAGCGCCGTGAGCCTGCCGACCAGCTCGGGCACCAGCGCGACGCGCGCCTCACCCTCACGGGTCTCCCGGACGACCGCGATCCTCATCGGCTCGAACCTAGACCACGGCGGGGCCCGGGAGCGGGACCTCGGCCACCACCTCGTAGCGCGGCCGGCCCCGCGGCCCCTCCCCGAGGTACGACGCCAGCAGCGTCAGCGTGTCCACGGTCCACGCAGGTCCCTCGTAGGAGTCGAGCAGCCGGACCCAGTCGGTGACCCCGGCCGGGTGGCCGAGCCGGGCCACGGTGACGTGCGGGCGGAACCGCTGCCCGTCGACCGCGACGCCGGCCCGGCTCGCGGCGGCGCGGGCACCGGCGGCCAGCCGGTCCAGCTCCTCGCCCGCGTCGTCCGCCAGGTCGAGGCCGGCCCAGAGCACCCGTGCGTCGGCCGCGTGCGGGAACGCCCCGCCCCCGGCGACCCGCGCCCCGAAGGCGGTACGGCGCTCCGCGGCCCGCTCCAACCGCTCGACCAGGTCGTCGAGCGCCCGGTCCGGCACGGACGCGTAGAACGCGACCGTCACGTGCAGCTGCTCGGCGGAGGCCCAGCGGAACGGGGCGGCGGCCCGTCGTACCTCCAGGAAGGCGTCGAGGTGGTCGACGACCTCGGGCGGCGGGACGACCGCCGCGAACATCCTCGTTCCGGTCATGCCTTCTGGCCGGTGAGGGCGAGCGAGCCGCCGAGGCCGATCATCATCAGACCGCCGCCGGCCTGCATCCGCGCCAGCCGGCGGGGCGAGCCGCCGAGCCAGCCGCGGGCGGTGCCGGCGACGACCGCCCAGAGCCCGTCGCTGAGCAGCGCGACCGCCATGAAGACCAGGCCGAGGACGACGACCTGCGCCGCGACGGCACCCGCCGCGGGCTCGGCGAACTGCGGCAGCACCGCGGCCAGGAACACCACGGCCTTGGGGTTGCTGACGCCGACCACGAAGCCCTCGCGGACGATCCGCCGGGCGCTGCGCGGCCGCTCGTCGACGGCGTCGCCGGCCCCGTGGTGGCGGTGCCGGAAGGCCTGGACGCCGAGGTAGACGAGGTAGGCGGCCCCGGCCAGCTTGAGTGCGGTGAAGACCACGACCGAGCGCTGGACGACCGCGCCGACGCCCAGGGCGACGGCGACGACGAGCGGGAGCAGGCCGAGGGTGTTGCCGACGACGCTGAGCAGACCGGCGCGGCGGCCGAGCGCGAGCGAGCGGCCGATGACGAACAGGACGCTGGGCCCGGGCACCGCGGTCAGCACGACGGACGCGACCACGAAGGCGAGCAGGTGACTGGTGGGAACCACCGGAGGATCGTAGGTCCGCCGGGCCCTCAGGGGCCTCTGAGTTTCCCTGCGTAGGCTGGCCGGGTGACCGTGGCGCCCTGGGACGACGAGTTCCGCCGGTTCCTGCTGGAGCACAAGTTCGGCATGGACGAGGTGGTCACCAAGCTGAACATCCTGCGCGACGAGTTCACCCACCTCCACGACTACAACCCGATCGAGCACGTGTCGTCGCGGCTGAAGTCACCCGAGAGCCTGGTCGAGAAGATCGCCCGCAAGGGCATCGACCTCGAGGGGCCGACGGCGTACGACGCGGTCCGCCAGAAGGTCACCGACATCGCCGGCGTCCGGGTGACCTGCAGCTTCGTCTCGGACGTCTACCAGGTCTTCGACCTGCTCACCGCCCAGCGCGACGTGCGCACCATCGAGGTCCGCGACTACATCGTGGATCCGAAGCCCAACGGCTACCGCAGCCTGCACGTGCTGGTCGAGGTGCCGGTGTTCCTCTCCGGCGGGGTGGTGCCGGTGGTGGTCGAGGTCCAGCTGCGCACCGTCGCGATGGACTTCTGGGCGAGCCTCGAGCACAAGATCTATTACAAGTACCGCCGCGAGGTGCCGGGCGAGCTGCTCGCCGGCCTGCGCGACGCCGCGGACACCGCCTACAACCTGGACACCACGATGGAGCGCCTGCACCAGGAGGTCCGCGGCCTCGACGCGCTCCCCGCGACCGTCATCGACAAGCTGCGCGCCTCCGGCAACGCCCCCGCCGAGGAGCTGGTCGACGCGCTGCGCCGACTGGGCGCCCAGACGACCGAGCCGCCGTCCAGGGGCTGAGGCACCCGGGGGCGCCCTACGGGGGCGAACGTGCGGCCATGCCGCCGCCAGAGCTCCCGGCGTCGTCCGTTTGCCCCCAGGGGCTGCCCCTCAGCCCGAGAACCCCGCGTTGAGCACGCCGTACCCGAGGCTCAGCACCCCTGTGGCGGCCGCGGCGGTGGCCAGCAGCAGGCCGCCGGCGGCGACCGACCGCAGCCGGGCGGCCACCACGAGCACCAGCACGGCGCCGGCGACCAGGCACAGCGTCCAGTAGACCGGGCTGGTCGAGTCGGCGACGACGGTCAGCCCGTAGATGCCGTCGGCGACCAGCACCCCCGCGAGCGCCCCGGCACCCAGGACGGCAGGCAGCACCCGCCGGCCGACGATCGCCGCCGCGGCGGCCCCCACGAAGGGACCGGCGACCACGCCGACGACACCCCACAGGGTCGGGTCGTAGGTCAGGCCGCGGACCGCGGAACCGAGCTGGTAGCCGAGGACCAGGCTCACGAACGACGCCACCCCGAGCACCGCGCCCAGCGCGAGCGACGGGCGGGCGGCCGCGACCAGCAGCACCGTGAGCAGGGTCCAGCCCGACGGCGAGTTCGCGAACGACGCGAGGGCGTCCGGGAGCACCCCCTGCGCCCACGAGGTGAGCGCGCCGAGGGCGAGGCTGGCGACGACGACCAGGAGCGAGGAGCGGATCACCCGACCATCGTCGGCGCTGCGGTACGACGACCGCAGGGCTCCGGTCGTGTCCGGTACCTGCGGCCCGCAGATCGGCACCCAGGGACTAGACGTGCGTCCCGAGCAGCGACCCGATGCCGTAGGTGACCGCCATGGCGAAGGCCCCGCCCACGACGTTGCGGACCACGGCCCGGCCCGACGGCCCGTAGCCGAACCTCGCGCTGGCCCAGCCGGTCAGCGCCAGCGCGACCAGGACCGAGGCGACGGTGACCCAGACCCGCGCGTCGGCGACGACCAGGGTGATGGTCAGCAGCGGCAGCAGCGCGCCGATCGTGAACGAGATGGTCGACGCGAGCGCCGCGTTCCAGGGGCTCGAGATGTCGTCCGGGTCGATCCCGAGCTCCACCTCCGCGTGCGCGCCGAGGGCGTCGTGGTCGGTCAGCTGGCGCGCGACCTGGAGCGCGAGGTCCTCGGTGAGGCCGCGGTCGACGTACAGCGCGGCCAGCTCCTCCAGCTCGTCGACCGGGTCCTCGATCAGCTCGCGCCGCTCCCGGTCGAGCAGGGCCAGCTCGGAGTCGCGCTGGGTGCTGACCGAGACGTACTCGCCCGCGCCCATGCTCAGCGCGCCCGCCGCCAGTCCGGCCACGCCCGCCACCAGGATCGTGCCCCGGTCGGTGGTCGCGCCGGCCACGCCCATCACGATGCCGGCGGTCGAGACGATCCCGTCGTTGGCACCGAGCACCCCGGCGCGCAGCCAGTTCAGCCGGTTGTTGATGCCGCCGTCGTGCGGCTCGTCGTCGTGGTGCTGGGCGTGCAGCTCGGGCGGCACCTCGGTGGTCATGACCGCATCGTGGCGGCCCGCCGTACCGCTCGCAACGAAGGGGAGCCTGCGCTGCCCGTCAGAGGCCGAGGTCGCGGCCGATGAGCTCCTTCATGATCTCGTTGGACCCGGCCCAGATCTTCGAGACCCGGGCGTCGCGCCAGGCGCGGGCGACGCGGTACTCGTTCATGAAGCCGTAGCCGCCGTGCAGCTGGACGCAGTGGTCGAGCACGTCGTTCTGGACCTGCGAGCTCCACCACTTGGCCTTGGCGGCGTCGACCGGGGTGAGCTCCCCGGCGGCGTGCAGCACGACGCACCGGTCGATGAACGCCTCGGCGACCTCGATGGCCGTCACCTGCTCGGCGAGCAGGAACTTGTTGTGCTGGAAGTTGCCGATGGACTGGCCGAACGCCTTGCGGTCCTTCGCGTACTGGACCGTCTCCTCGAGGATCTGCTTGGCGTGCGCGACGTTGCTGATCGCGCAGCCGAGCCGCTCCTGCGGGAGCTTCTGCATCATGTGGATGAAGCCGCCGTCGAGCTCGCCGACGATCTCGGCGTCGGTGACGCGGAGGTTCTCGAAGAAGAGCTCGGCGGTGTCGGACTCGTCCTGGCCGACCTTGTCGAGCTTGCGGCCGCGGCTGAAGCCGGGCAGCGTCGTGTCGACGGCGAAGAGGGTGATGCCACGGGCCTTCTTCTCCGGCGAGGTGCGCGCGGCGACGATGACCAGGTCGGCGGAGTAGCCGTTGGTGATGAAGGTCTTGGAGCCGTTGATGACCCAGTCGTCGCCGTCGCGTACCGCGGTGGTCTTCAGCCCGGCCAGGTCGGAGCCGCCGGAGGGCTCGGTCATGCCGATGGCGAGCAGGATCTCGCCGGACACGACGCCCGGCAGCCAGCGCTGCTTCTGCTCGTCGGTGCCGAGCTCGACGAGGTACGGCGCGGTGATGTCGGCGTGGATGCCGGCGCAGGACGCCAGCGCGGCGTTGACCTTCGAGAGCTCCTCGAAGAGCACCGCGTTGAACCGGTAGTCCCCGGCCTCCGAGCCGCCGTAGATCTCGGGCACCTCGAGGCCCAGGAAGCCCTGCTTGCCGGCCTCCAGCCAGAACTCGCGCGGGATGGCCTTGTCGGCGGCGTACGTCTCGACGTACGGCGTCACCGACCGGTCCAGGAACTCCTTAACCGAGCCGCGGAACGCTTCGTGGTCCTCGTCGTAGATGTCACGCTTCATGCCATGAATCCTACTGGCTGGTAACTACTCGGGCGGTGTGGTCTCGACCACTCCTCGCAGCGAGACCAACGTCGCTCCCGCGGAGCGAGTCCGGCGCGCACTCCACGGGTACACCTGACCTGTGAGCGACGAGAGCACCACCTTCGAGACCTGGCCCGGCGAGGCCTACCCCCTGGGCGCGACGTACGACGGCGCCGGCACCAACTTCGCCCTGTTCAGCGAGGTCGCCGAGAAGGTCGAGCTCTGCCTCTTCGACGCCGACGACGTCGAGACCCGCATCGAGCTGACCGAGGTCGACGCCTACGTGTGGCACTGCTACCTCCCGCAGGTGCAGCCCGGCCAGCGCTACGGCTACCGCGTGCACGGCCCCTGGGACCCCGAGCAGGGGCTGCGCTGCAACCCCAACAAGCTGCTGCTCGACCCCTACGCCAAGGCCACCACCGGCGAGATCGACTGGGACCCGAGCCTGTTCTCCTACCACTTCGGCGACGAGGACTCCCGCAACGACGACGACTCCGCGCCGCACATGACCCACGGCGTGGTCATCAACCCGTTCTTCGACTGGGAGGGCGACCGCCGCCCGCACATCCCCTACAACGACTCGGTGATCTACGAGGCGCACGTCAAGGGCCTCACCCAGCTGCACCCCGAGATTCCCGAGGACATCCGAGGCACGTACGCCGGCCTCGCGCACCCGGCCGTGACCGCCCACCTGACCAAGCTGGGCGTGACCGCGATCGAGCTGATGCCGGTGCACCAGTTCGTCCAGGACAGCACGCTGGCCGAGAAGGGCCTGCGCAACTACTGGGGCTACAACACGTTGGGCTTCTTCGCCCCGCACGAGGACTACAGCACCACCGCGCGCGCCGGCCAGGCCCTCGGCCAGCAGGTGCAGGAGTTCAAGTCGATGGTCAAGGCGATGCACGCCGCCGGCATCGAGGTCATCCTCGACGTGGTCTACAACCACACGGCCGAGGGCAACCACCTCGGGCCGACGCTGAGCTTCAAGGGCATCGACAACCAGGCCTACTACCGCCTCGTCGAGGACGACCAGCGGTACTACATGGACTACACGGGCACCGGCAACACCCTCAACGTCCGCCACCCGCACTCGCTGCAGCTGATCATGGACTCGCTGCGCTACTGGGTCACCGAGATGCACGTCGACGGCTTCCGCTTCGACCTGGCCTCCGCGCTCGCGCGCGAGTTCTACGACGTCGACCGGCTGGCGACCTTCTTCGAGCTCGTGCAGCAGGACCCGGTGGTCTCGCAGGTCAAGCTGATCGCGGAGCCCTGGGACGTCGGCCCCGGCGGCTATCAGGTCGGCGGGTTCCCGCCGCAGTGGACGGAGTGGAACGGCAAGTACCGCGACACCGTGCGCGACTTCTGGCGCGGCGAGCCCTCGCTCGGCGAGTTCGCGTCCCGCCTGTCCGGCTCCTCGGACCTCTACGAGCGCTCGGGGCGCCGGCCGTTCGCGAGCATCAACTTCGTCACCGCCCACGACGGCTTCACGATGCGCGACCTGGTGTCCTACGACGAGAAGCACAACGAGGCCAACGGCGAGGACAACAACGACGGCGAGAGTCACAACCGGTCCTGGAACCACGGCGTCGAGGGACCGACCGACGACCCCGAGATCCAGGCCTTCCGGGCTCGCGAGCAGCGCAACCTGATCGCCACCCTGCTGCTCAGCCAGGGCGTCCCGATGATCCTGCACGGCGACGAGCTGGGCCGCACCCAGCAGGGCAACAACAACACCTACGCGCAGGACTCGGAGATCAGCTGGGTGCACTGGGAGGACGCCGACCAGCCGCTGGTCGAGTTCACCGCCGCGGTCGCCCGGCTGCGGGCCCAGCACCCGACGTTCCGCCGCAAGCGGTTCTTCACCGGTGAGGAGGTCCGCGGGAGCTACGGCGAGCGGATCGACGACATCGTCTGGCTGCACCTCGAGGGCCGGCCGATGGAGGACGGCGACTGGGACAGCGGCGCCCAGGCGATCGGCATGTACCTCAACGGCAACGGCATCGCCGGCAAGGACGCCCGCGGGCAGACGATCACCGACGAGCACTTCCTGCTCTACTTCAACGCCGACGGCGACGCCGAGGTGACACTGCCGCCGCTGGAGTACGCCGAGGCCTGGGACGTCGTCATCGACACCGGCGGCTCGGCCGACGCCGACGGCACCTGCGAGGCGGGCGCCACGCTGCCGCTCGGGACGCGGAGCCTCGTCGTACTCCGGGAGCACCGCGAGCCCGAGGTCGAACCCGACCTGTCGGTCGCCGCCTCGGTCGCCGCCCAGGCCCGGCGGGGCTGAGCGTGCGCGCTCCGACCAGCACCTACCGGCTGCAGATCACCGCCGAGCTCGACCTCTTCCGGGCGGCCGAGCTGCTGCCCTACCTGCACGACCTCGGCGCCGACTGGGTCTACCTCTCCCCCATCCTCGAGGCCGAGCCCGGCAGCACCCACGGGTACGACGTCATCCGCCACGACCGGGTCGACCCGGCACGCGGCGGCGAGGAGGGGCTCGCGGCCCTCTCCGCCGAGGCGCGGCGACTCGGCATGGGCGTGCTGGTCGACATCGTGCCGAACCACGTCGGCGTCGCGACGCCGTCCGAGGACCCGTGGTGGTGGGACGTGCTCAAGCACGGGCGCGAGGCCGAGCACGCGCCGGCGTTCGACATCGACTGGGACGCGAGCCACCAGAAGCTGCAGATCCCGGTCGTCGGCGACGACGACGAGGGCGCGATCGAGGTGGACCTCGGAGCCGAGGAGATCCGCTACCACGACAACCGCTTCCCGCTCGCGCCCGGCACGACCACGCTGGAGGAGCAGCACTACGAGCTGGTCAACTGGCGCGAGGCCGACGACGGGCTGAACTACCGGCGCTTCTTCGCGGTCAACACCCTGGCCGCCGTCCGCGTGGAGGAGCCGGGGGTGTTCGAGGACACCCACGTCGAGATCCGGCGTTGGTTCGACGAGGGCCTGGTCGACGGGCTCCGGGTGGACCACCCGGACGGCCTGCGCGACCCGGGCGGCTACCTGCGAGACCTGGCCGAGCTCACCGGCGACGCCTACGTCCTGGTCGAGAAGATCCTCGAGCCCGGCGAGCAGCTGCTCACGTCCTGGGCCACCGCCGGCACCACCGGGTACGACGCCCTCGCGCACATCGACCGGGTCCTCACCGACCCGGCAGGACAGGCTCCGCTCGACGCGCTCGAGGCGCGGCTGCGGGGCGGTCCCGTCGACTGGGCCGAGATGATCCACGACACCAAGCGGGCGGTCGCGGACGGGATCCTCAACAGCGAGGTCCGCCGGATCGTGCGCGACCTGCGGCGGCACCTGCCCGTCGTACCCGCCTTCCGGGCGGAGGACGCCGTGGCCGAGCTGCTGGCCTGCTTCCCGGTCTACCGGTCCTACCTGCCCGAGGGCCGCGCGCACCTCGAGGAGGCGTTCGCCGAGGCCCGGCGCCGACGGCCCGACCTGACGCTCACCCTCGGCCGGATCGAGCCCTGGATGTTCGACGCCGACCTGGCCGCCTCCAAGCGGTTCCAGCAGACCAGCGGCATGGTGATGGCCAAGGGCGTCGAGGACTGCGCCTTCTACCGCTACTCCCGGCTCACCTCGCTCAACGAGGTCGGCGGGGACCCGTCGGTCTTCTCCCTCGACGTGGCCGGCTTCCACCGACTCATGGCCGAGCGGCAGCGGGACTGGCCGCACGCGATGACCACGCTGTCCACCCACGACACCAAGCGCGGCGAGGACGTCCGCGCCCGGATCACCGCCCTCGCCGAGCTGCCGGCCGCGTGGGAGGCGGCGCTGGGGTCGCTGCTCTCGCTCGCGCCGCTGCCCGACCCGGGCTTCGCCTCCCTGCTGTGGCAGGCGGTGCTCGGGGCCTGGCCGGCCTCCGCCTCCTCGGACTGGCGGAGCCGGCTGCACGGGTACGCCGAGAAGGCGATGCGCGAGGCCGGCGACCGGACCACCTGGACCGAGCCGGACGAGGCCTACGAGTCCGCCGTGCACGCAGCCGTGGACGCGGCCCTCGACTCCGCCGCCGTGCGCGGCGTGATCGAGGACCTGCTCGCGCAGGTCGTGGCGCCCGGCTGGTCCAACGCGCTGGCGGCCAAGCTGGTCGCGCTGACGATGCCGGGCGTCCCGGACGTCTACCAGGGCAGCGAGATGTGGGAGCAGAGCCTGGTCGATCCCGACAACCGGAGGCCGGTCGACTTCGGGGCCCGGGCGGAGCTGCTCCGGTCCGGCTCCTGGTCGGCCCCCCAGCCGGTCCTCGACGACGGCGGGTCCGCCAAGCTGCACCTCACCGCGACCTCGCTGCGGCTGCGGCGCGACCGCCCCGAGCTGTTCACGTCGTACGACGCGGTGGCCGCCTCCGGTCCGGCCACCGACCACGTCGTGGCCTTCGACCGTGGCGGGGCGGTCACCGTCGCCACCCGGCTGCCCGTCGGGCTGGCCGCCCGCGGCGGCTGGGGTCCGACGACCCTGGAGCTGCCTCCGGGCCACTGGACCGACGCGCTCGGCTCCTGGTCCGGCTCCGGGCCCGCCCCGCTCGCCGAGGTGCTGGCCGACCTGCCCGTCGCCCTGCTGGTCCGATCCGAGGAGTCCTGATGCGTGGTCCCTACGACGTGTGGGCCCCCCGTCCTGCGCGCCTCCGCCTGTCGGCGGGTGAAGAGATCGTCGAGATGCAGCGCGGGGACGACGACTGGTGGACCCCCGCGGGACCTGTGCCCGATCCACGCTCGGAGGTGGACTACGGCTACCTGATCGACGACTCGGACGCGCCCCGACCCGACCCACGGTCGCGGCGCCAGCCGGCGGGCGTCCACCAGCGCTCGCGAACCCACGACCCCGCGGCCTTCGCCTGGACGGACTCGGCCTGGACCGGGCGCCAGCTCGCGGGGGCGGTCGTCTACGAGCTCCACGTCGGCACCTTCACGCCCGAAGGCACCTTCGACGCGGCGCTCGGCCGACTCGACCACCTCCGCCAGATCGGCGTCGACCTGGTCGAGGTGATGCCGGTCAACGCCTTCAACGGCACCCACAACTGGGGCTACGACGGCGTGCTCTGGTCGGCCGTGCACGAGGGGTACGGCGGCCCGGCCGGCTACCAGCGGTTCGTCGACGGCTGCCACGCCGCCGGGCTGGGCGTGATCCAGGACGTGGTCTACAACCACCTCGGTCCGTCCGGGAACTACCTGCCGCTCTTCGGGCCCTACCTGAAGTCGGGCCGGAACACCTGGGGCGACCTGGTCAACCTCGACGGCGAGGGCTCGGCGGAGGTGCGGCGCTACATCCTCGACAACGTCCGGATGTGGTTCACCGACTACCACGTCGACGGGCTGAGGCTCGACGCCGTGCACGCGCTGCACGACGAGTCGGCGGTGCACCTGCTGGAGGAGATGGCCGTCGAGGTGGCCGCGCTCTCCGCACACCAGCGCCGACCGCTCACCCTGATCGCCGAGTCCGACCTCAATGACGCCAAGCTGGTCACGCCGCGCGAGGCCGGCGGCTACGGCCTGGACGCCCAGTGGAGCGACGACTTCCACCACGCGGTCCACGTCGCGCTGACTCGCGAGACCGACGGGTACTACGCCGACTTCGAGCCCCTCGGGGCGCTGGCCAAGGTCTGCGAGCGGGGGTTCTTCCACGACGGGACCTACTCGTCCTTCCGCGGTCGCGACCACGGCGTCCCGATCGACACCGCGGCGATGCCGAGCTGGCGGCTGGTGGTCTGCTCCCAGAACCACGACCAGGTCGGCAACCGCGCGGTGGGCGACCGGATCACCGAGCACCTGGACGCCGACCAGCTGGCCTGCGCGGCCCTGCTGACGATGGCGGGCCCGTTCACGCCGATGCTCTTCCAGGGCGAGGAGTGGGCGGCGTCCACGCCGTTCCTGTTCTTCACCTCGCACCCGGAGCCGGAGCTCGGGAAGGCCACGGCGGAGGGCCGGATCGCGGAGTTCGAGCAGATGGGCTGGGACCCCGACGTCGTCCCCGACCCGCAGGACCCCGCCAGCTTCGAGCGGTCCAGGCTCAATTGGGACGAGCAGACCGGTGGGCAGCACGCCCGCCTGCTGGACGTCTACCGGCGCCTGGCCGCGCTCCGGCGCGAGCACGCCGAACTGACCGACCCGGCGTTCGGCCGCACGCGGTGCGAGGTCGACGAGGAGTCGCGCACGTTCGTGATGCACCGGGGCGACCTGGCGGTCGTCGTGAACTTCGGCGACGCACCGGCGACCCTCGTGCTGCCGCACACCCGGCTGCTGTTCGAGACCGAGGCCGGGGCCGACCTGGGAGACGGGACGCTCACGCTGCCGCCGCACGCCGGGGCCCTGCTGGCGCCCTGACGCGACCGGGTCAGGCGCCGCGGGCGTCGTACGCGTCGCGCGCGGAGCGCACGTCGTCCATGTGGGCCTCGGCCCACACCTTGACCTGGCGCACCACGACCTGCAGCGAGGCGCCGAGCGGCGTCAGGTCGTAGTCGACGGTCACCGGGACGGTCGGGGTGACCGTGCGGGTGACCAGGCCGTCGCGCTCGAGGGCGCGCAGGGTCTGGGTGAGCATCTTCTGGCTCACGCCGGCCAGGCGGCGGGCGAGCTGGGAGTAGCGCATCGTGCCCTCGTCGGCGAGCGCGGCGAGCACCAGCGCGACCCACTTGTCGGAGAGCCGGTCAAGCAGCTGGCGGCTCGGGCACTCGGCCAGGAACGAGTCGTAGGCGAGCTTGGCCTGCTCGCGCTGCTGGGCTGCGGTCATGGTCGGCACGGGGCCTCCTGGGGACTGGCCGGGTAGTTACGCACTCTGAGGTGCCTACTTCCTGATGGAGAGTGACTGGTCCAGTCTGGAGCCGTCCGATCCGATCCGCAAGAGGAGCACCCCCATGAGCACCACGACCACCACCTTCCGCGCCGCCGTCGTCCGCACCCCGGCCGGCCCCGACTCCATCGAGCTCGTCGACCTGCCGCTCCTCGAGCCGGGCGCCGGCGAGGTCCGGGTCCGGGTCGCCGCGGCGCCGGTCAACCCCGTCGACCTGGGCACGGCCGGCGGCTTCTTCCACCAGCTGGGGCTGATCGACCAGCCCGAGCACACCGGCCTCGGCTGGGACTTCGCCGGCACCGTCGACGCCGTGGGCGTCGGGGTCGACCTCGCGGTCGGGACCCGGGTCGCCGGGCTGGTCGGCGGCCTGGACCGCGACTTCGGGACGTACGCCGAGCAGCTGGTCGTGCCGGCCGCCGACGTCGCCGTCGTCCCGGACGACCTCGCCCTGGTGGCGGCCGCGACGCTGGCCCTGACCGCCCTGACCGCCGCCCAGCTCGTCGACCTGCTCGGCGACGGGGCGGGCCGCTCGCTGCTGGTCACCGGAGCGGCGGGGCCGGTCGGGGCGGCCGTCGTACCCCTGGCGGCCGAGCGGGGCTGGCAGGTGACCGGCCTCGCCCGGGCCGGCGACGAGGAGTTCGTCCGCGGCCTGGGGGCCGACTTCGCCACCACGACCACCACCGGCTGGGACGCCGTGGCGGACGGCGCGGTGCTGCAGGCCGACGGCGTGGCCCTGGTGCGCGACGGCGGCCTGTTCGTCGGGGTCCGGCCCGCGATGCTGCCCGCGTCCGAGCGCGGCGTCGTGGTCACCGCCGTCGAGGTGGTGCCGGACGGCGCCCGCACCGCCGACCTCCTCGCCCGCGCGGCTGCGGGTGGGCTGCCCGTCCGGGTCGCCGGCGAGCTGCCGCTGGCCGAGGCGGCCGAGGCGCACCGGCTGGTGGCCGAGGGCGGCGTGCGCGGGCGCTACGTGCTGCGCCCGTGAACGACGGCGGGTGTCAGCCGCCGAGCTCGTCGAGGTCGACGGTGTCCTCCGCGGGCGGCGCCTCGGCGGGCACCTCGGCGTCGAAGTCGGAGAAGGTGATCGCCCCGGGCTCGTCGCCGGACGTGACCTCGACCTTCACCAGGTAGTGGTCGCCGTCGACCTGGACGTAGCCCACCGAGGTCCCGTCGTCGCCGGTGCTCGTCACCGCGATCGCCTCCGAGCCCTCGACGTCGGACACGTCGCCCTTCTCGTAGGTGCTGTCGTCCTCCCCGCTGACGAGCTCGTCGAGCAGGGAGTCGAGCTGGCAGAACTCGCCGAAGCCGGCGTCGTCACCCGACATGACGACCCAGCGGCCCGCGACCAGGTCGATGATCGTCTGGGCCTGCTCGCCCGCCTGGGCCTGCCAGAACTCGTCGCTCGGCTTGAACCAGGCCTTGCCGTCGGCGCCGACCAGCTCGGCCGACGCGCCGCCGAGGCTGATGGTGCCGGCACACTCGCCGGCCGTGCTGACCGCCAGGTCGAGGGCGATCTCCTGCCCGTCGCTGGTGATGGCGCCGCTGACCCGGACCGACTCGAGGCCGGCCATGGCGTCCTTGGCCGTCTGTGCGATCTCCTCGCCGGACTGGTCGGTGAAGTCGTTGCCGCCCTCACCGCCGCCGGTGCTGCCGCTGCTGGTGCTCTCGCGCGAGGGGTCGGCCGCGCTGTCGTCGCCGGGGTCGCCGTCGCTGCAGCCGGCGAGCAGGGTGACGGTGGTGAGCGCGGCGGCAGCCAGGGTCAGGGTCTTCATCGGGTCTCCTCCTCAGGGGGCTCGATCAGATCACACCGCTCGGCTCCTCCGCGACGCGCATTCCTGCGGGGGCCTCGTCGCCCTCGCGGGAGCCCCACCGCTCCCCCAGCGTCGCAGCGGACCGGGCCCTTGACGGACTACCCCAGGAGCGAGTCGACCCATTCCGGCACCAGCGCCGACGCGGGCCCGTGCCGCGCCTCGTCGAAGAAGTCGGTGCCCTCGGAGGGGAGCAGGTTGAGCTCCAGCGTCCGGGCGCCGTACGACGCCGCGGCCTGCACGAAGCCGGCCGCGGGGTAGACCGCCCCCGACGTCCCGATCGACACGAACAGGTCACAGGTCTCGAGGGCGGCGAAGATCCGGTCCATCTCGTAGGGGATCTCGCCGAACCAGACCACGTCCGGGCGCAGCTCGGTCACGCCGCAGCGCGGGCAGGGCGGCAGGTCGGCCAGGTCGCCGCTCCACGGCGAGCGCCGCTGGCAGCCGCGGCAGAGTGCCGAGAGCAGCTCGCCGTGCATGTGCAGCACCCGCTGCGAGCCACCGCGCTCGTGCAGGTCGTCGATGTTCTGGGTGACGACGAGCAGGTCGTCGCCGAGCGCGTCCTCCAGCCGGGCCAGGGCACGGTGGGCGGGGTTCGGCTCGACCCCGGTCAGCGCCGCGCGGCGGGCGTCGTAGAACGCGTGCACCACCGACGGCTGCCACTCGAAGGCCTCCGGGGTCGCGACGTCCTCGACCCGGTGGCCCTCCCAGAGCCCGTCGGCGTCGCGGAAGGTCGGCACCCCGCTCTCCGCGGAGATCCCGGCACCGGTGAGGACGACGACCTTCATGTGCTCATCATGACGGCCGGGTCAGAGGCTGCACCTCGCCGCGGTCGTCCAGGCACTGCTGCCGTAGTCCGAGTAGGCCTGCACGCGATAGTCGTACCGCACGCCCGAGGTGACCGCGTACCACGGCGTCTTGGTGCCGACCGCTCCGAGGCTCGTCCAGGCGGTCGCACCGACCTGCCGCTGCTGGACCCGCCAGAAGACCCCGCCCTGCGGATCGGTGATGTTCAGGGTGCACTTGTTCGCCGCCGTGCGGGCGACGCTGAGCCCGGTGGGTGCGTTGATCGGCATCGTCACGGTCTTCGTCGTCCACGCGCTGTTGCGCCCCTCCCAGGTCGACGCCCGGATCCGGAACTCGTACGTCCGGGCCGGCGTCAGCAGCCCACCGGTCCACGTGTTGCTGGCCGGCGCGAACAGCGGCCACTCGGTGCCCCAGGCGTCGCCGGACGCCCGGAACTGGAAGCCGTAGCTCCAGTCGGAGCTCGGAGCCGTCTGCGACCAGCCGAAGGTCAGTGCCGTGTTCCCCTGCCCGGGGGTCGCGGTCACGCCGGTCGGGGCCGGGACCGCGGCCGTGCCGGGGGCGCACCACCCGGGCAGCTCCGCCGCGGTCAGCCACTTGGCCGCCGGCTGCGCCCCGTTGGGTGCCTGGTAGCTGCCGCCGGGGGTCGCCGGCAGGGTGACGGCCTTGAACCGGGGACGGTAGACGGTCGCGTCGATGTAGTTGTGCGCACCGCAGGAGCTGTCCTTGAGCTGCGAGTTGACGCTGTAGCCGATGATCACCTGGTTGCCACCGGTGCTCAGATGGGGGATCAGGCGGGGCGTGTAGGCCCAGACGCTCCAGTCGGCGGTGGTCTCGGGCATCTTGAACAGCGTCGACTTGTCGGCGGCGGTGAAGCCCCACGGGGTGTCGGCGTAGTAGCTGATCACGTTGCCACCCAGGCCGCCGTAGGTGTCCTGGCCGACCAGCACCCAGCGTCCACCCTGGTAGGTGACGCTCATGGCCTCGCTGGCGACCGTGCCCGTATCGATCGCGTCCGCCTGGTCGGTGCTCCAGCCGGAACCGTTCCAGTACTCCCAGAGGCCGGCGAAGTCGCCCTGTGGGACACGCGCGATCTTGAGGTCCTTCCCGCTCGAGCTGACGTCGGCACCGTAGACGTAGGTGTAGGAGCCGTGGTCGGCCAGCGCCATCCCCCACAGGGTGCAGTGCCCGGCCACGCCCTGCGCCGAGCAGCTACGGACGTCGGCAGGCAGCTGGGCGGTGAGGTCGCCGTACGTGCCCGGCGAGGCCACCGAGCCGGTCGGGATGGTCCGCAGCTCGACGCCGACCGCGGAGCCCCAGCCCCCGTCGGCCACCATCCGCATGTAGAACTTCTGGACAGTGCCGCCCTGGAGTCGCTGGTCCCCGCCCCACAACCAGCCGGAGCCGGTGTTCATCAGGGTCGCGCCACCCGAGCCCGAGACGGTCTGGCCCATCGTCCCGTTGGCGTTCTGGATCACGATGCCGTTGCGGGGCATCGACGCCTGGAAGGGACCGCGGGTGAGGTTGGACTTCACCGTGCCGTACCAGTAGTCGTTGAAGAACCAGAGCACCCGCCCGTCGGGCAGCTCGATCGCCTCCAGCCCGTCTCCACCTGTCCAGCGGTCGACCGAGGTGCTGTTGCCGTAGGTGGTGAACTTGTTGGTGATCTCGGTCGCCAGTGCCGGCGTGCCGGGCGCGTTCGCGTCAGGACCGGCGTCCGCCGAGTCCACGAGCACGAGCTGGCCGGCCAGCGCCACCACGAGCGTCGCCGCGCCCACCGTCATCGAGCGGAAACGTCCGGTCCTCATGTGACCCTCCTCACAGGTGAGCGACACCCTAGAGGGCATCGCCGACGACACGCGAGGAAATCGGTCAAACGCCGTCCGCAGATCTGCCGTGGAGCGTCACGACGTACCCGCCGCCGTCGTAGGCGTCGCCGTCCCAGGTCGCCAGCCGATCGCCCACCCCCAGTCCCGCCGCCGCGAAGGCCGCGTCCACCTCGGCCAGCGGAGTCACGGGACAGTCGCCCGGGAGGTGGGCGGCGTCCAGCCCGAAGCCGCAGACGACCCGGCCGCCGGGCGCGGTGTGCGCAGCCAGGCGCTCCGCGACCGCGGCCAGGGTGCCGGGCTCCAGCAGCGGCACGATGTTGCCGGCCAGCAGCACCAGGTCGAAGTTCTCCCCCAGGTCGAGCGTCGCGAGGTCGGCCTCGCGCCAGTCCAGCGCGGGCGCCTCGGCCCGCGCGACGGCCAGCATCGAGGCGTCCACGTCGACCCCGACGACGTCGTATCCCAACTCGGTGAGGCGTACGGCGATCCGCCCCGTCCCGCACCCCGCATCCAGGACCCGCGCCGGGGGGTCGACCAGCTGCGTCACCAGCGCCGCCTCGCCGTGCACGTCCTGCCCGCGCTCGGCCAGCCGGCGGAAGCGGGCCGCGTACGTCGTCGCGTAGTCGGCGCCCGCCTGGGCCTGGGCGATGCGCTGCCAGAGGGTGCTCACCTGGCAATCTTGCCGCCATGGACCTCGGACTGGACGGCGCCCGGGCGCTGGTGACGGGCGGCAGCCGCGGGATCGGCCTGGCCGTCGGGCGGGCGCTGGCCGCGGAGGGCGCGCGGGTCGCACTGCTCGGACGTGACGCGTCGGCGCTGTCGGCGGCGGCCGACGCCGTCGGCCCCGGGACGGTCGTCGTCCGCGCCGACACCACCGACGACGCGGCCGTCCGTACGGCGGTCGACGCCGCGGTCGCCGCGCTCGGCGGGCTCGACGTGGTCGTCAACGCGGCCGCGCCCCGCGCGTCGCAACCACCCGCGCCGGGGCTCGCCGGGCTGGACGACGACGACTTCCTGCAGCAGGTCGACACCAAGGCCCTCGGCTACGCGCGCGTCGTGCGGGCGGCGGCGCCGTACCTCCTCGACGGGGGTGGGCGGGTCGTCAACATCAGCGGCATGAACGCCCGCGCGACCGGCAACCTCACCGGCTCGGTCCGCAACATCGCGGTCGTCGCGATCACCAAGAATCTCGCCGACGAGCTCGGCCCGCAGGGCGTCACCGTCGCCTGCGTCCACCCCGGCCTCACCGTCACCGAGCGGGTCGCCGGCGACCCCGCCTACCTGGAGCAGGCCGCCCGCAACGGCCTGGGCCGCCCGGTCACGGCCGACGACGTCGCGGCCGCGGTCACGTTCCTGGCCTCGCCGTACGGCGCGGTCGCCAACGGCGCGGTCATCCCGCTCGACGGCGGTCGGCCGGGGCCGATCTGGGCGTGAGGCCCACCCTCAGACCAGCGTGGTCAGCACGCCACCGTCGGCGCGCACAGCAGCGCCGTTCGTGGCCGACGAGAGCGGGCTGGCCAGGTAGACCGCGAGGCTCGCGATCTCGTCCGGATCGAGGAACCGCTGCAGGAGCGACGTCTGGTTGCCGGCGGCGATCGCGCCCTTCAGGTCCTCGGCCGGCATCCCCTGAGCCGCAGCGATCTGCTCCACCGTCTGCGCGACCCCGTCCGAGTACGTCGGGCCGCCGAGGATCGTGTTCACCGTGACCTCGGTCCCGCGGGTCAGCTTGGCCAGGCCGTTGCCCAGCGCCAGTTGCGCGGCCTTGGTCACCCCGTAGTGCGTCATGTCGCCGGGGACGCTCACGCCCGACTCGCTGGAGACGAAGACGATCCGCCCCCACCCGCGGTCCAGCATGCCGGGCAGCAGGTGCCGCGAGAGCCGGACGCCGCTCATCAGGTTGACCTCCAGGTAGCGCTGCCAGGTCTCGTCGGGGAGGTCCGCGAACGGCGCGACCTCGAACAGCCCGACGTTGTTGACCAGGACGTCGACGTCGCCCAGCTCGGCGAGCAGCCGTCGTACCTGGTCGGGGTCGGCGAAGTCGGCCGCCACCCCCGTCACCTGGGCGCCGGGGACCTCGCCCTCCAGTCGCGCGACCGCCTCGCGGACGCGGGGCTCCGCACGCCCGTTCACGACGACCGCCGCGCCCTCCCGGAGGAGCGCCCGCGCGATCGCGAAGCCGATCCCCTGCGTGGACCCGCTCACGAAGGCGCGCCTGCGTGCCAGTCGCATGTCCATCTCGTCCGTCCCCACTCTCGTCTTTGACTTGCTCAGGAAAGTCAATCGTAGACAGACTCACTTTCCCGAGCAAGTCAAGGAGCTCTAGGATGGAGCCATGCCACCTCTCCCGGACCCCGACGAGCTCCGCGGCGACGACCTGGCGACCTGGGCCGCCCTGGCCACCGTCCTCGAGTGGCTGCCGAGCGCGCTCGACGCCCAGCTCCAGCGCGACGCCCAGCTCTCCCACTTCGAGTACGGCGTCCTCTACGCGCTCCGTGAGGCGCCCGACCACACCCTGCGGATGAGCGTGCTCGCCGGCTACGCGAACAGCACCCTCTCGCGACTGTCCCGGGCGGCGACCCGCCTCGAGTCCAAGGACTGGGTACGACGAACGCCCGACCCGGCCGACGGGCGCTACACGCTCGCGGTCCTCACCGCCCTGGGCCGCCGGAAGGTCGACGAGGCGACCCCCGGTCACGTGCAGTCGGTCCACCACCTGGTACTGGACCGACTGACCGCACCCCAGAAGCGACAGCTGCGGGAGATCAGCCGGCGGATCCTGGGCGGCATCCGCGACGACGAGGGGTGGGCTCCTCAGGCCTGAGCGGACCGGCGGTACGGGTGCACCTCAGCCGGGCAGCACGTCGCGCCACGAGTGCCGGGGCGCGAAGCCGACCAGCTCGCGGGCCCGGTCGATGGCGTAGAAGGTCTCGTCGTCGCCCAGCTCGCGGCGCACCTCGACACCGTCGTAGAAGCGGTCCCGCAGCTCGCTTGTCGTGGCCGACACCGACAGGTCGGGGTTGGCGACGTTGAAGACCTGGTAGCCGAGCCCGTCGGTCGCCAGGCAGCGGTGCACCATCTCGCCCAGGTCGCGGGCGTCGATGTAGGCGAAGAGGTTGCGCCGGCGCAGCGCCGGGTCGGCCAGGAAGGCCGGGAACAGCTCGGCGTACTCGTGCGGCTCGATGACGTTGTTGATTCGCAGGCCGTAGACGTCCGCCCCGGTGCGGGCCTGGAACGAGCGGGCCGTCGTCTCGCCCGCCACCTTGGACATCGCGTAGGCGTCCTCCGGGACCGTCGGATGGTCCTCGTCGACCGGCAGGTAGAGGGGCCGCCGCTCCCCCTGGGCGAAGCAGACGCCGTAGACCGTCTCCGACGAGGCGAAGACGATCTTGCGCACACCGAGCCGGGTCGCGGCCTCGAGGACGTGATAGGTGCTCAGCACGTTCGCGGCGTACGTCGCCGCGTCCGGCCGCAGGCCGATCCGCGGGACCGCGGCGAAGTGCACGACCGCGTCGTACGACGGCCACTCGGGGAGATCCAGCTCGTCGAGGCTCGCCAGCCCCGCGAGCGCGGAGTAGGTCTCGCCCGCGTCGGTGAGGTCGACCCGGAGGTCGTCGACCCCCGGGTGCCCGAGGGGGACGAGGTCGGCGTTGGTGACCCGGTGACCCTGGTCGGCGAGGTAGGGGGCCACGATCCGGCCGGCCTTGCCGCTGCCGCCGGTGAAGAAGATGCGCATCACCTCCCGTACCCAGGGGCACGGGTCCGGCTCAGCCGGTGGTCGGCCGGTCGCGGACGTCGCTGGGCCGGGTACGAAGTCGTGCGGCGATGCGGGCCAACGCGGCCTGGTCGACCTCGTCGAGCGGGTCGATGACGAGGCGTCGTACGGCATCGACGTGGACTGGCGCCGCCGCCACGACGAGGCGGCGCCCCTCCTCCGTGAGCGACACGAGCGTGTAGCGACCATCGGTCTCGTCCGGCCGGCGCGAGGCCCAGCCCCGCTGCTCGAACCGCTTGACGACGTTGGAGAGCCGCGACAGCGAGCCGTTGGTCATGAACGCGAGCTCGCTCATCCGCAGCTCGCGGTCCGGAGCCTCCGAGATGCCGCTGAGCACCATGTAGTCGAAGAGCGTCAGCCCGGCCTCGCGCTGCAGCGGCGCCTCCAGCGGGCCGGGCATCAGCAGCATCAGCGAGACCAGGCCGGTCCACGCCTCCTTCTCCGGCTCCGTCAGCCACCGGAAGTCGTCCGCCGCGCCCTCGTCCGCCATGCCTCCACCGTAACGGTGGATCGCTTCACGCATGAAGTCACGTGATAGGTTCAGTTCAACCTTGAAGTCAATCCCGGAGGAACTCCCTTGCCCATCGCGTTCGCCAACCCCGTCGGCCTCCCCGAGGTCCCCCTCTACCGCCAGGTCGCCGTCGCCACCGGCAGCCGGACCGTCTTCGTCGCCGGCCAGGTCTCGTGGGACGCCGACGGCCGCCTGGTCGGCGCGGGAGACCTCGCTGCGCAGATCGTCCAGTGCTACTGCAACGTGGCCACGGCCCTGGCCGAGGTCGGCGCCACCTTCGCCGACGTCGCCGATCTGACGATGTTCGTCGCCGGCTGGACCCCCGACCAGATGCCGCTGCTCGTCGACGGCATGGCCCGCGCTGCGGACGCCCTCGGCTCGGTCCCGGTCGCCCCGGCGTCGCTGATCGGCGTCGCCGCGCTCGACGTACCCGAGCACCTGGTGGAGCTGAAGGTCACGGCCGTCCTGGCGTGAGTCGGACTCAGTAGTACCAGGGGAACGGCGACCAGTCGGGGTCCCGCTTCTCGAGGAACTGGTCCCGGCCCTCGGCGGCCTCGTCGGTCATGTAGGCGAGCCGGGTGGTCTCGCCGGCGAAGATCTGCTGGCCGACCAGGCCGTCGTCGATGGCGTTGAAGGAGTACTTCAGCATCCGCTGCGCGGTCGGCGACTTCCCGTTGATCAGCCGGCCCCACTCCAGGGCGGCCGCCTCCAGCTCCGCGTGCGGGACGGCTCGGTTGACCGTGCCCATCCGGACGCCGTCCTCGGCGGAGTACTCCTGTCCGAGGAAAAAGATCTCGCGGGCGATCTTCTGGCCCACCTGGCGGGCGAGGTACGCCGAGCCGAAGCCGCCGTCGAACGAGCCGACGTCGGCGTCGGTCTGCTTGAAGCGGGCCTCCTCGGTGCTGGCCAGGGTCAGGTCGCAGACGACGTGCAGGCTGTGCCCGCCACCGGCGGCCCAGCCCGGGACGACGCAGATGACGACCTTGGGCATGAAGCGGATCAGCCGCTGCACCTCCAGGATGTGCAGCCGACCAAGCTTGGCCTTGTCCACGGTGGCCGCGGTCTCGCCCTCGGCGTACTGGTAGCCGGCGCGGCCGCGGATCCGCTGGTCGCCGCCGGTGCAGAAGGCCCACTTGCCGTTCTTGGCGCTCGGGCCGTTGCCGGTGAGGATCACGCAGCCGACGTCGCTGGAGGTGCGGGCGTGCTCGAGCACCCACAGCAGCTCGTCGACGGTGTGCGGGCGGAACGCGTTGAGCACGTCCGGCCGGTCGAAGGCCACCCGGACGGTGCCGTGCTCCTTCGCCCGGTGGTAGGTCAGGTCGGTCAGGTCCTCGAAGCCGGGCACCACGTCCCAGGCGTCGGCGTCGAAGATCTCCGACACCCCGTCGATCGCACTCATGGGTCGGAGGCTATCTGTGGGAATGTCCGGGCCCTCCAGGGGCATTGGACAGTCATGGCACTTGAAGGCGAGTACGAGCCCAGCCCCGAGCAGTGGGTCCGCGACCAGGTCGAGGAGTTCGAGTCCTCGAACGGCCAGCGCGGCAACATCCTGCGTGGCAACCCGGAGTGGCCGATCGTGGTGATCACCTCCCGCGGCGCCAAGTCCGGCAAGCTCCGCAAGAACCCGGTGATGCGCGTCGAGAAGGACGGCAAGTACGTCGCCGTCGCCTCGCTCGGCGGCGCCCCGAAGAACCCGACCTGGTACTACAACTTCGTCGAGCACCCCGAGGTCGACCTGCAGGACGGCGCGGAGAAGCACACCTACGCCGCGCGCCGCCTGGAAGGCGACGAGCGGGCCGAGTGGTGGGACTACGCCGTCGCCACCTGGGCGACCTACGGCGAGTACCAGCAGAAGACCGACCGCGAGATCCCCGTCTTCCTCCTCGAGCGCGTCTGACCTCGCCGAGTCAGCACCACTGGTGCTGACTCGGCCCGCGGTTTCTGCTGACTCGGCGGGAGGGGGGGTCAGCCGGCGCGGACGATGGACATCGCGAGGGCGACCAGGTGGCCCAGGCGGGCCAGCTCCGAGTCGAGGAACTCCGGGCCGCCGCGGCGGCCGATGATGACCACCTCGTGGTGGTTGAGCCGGGCGCCGCAGTGGACGTTGTCGTCGTCGGTCTCGAGGCGCGCGGCCCGGCCCATCGACACCCAGGTCAGGTCGGAGGGCGCGGCCTCGGTCGCGTAGACCACGCCGGCCTTCTCGCTGACCCGCGCGGCCCAGTCGGCGCGGAAGGTGATCGGCAGCAGGTCGATCAGCCGGTCCAGCGCCTCGGCCGGGTTGGCGGTGAGCTCCTCGACCGCCTCCAGGTCGAGGAACAGGTTGCCGCCGGCGGCGTACCGGCTGATCCAGACCACCCGGACGCCGTCGATGGCGTTGCAGGCGGAGACGATCGAGTCAGGCATCGAACCGGGCGCCATCTCGAGGAGTACGTCGTCGACGGCCGTCCCGTCGTGCCGCTTCTCGACGATCTCGATCGCCTCGATGTCGCCGCCGGCCTCACCGATCCTGCTCGCCAGACGACCAAGCGACCCGGGGACGTCGGGCAGCTCGACGCGCAGCAGAAATGGCACGGCACGACCCTAACCGGCGCAGATTGCGGCGCCGTTTCCGTGTGTCAGGGTGCGGACCCGGTCTCGCGCAGCCGCTGCTGGAGTCCCGTCGCGCGCAGGGCACGGGTGGCGACGGCCGCCCGCACGGCCGCTTCGGACCCGACCACCCGGACGTGCTGCTGGGCCCGGGTGACCGCGGTGTAGAACAGCTCGCGGGTCAGCAGCCGCGAGTCGGCCTCGGGGAGCAGCACCGTCACCCGCTCGACCTGGCTTCCCTGGCTCTTGTGGATCGTCATCGCGTGCATGGTCTCGACGGCGTCGAGCCGGCCGGGGGCGAACTCCTTCAGCCGCCCCGACCCAGCCACGAAGGCCCGACGCCGGTCGCCCTGCTGGACCACCACGCCGGTCTCGCCGTTGTAGACGTCGAGCGCGTAGTCGTTGCTGGTGACCAGCAACGGGCGGCCGACGTACGACGGGCCGTGGACGTCGACGTCGACCTCCTCGGCCAGCCAGCGCTCGACCCGCTGGTTCCAGCGGCGTACGCCGTACGGGCCCTCGCGGTGGGCGCACAGCAGCCGGTAGCGGTCGAGCTCCCGGATCGCCTCCGCCGGGTCCTCGGCGACCGCGGCGGACCACACCGCCCGGGCGGCCGCGAGCGAGTCGGGCCGCAGCGCCGCCTCGACCTCGGCCTCTTCGGAGGTGTCGACCCAGGAGACCTCGTCGGAGGGGGTTCGCAGCACCTCGACGACCGTGTCGGCATCGCCCGCCCGCAGCGCCACGGACAGGGCGAGGATGTCGTCGGTGGAACGGAAGTTGCGGGTCAGCGCGGCGACCGGGGAGTCCGGGCGGCCGTCGTAGCCCGCGACCAGGTCGCCCAGCACCGCGCCGGCGCCGACCGAGGTCAGCTGCTGGGGGTCGCCCAGCAGCACCAGCACGCTCTCGGGCCGCAGCGCCTCGAGCAACCGGCCCATCATCGTGAGCTCCACCATCGAGGACTCGTCGACCACGACGACGTCGTACTTGAGGCGGTTGCCGCGGTCGTGGCGGAAGCGGGTGGCGTTGTCGGGGCGCCAGCCGAGCAGCCGGTGCAGGGTCTGGCCCTGGAGCCGACCCACCAGGGCGGCGACCTCGGGCCAGGTCTCGCCCACCTCGGCGACCTCGGCGGCGACCGCCTCCTGTAGCCGGGTGGCGGCCTTGCCGGTGGGCGCGGCCAGGGCGATCGAGAGCCGGCCCTCGCGACGCTGCGTCGAGCCGGTGGCCTGGTCGGCGAGCAGGGCGAGCAGCCGGGCCACGGTCGTGGTCTTTCCGGTGCCGGGCCCGCCGGTCAGGATCGTCGTACGACGGCGTACGGCGGCCGCGACCGCGGCCTCCTGCTCGGGGCTGAACCGGCCGCCGCGGACCCGGGCCAGCGCCGCGTCGAGCCGGGCCTCGTCGATCCCCGGCGCGGCCTGGGCCAGCCGCGCCTCCAGGTCGGCGTGCACCTGGGTCTCGAGCCGGTGGTATCGGTCGAGGTAGAGCAGCCCGAGCTCCCAGCGGACCGCCCCGGCGGCGACCAGCGGCGACGCGGCGACGGCCGCGGCCCAGGCCTCGGCCTCGGGCCAGGCAAGCTCCGGCGCGGTGGCCGGCACGGCCGCGAGGTCGAGGCACACCGACCCCCGGCGTACGGCGCGGACCGCGAGGGCGACCGCCAGCCGGACCCGCTCGTCCTCCTCCTCGCCCAGGGCCGCGACCCGGGTCGCGACGTGGACGTCGGCGGCGCTCAGCAGGCCGGCGGCGTTGAACTCGGCGAGCAGCCCGGTGGCCGAGGTGGCCAGCCGCCAGTCGTGCTCGCCGACCGGCTCGAAGGTCTCGGTCACGACGCACCTCCGTCGAGCAGGTCGGACAGCTCCTCGACCAGCGCGACCGGCGGCCGCCAGGCGAACACGCCGCACGGCGCACCGTCGACCAGCGGGGTCTCCGGCCCGCACATGCCGCGCAGGTAGAGGTAGAGCACCCCGCCGAGGTGCACCTCCGGGTCGTAGCCGGGCTGGCGCCAGCGCAGGAACCGGTGCAGCACCGCGGCGTACAGGAGCGCCTGGAGCGGGTAGTCGGAGTGGCCCATCGCCGCGTCGAGCGCGTCGGGCCGGTAGGCCGCGGCGGTCAGCGGCTCGTCGAACGGGCCGAGCCAGTTGGTCTTGTAGTCGACGACGAGGTAGCGCGGGCCCTGCTCGGTGCGCATCCGCAGCACCACGTCGACCGAGCCGGTGAGGTAGCCGCGCAGGGTCTGTTCGCCGAGCGGACCCTCGAGCGCCGCGGCGTAGGAGCGCACCGGGTCACCCGCCGGCAGGTGCCGCTCCAGCAGCGGACCGATCTGGCCGAGCACCCCGTCGCCGAGCGGCAGCTCGAAGTCCATCTCGCGGAGCCGGTCGGCCAGCGGGACCTCGCGCAGCGTCGTCGGCGCGAGCGGCCCGAGCGGGCTGTCGCAGACCGCGACCAGCGCCTCGACCAGCTCGTCGGTGTCGAGCTCCACCGGCCACCACCCGAGCTGCTCCTCGACGTGGCCGCGGAGCTCGGCGCGGAGGTCCGGCGCGTCGGGGTCGGTGTGCTCGAGCACCGCGTGCACCAGCGAGCCGAAGGTCGCGCCGACCGGCAGCCCGGCCATCGGCGAGACCAGGTCGCCGGGCACCGCGGGGGCCTCGACGACGATCGAGTCGAGCTCGTCCTCGTCGTCCTTGGCGCTCACCTCGGGCTCGCTGGTCACCGCCCCTGCGGGGCCGGGCGCGACCTGCACCTTGCTCAGCGAGGAGTACGACGACCTCCGCCACTCGGTGTCGACCTCGCGGGTGAACGACCGGGCCGCCAGCGCGGGCACCTCCGGCCGCGGTGGCGCCGCGCCCGGGTCGGCGTGCGCCGCCGGCTCGGGGGCCGGGCCGCCGCGGTCGCGCCACTCGGCGAACAGCGTCACCACCGCCTCGTCGTCGGGCACGGCGGGCGAGGCGGGCACCTCCGCCTCGTCGGGGTCGCGCATCAGCATCCGGTGCAGCGGCGAGGCGACGGCGTTCTTGGTCGGCGCCCACCAGCAGACCACCTGGGACTTGGCGCGGGTGATCGCGACGTAGAGCAGCCGCAGCCACTCGCCGGCCTCCTCGTCGGCCCAGCGCCGGCAGTGGTCGGCCCAGTGGGCGCCGCCGCCCCCGACGTCGAGGCAGCGGGTGCCCTCGTCGTCGTGGAAGAGCGGCCGGCTCGGCTTGGGGACGAACCGGTCGCCGAGGGCGGGCAGGTAGACGACGGGGTACTCCAGGCCCTTGCTCGCGTGGATCGTCACCAGCTGGACGGCGGCCGCGTCGGAGTCGAGCCGGCGGGTGCGCTCGACGCCGCGGCCCGCACGGCCCTCGGTGACCTGCTCGCGCAGCCAGGTCAGCAGCGAGACCAGGCCGTGCCGCTCGGTCAGGGTGACCTCGTGCAGGGCCTCGCCGATGTGGCGGAGGTCGGTGAGGCGTCGGTCGCCGCCGACCTCGGCCAGCACGCGCGCGGGCAGGCCGGCGACGTTGGCCGCCTCGAGCACCGCGGCCACGCCCCGGGTCGTGAACAGCTCGACCCAGCCACGCAGCAGGTCGGCCACCTCGTCGGTCAGGTCGTCGCCGCGCTCGTCGAGCTCGACGGCGCTGCGGCCGACGAAGCAGGTCAGCGCGGCCGAGCGCACGCGGGTGCTGCGGTGGGGCTGCTCGAGCGCCTCCAGCAGGGTCAGCCACTCGGTCGCGGCCGGCGTCGCGAACACGCTGCCGCCACCCGCGATGACCGCGGGCACCCCGACCTCCAGCAGCGCCTCGCGCACCGCGGCCAGGTCGGCGTGGCGGTAGCTGATCACCGCGACGTCGCGCGGGCGCAGCTCGCGGCCCTCGAAGGTCGCCCCCGACGCCAGCAGCCGTCGTACGTCGAGGGCCAGGTCGCGGGCGACGTGGGGCCGGACCAGCCCGACCGGGAGGGTCGCGCCGCCGCGGCGCCCGAGGTCCTCGCGCCGGACCACCCGCACCCGGAACGGCGCCGGCACGGGTGCACCGACCAACCGGCTGCCGGTGTGGTGGGCCTCGACGTCGCGCACGACGATGCGGTCGTCGCCGAGCGCGGCACCGGCGAGCAGCCGCTGGAAGCCCTCGAGGAGCGGCTGGTCGCTGCGCCAGTTGACGGCCAGGGTCTGCTGGCGCGCGGCGGTCGCCGCCGCTCGGAGGTACGTCGTCACGTCGCCGCCGCGGAAGGCGTAGATGGCCTGCTTCGGGTCGCCGATCAGCACCATCGTCGCGTGCCCGTTGAAGGCCCGGTCGAGGACCTGCCACTGCACCGGGTCGGTGTCCTGGAACTCGTCGACCAGCACGATCCGCCAGCGGGCGCGCATCCGCTGGGCGGCGGCGCCGTCCTCGTCGGCGAGCGCGGCGGCGAGCTGGCTGAGCAGGTCGTCGTAGGAGAGCACGCCGAGCCGGCGCTTGCGCCGGTCGAGCTCGGTGCGGACCGCCTGCGCGAAGCGCACCCGCCGCCCGACCGACGTCGACGGGTCCTCGTCGGCGGGCTCGAGCCGGGCCTGGGGGTCGCCGACCGCGGCTCGGGCGATCGCCCGCGCCTCGTCGTGGCTGAAGGCCGGGCCCCCGCCGTCGAAGGCGAACGCACGGAGGTAGAGGTCGTCGACGATCTCGGTCACCAGGTCGTCGAGGTCCTCGACCAGCCGCGCGCGGGAGTCGGTGTCTCCGGCCACCCCGAGCGAGTCGAGGACCAGCGAGCAGAACTGGTGGGTGGTGGCGATCGTCGCGGCGTCGAAGCCGGCCAGCGCCTCGGCGACCCGGCGGTGCCCACGGCGGCGCCGCTCGGGATCCCAGCCGCGCAGCAGCGCCACCAGGTCGGACTCGTCGGCGACGGCGTCGAGCGGGTCGTCGCCGAGCACCCGCTCGGCCTCGACGAGCTGGGCCCGGACCCGCTCGCGCAGCTCCTGGCTGGCGGCCCGCCCGAAGGTGACGACCAGCATCTCCTCGAGCCGGGCCGCGCCCTCGGCGACGTAGCGGGTGACCAGGGCACCGATCGTCCAGGTCTTGCCGGTGCCGGCACTGGCCTCCAGCAGGACGGTGCCCTCGGGCAGCGGGTCGGTGATGTCGAAGGGGGTGATCGCAGGACCGCTCACAGGGGACCCACCTTCTCGGCTCCGGTGAGCAGCGGCTCCCACACCCGCCAGGCGTGCTCACCCAGGCCGGCGTCGAGCAGCCGCTCGACCGGCGCCCCGACGCCGTAGACCCGCTGGTGGAAGGCGTCGGCGTCCTCGCCGGCGATGCCGAAGGCGTGGTGGGGGTCGGTCTCCCAGGCCCGGCGGGCGGCCTCGACGGGCGGGGTGTCCTGGCCCATCAGCTCGCGGACCCGGGCCTCGGCCCAGGCCGAGGCGGTCGCCACCGGGATCGGCAGCGGCTCCCGCAGGCCGCGGTCGCGGAGCTCGACCAGGTCGCGCAGCCAGGCGACGGCGCGGTGGTCGAGCGGTCCGGACAGGGCGCGCTTGGGGCCGGCGCGCTCGCGACCGATGGCGTGGGCGGTCCAGTGCTGGTCGGGGTACGTCGCGCTCAGCGCCAGCAGGTCGACCCACGCGGTCAGCCGCTGCCGGGCCTTGAGCCGGGAGTAGCCGAGGGAGACGACGCGGGTGCCGTAGACGCCGGCCACGGTGCCGGTGAGCCGGCGACCGTCGCCCAGGTCGACATCGACGTCGACCGAGCGGCGCTCCCCCTCGCGCACCTGCGCCGAGCGCGCCCAGAGCCGCTGGCACTCCTCGACGACGTCCGTCAGCGCCGACGTGCCGAGGGCGCCCGGGGGGAGGGTGCCGCGCAGCTGCTCGGCGGTCATCACGGCGGCGGCGTCCTGACCCGCGAGCAGCTCGGACAGGAGGTGGTCGCCGACCTTCCACTTGTCCAGGCTGTCGAGCGTCACCGGGATGGCGTCGGCCAGGTCGTCGGGCTCGAAGGGCGCGGCGACGTCGAGGCGCTCGCGCAGGAAGGCCCGGACCGGGTGGCCGAGGAAGCCGCGCAGCTCCTGGAGGGACACGTCGTCGCGAGGCCGCTCGGGCAGCGGCGCGGAGATCAGCGGCGGCGGCTCGTGGCGCACGCTCCAGGCCGACCGGGCCCCGGCGAGGGCGGCGGTGTCGAAGCTGAACGGGCGCGGCCGCGCGAAGTTGCGGGCGTCGTAGGGCTGGAGGGGGTGGCGGGTCAGGACCTGCTCGCGCACCGGCGCGGCGGTGGTCCGGTCGGCGGCGTCGAGGATCTCCCCCAGGGGTACGGCGGGGGGCCGCCGCGCACCCGACTGCTCGTCGGCCCCGGTGTAGGTGATCACCAGCGCCTCGGTCGCGGCCATCACCGCGTCGAGCAGCAGCTGGCGGTCCTCGCTGCGGGCGTCGCGCTCCCCGGTCAGCGGCCGCCGGCCGAGGACGTCGTCGCCGTCGACCGCGCCCGCGCGCGGGAAGACGCCGTCGTCGAGGCCGACCAGGCAGACCACGCGGTGGGGCACCGAGCGCATCGGGACCATGGTGCAGACGGTGAGGGTGCCGGTGCGGAAGTTGGCCCGGGTCGGCCGGCCGGCCAGCCGGGACTGGAGCAGCGCACGCATGTCGGGCAGCCGCAGCTCCAGCTCGGCCTCGTGGGAGGACGCGGCGGCCCGGGCCAGCTCGCGCTCGAACTGCGGCAGCTGCCAGGCGTCGTCGGTGCTCACGTCGGTCAGCGAGCGCACGCCGACGCTCAGGCCGCCGGTCCAGTCGGCGACGGTGCGCGCGCCCGCCAGGGTCGTCAGGCACGCGTCGACCCGGTCGACGAGCTCGGCCAGCCGACCGGCGAGGTCGATCTCGTTGCTGCCGACGTCGTCGAGCGGCAGCCCGCGGCCGAGGTGGCGGTGGTCGTCGCCGCTCATCGCGACACCGAGCAGGATCCGGTCGAGGCCGGTGCGCCAGGTGTTGTGGGGGAAGCCGTCCATCCGGAACGCCGCCCGCGAGCGAGCGTCCAGTCCCCACCGCACCCCGGCCCGCGCGACCCAGCGGCCGACCCGGTCGAGCTCGTCGTCGGTGAACCCGAAGCGCTGCCGCACGGGCTCCCGGGCGGCCAGGTCGAGGACGTCGGCGGCGGTGACCCGGCCCCCGGACAGCTCGAGCAGCACGTCGGCGACCGAGAGCAGCGGGTTGGTGCTGGTCAGCGCCCGGTCGGCGAGCTTGACCCGCAGCTCGTGGGCGGGGTGCCCCTCGTGGGTCGCGAGCCCGAAGCCGGCCGAGATCAGCGGCGCGTAGGTCTCGATGTCGGGGCACATCACGAGGATGTCGCGCGGCTCCAGGGTCGGGTCGTCCTGGAGCATCCCGACCAGCACCTCGCGCAGCACGTCGACCTGGCGCGCGGCCCCGTGACAGGCGTGCACCTGCAGGCTGCGGTCGGCGGCGTCGTGCACCCGCGCGGCCCGCTCGGCCGGCGTCGGCGCGTGGTTGGCGCGCAGGTCGGCCTGGAGCCGACCGAGCAGGGTGTCGGTCGCGGGCTCGGGCGCGGGCACCAGCGCGGCACCGACGCCGTCGAGAGTGCGGCGCAGCTCGCGCGCGTCCCGGCCGAGCGAGGCGAGGAGCGGGTGGCCGACCCGCTCGGCCGAGTCGTCCTCGTCGCGCGGCACCGCCCCGCCGAGGCCGGCCAGGTCGTCCCAGAGCACCGGCGAGGGCTGCGGGAGGAAGAGGTGGACGTCGCGGTGCTCGCCCAGGGCGGCGAGCAGCTCGACCTCGGTGACCGGGATCCGGGTGTGGCCGAAGAGCGTCAGCCGGCCCGGCAGCGGGAGGTCCGCAGCCCCGGCGCGCAGCCGGCGCACCGTGTCGGCCTGGCGTACGTCGGGCGCCGGCTCGCCGACCTGCTCGATCAGCCGGCGCCACAGCTCGGGCTGCCAGCGCAGGTCGGCCGGCAGCTCCGCCTCGCCCGTCCCCTCGCGCCAGGCGGTCACGAGGGCGGGCCGCTGCACGGCGTACGACGCGAACAGGCCGGCCAGCCGCAGGGCGACGGAGTAGCGGCGGGTGCGCCGCAGGTCGCCGTCGGGTCCCTCGAGCCCGTGGCCGAGGTGCGCCGCCACGGTGGCGAACACGGGGTCGTCGAGGCCGGCGTCGATGGTCGCGAGCAGCGGCCAGACCAGCCGCTCGGGGTCCCACGGGTCGTCGCGCTCGCGACCGAGCAGCAGGCTGACCAGACTCCGTGGGGTCAGGAAGCGGACCCCCGCGCACACCCCGTCGCCACCGCGCGGGCCGGCCCCCAGCCGGTGGGACAGCCGTTGCGAGAGCCAGCGCTCGACCCCCTTGGCCGGGACGACCACGACCTCCTCGGCGAACGGGTCGGCGAGCGGTGTCGCGAGCAGCTCCCCCAGGGCATCGGCCAGCACGTCGGTGCGTGCGGCGCGGTGCAGGTGGAGGGTCACGGGCGGCAGCATCGCACGCGGCTCCGACAGGGCCCGAGCGCGACTCAGTCGCGCAGCTGCTTGAACTCCTCGTCGGCCTCGTCGATCTCACGCTCGAGCTCGGCGACGGCCTCGGGCTTGCCGTGGAACTTGCGGTAGCTCCAGCCGAGCAGCACGAACGCGAACAGGCCGGAGGCGATCTGGGTGATGCCGGTGGCCACGCCGCCGGGCAGCCACCAGCTGTCGCGGAAGGACCACCAGTCGGGGACCTCGGGGCTCCAGATCCAGATCACGCCGCAGACCAGCAGTCCGACGGCGACGAGGGAGGAGAAGACGATCCGGACCCAGGTCTCGACGCTCTCGGCGGCGCCCTTGAGGGCCCGGTACTTGATCGGGTCGAGGCGCTTCTCGGCCCATTCGTACTGCTGGGAGAGCACCGCGACGCCGGCGAAGATCAGCAGCAGCCCCGGCCCCGGGAGCACGAGGGCGGCGATGCCGACCAGCACCAACGCCCAGCCACCGACCTCGATCGCGACCCTGCGCGCTGCCCCCTTCATGCAGTGAGCCTCCCAGACGACCTCAAACGCCACATCGGGGATCACCCTGGTCCGCCAGGCGCTCGTTCCGGACCCGCCACCAGGCGTAGCCGACCAGGGCGAGCGCCACGGCCCCCGACAGGAGCTGCCCGACGCCGCTCCACACGCCGCCGGGCAGCCAGGTCCAGGCGGGCAGCACCCACCAGTCCGGCTGGGGCGGCGCCCACAGCCAGAGCACGCCGGAGGCCCCGAGCAGCGCCGTGACGAGGACCGTCCAGAAGGTCCGCCAGGGCGTCCGTACGCCGGCCCGCGCGCCCGCCCACGCCCGCACCTTGACCTGGTCGACCCTCCGCTCCGCCCACGCGTGGTGCTCGGCCAGGATCGCCAGTCCCGCGGCCAGGAGCAGCAGCCCCGGGCCGGGCAGCGGGAAGAGGATCACGCCGCCGATCGTGAGGACCCAGCCGAGTCCCTGCATCGCCGTACGCCGCACCTCGGCGACGGTGGCACGGCTCAGTGACCGGCAGGTGAACCGAACTGCGCGACGTAGGCGCGACCCTCGTCCGAGAGGTTCCCGTGCGCCTCGGCGACCGCGGCCCAGCGCATCGACATCCTCATGAACCGCAGCGGGTTGTAGACGTCCTCCTCGCGGCTGAACATCCCGTCGCCGGCGTAGGTCATGATCGTCAGGTTCGACTCCTCGTGCACCGAGCCGTCGCCGGGGTCGGGCATCAGGTTGCGCACCTCGCAGATCAGCCGCGACGTGGACTCGTCGACCACCGACCAGGCCAGCGGGAACCCGGTCATCACGCCACCCGGGAACGACGTCATGGTCCGCGTCGACCAGGCCCGGATCTCCTCCCGCCCGCGGAAGGTGCCGAAGGCGTGCTCGACGTACGTCGCGTCGTCGGTGAACAGGTCCGCGAACCCGTGCCAGTCCCCCGACGACGCGAAGCCCTCGACGTGCCCGTGGAAGACGGCGTACGCCTCCTCGATCTCCGCTGCGCTGAACCCGCTCACCGGCCCATCACAGCAGGAGTACGACGCCTCGCTACCGGGCCGACCCGGTGACCAGGACCTCGTCCTCCGGCACGTCGTGCCCCGCGGCGCAGCGCGGCCGCACCTCGACCGGCTCGCCGCAGCCGGCGTGGGTGAGCCCGACCTGCCCGCGCCCCGGGAGGTGCTCGTCGCCCCAGACCGCGAGCGCGAGCACGGCCGGGACGAGCGCGTGGCCGCTGGCGGTCAGGACGTACTCGTGGCGGGTGCGCTGGCCGGCCTCGCGGTAGGGCTCCTTGGTCAGCACGCCGGCCTCGACGAGGACCTTCAGGCGCTGCGCGGCGACGGCCTCGCTCACCCCGGTGCGCGCGACGAGCTGGTCGAAGCGGCGGGCGCCGTACAGGACCTCGCGGAGGAGGAGCAGGGCGGTGCGGTTGCCGACGAGCTGGATCGCCCGGTCGATGGGACAGCGGTCCCCCACCGGGCGGTCACCCCGATCGGCGAGCGAGCCGGCGAGCTGGAACGTCATGCGCGCAGCCTACGACCTGGCTTGACATTCCCATAGCCAGCAGTCGACCCTCTGGCTATGAGCTCCCGAAGCCAGCGCTCCGGCCTGGTCACCACGATCCTGGTCGGCGCGGCCTTCCTGGCGGGCGTCGACCTCTTCATCGTCAACGTCGCCTTCGACGAGATCGGCCGCGACCTCGCCGGGCCGTCCGGCGCCGGGTTGGCCGAGCTCAGCTGGGTGCTCAACGCCTACGCCGTCCTGTACGCCGCCCTCCTCGTGCCCCTCGGGCGGCTGACCGACCGCTACGGACGCAAGCCGGGCTTCGTGGCCGGACTGGTGCTCTTCACCGCCGCGAGCGCCGCCTGCGCGCTGGCCGGGAGCGTCTGGGCGCTGGTGGTCTTCCGCGGCGTCCAAGCGGTCGGCGCGGCCGCCATGACGCCGGCCAGCCTCGGCCTGCTGCTCGCCGCGCTGCCCGCCGAGCGCCGGGCGCCGGCCGCCCGGCTGTTCGCGCTGACCGGTGCCCTGGCCGCCGCCTTCGGTCCGGCGGTCGGCGGCGGGCTGGTCCAGCTCTCGTGGCACTGGGCCTTCTGGATCAACGTCCCGCTCGGCGTCGTGCTGGTGGTCCTGGCGATCCGGTTCGTGCCCGACGTCCGGCACAACACCGACGCACCCCGCCCGGACCTGGTCGGCGCCGTCGTCCTCGCCGTCGCCGTGGGCGCGCTGGTCCTCGGGCTGGTCCAGGGTCAGGAGTGGGGCTGGGCCAGTGGCCGGGTCCTCGGCGCCTGGGCGGTCGCCCTCGCCGCCACGGCGATCTTCGCCTGGCGGACCGTCCACCACGAGTCCCCGGTGGTCGAGCCCGCGCTGCTGCGGGTGCGCTCCTTCTCGGGCGCCAACCTGGCGGGCGTGCTGTTCAACACCGGCTTCGGCGCCAGCCTGCTCGCCGGCATCCTCTGGATGCAGCAGGTCTGGGGCTACCCGGCCCTGCGGACCGGCCTGGCCGTCGCGCTCGGGCCGCTCGTGGTGCCGCTCGCCTCGCTGCTCGCCCACCGGCTGTTCCCGCGGACCCGGGCGAGCTCGTTCGTCGCCGTGGGGTCGCTCGTCACGGCCGCGGGAGCGGTGCTGATGGCGGCGTCGCTGAGCACCGACCCGTCGTACTGGACGACCTTCCTGCCGGCCTGGGTCGTCACCGGGATCGGCGTCGGCCTGGTGATGCCCAACCTGGTCGCCGCCGCGACCGCCACGCTGCCGCCCGAGCAGACCTCGACCGGGGCCGGCGTCATCACCATGGCCCGTCAGCTCGGCCTGGTGCTCGGCGTCAGCGTGCTGGTCGCGGTGGTGACGGCCGACCCCGGGATCGACGGGTTCCGGACCGCGTGGCTGCTGGTCGCGCTCAGCGGCGTGCTGGCCGCGGCCACCGCCGCGCTGGTGGCCCGGCCGGGTCGGGTCCCGGCTCAGGCGGCCGGTGCGACGCAGGTCGTCGCGTAGCCCGGCGTCCCCGTCCGGTCGTACGACGGCAGCACGTCGGCCCGCACCAGCGCGTCGACCACGTGGCGGGCGACGACGAGCTCGCCGAGCGCGTTCGGGTGGATGCCGTCGAAGGAGTGCACGACGGGGTCCCAGGCGGGGCAGGGCCCGCTGACGACCCGTGCCACCTCCACCCGGCGGTCGGCGCGGGCGATCTCGCGCAGCAGCTCGTCGTACCGCGTCCGGCGGAGGTTGCGCCGGGACGCGCCGGGGCGGGCGGCGAAGGTGACCTCGTTGAGCACCACCCGCACGTCCGGGTCGACCGCCCACACGCGGTCGAGGTAGGCCCGGGCCCGCGCGGCGGTCCGGGCCGGGGACGCGACCTTGACGTCGTTGAAGCCGAGGCCGAGCACGATCACGTCGGGTCGGAGGTGCCGGACGAGCGCCCGGACCCGGGGCAGGTGGTCGGCGTACGTCGTCCCGCCCTTGGCGGCGTGCCACGGCTGGAAGCCGTGGTCGGTCAGCGCGTAGCCGTCACCCCCGCGCCGCCCGGTGGTGGTCCCGACGAACCGCGCCCGCACCCCGGCGTCCTGGAACTGGCGCCAGACCCAGTAGCGGTACGACGTGTCGCCGCTGCGGCCCGCGGTGATCGAGTCGCCGACGAACAGGACCCGGACCGGAGGCGTCGGCGTGAGCTCGGGCCCGACCGGGATCCGCTCGTTCCAGGGCTGGGCCTCGGCGGTGACCGGCACGGCGAGCCCGACGAGCAGGAGCAGCAGGACGACGACGCGTGCCCTCATCACCAGCTCCTCCCGTTCCGACGTCGTGCGGAACGAGATCCTCGCCCGAGAACCGGCCGGCGCGCCAGGAAATGGCGCAACCGGCCGGTGCCGATCAGGTCACACGCGCTCGGGCTCCTGCTCCTCGACCGGCTCGTCGGCGGCCCGCTTCGACGCGATGAGCGAGGTCGTCACCGTGACGGCGAGGATGCCGACGATCACGCCCAGCGAGGCCAGCGTCGGGATCTCCGGCACCGACGACCAGGTCATGTGCGCCCAGTGCAGCGCGAGCTTCACGCCGATGAAGCCGAGGATCGCGGCCAGGCCGTAGGACAGGTGGACCAGCTTGGCCAGCGCCCCCTGCAGCACGAAGTAGAGCGCGCGCAGACCGAGCAGGGCGAAGGCGTTGGTGGCGAAGACGAGGTAGGGGTCGCCGGTGATGCCGTAGACGGCCGGCACCGAGTCGATCGCGAAGACCAGGTCGGTCGCGAAGACGGCCACGACCACGAGCGCGAGCGGGGTGAGGGCACGCTTGCCGTTCTGGATGACGGTCATCCGCGGGCCGTCGTACTCCTCGGTGACGGGCATGAACTTGCGCATCAGCTTGACCGAGCGCATCGACGAGACGTCCTTCTCGTCGTGGTCGTGCCCGGAGATCGCGTCCTTGAGCAGCTTCACGCCGGTGGCCAGCAGGATCAGGCCGAAGACCAGGAACACCCAGTCGAACGCCGACAGCGCCGCGGCGCCGAGCGCGATGAAGATGCCGCGCAGCACCAGCGCGCCGACGATGCCGTAGAGCAGCACCCGCTGCTGGAGCGCCGCCGGTACGGCGAAGGCCGCGAGCAGCAGCATGAACACGAACAGGTTGTCCACGCTCAGCGTCTTCTCGACCAGGTAGCCGGTGTAGTACTCGACCCCCCGGTCGCTGCCGTGCTGGGCCCAGATGTAGCCGCCGAAGGCGAGCGGCAGGGCGACGTAGAACGCCGACCAGGCGAGGGCCTCCTTCATCGAGACCTCGTGCGGCTTGCGGGTCGCGATGAAGTCGACGACGAGCAGGACGACGACGAGGCCGATGGTGACCGCCCACAGGGTGGGCGTGCCGATGGTGTCGAGCATGGGTCTCCTCAAGCATCAGTGAGCTTGAGGTCTCCCCCACCCGTCTCCGAGGACGGGCGCCGCCCGGGTCGCTCGCGGGAGCGACGTACTGACCGGGCGGATCTTGGTGGGGTACTCCCCTCAGCACCAGAGTAGTTGCCAGTTCAACCTGGGTCGAAACGGCGGCGATCTGGCAGCATGCGCGCGTGGCCACCGTCCTGCTCGTGATCGCGGTGTCGGTCGAGGGTGCGGCGGCCATCACCCTGCTGGTGCTCTGGCTGGTCGGTCGGCGCCGCCAGCAGCTGCTGCGCGAGGAGGTCGCCCGGCTGCGGACCCCGTCCGAGAAGCCGCCGCGCCGGCTGGTGCCGACCGGCCGCGAGGTCGTGAAGGGCGTCTGGGAGACCGCGGCGCTGGTCCGCGAGAAGGGCCTCGGCGGCGCGCTGCGCAGCTCGATCGACGACCTCGCCGGCTGGGCGCAGGTGGAGCGCCCCGACCTGGTCCGGCTGGCCGGGCCGAGTGGCAGCCTGTCGATCCTCTTCTCCGACATCGAGGGCTCGACGGCCCTCAACGAGCAGCTCGGCGACCAGCAGTGGGTGCGGCTGCTGGCCCGCCACGACCGCACGGTGCGCGCCCGGGTCGAGAAGTACGACGGCCACGTGGTCAAGACCCAGGGCGACGGCTTCATGGTGGCCTTCCCCGACCCCGAGCGGGCGACCCGCTGCGCGGTCAGCGTCCAGCGCGCCTTCGACCGCGGTCACCGCGGCGGCAAGCCCGACCTGCGGGTCCGGATCGGCATCCACCACGGCGACGTCGTCCACCGTGACAACGACATCTTCGGCCGGCACGTCGCCCAGGCCGCCCGGGTCGCGGCCCAGGCCGCGGGCGCCGAGATCCTGGTCAGCGACACCGTCGTCGAGGCGCTCCGCGAGTACGACGACCTGGTGCTCGAGGAGCCTCGGACGGTGGAGCTGAAGGGGCTCAGCGGCGAGCACCTCGTGACGCCGGTCTTCTGGGGCGACCGCGGGGATCCCGCCTGATCTCCGATCCTGTGGAGAACCCCGCCGAGTCATCCACAGGCGGTCAGGAGCGGCCCTCGCGCAGGGCGGCGACGAGCTCGTCGTGCCGCTCCTGGGACTCGACGACCTGACGGAGCAGCCACAGGCGCATCAGCTGCGACAGCGCGCCGGCGACGTAGAGGCCGACGCCGAGCACGGCGAGGGCGAGGAAGGCGGTCGCGAGGATCTGGGCGGAGACGCTGTCGCGGGTGTCCTCGTACCCGAGCGAGAGCTGGTAGGCGACGAAGGCGCCCACGACGCCGACGATCATCGCCACCAGGCCGCCGGCCCTGACGGCCCCGTCGCGGGAGCCGCTGCCGGTCTTGAGCTTCTTCTCGGCGACGGCGGTCGTGAAGGTCTCGCTGCGCTTGCCGGGTCGGGCGCTCACGGTGGACTCCTGATCAGCGGTGCCGGTCGAGGTGGTGGTCATGGGTCGTCATCCCCCCAGGTAGGTGGTGGACAGGTCGGCGTCGATCTCGGCCGGGGTGCCGACGGCGGCGATCCGACCGTGGAGCATCACGGCGGCCAGGTCGGCGATCGGCAGGACCGTCCGCGCGAACTGCTCGGCCACGAGCACGGAGATCCCCTCCTCCACCAGCTGGGCGACCGTGTCGTACATCTGGCTGACGATCATGGGCGCCAGGCCCATCGACAGCTCGTCGAGGAGCAGCACCGCGGGATCGGTGGCCAGGGCGCGCGAGAGCGCGAGCATCTGCTGCTCGCCGCCCGACATCGAGCCGGCGAGCTGGTTGCGGCGGTCCTGCAGGATCGGGAAGCGGAAGTAGGCCCGCTCCTCGATCTGCTCGCGGGAGGCGCCGGTGCCGGTCGCGAGCCAGAGGTTCTCGCGGACCGTGAGGTTCGCGAACACGCCGCGGCCCTCGGGGATCAGGCAGACGCCCATCCCGGCCGCGGTCTCGGCGCTGATCCCGTTGACCTTCTGGCCGGCGTAGCGCAACTCCCCGCCGGCCATCGGCAGCAGCCCCGCCGCGACCTTGACGGTCGTGGTCTTGCCGCCGCCGTTGGGACCGAGGAGCGCGACGACCTGGCCGGCGTGGACGGTGAGGTCGACCCCGTGCAGGACCTGGATCGGCCCGTACGCCGCCCGCACGCCGACCAGCTCGAGCACCGGCGGGATCGGCTCCGGCTCCACCGGCCCGCTCGCGCGGTCGGTCACGACGGTCGTCATGCGAGCACCTCCCCGCCGATGTAGGCCGCGACGACCTCGGGCGAGGCCTGGACCTCGGCCGGGGTGCCGGAGGCGATCAGCCGGCCCTGGTCGAGGACGTGGATGGTGCTGCAGAGCCTCATGACGAGCGGCAGGTCGTGCTCGACCAGGCAGATGCCGAGCCCGGTCGCGGCCAGGCCGGCGAGCATCTCGGCGAACTCGTCGGTCTCGTGCTCGGTCTGCCCCGAGGCGGGCTCGTCGAGGAGCAGCAGCCGGGGCTTGGTCATCAGCGCCCGGGCCACCTCGACCACGCGCGCCCGGCCGGTCGGGATGTCCGAGACCTCCCGGTCGGCGATGGGGGTCAGCCCGGTCAGCTCGAGGAGCCGGTCGGTCTCGGCCTCGACGTCGATCGAGCCGCCGCGGAAGCGCCGGCCCGCGTTCACGATGTCGCCCGCCACCCGCACGTTGTCGCGGACGCTGAGGGTCAGGAACAGCTCGAGCCGCTGGAAGGTCCGGGCGATCCCGAGCGCCGCGCGCTTGGCGACCGGCCGGCCGGTGATGTCGGTGCCGTCGAGCAGCACCCGGCCCGAGGTCGGCCGCTGCATGCCGGTGACGGTGTTGAAGAGCGTCGTCTTGCCGGCACCGTTCGGGCCGATCAGCCCGGTCACGCAGCCGGGCGCGACGGTCAGGCTGACGTCGTCGACGGCCGTGTTGCCGCCGAAGCGCACGGTGATGCCGCGGGTCTCCAGGAGCGGTGCGCCTCCGGATGACTCAGACACGGGCCACCTCCTCGTCGAGAGCGGGCAGGGCCCGGGCCGGCAGGCCCAGGTAGGTGTCGAGGTCGTAGCGCTCCTCGGGGTCCAGCGGACCGTCGAGCGCCCGCAGCTCCGGCGGTACGACGGCCGCGCGGGAGCGGTGCTCGGCGAGCTCGGACTCGGTCAGCACCCGCTCCGGCATCCAGATCCGGCCGAGCACCGGCAGCAGCACGACGACGCAGAAGATCCCGATCGCGAAGCTCCAGTCGCCGATCGCCTCGACCCAGTTCAACCCCAGCAGGACCAGACCCGCCGCGACCCCGACGTACAGCACCGGGCGGGCGTTGCGCAGCGGCCGGTAGGACTCGCAGATGTCGTTGACGATGCCGCTGGGGTTGCGGTTGACGCCGATGCCGGTCAGCGCGATGGCGATCGCGAAGACGTGGCTCAGCGAGCCGAACAGGCCGGCGTACATGTCACTGCCGGCCTCGAGGTTGCCGAACGTGCCGTTGATCAGCGAGAAGCCCATGCCGACCATGAACCCGCCGAAGAGCGCCCCGCTGACGTAGCTGACCCCGCCGACCACGGTGAGCATCACCAGGGCCAGGCTGGCGACGATGAGGAAGTTGTCGGGCGCCACCGAGCCGACCGCGGAGGCCATCAGGATGCAGCCCAGACCGGCGATCGCGGCGGAGAGCATGAAGACGCTGAGCTTAAGCCGGACCAGCGACTGGCCGAGCATCGCGGCCGCGGCCGGGCTGTCCTTCATCGCGGCCAGGCGCCGGCCGTAGCCGCTGTTGCGCAGCGCCACCAGGGCGACCCCGAGCACGGCGAACAGGACGGCGAGGGCCATCAGGAAGGTGGCCTCGTCGTCGAGGTCGATCGGGCCGGCGTCGAGGTGCGGCATCGCGATGACCGCCGCCGGGAAGATCGTGTTCTCCCCCCAGAGCGGCCAGTCCCGCGGGGTGACCTCGCTGAGCACCAGCGTCGAGACCAGGCCGCCGAAGGCCATCGTGGCCAGCGCGAGGTAGAGGCCGCGCAGACGCAGCGCGGGCAGCGCGACCAGCCCGCCCACCAGGGCGGCGGCGACGGTGCCGATGAGCAGGCCCTTCCAGGCCAGCGTGGCGTCGAGACCGGTGCCGGAGACGCCGGTGTGGTAGGCCACGATCACCGCGATCGCGCCGAAGCTCAGCGGGACCAGGTTGATCTCGCCGGCGTACCCGGTCAGCGGGACCAGGGACAGCGCGATGATCGAGAACGCGAGCGCGGCGGTCCAGGGCCCGAGCATCAGCGGGTTCGCGATCTTGGTGATCACGAACATGATGGCCACGAACGCCACCGCCCAGCCGGCGGCGAACCGCACCGACGGCACCCGGGTCCGTTCCCGGGTGCGCTGCTGGGCGCCGCGCAGCCGGTCCTGGGGCAGCACCAGCAGCACCAGGAAGAGCACGATCATCGGCAGGGCGGTCTTGACGTTGCCGATCCAGTCCCAGTCGGTCGGCGCGTAGCCCAGCAGGTACGTCGAGGCGAGGCCCAGGAACAGCGCGCCCACGAAGGTGCGCGGGATGCTCCGCAGCCGGCCGAACATGGCGGCCGCGAAGGTGTCGATCACCAGCAGCGTCAGGGTGTTGGCCTCCAGCGACCCGCCCGCAACGGGGGTGACCAGCACGCCCGCGAGGGCCGCCAGCGACGCGCCGACCGCCCAGGACGCCATCGCGACCCGGTCGGGGTTGTAGCCGTTGAGCCGCAGCAGGTCGGGGTCGTCGACGACCGCGCGCATGGTGACGCCGACCCGGCTGCGGGTGAACAGCAGCCGCAGGCCGATCGCGAGCGCCGCGGCCGCGACCAGGCAGAGCAGCTCGTGGTAGCGGATCCGCACCCCGAGCAGCTCGAACGACGTCGAGTTGCCCCAGAGCATCGCCACGCTGCGGGCCTCGGTCGGGTTCCAGATCCACTGCGACAGCGAGACCATGCCGAGCAGCACGGCCACGGTCACGACGACCTTGGTCACCTCGGCGACGTCGCGCAGGCCGTGCATCAGCGTCTTGTGGAGCAGCACGCCGGTGAGCGGCCCGAAGACCAGCACCACCAGCACGAACGCGACCGGCACGGGCAGGCCCCAGCCCACGCTCAGCTGCCAGTACAGGAACGCCGACAGCATCGCCTGCGCGCCGTGCGCGAAGTTGAACACGCCGGACGTGGTGTAGGTGAGCACCAGTCCGGAGGCGGCGATCGCGTAGACCGCGCCCATCACCAGTCCGACCAGCGTGTAGGTCAGGAACAGGTCCACGACGTCCCTCCCCAGGAACTGCGGTGGTGGTGCGGGGCCCGGCCGCGTTCACGACCGGGCCCCGCACCGTCGTACGACGGTCTCAGCTCGACGGCGTCAGCACGTCGTCGGTGAGGTACTTCGTGGCGATCCGGTCGTCGGTGAGCTCGATGCCGCCGAGCTCGGCCTCGGTGCCGGGACGCGCCTTGTCGACGCAGAAGTACTCGCCCTTGGCCTCCGGGACGATCTGCTCGTAGGTCTTGCCCTTGACCTCGGTGAGGATCCCGCAGATCGGCGTGCGGTTGTCACCGGGGTTGCTCTCCGCGTGCAGCCCGCCGCCGGTCCACGACGTGACCTTCGACAGACCGTCGACCATGCACTGACGGGTCAGGTCCGAACCGCAGTCCTTGGCGACCTGCGCCCAGAGCAGGAACGACGAGGCCGTCTGCATGCCGAGCAGCGCCTTGACGCCGCCGAACTCGTCCATGATCGAGAGGTAGTCGGCGACCGCCGGCACCTCGTCGGCGTTCTCGAACGGCTGGAACTGCATGCCGACCTTCACGCCCTCGGTCAGGTCGCCGACGTTGGCGTCGCTGACGGCCTCGTTGTACCAGGTCGCCTCGGTGGCGAAGGTCAGGTCGAGACCCTCGACCTTCGCGGCCTCCAGGAAGGAGTACAGCGGCGGCGACGGCGGCGTGAAGCTGAACAGCGCGGTCACCCCGCACTCCTTGTACTTCTGCACGATCGCGCGGTAGTTGTCGCCGCCCGCCGACTTCAGGCTGACACCGCAGTCGTCGGCGTCGGCGCCGACCGCCTCGAAGTTGCCGAAGTAGCGCAGCAGGCCCTGAGCCACGGCCGGCGAGTCGCTGTTGACCATGCCGGTCTTGGCGAACTCCGGGTAGTTGTCCATCAGGATCTGCTGGGTCGACGGGTTGAACTCGTCGACCGGACCCGGGACCGCCTGGTAGTGCATCGGCCCCATCGAGGCGGCCGGCGAGATGGTGAAGCCGGAGACCGTCGGCATCTTGCACTTGATGCGGTCGGGCTCGGCGTTCTCGTCGAGGCCGAAGCCCTGGCCGACGAGCATGAAGTCCTGGCTGCACGACTCCTTCATCACCTGCGCGGTGTTGAAGATGGCCGCGTCGTAGCGGTTGCCCACGATCTCGCGGCCGTTGATGCCGCCGAGGCCGTTGCACCACTGGATGAACGCGTCCATGGCGTCGCCCATCTCCTGGTTGAGGCCCGGCGTGGCCGAGAACCCCTTGTCGTCGCCGTACCCGATCGTGATCGAGTCGTCGGTGACGCCCTGTTCGGTGGCGCCCGATGCGTCACCCTCCCCGCACGGCGACTCCAGGTCGCCGAACGTGTCGGTCGGCAGCTCCGCCTTGGGCGCGGCGCTGCTGTCGTCCCCGCCCGGGTCTGCGCTGTCGCGGTCCGACGAGCAGGCCGGCACGAGCAGCAGGATGCTGGCGGCCGCGGCTCCCGCCCGGACCAGTCGCTGATGACGCATCAAAGTCTCCCCTCCCTAAAGAAACCTCGGTGTAGAACGCGGCACATCAAACCCTCATTGAGGGCACTATGGGAATAGTCATTGAGGTGCCGATGTGAAGATCGCACACGGGAGGTCCCACCCGCACGGGTTTGCGTGATCACGATCACACAACGACCATCCGGACAATGGTGGGCGTGATCCCGGAGACCGGGACGCGGGAGTGGCAAAGCCTGGGGGAGGGCCGATGGACGAGAGCACGACAGGAGCAGGCGGTGCGGTGCTCAGCGCCAAGGGCACGCGCCTGAACCGGCGCGGCCTGCAGACGCGGCGGCACCTGCTGCGCGTCGCGCTGCACTGCCTGGCCGAGGGCGGCCCCGAGTCGGTGAGCGCCAACCTGGTCGCGCGCCAGGCCGGCGTCACCTGGGGAACGGTGCAGCACCAGTTCGGCGACGTCGACGGGCTGTGGGCCGCGGTCTTCGAGTACGTCGCCGTCGAGGGCGGTCCGCTGTTCGCCGACCTCCCGGAGCAGGTCGATCTCGCGGAGCGGGTCGAGGCGGTGGTCGATCTGCTCTGGAACGCCCTCGAGCTGCCGGTCTCCCGGGCGATCTACCAGCTGCGCACCGCGCTCCCGCAGGACCGGACCGAGCTCGAGACGGCCTTCCCGCGGACCGCGAAGGCGATCGCCGCGTGGGACCTGCACTGGGCCAGCGCGATCGAGCACGCCTTCGCCGGCCTCGACGTCGACCGGGACCGGCTGGCCCGGGTCCGGGCCATGCTGCCGGCCGCGATGCGGGGGCTGCGCGTCGAGCAGGCGATGAGCACCTACGTCGACATCGACGCCGCCCGCCTCGGCCTGAGCGAGGCGATCACGGTCTACCTGGCCTCAGACGGCTGAGCGTCGGCCCCGGGTCGCGCCCCACAGGCCCACGCCGATCCCGACCACCGCGCCCCCGAGCCCGATCAGCTGCTGGGAGCGCGACATCTCGTCGTGCACGCTGATCCCGCCCAGCAGGTCGGCGGCGTCGGCCCCGCCGGAGGCGAGGAACCAGCCGCCGGTGTCCCGGCCGCGCACCGCGGCGGTGACCAGGAGGCCGCCGATCAGCGCGTCGCGGTAGCCCATCGAGCGCAGCAGCAGCCGGGTCGTGGGATCCGGCTCGGAGTGGTCGCCCCACCAGCGGTTGGCCCGCTCGGGGGCCAGCAGGAACGAGATGCCGGAGGCCAGCCGGATGCCGCCCGCGAGGAGCGCGGCCCGATCGAGGGTCATGCCGCGGGACCCTAGGGCGAGCGGTGCGCCGCGGCCAGGGAGGAGGCCACGGCGCACCAGTGACCCGCAAGGGTCACCATGAGCCTAGGAGGCACTCCGGCGTACCGACGGGTAGGTGACCCGGCCCACAGGGACCGGTACGGTCCGGTCCCGTGAGCGCGCCCGACCCGCTGGCCGACCGGCAGGAGATCCGCGACCGGCTGGCGTCGTACTGCCACGGGGTGGACCGGCTCGATCTCGACCTGGTCCGCTCGGTCTACGCCCGCGACGGCGTCGACCACCACACCGGGTTCAGCGGGACGGCGGACGAGTACGTCGCCTGGTTGGCCCGCGGCCTGCCGCGCCTGGACGGGACGATGCACATCCTGGGGACCCACCTCTGCGAGCTGTACGGCGATGTCGCACTGAGCGAGACCAACGGGACGGCCGTGCACTGGGGCACGCCCCCGGACGAGCCGGCGCTGAACTTCACCACCGGCTTCCGGTACGTCGACCGCTGGGTGCGCGAGGACGGATCGTGGCGGATCGCAGAGCGCTTCGCGGTGCGTGAGTGGACCCGCTCCGACGCCGGTCGTCGTCGTTCGGCGGAAGCAGCGGGACCGACCGGTCACCGGGACCGCCGCGACCCCTGGTACGTCCAGCGGGCGGCGGTCCTCGGCGATCTCGGCCTCGCAGAGGACTAGCGGCCGCAGCCTTCGCTCTCGTCGGCGAAGGTGTCGCCGGCGCGGAACGGGTTGCCCGGCAAGGCGTCGTTCAGCGAGCGCGCGCCGGCCCTGGTCAGCTCCAGATCCGAGCTACGGCTCCCGCCGCGGCGGTCGAGGCCGCGGTCGCGTTCGGTGTGCAGCACCGTCGCGCGGTCGCCGCCGTTGACCTTGGCGCTGAGGGTGCCCTTCTTCAGGTTGACCCGGAGTCCGGTCCAGCGCGCGTCGGCACCGTCCCCGATCACCCCGATGCCACCGGCGACCCGGACCACCGTGCGGTGACCGTCACCACCGTGCCGCGCGCGACTCCGGTCCTGGTCCTTCCGGCGGTCGCGCAGCGGGAACGACAGCGTGACGTCGCCGTCGTCCACGTCCTTGTCGGCCGCGCCGAGCGCGCGGATCCGGTAGCTGCCGGCGGTGAGCCGGTCGGTCGTGCGGTCGGTGAGCTCGATGCTGACCGAGGCGTCGCGGTCGCCGTGGTGTCCACCGCCGTCGGCGACGGCGCTGGGAGCCAGGCCGCCCGCGCCGAGCGTGAGGGCCGAGACGGGCAGGCCGACGACGGCGAGGCGGACGGTTCGCGTGTTCCCGAGAGTGTGCATGGTGCGGGTTCCTCCAGGTGGTCGGTTGCCCCTTCCCGCCGCTCCCGGTGGCCAGGCCGACCCCGGCTCAAACCCTCGGCCGGCGTGCCAGACTCGCCCCATGGCCGAGGACGACCTGCTGCGCGCGCTGGGCGCGGAGCTGCTCCGGATCGGACGGCTGCGGGCGGCGTCGTACCCCGGGTCGCGGCTCGACAACTCCGCCTTCCGGATCCTGTGGTTGCTCGTCGAGCGCGGTCCGGCCACCCAGCGCGAGCTCTCCGAGGACCTCCAGCTGGAGCGCTCGACGGTGACCCGGCAGGTCGCCGCCGCGCTGGACCGCGGTCTCCTCGAGCGGTACGACGACCCCGGCCGCAGCGGTCGGGTCCTGCGCCCGACGGCCGCGGGCGAGGAGGCCTACCGCCACGACGGGCAGCTGCGCGCCGACCGGCTCTCCGCGGCCCTGGACGCGCTCGGCCCGGAGCGCTCGACCCAGATGGTCAAGGCGCTCCGGGAGTTCAACGACGCCCTTGATCGGAGCGGCGCCTAGTCGTGTCACCGCGGGGCCTCGGCGCCAGTGCGGACTGCGGCATGTGAGTGCCTTCGTGAAGCCATCGGTGGAAGGCTCTGCCCACGGCTGATCTGATCAGCGAGTGGCTCGCAGCACGGACCGAGTGGACCGCAGCTGCACGCCCACTCGAGGAATGCAACCGGTTGATGGACCGTGTGAGGTCGTTGGCTCGCGACATCGCGGAAGACACGGACTTGCGTCACACCATCACGACCCTGTGCGAGCCCGCCCAAGCCCCTGACCTGTGCCTCGGCGCTGCGCTGGTGCGCGAACACTGGGACCTCGACGGAGCCGCTGACACCTTCGTCTCGGTAGTCCACGACTCCGGAGCCTCGATCACGCGGCCCGTGACTATGTCCATCGCGCTGGGTGTCGGAACCAGCAGGACCGCGAGATCGGCCGCACTCTGCCTGCTCACCATCGACTCCGGTCGTGGCAACACCGGCACCACACTCTGATCAGTACGGACACCCGCTCATCGGCTAGCTGAGTGCGGATTCTGAGATGCTCAGTGGCGTGGTGAGTCGCTGGTTCATGCGTCGATGGAGCGAGTCGCGTGGTGACCAGTTCTCATCTTGGGGCTTCGCGACCTACTACTTCGAGGTCGACCTCGACGGCTGGCCAACGCGTCAGATCGAGGTCTACGACAAAGGCGCGATCCTTCGCTACGGTCCCGACCACCCCGAGGACGAGTTCGGGCAGTTGGGGCGGGCACGTTCGGACGAGGTTGAGGACTGGAGTCCGTGGGTCACAACTGCAAAGGACTTCGAGAAGGTGTGGTCGACCGACCGTAAGCGCCCTCAACGCGGCATGACCGAGCGGAATCTCGATGCGACTGCCGTTGACGAGCGGACTCGTTCAGAATGGGGCCGTTGACAGCCCGTGCCCTCAAGCGTGGAAGTAGACGTGTCTCCGCAGTTCACACCTCGGCCGCCCGACGATCAGATTCGCGCGATTCTGGGATGGAACACGTTCAGGTGGGCCGTCGACCACCTGCCGACCGGCGTTTCGATTGACGATGTCAGATTCATCGACCTGATCTCGGTGACGCGGGAGGACGTCGACCGGTGGGTTGCGCGGCATGGTTTCGCCTCGACGTCCGTCCGGGACGACCGCTACGACGGAGCCGAAGCTCTCTACCTCCTTCCGGAGGACGGTGGATGGGTGGTCTTCTACTCGGAGCGGGGCCAGCGAAACTTCGCGCACCACTTCGTCACCCGGGAAGAGGCCCGACGCTGGGTCGTCCACCACCTCTATGAGTCCGCCCGAACGTCGCTCAATCACCGGTGGTGGCATGCCCATCCCGACGCGCGGCCGGCGAGCATCGGCGACATGCCGTGAACTGAGGCCCATTGACGGGCGATCCCGTGCCAGGCAGGTGCCCGCTCCTCGGCAAGTCAGCAAGGCCGACCTCCGCCCATCCGCAAGCCTTTCGAGAAGACGGCCGGCCAAGCAAAGTCACGGAAGTAAAGTCGCTGAACATGCTCTCCCTCACGTACCTGAGCTCTGCGGCCCACCTGCTGTCCTCCACCGAGCTGGCCGAGTTGCTGGTGCTCTGGCGCCCCCGCAATCACGAGCGCCACATCACGGGACTGCTGCTCTACAGCGGCGGGAACATCATCCAGACCCTCGAGGGACCGGACGATGAGGTGACCAGCACCTTCGCCGACATCGCCCGCGATCCTCGCCACACTGGCGTCATCGAGGTCCTCCGTGATCCCATCGAGGAACGAGCATTCCCGGACTGGTCCATGGGCTTCAACGACGTCAGCGACGTCGACACGACAGATATCGAAGGCTTCAACGACTACCTCCTGCTGTCGAACGGCCAAGCCGGTCCAGGTCGGCAGCAGGTTCAGACGATGTTCGAGATCTTCAAGCGCTACAACCCATGAAGCACGAGCGTCGAGCCTGACTGAGGAGCGAGCGACACCCGCAGCCACACGACGCAGAGCGGGTTGGGGGCACCGCCGGCCGTGTCAGGTGCATGAGCCCATGTCGCCTAGTTGCCCCTCACCGGCACGTCGGTAGGACCGCGCACTCTCGGCGGCAGACCAGAACCTCCGTCAGACCTGGCCCGCGACGATCCACTTCCGGGTTCGGGCCCCTGACAAGGTGCCCAGGCCGGTCCCCCACCAAGAAGGCGCGCTCACCGGAGGATCCGGGTCCCCACTCCTGGCAAGAACCTCACCAGGAGTTGCACCTAGGCACGGGTCCCGGCGTGCTGGACCGTCACCGGAGCAGCGCCGGGGGCCGAGCCCCGACCGCGCGGGATGGTGCCCGCGATGATCACGCCGAGGAAGGCCGCGGCCGCACCGACGAGGAAGCAGAGCTGGAACGCGCGCTCGGTGGGCAGCCCGCCGACGGCGGAGCTGGTCAGCAGCGCGGCCATCACCGCGGAGGCGAGGGTGGTGCCGACCGAGCGCATCAGGGCGTTCAGGCCGACCGCGGCGCCGGCCTCGGAGGCCGGGACGTTGTCCATGATGAGGGTGGGCATCGCGGCGTACCCGATGCCGACGCCGGCGGAGGTCACGCACGAGGCGAGGAGCAGCTGCCAGGCGGCGTCCATCAGCCCGAAGGCGACGAGGTAGCCGGCGCCGAGGACGGCCGCGCCGATCATCAGGGTGCGCTGGGCGCCGAGGCGGCCCATGAGCTTGCTGGAGATCGGGGCGAAGACCATCATCATCAGCCCGGCCGGCGCCATCCACAGGCCCGCGTGGAGGATCGACTGGCCGAGGCCGTAGCCGGTGGCCTCGGGCAGCTGCAGCAGCTGGGGTACGACGACCGACTGGGCCATCATCCCGAAGCCGATCGCGACCGCAGCGATGTTGGTCATCAGCACGGGCAGCTGCGCGGTGGTGCGCAGGTCGACCAGCGGGTCGGGCTGGCGCAGCTCGAACCAGCCCCAGGCGGCGAGCACGGCCAGGCCGCCGACGATGCAGCCGAGGGTCTGCGCCGATCCCCATCCCCAGGCGTTGGCCTTCGAGACGCCGATCAGGAAGGTGACCAGGCCGGCCGCGAGCAGGGCCGCGCCGGGCAGGTCGATGCGCGCGGGGCGGGCGTCGTGGACATGCGGGATCAGCACGACGACGGCGACCAGGATCACCGCGGCCAGTCCGGTGGCGACCCAGAACATCGCGTGCCAGTCGTGGGCGTCGGCGATCCAGGCCGACAGCGGCAGGCCGATCGCGCCGCCCACGCCGAGGGTCGCGCTCATCGAGGCGATGGCGGTGGAGGTCAGGTGGGGAGGGGTGATCTCGCGCAGCAGGGAGATGCCGACCGGGATGAAGCCCATGGCCAGCCCCTGCAGCGCCCGGCCGACGAGCATCGGCGCCAGCGAGCCGGCCAGCGCACAGACCGCCGAGCCCACGACCAGGATCGCGGCGCTGACGGCGAGCACCCGCTGCTTGCCGAGCAGGTCGGCCAGCCGACCGGCGATCGGCATCGCGACCGCCGCGGCCAGCAGGGTGATCGTGATGACCCAGGCCGTGTTGTCGGCGGTGCTGTCGAGGAGGGTCGGCAGCTCGCTCTGGATCGGGATCACCATCGTCTGGGTCAGCGCAGCACTGAGACCGCCGAGGCACAGGACGACGACGGAGACGATCGGGCTAGCGGGCACGGGAGCGGAGGGAGACGCCACCCGTCATGTGTAACATGCACATACTTGCCCGGGTCAACGACCTGTGCCCGACACCACACCACGCCCCAGGGGTACGTCGAGCCGGTCCGCGAGCTCGTCGTACGACAGGCCGTGGGTCTCGCGGACGACGACGCCGTCGGGTCCAAGGTCGAAGGTGGCGACGTCGGTGTAGACCCGGTCGACGCAGCCCACGCCGGTCAGCGGGTAGCTGCACTCCCCCACCAGCTTGGGCGTCCCGTCCTTGGCGAACAGCGTCATCATCACGAACACGCTCCGCGCCCCGATGGCCAGGTCCATCGCCCCGCCGACCGCCGGGATCGCGTCCGGCGCCCCGGTGTGCCAGTTGGCGATGTCGCCGCCGGCCGAGACCTGGAAGGCGCCGAGCACGCAGACGTCGAGGTGGCCGCCGCGCATCATCGCGAACGAGTCCGCCGAGTGGAAGTACGACGACCCCGGCAGCTCGGTGACCGGCTGCTTGCCGGCGTTGGTGAGGTCGGGGTCGGCCTCGCCGTCGGCGGGGGCCGGGCCCATGTCCAGCATGCCGTTCTCGGTGTGCAGCACCACGCCGGAGCCGGCGGGGAGGTGGTCGGCGACCAGGGTCGGCTGGCCGATGCCGAGGTTGACGTAGGCGCCCCGCGGGATGTTGCGGGCCACCAGGGCGGCCATCTCGTGCTTGGACAGGCTCATACGGCCACCACCCGGTCGACGTAGATGCTCGGGGTCACGACGGCCTCGGGATCGAGCTCGCCGACCTCGACGACCTCGGCGACCTGGACGACCGTGGTGCGGGCGGCGGTCGCCATCACCGGGCCGAAGTTGCGGGCGGTCTTGCGGTAGACCAGGTTGCCCTGCCGGTCGGCCCGGTGGGCGCCGACCAGGGCCACGTCGCCCCGGATCGGCAGCTCGAGGACGTAGGTGCGTCCGTCGATCTCGCGGGTCTCCTTGCCCTCGGCCAGCGGCGTGCCGACGCCGGTGGGGCTGAAGAAGGCGCCGATGCCGGCCCCGGCCGCGCGCATCCGCTCGGCGAGGTTGCCCTGGGGCACCAGCTCCAGCTCGATGCGGCCCGCGCGGTAGAGGCCGTCGAAGACCCAGGAGTCGGACTGGCGCGGGAACGAGCAGACCATCTTGCGGACCCGGCCCTTCGCCAGCAGCGCGGCCAGGCCGGTGTCGCCGTTCCCGGCGTTGTTGGAGACCACGGTCAGGTCGCTCGCGCCCTGCTCGATGAGGGCGTCGACCAGCGCGACCGGCATGCCGGCCATGCCGAAGCCGCCGACCAGCACCGTCGAGCCGTCCTCGATGCCCTCGACCGCCTCGGCGGTCGTGTCGCAGATGGTGGTGATCACGAGACGTTCTCCAGGACGACCGCGAGGCCCTGGCCCACACCGATGCAGATGGCGGCGACGCCGTACCTCTCCCCCGAGACGGCGAGGCGCTTCGCCAGGGTGCCGAGGACCCGGGCGCCGGAGGCGCCGAGCGGGTGGCCGATGGCGATGGCGCCGCCCTGGGCGTTGACGATGTCGGGGTCGACCTTCCAGGCGTCCAGGCAGGCGAGGGACTGGACGGCGAAGGCCTCGTTGAGCTCGATCGCGGCGACGTCGTCCCAGCCGATGCCGGCGCGGGCGAGGGCCTTCTCGGCGGCCTCGACCGGGGCCAGGCCGAACTCCTGCGGCGCCAGGGCATGGGTGCCGCGGCCGGCGATCCGGGCGACCGGGTCGACGCCCAGGCCGGCGTCCGCGGAGCCGAGGACGAGCGCCGAGGCTCCGTCGTTGAGGGGCGAGGCGTTGCCGGGGGTGATCGTGCCGTCCTTGCGGAACGGCGGCTTCAGCCCGGCCAGCTTCTCGGGCGTCGAGCCGGCGCGGATGCCCTCGTCGCGGGTCAGCTCTCCGACGGGGACCACGAGGTCGTCGTAGAAGCCGGCCTCCCAGGCGGCGTCGGCGAGCTGGTGGGAGCGGGCGGCGAACTCGTCCTGGCGCGCGCGGGAGATCGCGAACCGGTCGGCCAGCTGCTCGTTGGCCTCGCCGAGCGAGACGGTCCACTCGGCGGGCATCCGCTCGTTGACCAGCCGCCAGCCCAGGGTCGTCGAGACGGCGGTGACGTCGCCGGCCGGGAAGGCCCGCGACGGCTTGGGCAGCACCCAGGGCGCCCGGGTCATCGACTCGACGCCCCCGACCACGACGACGTCGGCGTCACCGGACTCGACGGTCCGGGAGCCGATCATCGCGGCGTCGAGGGAGGAGCCGCAGAGCCGGTTGACCGTGGTCGCGGGGACGCTCACCGGGAGGCCGGCGAGCAGCACGGCCATCCGGCCGACGTCGCGGTTGTCCTCGCCGGCCTGGTTGGCGCAGCCCCAGACCACGTCGCCGATCCGGGCCGGCTCGAGGCCCGGCACCTTCGCGAGAACGCCGGTCAGCGCGGTCGCGGCCAGGTCGTCGGGCCGGACGTCGGCGAGCGCGCCGCCGAAGCGGCCGAACGGCGTCCGCGCGCTGGCGTAGAGATAGGAGGAGGTCACTCCTCGACGGTAGGCAGGGCGGATCGATCACGTCCAATACTTCTTGGGCGCCGATTGATAACTCATGACCTATGATGCGCCCGTGGAGATCCGGCACCTGCGCGCCTTCGTCGTCCTGGCCGAGGAGCGGCACTTCGGCCGCGCCGCCGCCCGCCTGCACGTCGCCCAGCCCGCGCTCTCCCAGCAGCTGCGCCGCCTCGAGGACGAGCTCGGCGTGACCCTGCTGGACCGGTCGACCCGCCGGGTCGACCTCACCGAGGCCGGGCGGCTGCTCCGGGACCGGGCGCTGCGGCTGATCGCCGACGTCGACCGGACCACCGGCGACCTGGCGGCGTTGGCCACCGGGTTGGCCGGGACCGTGCGTCTGGGCTTCGTCGGGACCGCGACGTACGACGTGCTGCCGCCGGTGGCGCGCCGGGTCCGGGCCGAGCTGCCCGACGTACGTCTCGAGCTGCACGGGGAGCTGCTCGGGCCCGCGCTGCTCGACGCGCTGGTGGCCGGCGAGCTCGATCTGGCCGTGCTGCGGCCCGGGTCGTCGACGCCCGACGGGGTCGTGGTCCGCGAGCTGCGCCGCGAGCCGCTGGTGGCGGTGCTGCCCGCGCACCACCCGCTCGCCGACGCCCCCGCGGTGTCGGTCGCCGACCTGGCCGGCGAGCCGCTGGTCACCCATCCCTCCGGCCACCGGTCGTCGATGCAGCCGCGGGTCCTGGAGGTCTACCGGCGGGCCGGGCTGGAACCCGAGCTGGTGGAGGTCGGCGAGACCGGGACCCTGGTGGTCTTCGTGGCCGCGGGTCTCGGGGTGGGGCTGGTGCCCGCGTCGGTCCGGGCGCTGCGGCTGGACGGCGTCGCCTACGTCCCGCTCGCCGGGGAGCCGGAACTGGTGCCGCTCGCGCTCGCGCACCGCTCCTCGCCCGGGGTCGCGGTCGCGCGGGTGGCCGCGCTGGTGGCGGAGGTCGCGGGCGGCCACCCGGCGGGGTGAGGGTGCCGCGGCGGACGCTCGGATACCGGTCGGGTTCCTGACCGAACAGCGAACCGAGGGGGATCCGTGCCCAGCGTCGAGCGCACCATCGAGGTCGACCAGCCCATCGCGAAGGTCTGGGACTACGTCTCGGACTTCCGCAGCACCGAGGAGTGGGACCCGCCGACCGTCTCCACCGTGCGTACGTCGGGGGACGGCGGCGTCGGGACGACGTACGTGAACACGTCGTCGTTCCTCGGCCACGAGACGCAGGTGGAGTACCGCGTCACCGAGTTCGTCCCGCAGTCGCGCCTGCAGCTGGCCGGCGACGCCGGGAAGTCGCTCGACCTGCTGGACACCATCACCGTCGAGTCGACGGCGACCGGGACCCGGCTGACCTACCACGCCGAGTTCACCACCAGCGGCGCGGCGAAGCTCACCGAGCCGCTGCTGCCGCCCGCGCTGAAGATCCTCGGCGACCGCGTCGCCGAGAGCCTGCGCGACCACCTCACCCGGCTCTGAGCCGGACCACCGACCCCGAGGAGTGACGATGACCGACGACCGAACCAAGCTGATCGAGCTGATGGAAGAGCTCCCCATCGGCATGCTCACCACCACCGGCGCCGACGGCAGCCTGCGCAGCGTGCCGATGGCCCGCCAGGAGGTCGAGCCCTCCGCCGAGCTGTGGTTCATCACGGCTCGCGACACGAAGCACGTCCAGGACATCGCCGCGCGGCCGCACGTCGCGCTCACCTTCTCCAGCCGCAGCTCGTGGGTGGCGGTCGAGGGGCGCGCGGAGGTCGTGGACGACACCGCCAAGCTGCGCGACCTGTGGACCACCTTCGCCGAGGCCTGGCTCCCGGGTGGCCCCGAGGACCCGAACGCCGTACTCCTGCGGGTCGACGTCACCGGCGGCGAGTACTGGGACACCCCCGGCGGCAAGGTCACCAGCGTGCTCAGCCTGCTGAAGACCAAGCTGACCGGCGACACGTACGACGCCGACCACGGGTCGACCAGCCTCTAGGCCTCCCGGGATGGGAGCATCCCGGCATGTCCCACGGCGACTACAAGGACTTCTTCCGCGCGGCCTGCGACGGCGACCTCGAGCTCGTCCGCTTCCACCTGGCCCGGGGCGTCGACGTCGACTTCATCCACCCCGAGGTGATGTCGACCGCCCTGGTCGCCACGATCGAGGCGGGACGATCGGACGTCGCCCTCGCGCTCCTGGAGCACGGCGCCGACCCCGCCCTGGTCTCCCCGCTGGAGGGGTGTGGCCCCCTGGCCGCCGCCGAGGCGGCCGGGTTGGCCGACGTGGTCGCGTGGCTGCGCCCTGCAGTCGCTCCCCGGTCCTGAAGGACCCGGACCGCCGTCAGTAGCCGACCCAGCCCCGGTCGGCGTACCGCAGGATCGCCGGGTCGAGCAGCGTCGACGGCTCGACGTCACGGCGCGCCCGGTCGGCCGGGAACACCGCGGCGGCCGCCAGGACCTCGTCCGAGATGAACCGGGTGGCGGGCGTGTCCGGCCCGAGTCCCAAGGCCGGCGGCGGCCCGTTCGGGGCGGTCGCGGCGATGGCCAGGACGAACCCCCAGTCGCCGAACGACGGGACGTCGGCGTGGTACGCCGTGGTCGCGTACCCCGCCTCCGCCAGGGTGGCCTCGACGCACCAGAACGCCTCGGGAGCGAAGAACGGCGAGCCGGACTGCACGACCATCCGACCGTCCGCGGAGAGCAGGGACCGCAGCATCCGATAGAGCTCGACGGAGTAGAGCTTCGCGAGCGAGGTGGAGTCGGGATCGGGGAAGTCGACGATGATCGAGTCCCACCGCCCGGCCTGCTCACCGCCGTGGTCGCGGATCCAGGTGAAGGCGTCGGCCGCCAGGTAGGTGACGCGCTCGTCGGCCCACGCGTCCTCGTTCAGCTCGCGCAACGGCTCGTAGCTGCGAGCCAGGTCGACGACGGCCGGGTCCAGGTCGACGAGCGTGACCTCCTCGACTCCCGGGGTGCGGACCACCTCCCGCAGCGCCAGCCCGTCACCCCCGCCCAGGATGAGCACCCGGCCGTGGGAGCCGTTGAGCGCGGGGTGGACCAGCATCTCGTGGTAGCGGTACTCGTCGATGGAGGAGAACTGCAGGTCGCCGTCGAGGAAGAGCCGCAGGTCGTCGCGGTCCGCGCCCGTGACGGCCCCGCGGGTCAGCACGATCGACTGGTACGGCGACCGCTCGCTGTGGACGATCGGGTCCCGGAACAGCGCCTGCTGGGCCGAGGCCTCGAACTGCGCCGCCCGGGTGCCCATCAGGACCAGGCCGGCGATGACGCCCAGGCAGACGGCCATCGAGGTCCACCGCTCCCGGCGCCGCCCGGTGGTGAACGCGAACGCGACCATGCCGGCCGCGGCCACGTTGACCGCGGCGATGACCAGGGTGCCCTCCAGCAGGCCGAACCGGGGCAGCAGCCAGAACGGGAAGAGCAGGCCGCCGACCAGCGCGCCGACGTAGTCGACCGCGTTGATGTCGGCGATCGCGCGGGCCGCCTCCTGCGCGCGCAAGCGTTGCAGCAGGGCCATCAGCAGCGGGATCTCGGCGCCGATCAGGGCTCCGATCGCGAAGGAGACCGCCACCATGGCCGGCGTGTAGACGTGCAGCCACGAGAACGCGGCGTAGAGGACGGGGACGGAGAGCCCACCGACCAGCCCGAGACCGATCTCGACCGCGATGAACGCCCGCAGCGGGCGGCCGAGCAGCGGCTTGACCAGGATCGCGCCGACGCCCATCGCGAACATCGTGACGGCGATGACGATCGAGGTCTGGGTGATCGACGAGCCCAGCAGGTAGGACCCGAGCGTGACCAGGGCCAGCTCGTAGACGAGCCCGCAGGCGGCGCACAGGAACACCGCCAGGAGCAGCAGCACCCGCCGGACCCGGGCCTGCGCCGGTCGGCCGACCTCCGGCGTCACGGGCGAGCCGGCGGCCCTGGTCGTGGACACCGGGCGGTCAGGTCAGGGACGCGGCGATGATGAGGCCGACCGCGAACTGGCTGGCCACGATCACCCACACGGCCGGGTCGTCCTTCTCGTCGGTCACCAGGTCCCCGAGACGGCCGGGGGTGGCCAGGTCGAGCACGAGGAACGCCACCCCGAGGAGCACGATGCCGATCAGTCCGTGCGCGCCGGCCTCGAGCAGCGTGTGCCAGGTGTCGGACTCGGTCGTGTAGATCGAGGTCGCGATGATGCCGCCGAGGGCGAGCAGCGACGACCCGAGGACCAGGGAGGCGTCCCGGTTGTGGTCGACGAAGACCTTGCGGCCCAGGTGGCCGGGGGTCAGCAGGTCGACCACGGCGTAGCCGAGGGTCAGCAGGCCCATCCCCAGCACCGCGAAGAGGAGGGTGGCGAGCAGGTCGTTCAGGAGGTCGTTCATGGGGTCCTTACTTTCCGAATCCGGATCCGCCGCCGCGGAAGAAGCTGCCGCCGCCGCCCCTGCCGTAGTGGCTGCCCCACACGCCGAGGAAGACCGCGCCACCGTGCCGGTTGTAGCCGCGGTCGAACTCGTCGAGCTCGATCCGGCTGCCGGTGCCGTCGGCGGTCACGGCGACGATCCAGTCCGAGTCGTACCGGAGGTAGACCGCACGCGCAGTGTCGGCGTCGGGAGTGCTGCCGTCGGGAGTGCTGGTGGCGTCGCCCTGGGTCGTGTCGTCGGGGTCGGTGCCCGCGATGATGGCGTTGACGGTCGTGTCCAGGTCGTCGTCGGAGCGGTAGGCGATCGTCTCGTCGTCCTGGTCGGCGCCGCTGGTGACGGTGTAGTGGTCGTCGAGCCAGTCCTTCGGGCTGTTGTCCGAGGCCAGGGCCGGGATGGCGAACAGCGCGACCAGCGCGAGCCCGCACATGAGCAGCACCGCCTTGGTCCGGGTGCTCATGCGGCCGCCGTCCCCGGGAGCACCCGAGCGGACCGGGTGTGCACGATCTCGCCGGTGTTCGGGTAGGTGTGCCAGGTCTCCCACCGCACCGGCCGCCCAGGGGCGGCATCGGTCAGCACCAGGGCCGTGACGGCGCCCGGGGTCCCGGGGAAGCGGGCGAGCAGGCCGTGGTCGGGACGGGAGTCGAGGTCGTCCTCGATCGCTCGCACGCGACGGGCGAACTCGGTCGGCGCGTACTCGTGCACGCGCGCCTCGACGTCGTACCCGGCGACCGCGGTCGCGGCGGTGAGCGGCGCACCGTCGGTCACGTCGCACGCGACGGTCTCGCTGAACACCTGGGTCCCGTCGAGGAGCAGCCGGAGCTGGTGGGACGCGCCGAGCACGCGCAGGTCGACGCTCAGCGCGTCGTCCACGGTCACGACGAGCTCCGCGACGGCGGACCGCGGCGCCAGGTCGACGGCCCACCGGAGGTCGGCCGCCCGCACGTCCAGGAACGCGACGTCGAGGTCGACGTGCCGCGGCCCCGTGTGGAGGGTCCCGGTCACAGGGTGCCCTTGCGGTCCGTGCTCGGGAAGACGGTCAGCTCCCAGGGCTGGACGACGGCCCCGAGCGAGGCCTCCCAGCGGCTGCCGAAGTTCTCGAAGCCGAGCAGGCGCCCGTCGACGGCGCGGTAGTCGGCGTAGCGCATCGTGCCGGTGGCGGCGGTGCCGGTCGAGCCCGCCGCGGTGTACGCCGCCTCGCCCTGCTCCTGCAGTCGGTAGGCCACGGCCCCGACGATCACGTCGCGGTCACCGGGCGAGCCCTGCTCGATGTCGCCCTCGGCGAGGGCCTCCCACAGCGTCACCTCGAAGCCCTCGTCGGCCTCCACGCCGAGCCAGCGCTTCCGGTCGGCGTCGTCGAGCATGTACTCGTCCCAGGTGTAGCCGTGCTCGTCGAGGTGCAGCGACCCGCGCACGAACCACTTCTCGATCCCGAACTCGATGATGTCGCCGACCTGGAGCTGCTTGAGCTGGTCGATCGACGCCTTGTCGACATCGCCGATGACGTCGTCGGGTCGGCGGGGGCCGGCGTCGTCGCGGCGCCGTACCAGCCACCAGCCGATGACCGCGGCGGCCGCCAGTGCGAGGAGGACGAGCAGCAGGACGAGGGGGCCAGGCACGGGGCGGTGGTCCTTCCGGGGGCGGGGCGAGCAGGCTCGAGCGTGACCCTACGAGTGGGGCGCGCACCGGTGTGCGAGTGGGTCGCGACTGAGCGTCCCGGACGGGCAGGACGGCGACGCCGCTCGAGGCGCTGCCGCCCCGCATTGTGTCCGTCTCCGCCGATGAGTCCCGAGGTGGTCAGAGGTCGGTACGTCGTACCGTCCGCCACGATCGGGAGACACCGTGAAGCTGCTGCTCACCTCCGGGGGCGTCACGAACGCCAGCATCCACGCGGCACTGGTCGGGATGCTGGGCAAGCCGATCAGCGAGTCCGACGCCCTCTGCATCCCCACGGCGATGTACGGCCACCCCCGGGTCGGTCCGGGCGACCGGGCCTGGCAGTTCATCAGCGGGGAGTCCGAGAACCCGATGGTCGGCCTGGGCTGGCGGTCGATGGGCGTCCTCGAGCTCACGGCGCTGCCGAGCATCGACGAGTCGTGCTGGGTCCCGCGCGTCAGGGAGGCGGACGCCCTGCTGGTCGCGGGCGGCGACGTGCTCTACCTCTGCCACTGGATGCGGGAGTCCGGCCTCGCCGACCTGCTCCCCTCGCTGTCCGACACGGTGTGGGTGGGGCTGAGCGCCGGGAGCATGGTGCTGACCCCCGAGGTCGGGGACGACTTCATCCAGTGGCGGCCGCCGAGTGGCAACGACCGCACGCTCGGTCTCGTCAACTTCTCGATCTGTCCGCACCTCGCGCGCGACGGTCAGCCGGGCAACACGTTGGCCGAGGCGGAGGCGTGGGCTGCCCGCATCGGCGGGCCGGCGTACGCGTTGGACGACCAGAGCGCGATCGCCGTGGTCGACGGAAACGTCGAGGTGGTGTCGGAGGGGCAGTGGACGCAGCTGAAAGGCTGACGAGCGGACACGGATCGCGACCGTGGCGGGCGCCTGCGCGGATGATGTGGGCATGACCTCGCTCTCGCTGATCGGCTATTGGCGCTCCGAGGGAGACTTGACCTCCGCCTTCCCGGATCCGCGCGACTGGGTCGACCCCGGTTGGGATCAGGACGAGCGGGACGCGACGTCGTACTACTTCGCCGCCGGCACGCTCTTCCGGACGTTCATGGGCTACTCACCGTGCAGGATCTGCGGCGTCGACAACGGAGTCGTCGAGTACACGGATGGGACCTACGTTTGGCCAGAGGGACTCGCCCACTACATCGACGAGCACGCGGTGCGGCTTCCGGACGTGCTGGTCGCCCACGCCCGTGAGCGACTGAACGCCGTGGAGGACCGTGAAGCCGCGCCCGACTGGTGGCTCACCGCGACCGCGAAGACGTGATCACCGGCATCTAGTCGTCGTTCGTGAGTACGGCGGCCGTGGCACCCGCGCTCTCGAGCCGGTCGCGGACACGGTCGGCGCTCGCGGCGCTCAGGCGGCGGACGACGATGACGGGCGCGGACTCGACCGCGTTCTTGGCGTCCACCAGCCCCGCGCCGGTGACCTCCCGAAGCCCCTTGATCGCGTCGATGCGGCGCGCGCCGGCGCTCCGCAGCTCCACGCTGCACGGCCCTGGCTCGGTGAACTGCGGTGGCACGATCCAGGCTGCGGGCACGCCGGTGCGGACGTAGCGCCACCACACCACGGGGTTGGTCCCCACGCTCAACACGAGGATCACCGCGCCCAGCAGGCCCACGAAGCCCAGATCGGCGCCGCACGAGCCGATGAGGGCGAGACCGAGGATGCCGCCGAGGATCCGTGGGAGCGCTCGGAGAAAAGCTCCGCCGACAGAGCTCACTGACCCGGACACGGGCCGGAGTCTGTCACCACCGACTCGACGCGGTCCTTGTAGCGTCGGGTCCGTGCCCGACCGTCTCTCCACGCTCGAGGTCGTCGTCGAGCGATCGACTCCGAACTACCCGACGGTCCGCCTGCACGTCGACGGCGTCGACGTGCTGGACCCGGGCCACGAGGAGAACGGCAACGACCCGGCCGACATCCTGGACACTGGCGCGCTGGTCCCCCAGTCCGAACCGCGCCGCATCGCGTTCTACGGATGCGGCTGTGGAGCGTTCGGGTGCTTCGTCGTCGCGGGTCTGATCACCGAGAACGCCGGGCTGGTGAGCTGGACCGACTTCCGCACCGTCACCGGCGCCTACCACTCCGCGCTGCCCGACCCGAGAGACGGCCCGGACCCCGCTCGCAGCGTCAACACGATGCACGAGGACCCGGACGACGGCCTCGATCTTCCGGACGTGCACTTCGACGCCGCGCAGTACCACGCAGCCGTCGGCGCCGCGATGAGGGACCGCAACTGGGAGTCACGGGCTCGCGCGGTCGCCCGGCTCGTCCGCGAGCGGCTCCCCGACCTCAGCCTCCGTGCGGCGCAGCACGGCGACGTCATCCACCTCCACCACCAGTACGACGGGGAGAAATGGCCCGACCAGGTCGCCCTCGCCGTACCGTCGGGCTCCACGGTGGCGGTCACGGACTGCCTGGTGGCGCTGCTGGAGGAGGGTCGGGACCCGCGCGAGATCGTTCGCCGACGGCTCTGGCACTGAGGAGGACGAGCGCGGCGGTGACCCCGGCGCCCGTGACGACGACCGCGTGTCAGAAGTAGTTCTCGGGCAGCGTCGACAGCCACCAGACGAACAGGCCGAAGCCGAGAAGAAGCGTCCCGGACGTCCAGACCGCACCCCTCACCCATCGCGGCATCGGCCCCTTCGCCGCACGCGGCGAGTCCGGGAGGAAGAACGCCCAGGCGAGGTCCGGCATCTCGCCGGCCGCGAACGTGACCTCGCGCTCCGGGGTACGAACCGTCCAGACATCGACGCAGTGACGCTGCGCCGGTCGGGAGGGATGGGCGACCACGATCCGCCTATCCAGAGGCACCCAGTCCTGGCCCCAGGGATCGATGCCGAGCAGGTCGAACTCCTCGCCCTCCCAGCACAGGCCGACCGAGCTCCACCCAGGAGTCACGGGCGGCGAGGCGGACATACCGCGACGGTAGCGGCCCCGAGCCCTGGCTGACGCACATCGCCGACGAGCCGGACCGACGTACCGGGACCCGCCCCGACACTCAGGGGCGTACGGCGCTGACGACGGGTCGCAGCAGCGGACGCAGCACCAGGCCTGCCAGCAGCGCCCAGAACGCCGCGCCGACGCTGAGGATCGTGACCCCCGAGGCGGCGATCACGAAGCACACCACGGCCGCCTCCCGGTCGTCCTCGTCGGCGAGCGCACCGGCCAGGGAGGCGGCCAGGGTGCCGAGCAGCGCCAGCCCGGCCGCCGCCTGCATGACGTCCCCGGGGGCGGCAGCCACGAGGGCGGTGAGGGCACCGCAGGCCAGGGCCAGGACCAGATAGGTCACGGACGCGGACACCGCCGCGACCCACCGGCGACCGCGGTCCGGCCCGGCCATCGGCCCGGCGGTCATCGCCGCGGTGATCGCCGCCAGGTTGATGGCGTGGCCACCGAAGGGCGCCCCGACCAGCGTGCCGATGCCGGTGACGGTCATCGTCTCGCGCCACGGGACCTGGTAGCCGAAGCTCGACGTCACCGCCACGCCCGGCACGTTCTGCGAGGCCATCGTGACGACATAGAGCGGTACGGCGATGCTGACGACCGCGGCGACCGACCAGTGCGGCGTCGTCCAGGTGAGCGTGGGGACCAGGTCGCCGGGATCGACCGACGAGCCGGCCGAGATGATCACCACGACCAACGCGACCGCGAGCGACACCGGTACCGCCCATCGCCGCGAGATCCGGTGCATGACCAGCCAGGCGAGCACCACCGGCCCGACGTACGCCGGGGAGTCCGCGAGGCCGGTCACCGGCTGGAGGCAGATCGGCAGCAGGACGCCGGCGAGCATCGCGCGGGCGAGCGAGGTGGGGATCCGGGCGATCAGGTCGCCGAGCGCCGGCACCAGGCCGGTGAGGACGATCAGGAGTCCGGTCACGACGAAGGCCCCGACGGCCGCCGGCCACCCGCCCGTGACCACGCCCGTCGACAGCAGCAGCGCCGCACCCGGCGTCGACCACGCGAGGGTGATCGGCGTGCGGTGCCGCAGCGTCAGCCAGAGCATGCCGAGCGCCTGGGTCAGGAACAACGTCAGCAGGCCCGACGCCGCCTGGGCGGAGCTGGCGCCCACGGCGGTCAGCCCGGCCAGCACCACGACGAAGGAGCTGCTGGAGCCGACGACCGCAGCGACGATCCCGGCGACGGCCGGGGTGCCCTCGTGCGGTGACGTCGCGACCTGGCTCATGACAGACTCCGTTCTGTAAACAGAACGCAGGCTAGTGGGAGGACGTCATGACGAGCCAACCGGGGATCGCCGTCGGCGCCCGGATCCGCGCCCTGCGCACCGAGCGCGGCCTGTCGCTCTCCGCGCTCGCAGCGGCGGCGGGCATCGGGAAGGGCTCCCTCTCCGAGTTGGAGACCGGCCGCCGTAACCCCACCCTCGACACCCTCTACGCGCTCACCGGCCCGCTCGGCGTCCCACTCGCATCACTGGTCGACTTCCGTGACGGGTCTGTGGTGGCGGACGAGGGCTTCGAGACCGTCCTCCTGCACACCGAGCGGACCCCGTCGGCGACCTCCGAGGTCTGGCTGCTGCGGGTCGACGCCGGCGTCACGCGGTCCTCGGAGGCGCACGCCCCCGGGGTCGTCGAGCAGCTGACCGTCCTCGCCGGCTCGTGCCGCGTGGAGTACGGCGATGAGTCGGTCGAGATCGCCACCGGTGAGCACGCCGCATGGCCCGCCGACGTCCACCATCGCTACACGGCGGGCGACACCGATCTGAGGGCCATCAATGTAATCGTCACGCCCGTCTGAGAAGCACCGCCAGCCGCTGCAGCACGGTCAGAGACTTGGGTCAAGGACGGTGCAGTCCGCCGCGAAGCCGTCGTCACGCAGCACCCAACTTGTATGCGACCAGCGCCACGGTGACGAGAAGTGCCCCTATGGAGCCCAGCGCCGCCCATATTTGCGGAACCGTCATCGATTTCAACAATACGCCGAGTGGAAGTGCAGTTACGTCTTGAACCGGGGTATCGATGACAGATGCCCCCGCTGCATGGGCTTCGACCTTCTTCACCCAGTCGGCCAGTACGGCGCGAAACTCGTTGGTCTGGAACGCCGCTGGATCAGGAGCGATCGTCTGGACGTACCAGTCATAGCTGGGCTCAAGTAACCCCTCTGGGAGCAGACCTCTCTCGACGATCATCAGTAGAGGGAGTCCCTGCCGATAGCTCATGGCAGCCTCAATGTGGTTCCAGACGGTAGGCAGTCGTATTTGGGAGATGGCCGACTCGTCTGGCGAACCTCGCCGAGCGACTGCTTTCTCGACGGACATCCGCTCGAGCGCGAGGACGACGGTGCCATGGCACTCATCGAGGACCTTCTCGATTTGTTTCAGAGGCGCCGCCGACGAGAAGTCGGTGCGTCCGACGGTCCTCGGTGCGACACCAGTGGTTCGGAGCGCTTGCTCCAAGGCCTTGATCACGGCCTCTTGCTCAACCGATGAGGTTCGTCCAACGCTGAGGAAGACATCACTACCCACAGGCGCAGTATGACCCCTGCAGGACTTCTGAACCCGACCATCACCCAGTGCGACATTCCGCCGCGTGACGTCTTGTGGCTGCTGCCTAGAGCGCGGAGCGTATTGCTAGCCTGCGGGGCACCCACCGGCGACAATGACTAGGGTGCCCGCGCAGCCCTACGAAACTCGCCTTCGCCCTGCCACCGAGCGTCTGGATGCCCTACGCGAAGCCGTGGTAGAGGACGTCGACGCGGACGTAGGCGGAATTGGGTGGTGGGACGGCCAAGTCGACTTCCGTCGCCTCGCCATCTTGACCGAGTACCTCATTGAGTCGATCTCGGGAGCCGCGGCTGCGCTCGTTAACGCCTCCTATGAAGCGCAGCAACATCGCGAGAGTCTCGCCTCTGAGGACAGATGGTTGCGCTCGCAGTGGCGCAAGGTTCAGACGAGTCGAGGCCAGCTGGGCTTCTTCCAGGCGCTGTCCGAGCGCACAGCTTTCGACGAGCGGCGCGAGCGCTCGATCCAGCTAACCGGCGAACACTCCATTGCACATCAGGTCCAGTGCCTCGATCGGCTCGCCGCGTGTCTCGTCATCGTCGGTGCCGCACCAGTTTCTGTGAAGCACGCGGGGTGGTCGGGCGTACGGGACCTAGCGAAGAAGTCGAAGGCGTCTAGCACGACTGCCAAGCTAGACCCACTAGGAACAGATGGCCGCGAGCTTCAGGATGGGCTATTCGCGACAGTCCTCGAGTCTCCCAAGTTCGGTCCGACGGACTGGATGGAGTGGATGTTCGCACTAAGGAACGCCGACACTCATCGCGCGAACCGTCTGAACTGGAACATGCAAGTCGGCGATCTCGCTGCCGAGGGTGCCATGCTTCGCCCGTTCCCCCGTCAGCCTGACTTCACTGACTTGGAGGCGCTGAGTGACACCACCGTCGACCGACGTGAGGGAATTCAGCAGCTCGTGCTTCTTCATCGCTCGACCTCCATCCTTGAGGGGTTGCTCGATTCGATGGTGCGCTACGTGGCTCACATCGTCGACGCACTTGAGCGCTGCTGGTCCGCCCGCCGGTCGAGCCCGACCGCCCTGATTCAACGGGGTGCTCAGTGGCAAGACCTTCGAGGGACCCGACTTCGATTTCCCGGCTACGGCGACCCACTGGCAACGGTCGGCGACATGTTGGCTGTGAACCCGGAGATGGCGATGCGACTCAGGGCGGCGCGTGTCCTCGACGATCGTCTCGAACACTGGCGGGATTAGAGGGCGCACGGGCGCTTCGAAGGCAGCAAGCCAACGACCGCTCGGAGAGTCTGGAGGCACGTCATCGACTCCCGCGGGTTCAACTTGATTGTCCTTCGGGCCGGTGAGCAGTTGTCGTAAGCAAGCGCGTCTTTCCGCCGCGACAGCGGTCTATTCACGAAGCGGGCCAACCAACCCCGAGCACGGATAGGCCCGGCGAATCCTCGCCTGAAGCAACTCGGCGAACTCAACGTCCACTATGCGACCTCGCCGTCGGACGACTGCACTACGGTCCACCCATGCGAAAGATGCTCGCGGTCTGCGCGGCCTTGGTCCTGCTTGCCGGATGCGGTGGTGGTTCTGACGATTCTTCGGATTCGAGCGACCCCACCGCTCGGAGCGCGGCTCTGGTACTGCAGTCACAGATCCCCGACGTCACGCAGTTGATCGAGCTCGACGAGGACAACGACCCGAACGACCTCATCGGACGCCCGAATGGGTACACGGCGGCAACGGTTGTCTTCGACTCGCGAGTGTCCTGCGACGCGGACGAGCCGGGGGTTGACTGCGGCGCGACCATCGAGCAGTGGCCTTCGCAAGAGGACGCGGAGAAGCGGTCCGAGTACATCCAGGATCTGCAATCTGGCAGCAGCCTCCTGGGAAGCGAGTGGAACACGGTCCGCAATAACCTTCTCCTGCGCGTCACGGGGAACATGGACCCTTCTGGCGCCGAGGCCTACGCGGACGTCTTCAAATCCGCGGACCTCGGTGAAGACGCCAGCGACAAGCTCTCAGACGCCGCACGAACGGAGGCTGGTAGCGGTGCTCCGGCGCCCGAGAAGGAGCCATGGACGCTCGTGGACTCAGGGTTCGGCGCCCAGTTCGGCTACGCCTGGACGATCGCTAGGGTGCAGAACGACGACGACCACGCCGGCCAGACCGTCACCGTCAACTTCAACCTGCTGGACGAGTCCGGCGAGCTACTTGCAAGCGGCTCCCAGGTCTCTCACTTCAGCTGGCCAGGACAGGTGCTCCCGGTAGCAACCCAGGTCGAGGTGCCGAAGGGGAAGAAGCCCGCAGCCGTCGAGGCCACGGTCCTGGTCGAGGACGAGGGAACCTTCGACGACCAGACATCTGAGGACTGGGGCACGTTCCCCGGCAAGATTTACCAACCGGAGTACTCCGACTCCTACGGCGCGCGGTTCGAAGTCACGAACCCGACTAGTGGGCCGCTGGATGGGGCGTCGTTTCAGGTGGTGTGCACGAACAAGGCCGGGGAGATCGTCGGCGGTGCCGGAGAATACCCAGAACTGATTCCCGCATCGGGCCGCGTCTTGGTTGACGTGTCCTCGCTGTACACCACAACCAAGCCGGCCGAGTGCACCGGCTACCTCGCCCCCTGGATGTAGCCGCATGCAGGGTGAAAGGCATGCCGCGGCCCGTTTGGACAGCCGTGCGGACCAGACAGGTTGACCTGCCCCATTCCGTCGCGTCAGTCCCTGCCAGCCAGCTGTTTGGGCCAAGTGTTCTCGTGATGCTTACCCTCGGAGTCGATGAAGGTGACTGCCGCGATAGTCTCGCGCAAACGGCTAGCGGCCGCATAGTCGATCCGCAGGTAGCGGTTCCAAGGCCGGGTGGCTCCACCTGCGATGACGGGCTGTCTGAGCCGCAATGTGTGAGACGCGTCATCGAGATGCTGTCCCCGAACGCGCCGGACGTCCATGGCGAAGTGGATGTCGACCTCCACCTGACTAATCGGAAATTGGCCAGGGTTGTAGACGGAAAAGACGTACTTCCAAACCGCTGTTCCGTCGCTCAGCACCTCGTCCCGCCGGGGATTGTGCTCGGGAAACCACGACACGCAAACGCCTTCAATCCCGAGTTTTCTCTCCTTCTTCCTGTCCCGAGTCAGCAGTTGGAACTGGCTCCCGGTATACGCGAGACCACCAGCCGCAATCAGAACAGAAGCGGTAGACGTCCAATCAGACATATGAGCTCCTACGCCAGGGGACTGCATGTTCCCATGCGGCGCGTTGCCGAGCGGTCCTCAACCGAGCGCTGCCTCGCCTACTCACTTGCCCGGCCCCGCATCACTCCGATACTTCGGTCCTCCAATGCGCACACGAGTAGCCCGGCCGGCGAACTGCTCCGAGAAGCGGACACGTCTTTCCGCCGCGATTGCTCCAGTCTCGACGGACGACCTCCTGGACTGCCGCTCGCGCTCTAGACAACCCGCCAAGAACACCCGACGCCTTGCTAGCTACACGCCATCCTGGCGTGATGCGACTGCCCGAACTCCTTCAGGACTCCGACGGTCGCCGTGCCCGAGCGGTCCTCTCCCGCTACTACGGGACGGGGGCGTACTCACGCCCGAGTCCCTTCACCGGCTCACGCTTCGACGCCTGGGACAGCTCCGGGACCAGATGGGCCGACCGTCACCGCTTCACCGCGGACGATCTCGTCGCAGTCACGTTCCTTTCAGTGGACGTCCCCGCCCGTGCTGCGATCCAGCTGCTCGACTCGCGGGCACACACCTTCCAGGAACTCCTTGATCAACTTGGCGAAGATCGCGATCTCATTGAAGAGAGCGAGGCCTGGGGCGACGACTGGGCAGGTTGGCAACTTTGGAAAGAGTTGATGAGTCTTCCCGGCGTTGGAGCCACGACCGCGAGCAAGCTACTTGCCCGCAAGCGACCAAAATTGAGGCCGATCTACGACTCCGTCGTGGCGGAGGTTGTTGGCTCGACCCAACTGTGGGAACCACTTCGAGCGCTGCTCAGCTCCTCACCCGAGTTGCACGAGCGGCTGCTGCGGTTACGCCATGACGCCGATCTGCCCGACGAAGTCTCGGCGTTGCGGGTGTTCGACGTAGTCGCATGGATGGAAGGCAAGTACGGGCCAGGGTGATGGCCCCCCGGCCCAGTTCTGGCTGCGACCGGACCCACCTCGCTACATACATGTGAGCGGCCAATCCATCGCCATCAAGACCGGGTGCACGAACGCCGTCGGACACGAAAGAAGCTGGCTTCAGGCGATCCCGCCGTTGGCCCGGACTACCTGCCCGTTGACCCAATGCCCAGCAGGCGAGGCCAGGAAGCCGACCACCTCGGCCACCTCCTCCGGCCTACCGATCCGCTCCAGCGGAGCGAGCTTCGCGAGCCGGTCGAGGGTGGCGTCGTCCTTGCCGTCCAGGAAGAGGTCGGTGGCGGTGGGGCCGGGGGCGACGGCGTTCACGGTGACGTCGCGGCCGCGGAGCTCGCGGGCGAGGACGAGGGTGAGGCCCTCGACGGCGGACTTGGAGGCGATGTAGGCGCCGTACGTCGGGTGCCGGAGCTCGACCTGGGAGGTGGAGAAGGTGACGAGGGCGCCGCCGGGGCGGAGGCGGCGGGCGGCCTGCTGGGCGACGACGACGGTGCCGCGGATGTTGGTGCGGTGCATCGCGTCGAGCTCGTCGAGGTCCAGGTCGGCGATCGGGGACAGGTGCATCCGGCCCGCTGCGTGGACGACGACGTCGACGCCGCCGTACTGCTCCTCGGTGGTGTCGAAGAGGGCGGCGACAGCGTGCTCGTCGGCGACGTCGGCCCGTACGGCGGTCGCCCGGCCGCCGGCCGCCGCGATGTCGGCGACCGTCGCCTCGGCGGCGGCGGTGTTGCCGGCGTAGGCGAGGACCACGGGGTGGCCGGCGGCGGCGAGGTGGAGGGCGACGGCGCGGCCGATGCCGCGTGAGCCGCCGGTGACGATGGCTACTCGGTTCGTGTTCATGGCTCCACCGTCCTCGCCGCGGCGGGGCGGAACCAGAGTGTGCTCACCGGGGGGACGCCACCCCCTCCCTCAGCGCACCGGGCCGGAGGACACTGGGGGCGTGGACCTCAGCGAGCTCGGCGCCTTCGTGAAGTCGCGGCGCGACCGGATCCGGCCCGCCGACGTCGGGCTGCCGACCGGGCCCCGGCGCCGGGTGCCGGGCCTGCGGCGCGACGAGGTCGCGGTGCTGGCGGGCGCGTCGGTCGAGTACTACATCGAGATCGAGCGCGGGTCCGGCGTCCAGCCGTCCGAGCAGATGCTCGCCGCGCTGGCCCGGGCGCTGCGGCTGTCGCGTGACGAGCGCGACCACCTCTACCACCTTGCCGGGCGGGCGCTGCCGGCCGACGGCGGGGCCGCGGCCCACGTCCACCCGGGGCTGCTGGACCTCCTCGACCGCCTGGCCGGTACGCCGGCGCAGGTGATCACCGACCTGCACGTGACCCTCGTCCAGAACCCGCTCGCGGCCGCGCTGGTCGGGTCCGAGAGCCACCTGCGCGGGCCGGAGGCCAGCTTCGTGTGGCGCTGGTTCACCGACCCGGCGTCGCGGGGGCTCTATCCGACCGACGACCACGACCGGCACGCGGCGTCGTTCGTGGCCGACCTGCGCGCGGCCGTCGCCCGGCGCGGGCCGCGCGACGAGGAGGCCACGACGCTGGTCGACGAGCTGCTCGCCCGGTCGGAGGAGTTCCGCACCCTGTGGGAGCAGCACGACGTCGCCGTACGACGGGCCGAGCGCAAGCGGCTCGTGCACCCCGGGCTCGGCGTGGTCGAGGTCAACTGCCTGACCCTGCTCAGCGACGACGGCCGGCAGCGGCTGCTGTGGTTCACGCCGGTCCCGGGCACCGCCTCGGTCGAGCAGCTGGAGCTGCTCCGCGTGCTCGGCACCCAGGACCTCGTCCCGGAGCGCTGAGCGCGCTCAGGCCAGCCGCTGGGCCAGGTTGGCCAGCACCCCGTCGTGGATGCGGGCGAGGCCCTTGGGGGCGAAGGTCCGCTCGAAGAAGCCGCCGATGCCGCCGGCGCCGTCCCAGGTGGTCGTGACGACCACGCGGCTGCCGTCGCCGGCCGGGCTCACGACGTAGCGGGTGACGAGGGAGGAGTTGCGGTCGGTCTCGGTGACGCTGGTGGCGTCGGTCGTCACGTCGGCGACGACGTGGCGGACCCGCTTCTCGGTCGCGTGCAGCCGCCAGGTGACGACCGTGCCGTCGCCGACGCCGCCGCTCTGCACCGCGTAGTCGGTGTAGCGGTCGGTGAGGATGGCCGGCCGGGTGTCGACGTAGTCGGCCAGCGCGACCAGCGCGGCCTCGGGCGTGGCGGGCAGGGTCGCCTCGGTGGTGGCGGTGACCTGGGACATCGTGGCTGGCTCCTCGAGCAGGGGACGTGCGGACCGCCATTCTCTCGCGGGCCCCGCGCGGGCGGTCAGCCGGCGTGGTGGACCCGGGCCAGCTCGGCGTACCCGTCGGCGTTGAAGCGGATGCCGGCCCGCTCCTCCTCGGTCGTCGTACGACGCACCTTCGCGGGCAGCCCGGCGACCAGCGAGCCGGGCGGGACGACCGTCCCCTCCAGGACGACGGCGCCGGCCGCGACCAGCGACCCGGTCCCGATGACGGCGCCGTTCATGACCACGGCGCCCATGCCGACCAGGACGTCGTCCTCGACCGTGCAGCCGTGCAGCACCGCGCGGTGGCCGACGCTGACGCCGGACCCGATGGCCAGCGGGAAGCCGGGGTCGGCGTGCATGACGCAGCCGTCCTGGATGTTGCTCCGCTCCCCCACGGTGATCGCGTCGCCGTCGGCGCGTACGACGGACGCGTACCAGACCGAGGCGCCGGCCCCGATCGTCGTGGCGCCGACCAGGGTCACGTCGTCGGCGATCCAGGCGGTGGGGTCGACCTCCGGGAGCCGGCCGGCCCAGGCCACCCGCCGCGCGCTCACGACTCGCTCCGCGAGGCCAGCCAGGCCAGGACCGAGGGTCCGTCGGCGCCCAGGCTCGGCGGGGCGGCGTGGTCGGCGCGGGCGTGGCTGTCGAAGCGCACCGGCGGTCCGGGCAACTGGAGCGCGCCGAGGGCGGGGTGCTCGACGTCGAGCAGCAGCCCCTGCGAGCGGACCTGCGGCGAGGTGTAGACCTCGTCCAGGGTGCGGATCGCACCGGACGGGACCCCGGCCTCGTCGAGCGCGGCCAGCAGGTCGTCGCGGGTGCGGTCGGCGAAGGCCGCCTCGAGCAGCGCGATCAGCTCGTCGCGGTGCTCGACCCGCGAGCCGTTCGTGGCGAAGCGCGGGTCGTCGGCGTCGACGCCCGCCACCGCCGCCGTACGACGCCAGAGCGAGTCGTTGGCCGCGGCGATCTGGAGCATGCCGTCGGAGCAGGCGAAGGCACCGTACGGCGCGATGGACGGGTGGTGGTTGCCCTGGGCCCGCGGGACCTGGCCGGCCACGGTGTAGCGGGTGCCCTGGTAGGCGTGCACCCCGACCAGCGACGACAGCAGCGAGGTCCGTACGACGTCGCCGCGCCCGGTCGTGTGCCGCGCGTGCAGCGCGGCGAGGATCCCGTAGACCGCGTGCAGGCCGGCGAGCAGGTCGCCGATGGGCACGCCGACCTTGGTGGGCTCGTCCGGTCCGGGCCCGGTCAGGCTCATCAGCCCGGCCTCGCCCTGGGCGATCTGGTCGTAGCCGGGACGGCCGCCCTCCGGCCCGTCGTGGCCGAAGCCGCTGATCGAGCAGACCACCAGCCGCGGGTTGCGCGCGTGCAGCGCCTCGACGGTCAGGCCCATCCGGTCGAGGACGCCGGGCCGGAAGTTCTCGACCAGCACGTCGGCCGCGTCGACCAGCTGCCAGAGCACGTCGAGGTCGGCCTCGGCCTTGAGGTCGAGGACCACCGACTCCTTGTTGCGGTTGGCCGAGAGGAAGTAGGTGCTGACCCGGTGCTTGTCCTCGCCGACCCACGGCGGGCCCCAGGCACGGCTGTCGTCGCCCGCGGCGCGCTCGACCTTGATCACCCGCGCGCCGAGGTCGCCGAGGATCATCGTGGCGTGCGGCCCGGCCAGGGCCTGGGTCAGGTCGAGGACGACGATGCCGTCGAGGGGGCCGTCCAGAGGTGCTGTCACTGTCCGCTCCAGGTGGGGGTGGTCTTGCTGGTGAAGGCGGCCGCGCCGGCCGCGAAGTCCGCCGAGCCGTAGACCTGGGCGATCACGTCGTCGGCGTCGACGGTGCCGGCCGCCGCGTGCAAGCGTCGCAGGATCTCCTTGCCGGCCGCCATGGTGAGCGGCGCGTGGCCGAGGATCCGCTTGACGACGGACGCGGTCTCGGCGGTGACGTCCTCGGCGATGCGGCTCACGAACCCGGCCTCGCGGGCCTGCTCGGCGTCGAGGAGCCGGGCGGTCAGGATCATGTCGATGGTCCGCGCGTGCCCGAAGTGCCGCATGGTCAGCGCATAGCTGGCGGCGGAGAGCGTGTTGCCGAGGGTGCGGGCGATCGGGTAGCCGAACCGCGACCCGGGGTGCGCGACCCGGACGTCGGCGGCGGCCGCGATGGCCAGGCCCCCGCCGATGCAGAACCCGTCGACCGCGGCCACCACCGGCACCCGTACGGCGAGCAGCCGCCCGATGGTCGCGTCGATCTCCTGCTCGTAGGCCACGCCCCGCGGGCCGTCGAAGCCCGCGAACTGGCGGATGTCGGTGCCGGCCACGAACGCGGCGCCGCCGGCCCCCCGCAGCACCACCACGCGGACGGCGTCGTCCGCGTCGGCCCGCTCGCAGGCCGCGACCAGGCCCTCGTACATGCCGAAGGTCATCGCGTTGCGCGCCTCCGGGCGGTTGAACGTCACCCGCAGGACGGGGCCGTCCAGCTCGGTCAGCAGCTCGCTCATCGGGCCTCCTCCAGCTCGGCCAGGACGGCGTCGGTGCTGTCGCCCAGCAGCGGACCGGCCCCGTCCCGGCGCACCGGCGTACGCGAGAAGCGCATCGGCGAGCCGATCTGCCGGACCGGGCCGAGGGTCGGGTGCTCGGCGTCCCAGAAGAAGTCGCGGGCGGCCAGGGCCGGGTCGGCGAAGACCTGGTCGTAGGTCTGGATCGGCGCGCACGGGACGCCGGCCTCGTCCAGGATCTCGACGACCCGGTCGGTCGGGAGCGTCGCGGTCACCGCCTCGATCGCGGTGATCAGCGCGTCGCGGTGGGTCATCCGACCGGCGTTGTCGGCGAAGCGGGGGTCCTCCGGCAGCGCGTCCAGGCCGAGGGCCGCGCAGAACCGGAGCCACAGGCCCGGGGTGTTGGCCCCGACGGTGACGTGGCCGTCGGCGGTGACGACCGCCTGGTACGGCGCCTGGCTCTGGTGGGCCGAGCCCTGCGGACCGGGGACGGTGCCGTCGCCGAAGTAGCGGCCGGCCTCCCACACCCCGAGCGAGACGCCGGACTCGTAGAGGGAGACGTCGAGGTGCTGGCCCTGCCCCGAGCGGTCCCGCTCGCGGAGCGCGGCGGTGACGCCGAGGGCGACGTACATGGCGCACATCAGGTCGCAGATCGGCACGCCCACCTTGGCCGGACCGGCGTCCGGGAAGCCGGTCACGCTCATCAGCCCGGAGCGGGCCTGGGCCATGATGTCGAGGCCGGGCCGGTCGGCCAGCGGGCCGTCCTGGCCCCAGCCGGAGGCCGAGGCGTAGACCAGGCGCGGGTTCTCGGGCGCCAGGTCGTCGTACCCCAGGCCCATCCGGCGCATCGCGCCCGGGCGGAGGTTCTCCACCAGCACGTCGGCGCGTCGTACGAGCGCGCGGAACGCGTCGCGCCCGGCCTCGGACTTCAGGTCCAGCTCGACCGACTCCTTGTTGCGGTTGAGCCGGACGAACGACGAGCTCTCGCCCCCGACGAACGGCGCGTTGCCGCGCACGAAGTCACCCGTCCCCGGCGTCTCGACCTTCACCACCCGGGCGCCGAGGTCGGCGAGCTGGGTGGCGGCGTACGGCGCCGCGATGAAGGAGCCGACCTCGACGACCAGTACGTCGGCGAGCGGTCCGGGAGCCTGGGCGTTCATGATCCTCCTGAGTTGGTACTCGGTATACCGTACGCAAACTACGTGCTGACCGTCACCCGCTAGGGTTCGGCCCATGGAGCCCACCGCGGACCGGCGTCTCGTCGCCCCGCCGAGCATGGCCCAGCTGGCGTCCGACGCGATCCGGGCGATGATCCTGGGCGGGGAGCTGGCGCCCGGCGACCGGCTGGTCGAGGCCCGGCTCACCGAGCAGCTGGGCGTCTCCCGCCCGCCGATCCGCGAGGCGCTGAAGGACCTGCACCACGAGGGCCTGGTCGTCTCGCACCCGCGGCGCGGGATGGTCGTGCGCGAGCTGACCCGCCACGACGTCTACGAGCTGGTCACGCTGCGCGACGACCTCGAGGCGATGGCGCTGCGACTGGCCCTGCCGCTGGCCGACCCGGACCGGCTGGAGCCGGTGCGGTCCGCGCTGGCCGACTTCGAGCGGGCCGGCGAGCAGGGCGACGGGGGCGCGACCCTGGTCTCGCTGGGCCTGCGCTTCCACCAGGCCGTGGTCGCGCTGGCCCACCACGAGCGGCTGCTCGCGACGTACCGGAGCCTGCAGCTGCAGATGGAGCTGTGCATGAGCCTCAACGTCGCCAGCCGCACCCAGGAGTCGCCGGCCGGCAACGCCGCCCGGCACCGGGTGCTGGTCGACGTGCTCGAGGCCGGCGACCTCGACGCCGCGCTGGAGGCGTTCGCCAGCCACGGCCACCGCAGCTTCCTGCCCGCCGTCGAACAGCTCGGCGGCGGCTCGCCCGAGTCGGACGCGTGGCTCGCCCGCCTCCAGGAGCTCGACCACTAGAGCACCAGGCTCATCAGCAGCACCACGCCGAGGCCGACGACGGAGGCCACGGAGGTCGACGTACCGACGGTCTTGACGGCGCCGCTCGTGGTCATCCCCAGCAGGTTCTTGGCCATCCAGAAGAAGTTGCTGTGCACGGTCATCAGGAAGAGCGCGCCCGCGGCGGCGGCCAGCGCGATGAGCATCGGGTCGATGCCCGAGCTCTCCGCCACCGGCGCCAGGATGCCGGCCGCGGTGATCGCGGCGACGCTGACCGAGCCGATGGCCACGTGCAGCACGACGGCGATCAGCCAGGCCAGCAGGATCGGCGGACCGGAGCTGGAGGCGAAGAAGTCGCCGAGCACGTCGCCGAGGCCGGTCGCGCGGACCAGGCCGGCGAGCGCGCCGCCGAGGCCGGTCAGCACCAGCACCTCGCCGAGCGAGGAGAAGCTGGTGCCGAGCGCCCGGCCGACGCCGTCCTGGCCGCGGTAGAAGCGGACCAGCATGATCGCGCTGAACGAGCCGATCAGCAGCGCGATCGTGGGCGCCGCCAGGAAGGCGAGCACGGCGTTCTCGACGTCGAAGACGTCGGTGATCGAGCCGGCGGCGACCAGCACCAGCGAGACGATGACCGGCGAGACGGCCAGCAGCAGCGGCACCCGGCGGCCCTCCTGGACCTGCTCGGTCGCCACGGCGGCCGTGCCCGCACCGGTCCCGTCGAGGCCGTCGAGCGCGTCGAAGGTCGCGCGGTCCTCGTCGGTCTCGGGCTTCCAGAACGGCGTGCGCTCGATCAGCACCGTCATCACGAAGACGGTGACCAGGATGGTCACCGCGCCGGCGATGCCGCCGAAGATCAGGTAGCGCCACAGCGGGATGTCGATGACGCCGGCCAGGGCCAGCGAGCCGACGCTCGGCACCATCATGGTCAGACCGACCAGGATGCCGGCGACCAGCGCCGAGGCGACCCGCGGGATGCCGTTCGGGCCGGAGGTGCGGGCCAGGCCGCGGGCGACCGGGGCGGTGACGACCAGCATCACGTCGGCGAAGATCGCCTGCAGGGCGGTCCCCGCGGTCACCCCGAGGGCGTACGGCGACTTCCGCGGCCCGAAGATGCGCATCAGCCCGCGCACGATCCGGTCGATCGCGCCGAGCTCGTGCATCGCCGTACCGAGGGTGACGCCGAAGGCGATGAGCAGGCCGATCTCGGCCAGGATCTCGCCGAAGCCCGTCGTCAGGGTGCTCAGGGTGTCGTCGAGGCCGAGCCCGCTGGCGATACCGAGGTAGAGCACGCCGGCCAGCAGCGAGTACACCGGGTGGATCTTCAGCACCACGATCAGCGCGATGATGCCGACGATCGTGATCGCGGTGTGCAGGAGGAGCAGGTGGTCGTGGGTCATGGAGGGTGCTGCCGCCGTTCTGTCCCGGTGGGATGGGTGTGATGCGGACAACACCATAAGGTATTCGGTATACCGACGTACAGCCTTCCGTATGACTCAGGTCACCAGCGCCGTCAACGGCGCGCGGCGCCCCCGTCCTGGTGGTCGAGGAACGTGCCGAACCCGCTGCGGTGGAAGACCAGCGGGCTGCCGACCGCGCCCTCGTGCTCGACGGCGTGCAGCTCCAGCAGGACCAGGACGTGGTCGCCGGCCTCGACCTCGCGGTAGACCGTGCAGTCGAAGCGGGCCAGGCCCTCGTCGAGGGTGACCGCGCCGTCCGGGCTGACGGTGTAGGCGAGGTCGTCGAAACGCCGGTCGACCGGCCCGGCGAGCGCGCGGCAGACCGAGGCGTGGTGCTCGGCGAGCACGGTCACGCCCAGGTGCGACGACCGGCGCAGGTCGGGCCAGGTCTTGGAGGTGTTGGCCAGGTTCACCGACACCAGCGGCGGGTCCAGGCTCACCGAGGTGAACGAGCTGGCCGCGAGGCCGACGGGCCGGCCGTCGACCTCGGCCGCGAGCGCGACGACGCCGCTGGGAAAGATCCCGAAGGCCTCGCGCAGGGCGCTGGGGTCGAGGTCCTGGTTGGTCGTGAGGCTCATGCGGCTCCGTTCAGGAGGGCGGTCACGACGGGCGCCGTGGCGGCGAGCCAGTCGGCGTACGCGGCGGGGTCGTCGTGCTGGGCGTCCACGACGTAGAGGCCCCGGCCGGGGACGGTGCCGCCGATCTCCGTGAGCACCGGCCGCAGCAGCAGCTCCGGCGCGAGCGCGTGGGCCGGGCTCCCGCCCAGCATCAGGGGTACGGCGACGCCCGACAGGCCCGTCCCGCCGGCGAACCGGTCGAGGAACAGCTTGAGCAGCCCGGTGTAGGCGCCCTTGTACGTCGGGCTGGCCACCACCACCAGGTCGGCCGCGCCCACCTGCTTCACCAGGGCGGCGACGGTCGGGTCGGACCAGTCCAGGACCGCCGCACCGAGGGTGGCCAGGTCGACGACCAGGTCGGGCTCGGCGCCGCTGAGCTCGCGGGCGACGTGGGTGGCGGCCGCGAGCGTGCGGCTCTGCGGCTTGGGGTTGCCGACCACCACGGCGGTGGTGGTCATCGGCCGGCCGCCACGGGGACCAGCACGGGCGGCAGGTCGCGGCCGAGCTTCAGCGACTCCAGGAACAGCACGACGGTGGCCGCGACCGAGCGGTGCGAGGCGTCGTTGAGGACGTCGTGGCGACCGCCCTGGACCAGCCAGACCCGCGCCTGCGGCGCGTCGACGTACGGCGCCACCGCGTCGTCGGCGGGCGTGATCCGGTCGGTCGAGCCGTGCACCACCAGCACCGGCTTGTCGGGCGCGGTCAGCTCGAGCGCGTCCCAGGGCAGCGGCCGGGTCAGCGCGCCGCGCTCGAAGTCGGGGTCGGCGTCGAGGACCGAGCGGTGCACCGGACACGCCGTCCGCGCGTCGACCTCGTCCTCCCAGGTCGCGCCGCCGGTCGAGCCGGGCAGCGCCAGGCCGGCGACCACGGCCGCGTCGGCGTCCACCTCGCCGACCAGGGTCGCGGCCAGGGTGGCGCCGGAGTCGGTGCCGACGAGCACCTTCGGCGACGGCAGCGACTCGTCGGCGATCAGCTTCTCGACCTGCGTGCGGGTGCCCTCGAGGTCGTCGAGGTCGACGGGCACCAGGCGGACCCGGTAGGCGTCGGCCGACAGCCGCTTGCCGAAGCGCTGATACGACGCGTCGGTCTCGCCGCGGCCGGGCAGCACGATCAGGGTGCCGCGCGGCGTCGCGCCGGTGGGCTCGTCCCAGGTGGTGACAGTCATCTTCAGGCTCCTGTGTCGTGGTGGTCGGCCCAGCGCGAGGTGAACCAGTGCACCGCGCCGGTGTCGGGGTCGTAGCCGCGGCGCGGCAGGGTGCCGATGTCGGCGCCGTACACGTGGATGCCGACCACCGGCCGGTCACCCCCGCAGCGGACCTGGTGGACGTCGTCGTCGGTGGTGCAGCAGACGGTGACCTGGCCGGCGGTCCACTCGTCGGTCCCCTCCCGCACCAGGGGTACGTCGGGCTCCGCCGGCTTCTCGTAGCGGGTCTCGACCTCGACCCCGCTGTGGATGCCGACGACGCCCCAGGTCTCGTGGCCGTGCACGGGCGTGCCCTGGCCGACGTCCCAGACCGCGCTGGCGATCGAGAAGCCGCCGTCGGCGGCGACGTGCAGCGGATACATCACGTAGCGCACCGGGTCGGGCCGGGTCACCTCCTCCGGCAGCTCCAGGCCGGCGGCCAGAGCGGCCTCCAGCTCGTCGCGGATCCGGGCGGTCAGGGTCCGCTCGTCGAGGCCCTCGGCGACGAGACCCGCGACGGTGTCGGCGAAGGTCGCGATCCCGGGGACGGTCTGGGTGCTCATGCTGGCTCCTTCGTGAGGGTGCGGTCGGCGTAGGCGGCGATCCGGTCACGGAGACCGGGAGCGGCGACCGAGCGGGCCAGCGCGGCCAGCTCGGCGTCGGCGTCGTGGGGTGGGCGGGTCGGTGACGGTCCGGCCAGGACCGCGGGCAGGTCGGCGGGGACGCCGGTGACGAGCCGGTCGCCCAGCGCGGCCCGTCGTACGACGCCGAGGGCGACGCCGAAGGCCGAGCCCGGGAAGCGCAGCGTGACCGCCGGGTCGACCAGCCGGTGGTCGCAGGCCAGCACCAGGTCGGCGCCCGCCCCGATCGCCGCGCCCTCGGCCACCGCGACCGTCGGGTACGGCGCGGCCAGCAGTCGCTCCAGCAGCAGCCCGACGCGCAGGAAGCGCAGGGCCAGCGACGCGTCGGTCTCCGTCCCGAGCCCGCCGAGGTCGAAGCCGGCGGCGAAGTGCCGGGCGTTGCCGCGCAGCACCAGCGCCCGCGGGCGGGCGGCCTCGGCCTCGTCGAGGACGGCGTGCAGCTCCTCGACGAGCTCCGCCGAGAGCGCGTTGGCCCGCTCGGGGCGGTCCAGGGTCGCCGTCCAGACGTCGCCGCGGTCGAGTCGCACACTCACGCGGGCACCCACTCGGCGTGCACCTCGGGATGGCCGCCCAGCGCCGGGGCGCCACGGTCGAGCCGCGGCCCGAGGCCGGAGATCCGGACCGGGTAGACCACGGTCGGCACCTCCCCGGCGACCGGCACCTCGACCCGGCCCACGAGGCCGGTGGCCTCGACGTGCGGGTCGGCGAGCACCTCGCCGAAGGTGTTGACCGGGCCGCTGGGCACCCCGCGGGCGCGCAGCTCGGTGAGCCAGTGGTCGCGCTTCTCCTCGGCGAACCGCTCCTGCAGCAGCCCGGCCAGCTCGCGCTGGTGGGCCACCCGGTCGGCCTGGGTGACGAAGCGCGGGTCGGTCGCGAGCTCGGGCCGCCCGACCACGTCGGCCACGGCCGCCCACAGCCGGTCGTTGCCGGCGGCCACGGTGAAGTCGCCGTCCGCCGCCGAGAACCCCTGGTACGGCGCGTTGCGCGGGTGCGCGGTCCCGAGCCGGCCGGGCTCGCGGCCGGAGCCCCAGTACTCGCTGGTCTGCAGCGCGGAGACCCCGAGCAGGCAGTCGAGCATGGGAACGTCGAGGCGCACCGAGACGCCGGAGCCGCGGACCTGCGGCAGCATCGCCGCGATCGTGTAGGCGGCGTAGAGGCCCGCGGTGAAGTCGCCCACCGGCACCCCCGCCTTGACCGGTCCGCCGTCGGGCTCGCCGGTCACGCTCATCAGCCCGGACATGCCCTGGACGACGACGTCGTAGGCGCCGTCGTTGACGTAGGGGCTGGTCAGCCCGTAGCCCGAGATCGACGCGTAGACCAGGCCGCGGTGCCCGGCCGCGACCTCGTCGTACCCGAGGCCGAGGCGGTCGAGCACGCCCGGGCGGTAGTTCTCGACCACCACGTCCGCGGCCGCGACCAGCGCGCGCACGGAGGCCAGCTGGTCGGGGTCCTTCAGGTCCGCGACCACGCTGCGCTTGTTGCGGTTGACCGAGGCGAAGTTGTGGCTGAACGAGTCGCCCGCGTCGTCACGGGCGAAGGGCGGCCAGGCCCGCATCTGGTCACCCGTGGGCGGCTCGACCTTGACCACGTCGGCACCCAGGTCGGCCAGGAGCATCCCGGCGAACGGCCCGGCCGCGACGTGGGCCAGCTCGACGACCCGGACGCCGGCCAGGGGAGCCTCAGGAGGCACGCGCGGTCGTGGCCCGGTGGGCCAGCTCCTGGCGGACCAGCGGCAGCAGGTCGCGGCCGTAGTCGATCGCGTCCTGGAGCGGGTCGTAGCCGCGGATCAGGATGGTGTTCACGCCGATCTCGACATAGTCGACCAGCGCGGCCGCGACCGTCTCGGGCGAGCCGACCAGGGCGGTGGAGTTGCCGCCGCCGCCGACCGCCTTGGACGTGGGCGTCCACAGGCAGCGGTCGTGCAGGTCGCCCTGCTCGGCCACGGCCAGCAGCCGCTGCGAGCCGGCGTTCTCGGGGCCCTTGCCCGGCGGGTGCAGCTGGCCGACCCGCTCCTTGAAGTGCGCGCCGACGACGCCGTTGATGGTGTCGAGGATGCCGTGCGCGCGCTCCCACGCCTCGGCGTCGGTGCGGCCGAGGATCGGGCGCAGCGACACCGACACCCGCGGGCGGCGGGCCCGGCCGGCCTTCGCGGCCTCGGCCTCGATGGTGGCGATCTGCTCGGAGGTCCCGGCGAGCGGCTCGCCCCAGAGCATGTAGGTGTCCGCGTGCTTCGCACCGACGGAGTACGCCGGGACCGAGCTGCCGCCGAAGAACAGCTCGAGGTGGCGGCCGTCGTACGGCATCACCTGGGGGGTGAAGCCCTCGAAGCGGTAGTAGGTGCCGTCGAAGTCGCGCGGGCCGGGGGTGTCCCAGGCGCCGCGGAGGATCTGGAGGTACTCGTCGGTGCGGGCGTAGCGCTCGTCGTGCGGGACGTAGTCGCCCTCGCGGCGCTGCTCGACGTTGCTGCTGCCGGTGACGATGTTGAGCGCCACCCGTCCCTTGCTGAAGTGGTCGAGGGTCGTGAAGGTCCGCGACGCTAGCGTCGGGTGCACGACGCCGGGCCGGTGGGCGACCAGCAGGCCGAGCCGCTCGGTGTGGGCGGCGGCGTACGCCGCGACCTGGGTGCCCTCGGACCAGCCCGAGCCGTAGCCGATCAGGACCCGGTCGAAGCCGCCCTCCTCGTGGGCCTGCGCGAACCGCGCGGTGTAGTCGGCGTCGATGACCGGGCCGCTCGCGGGCCGGATCTCGGAGCCGTCGGCGGTGCCGATCATGCCGAGGATCTCGACGTCGTCGTAGCTGGTGCTCATGGGGTGTCCTTCTCTCGGGTCGGGGTGGTGTCGTCGGAGGTGAGCTGCTCGCGCCAGCGGCCGGCGACGTGGCAGGCCGCCTCGCGCTCGCCGTCCAGCGGCACCGGGTCGGGCTGCTCGGCGCACGCGTCGTGCGCGAAGCGGCAGCGGGGGGCGAAGACGCAGACGCCGTGGGCCGGCCACTCGCGGCCGCCCGGCTCGGGGCGCAGCTGCTCGGGCCGGAGCCGGTCGACCCGTACGACGCTCGGCGCCGAGGCGGTCAGCAGTCCCGTGTAGGGGTGCGCGGGCCGGCCGAGGACGGCCTGCACCGGGCCCTGCTCGACCACCCGGCTGCGGTAGAAGACCGCGACCCGGTCGGCGATGCCGGCCAGCGAGCTCAGGTCGTGGGCGATGATCACGACCGCGAGGCCGAGCTCGGTGCGGAGCCGGTCCAGCAGGTTCAGCACGAGGTTGCGGTTGGACACGTCGAGGGCCGAGACCGGCTCGTCGCAGAAGAGCAGCTGCGGCCGGGTCGAGATGGCCCGGGCCAGCGAGACCCGCTGGCGCTGGCCGCCGGAGAGCTCGCGCGGCCGGCGGCCGGTCACGCTCTCCGGGTCGAGCCCGACCAGGCGCAGCGACTCGGCCACCCGGTCGGCCCGCTCGCGGCGCGGCAGCGTGCCGGCGACGTCGAGCGGCTCGCGCACGATGTCGCCGATGGTCAGGTCGGGGTCGAGGGAGCGCAGCGGGTCCTGGAAGACCAGCTGCACCTGCCCGGACCGGCGGAAGTCGCGCAGCGCCCGGCCGCGCAGGCCGCCCATGTCCTGGCCCGCGAACTCGATCCGCCCGGCGGCGGGCCGGACCAGGCCGACCGTGGCCCGGGCCAGCGTGGTCTTGCCGGAGCCGGTCTCGCCGACGATGCCGACGATCTCGCCGGGCCGGACCTCGAGGCTGGCGTCGGTCAGCGCGGCGCCGGTGCCGAGGTTGACCCCCTTGCGCGGCGGCGCGTAGGACACCGACAGCCCGGTGACCCGGAGCAGCGGCGGCACCGGCGACGTGGACTCCACCGTGGCGGACACCTCCTGGGTGGCGGTCATGCGGACACCTCCTCGAGGACGGACTCGGTCAGGACCTCGCCGAGCCGCACGCAGCGCGCGGACCGGCCTGGTCCGGGGCCGGTCTCCAGGTCGACCAGCGGGACCGGGCCGGCCACGCACGCGGCGGCGGCGTACCGGCAGCGCGGGGCGAAGCGGCAGCCCGGCATCCGCTCGCCCGCGGCGGGCGGCTGGCCGGGGATCACGTCGAGGGTTCGGCGCTCCCAGTTGCCGATGGTCGCGACGTCCATCAGGGCGCGGGTGTAGGGGTGCTGCGGGTCGCCCAGCACCTCCGCGGTCGGACCGCTCTCGACCACCTGGCCGCCGTACATCACGAGGATCCGCTCGCAAGTCTCGGCCACGACGGCGAGGTCGTGGGTGACCAGGAGCAGCGAGAGCCCATGGGTCTCCCGCAGCCGGCGCAGCAGCTCGAGGATCTCGGCCTGGATGACCACGTCGAGCGCGGTGGTGGCCTCGTCGGCGATCAGCAGCTCGGGCTCGCAGGAGACCGAGATGGCGATCAGGACCCGCTGGAGCATCCCGCCCGAGAGCTCGTGCGGGTACTGGTGGAAGACCGACTCCGGCTCGTGCAGGCCGACCTCGGTGAACAGCTCCACCGACCGCCGGTGCGCGTCGGCGCGGGACAGCCCGGCCTTGACCCGCAGCTGCTCGGCGAGCTGGTGGCCCACGGTCAGCGAGGGGTTGAGGTAGGAGGCGGGGTCCTGGAATACCGCGCCGAGGCGGACCCCGCGGACCTGGTCCCAGGTCGACCGGCGCGCGCCGGTCAGCTCGACGGCGTCCGCGCCGTCGCCCAGGACGATCCGGCCGTGGTCGATCTCGCCGGTGGTGGGCAGCAGGCCGAGGACGGCGCGGCAGGTCAGCGTCTTGCCGCTGCCGGACTCGCCGACCAGACCGACGGCCTCGCCGCGGCTGATCTGGAACGAGACGTCCTGGACGGCGACCAGGTGGTCGCCGACCGAGACCTGGAGGTCGCGGACGTCGAGGACGCGCTCAGGAGACGACGGCATCGGACCGCTCCTTCCGGGAGGTCGCAGGGGTACGGCGGCGCCGGCGCGCGGAGGTGCCCGCCCCGGTCGCGTCGCGGATGGCGTCGGCGAGCAGGTTGAGGGACCCGACGGTCGCCATCATCAGCAGGCCGGGGAAGACCGGCGCCCAGGTCTGCTGGGTGAGGTAGCCGAGGTCGGAGGCGAGCATCCCGCCCCAGGTCGGCGCGGGCGGCGTGACGCCGAGGCCCAGGAAGGACAGCGACGCGACCACGAGGAGCGCCGCGCCGGCGGCCTGGGCGGAGGTGACGGCCACGTTGGGGAGCACCTTGGTCCAGATGTGGGTGCGCAGCGTCCACCACTGCGAGGCGCCCATCAGCTCGGCGGCCTCGACGTACTGCTGGGTGCGCAGGCCGAGGGCGACCGCGCGGGTGACCCGGAAGAAGATCGGGCTGATCAGCACCCCGATCGCGAACATCGCCTGCTGCAGCCCGTTGCCGAGCGTGCCGGCGACGGCGATGGCGAAGACGGTGAACGGGAGGATGACCAGGGTGTCGCTGATCCGCAGGGCCAGCCACTCCAGCCTCGGGCCCACCCAGGCCGAGGCCAGGCCGGTCGGGACGCCGAGGACGGCGCCGATGACGACCGCCTCCGCGGCGCCGATCACCGACAGCCGGGTGCCGGCCATCAGCCGGCTCAGCACGTCGCGGCCGAGGTAGTCGGTGCCAAGCAGGTGGTCGCCGCTGGGGCCCTCGAGGACCCGGTCGGTGTACTGCTTCAGCGGGTCGTGGGGGGCCAGGGCCGAGCCGAAGACCGCGAGGAACGCGACCCCGGCCAGCACGACCAGGGCGAACCGGGCGGTCGGGATGGCCCAGAGACGGCGCAGGGTGCTCATCGGGCCGCCCTCCTCGCGCTGCCCTGCCGGGCCAGCGGGTCGAGCGCCTTCTGCAGCACGTTGATGACGAGGCTGGCCGCGACCACGATCACGGCGGTGACCAGCAGCGTCCCGAGCACGACGGGTACGTCGCCCTTCTCCGCCGACTGGAGCGCGAGCTGGGCGATGCCGGGCAGGCCGAAGAGCTTCTCGGTCATCACGGCGCCGCCGATGATCAGCGGGATGGCCAGGCCGATGACCGCCAGCGTCGGGCCGGCGGCGTTGCGCAGGACGTGGCCGAAGAGGACCCGGGAGCGGCCGAAGCCGCGCATCTGCGCCCCGACCGCGTAGTTCTCCCGCAGCGAGCCGACCAGCGAGGTCCGCAGCTGGCGGGCGATGGAGGCGGCGACGTCGAGGCTCAGCGCGAGCCCGGGCAGGATCGCGAACCGGAGCCACTCGAGCGGGTCGACCGTGATCGGCACGTAGCCGCCGGCGGGCAGGGCCTGGAGCTTGACCGCGAAGACCACGATCAGCGCCATGCCGATGACGAACGGCGGCAGGGTGCCGAGCAGCGAGCAGACCAGCGTCACGGCCCGGTCGAAGATCCCACCGTTGCTCAGCGCGGCGCCGATGCCGGCACCGCCGCCGATGAGGATGGCCAGCACCAGGGCCAGCGCGGCGATCGACAGGTCGACCGGCAGCGCCTGCCGGATGCTGTCGGAGACCGGGATCGTGGTGAACCAGGACCGGCCGAGGTCGCCGCCGAGCGCGTTGCCGACCCAGGAGAAGTACTGCACGACGAGCGGCCGGTCCAGGCCGAACTCGGCGTTCAGCCGGTCGATGTCGGCCTGGGTCGCGGTCTCGCCGAGCGCGGCGGCGGCCGGGTTGCTGTCGCTCAGCGCGCCGAGCGCGAAGGTGATCACCGAGGCCAGGAACAGCACGGTCACGGTCACGAGGGCCGTGCTCGCCAGCGAGCGCAGGAACGGGAGCGCCCGGCGCGCGCGGGAGTCCGCGCGCACCGCGCCGTCGCCCGGGACCGGCACGCCGGGTGCCGGCTCGGTCGCCGGCGCGGTCACGGTCAGGCTCACGACACGGTCACGCCCTCGAAGCGGCGCAGGCTCGGCGACGCCGGCAGCTCGGAGACGCCCTTGCGGATCACGATCGTCGGCATCAGCTGCAGGAAGGTGTTCGGGAAGGTCGTCACGGCGATCCTGGTCGCCTCCTGCAGCAGCCCGGCGTACTCGGGGCTGTCGGTCGGGGTCTGCTTGACCTTCTCCAGCTGCGCCTCCAGCTTCGGGTCGGTCTGCCGCGCCGGGTTCATCAGGCCCTCGGCGCCGAACAGCACCTGGAATGCCTGCACGGGCGACTCGCGGCCCGCGAAGCCGTCGTACGTCAGGGCCTTGGAGTGCTCGAGGTAGACGAGCTGGGTGTGCTGGGTCTGCGGGATCGTCTCGATGGTCGCGTCGATGCCGACGTCCTTCAGCTGGGCCTGGATCAGCTCGACCGCCGGGGCGGACTGGCCGGAGCTGGTGAAGACCGCCTTGACCGGCGCGGTGTGACCGGCGTCGGCGAGCAGCTGCTTGGCCTTCTCGGGGTCGTAGGCGTAGACGTCGGCCAGCTCCTCGTTGTAGCCCACGTAGCCGGGCGGGAACGGCTGGTAGTTGACGTCGCCGACGCCGAAGCCGACGACCTCCTTCAGCTTCTCGCGGTCGATGGCGAACTTCATCGCCTCGACGACCGCCGGGTCGTCGAACGGCGCCATCGAGGCGTTCACGTCGAGCACGCTGACGAACATCGAGTCGATGACCTGGACGTCGAGCCCGGCGGCCTCGGCCGCCTCGACCTGGGCGCCGCTGATCCGGGCCAGGTTGAACTGCCCCGACTGCACGCCGGCGACCACGGTCGCCGGGTCCTGCTGCGGGTAGAGCTCGAGCGCCTTGATGGTGATCTCGTCGGCGGCGAAGAAGTTCGGGTTCCTCTTCAGGCTCGCGTGGTCGTTCTGGACGTACGACGTCACCGCGAACGGTCCCGAGCCCGCGGGCTGGGTGGCGAGCGCGTCGACGTCCTTCTCGAACGCAGCCGGGTTCACGACCATGCCGGTCTTCCCGGCGAAGAGCAGCGGGTACTGGTAGTCGACCTCGGTCAGCTCGATCACCACGTCGAGCTCGCCGGAGGCGGCGACCGACTTGATGGACTTCATCTGCGGCGCGATCAGCGACCCGTCCTGGCTGCGCCCGCGCTCGATCGACTTCGCGACCGCCGCGGCGTTCAGCGGGGTGCCGTCGCTGAACTTCAGGCCGGAGCGGAGCGTGAAGGTCACGGTGGTGCCGGCGGCGTCGTACGCCCAGGACTCGGCGAGCCACGGGACGGCGTTGCCCTGCTCGTCGAGCGCGGTGATCGGGTCGTAGGCGAGGGCCAGCATCTGGACGTCGGAGCCGGCGGAGGAGGTCACCGGGTCCCAGGTGGTCGGCAGCTGCCAGGCCCAGGTCAGGGTGTTCGTGCCGGAGCCGCCGCTGCTGCCGGACGAGCCGCCCCCGCAGGCTTCGAGGCTGAGGACCAGGCCCGCGGCGAGGCTGAGGCCGAGGAAGCCCCGGCGGGACTGGGTGGCGGCGAGGGGCGTGCGGGTGCGCGTCATGGTGCGGCGTCGGCCTTTCGATCGGGTGGAGGAGGACGGGGCTGTCAGGCGGGGTTCGCCGCGCGGGCGGCGGTGTGCCGGTTGACAGGCACGGGCAGCCCGAGATGCCCGCGCAGGTGGGTGGAGTCGTAGTCGGCGCGGAAGACGCCGCGCTCCTGCAGGATCGGGACGACCTCGTCGACGATCCGGCGGAAGTTGGCGGGGTGGTCGAGGCCGATGTTGAAGCCGTCGCAGGCGCGGGCCTCGAACCACTCGACGAGCTTGTCGGCGACGGTCGCGGCCGAGCCGACGAACTCGCTCTTGCGGAAGCCGCGGGTGGCCTCGACGGCCTGGCGCAGCGTCCAGCCGTGGTCCTCGGCGCGCTGGGTGATCGCCTTGGCCTGGGTGTAGAACGACCGCTCGCCGTGCACCAGGGCCTCGGCCGGGAACGGCGCGTCCAGGTCGTACTGAGTGAAGTCGTGCCAGCCGAAGGGCCGGCCGAACTCGCGCAGCGCCGCCCCGAAGGTGTGGTCGCGGTCGTTGTTCGCGGCCTCGATCTCGCGGGCCTCCTCGTCGGTGTCGCCGACGACGACCTTGATTCCGGGCATCACCACGAGGTGGTCCGGGTTCCGCCCGAACCTGTCGCGGGCACGGGTCTTGATGTCGTCGTAGAACGCCTGGCCGCTCGGGATGTCGGGGGCGAAGGTGAAGATGCCCTCCCCCACGCTGGCGCCCAGGTCGCGGCCCTGGTCGGAGTCGCCGGCCTGGAAGATCACCGGGCCGCCCTGCGCGGAGCGCTCCAGGTTCAGCGGTCCGCGGACCTTGAAGTAGGTGCCCTCGTGATTGAGCACGTGCTGCTTGTCGGGGTCGAGGAAGCGGCCGGTGGCGCGGTCGCGCGGGAAGGCGTCGTCCTCGTAGGAGTCCCACAGGGCGCGCGCGAGCTCGACGTACTCGCTCGCGCGGCCGTAGCGGGTGTCGTAGTCGTAGTGCTCGTCGAGGCCGTAGTTGCCGGCCGTGCCGGCATCGCCGGTGGTGACGACGTTCCAGCCCGCCCGGCCCCGGCTGATCAGGTCGAGCGAGCCGAGCCGGCGGGCCAGGTTGAAGGGGCTGTTGAAGCTCGTGGTGGCCGTGCCGACCAGGCCGATCCGGCTGGTCTGCGTCGCGAGCGCGCTCAGCAGCGTGAGCGGCTCCAGCCGGTTGAGGTAGTGGGGCGGCGAGAACGGGGTGATGAACTGGCTGTCGACGATGAAGACCAGGTCGAACCGCCCGCGCTCGGCCAGCTGGGCCATCTCGACGAACCAGTCGATGTTGACGCTTGCGTCGCCCGGGATCTCGGGGTCGAACCAGAGCGTGTGGCCACCCGGACCCCCGGTGCCGTACGGCACGGCGCCCAGGTGGATCTGCCTCGTCGCGGTCATGTGCACCCTTCCTGACCTCGAATGAACTTTCTCTATCAATCTAGTCGGGTTTGAGCGGCCACTCCAACGCCGGTTCGTGATGCGATCCATCACCGGACGTGATCAATAACCGTAGTAACCTGATGGACATGGATCGCTCGCTCGACATCGGACCGCTGCGCAGCCTCGTCGCGGTCGCCGACTGCGGCGGCTTCCAGCGGGCCGCCGAGCGGCTGCACCTCAGCCAGGCCGGCGTCAGCCAGCACGTACGACGTCTCGAGGCCGCGGTCGGTCGGCCGCTGGTCGAGCGGCACGGCCGCGGCTCGCGCTTCACCGCCGACGGGGAGCGGCTCCTCGACCGCGCCCGGCAGATCCTGGAGCTCCACGACGAGACGCTGCGCGGGTTCGTCCTGGGCGCCCAGCAGGACGTGCTGATCGGCTCGACCGAGCACGCCGCCGCGCACCTGCTCCCGACCCTCTCGGCCGCTCTCGAACGGGCCAGCGACTACCGCTTCCGCTACCGGATCGACCGCGGCACCCAGCTCCGCGAGGGCCTGGCCGCCGGCCAGGTCGACCTGGCCCTGCTGCTCAACGTGGTCGACGACCCCCGCGCGGTCCACGTCGGCGAGCTCGAACTGACCTGGTACGCCGCCCCCGGCTGGCGGGTCCCGACCGCGCCCGACCCGGTTCCCGTGGTCGCCTTCTCCAGCCCCTGCGAGCTGCGCAAGCGCGCCCTGGGGACGCTGGGCGAGCACGGCGTACCGGCCGAGATCGGCGCCGAGGCGACCCAGCTGGCCGGCGTCCAGGCCGCCGTCGGCGCCGGGCTCGGCGTGGCGCTGATGGCCACCATGGGCGAGACCCCCGCCGGGCTGGTCCCCTGCGACGCGCTGCCCACGGCCGAGCCGCTGGCTCTCTACGTCTGCCCGCGCGCCGACCTGGCCGACGAGGTCGTGCAGGTCGCCGTCGACACGATCCGGCTGCTGCTCAGCGGCCCGCGGCTGGCGCTCGCCCAGTAGCCGCCGGGCACCGCGTCAGCCGGTGACGCAGTGGTGCCAGAAGAACTGGCCGCTGGAGTTCGGGATCACGTTCCCGCCCCGGTCGAAGCCGAGCGGCGTGAACGGCATGGACCCGGTGTAGTCACCGGTGAACTCGTACTGGCTCACGTTGCCGTCGGCCCAGCCGTACTCGTCGTGCGCGGCGATCCACCTCAGCTCCAGGGTGGTCGGGAGTCGCCCGTCGCGCCGGTTGCAGTCGTCGACGGCCGCCTGGAAGCTCGACGGACCGGACGCGGCCCGGCGTACGCAACCGCCGAAGACGTGCTCCTCGCCGGCCGCGCAGGCGATGGCCAACCGGGACCGGGGCACCGAGCCGGCCGCCAGGTCGGCGCCGGTCAGCGACCCGTCCCGTACGTCGGCGCCGGTGACGCTCCCGTCCCGGAGGTCCGCCCCGGTCACCGAGCGGTCGCGCAGGTCGCGGCCGGTGACCGTGCCGTTGCGGATGTCCTGGCTGCGGATGGTGTTGTCCGCGATCTGGCGCGAGGTGATCAGGCCGGCGGCGTACCCCGTGCCGCCGGTGGCGACGACGAGGGCGAGGACGGCGACGACGAAGGAGGGCGAGAGACGGGGGCGCATCTCGGCACCCTAGGAAGCCGGTCCGGGGTCCCGATATGGCCCGGACGGGTCATGCGGCGTCAGGCCCGCTTGGTGGCCAGGAAGTCCGCGATCCGGCCGATCGCCTCCTCCAGCACCTGCGCGTCCGGCAGCGTGACCAGGCGGAAGTGGTCGGGCCGCGGCCAGTTGAAGCCGGTCCCGTGCGTCACCAGCAGCTTCTTGGCCCGCAGCAGCTCGATCACGAACGACTCGTCGTCCTCGATCGGGTAGACCTCCGGGTCGAGGCGCGGGAAGCAGTAGAGGGCGCCGCGCGGCTCGACGCTGCTGACGCCGGGAATCTCGTTGAGCAGCCGGCTGGCGAGCTTGCTCTGCTCGTAGAACCGCCCGCCGGGGACGATCAGCTCCTCGACGGACTGGTAGCCGCCGAGCGCCGTCTGGATGGCGTGCTGCGCCGGCACGTTCGCGCACATGCGCATGTTGGCCATCAGCACCAGGCCCTCGAGGAAGTCGGCGGCGACCTCCCGCGGACCCGAGATCATCAGCCAGCCGGCGCGGTAGCCGCAGACCCGGTAGGCCTTCGACAGGCCGCTGAAGGTCAGGCACAGCACGTCGGCCCCGCCGTACGTCGCCGCGTGGTGGTGGACCGCGTCGTCGAACAGGATCTTCTCGTAGATCTCGTCCGCGAAGACCACCAGCTGGTGGCGCCGGGCGATGTCGACCAGGCCGCGGACGACGTCCTCGCTGTAGACCGCACCGGTCGGGTTGTTCGGGTTGATGATCACCAGGCCCTGGGTGTGCTCGGTGATCCGCGACTCGACGTCGGCGAGGTCGGGGTTCCAGCCGTTGCTCTCGTCGCACTCGTAGTGCACGGCCGTGCCGCCGGCCAGGGTGACCGCGGCGGTCCACAGCGGGTAGTCCGGCGCCGGCACCAGGATCTCGTTGCCCGGGTCGACGAACGCCTGCAGCGCCATCGTGATCAGCTCCGAGACGCCGTTGCCGATGAAGACGTCCTCGACCGTCACGTCCTTCAGGCCGTGGCCCTGGTAGTAGTGGGCGACCGCGGTCCGGGCCGAGTAGATGCCCTGCCCGTCGCTGTAGCCCTGGGCGTCCGGCAGGTGGTGCACCATGTCGGCGACGATCGCGTCCGGCGCCGCGAAGCCGAACGGCGCGGTGTTGCCGATGTTGAGCTTCAGGATCCGGTGGCCCTCGGCCTCCAGGCGCTGGGCCTCCACCAGGATCGGTCCCCGGACGTCGTAGCGGACGTTCTGCAGCCTGCGGCTCTGCCGGATCTCACGCACGCCGTCATCCTCCCAGCCCAGGGGCCGGGGCTCGGCGCTACCCCAGGCCGAGGAAGGCCGCGACCGTGCCGGCCACGGGGATGACCCAGAGCAGGGCGGTGGCGAAGAGGTCGCCGTCCACCCGAGGTCGCTGGTCGCCGTTCGCTCGCTGCGGGTGGTGCTCGAGGGCCGAGGTGGTCATGACGCCTTCCGTCGCTGTCGTGGTGCCGTCGGGCGTCCGGTATCCGGCCGCTGCCGGCCCTACACAGGCCCGGAGTGAAGACCACCCGCCCGGGCGAGGTCTGGTCCGGGACCGCCGTGGGAACGGTGCAGCCATGAAACGCGAGTACGTCGCCACCGTCACCGCCGCCGAGGCGGCGCGGCTGCGCGCGTTCGACAACGAGCGGGACGCGGCGACCCCGGGCCCGTAGGGGGCGAAGCGCGCCTTCCGGCGCCGGGACGCGACGACCTTCGTCGTCCAGGAGTACGCCGGGTCCGGGCTCGGCGGGGGCACCGTCGTGACCACGCGCGGGACGGCGACCCTGCCCGACGCGAGCGACCGGGTGCTCGTCACGGTCGAGTCGACGGGGCACCGCCTGGGCTACGTCCTCGCCGGCTTCGGCATCGTGCTCGCCTGCTCCACGCCGTGGCGGGGCGTCGCCGGCCTGCTCGTCGCGCGGCGATCCTCCTGGCCGCCTGGTTCCTGTTCATCCGACCGCCGCGCCTCGCCGACGAGCTGGACGCCGTCGAGGAGCTCCTGCGCGCCGAGATCCGCGGCCACTGGCAGCCGGTCGGCGCCGACGGCGCGGCGTCGTACGACGGACCGCCGCGCACGGACGACGAGACGGCGGACCGCTTGACCCGCTTCCTGTGCGGCGAGCGCCTCGACGATGCCGTCCCGCTGCCGCTCGGCTGGTCCGTGACGGACCTGCTGCCCGCCCGGACCGTCGTCGCCGGCGGCGTCCTGGTGGTACGACGGCGCGGGCGGGCGAGCGCCCGCCTCCCCCTGACCGGCCTCGCGTTCGTCGCCCAGGTCCGGTGGACCGCGGGTCCCGCGACGGAGCACCCCGCGGTCGAGACCTGGGTCGTCGACCACGACGGGCGGCCTCGGGCCGTCGTCGGCTGGGACGCCCGGGCCGCCCGTCGGGCGAGCGCCTCCGGCCTGGGCGTCCGCCGCTTCGCCCACGACGTCACGCGGGACGCGGTCCTGCGGGCGTGGCCCGGTCGTCCCGCGCACCCGGTCCGGGTCTTCGTGGACCCGACGACTTGCCCCTCACACTGACGTCAGGTCCTAGCGTCGCCACGACGGGCCGATTCCGGCCCGTCGTCCCGAGAGAACCCACGCCAGGAAGCCAGGACCCATGAACGTCACCGACCAGATCGCCCTCGTCACCGGAGCCAACCGCGGCATCGGCCGCCAGTTCGTGCTCGAGCTCCTCGAGCGCGGCGCGAGCAGGGTCTACGCCACCGCCCGTCGCCCCGAGACCCTCGACTTCGACGACCCCCGCGTCGTCCCGCTGCGGCTCGACCTGCTCGACCACGACTCGGTGGTCGCCGCCGCGGCCGAGGCGAACGACGTCACCCTGCTCGTCAACAACGCCGGCATCTCGACCGGCGCCGGCCTGGTCACGGGCGACCTGGCCGACATCCGCCGCGAGATGGACACCCACTTCTGGGGGACCCTCGACATGGTCCGCACGTTCAGCCCGGTCCTGGCCGCGAACGGGGGCGGCGCGATCGTGAACGTCCTGTCCGCGCTCTCGTGGTTCGCCGCCCCCGGCTCCGGCGCCTACGCCGCCGCCAAGGCCGCCGCGTGGAACCTGACGAACGGCGTACGCCTCGAGCTCGCGGCGCAGGGCACCCTCGTCCAGGGCGTGCTGCTCGGCGCCGCCGACACCGACATGATGGCCGGGTACGACGGCCCGAAGATCGACTCGCGCGACGTGCCGCGCCGTTCGCTGGACGGCCTGGCCGCCGGCGCGATCGAGGTCGTCGTGGACGACTGGACCGCGATGGTGAAGGCGTCGCTCGCGGGCGACCCCGCGGAGTTCTACGCGCAGATCACCCAGCTGCTCGGCGCGAGCTGAGCGAGGCTCAGCCGAGCTCGTCGATCATCGGCTGCAGCAGGGCCGACATGGTGTCGGCGGCGCCGGTCCCGTCCTGGGCGACGATCGCGTCCACCAGGTCCTGGTGCAGCTGGGCCAGGTGGTCGGTCTCCGAGGCGACGTCGTCGACCAGCACCTCCTCGAAGACCGACAGCAGGCCGGCGTACACCTCGACGAGCAGGGTGTTGTGGGTGGCCCGGACGACGGCCAGGTGGAGGGCCGAGTCGGCCTGCACCCGGGCCGCCTCGTCCCCCGAGACCCAGGCCTCCTGCCGCGCCCGGACGAGCTCGAGCAGGGTGGTCACGTCGGCCTCGTCGCGCCGCCCGGCGGCGATCCGCGCCGCGGCGGCGTCGAGGACGAGCCGGAGCTCCAGACCCTCTCGCCGGGGGATGCTGGCGGCGCGCCGGCTCATCGAGGCGCTGACGTCCGAGGTCGAGACCACGAAGGTGCCCCGCCCCTGCTCGCGCCGCAACAGGCCGGCCTGGACCAGCGAGCCGATCGCCTCGCGCACCGTGTTGCGGCCCGCTCCCGACCAGGCGACGAGCTCGGCCTCGACGGGGATCTTGCTGCCGACCGGCCAGGCGCCGTCGGTCACCTGCGCCCGGAAGAGGTCGGTGACCCGAGCGCCGAGCGCCGACCGGTCGAGGTGGCCGCCGGCGGCCGGGTCGGGCGAGGTCACCCGTCGGACTCTAGCGATCCCCGGCTGGCGAACCACCCGGACACCGCGGTGATCACGAGGGTGGCGAGCAGGAGGAGGTACGCCGCGTCCCAGCCGCCGGTGAGCTGGTTCAGCGCGCCGAGGGTCAACGGCCCGAGGCAGCCCACGCCGTACCCGACGCCCTGGACGAGCCCGGACAGCCGGCCGGCGCGCCGCGCGTCCTGGGCCGTCGAGGCGATGAGGACCAGGCAGAGGGGGAAGGTGCTGACCCCGAGCCCGAAGGCCAGGGCCCAGACGACCGCGCCGGCCGCGGGCGCGGCGAGCATGCCCAGGTAGCCGACCGCCATCAGCAGTGTGCAGGCCAGCGCGATCGGGAAGGTGCTGCGCAGCCGTGCGGCCAGCGCCGGTACGGCGAAGGCCCCGACCAGGCCGAGGCCCGCGAACCACGACAGCATCAGCGCGCCGGTCGTCGCGCTCGTGCCCGCGTCGCGCAGCATCGTCGGGAACCAGGTGACCAGCGTGTAGGTGTGCAGCGTGGTCATCGACATCAGGCCGATCAGCCCCAGGACGACCGGCGTCCGCCACCAGCCCGGCTCCGCCGCGACGGGCTCGGTGGCGGTCCGCTCGACGGCGCGCGTGCGGACGGCGACGACGACCCACAGCGCAGCGCCGGCCCCGGTCAGCACCGCCCAGGCGCCGGCCGCCGTACGCCAGCCGAGCGCGTGCGCCAGGGGCAGGGACACCAGCGGCGCGACCAGCTGCCCGACCTGCAGCAGCACCAGGTAGAGCAGGCTGATCGAGCGGACCCGGTCGGGGAAGTGCTCCCGGACGATCGGGATCAGGATGACGTTCGAGGCGCCGACCCCGAGGAACGCGACGGCGCTGGCGACGAGCAGGGCGGCCGGCGACCAGGCGACCGCCCGCAGCACGATCCCGGCGGTCGTCGCGAGCAGCGCGACCGCCGCGGTCCGCTCCAGCCCCAGCCGTCGTACGACGCCCGGCGCCGCGAAGGCGGCGGCCGCGAAGCACCCGGTCACGATCGACCCGATCGCCCCGGCCACGACCGGCCCGAAGTCGAGCGTCCTGCCCGCCGCGTCGGTGAGGACGGCGAATCCGGTCACCGCCGTCCGCAGGTTGAGGGCCGTCAGGACCAGGGCGACGAGGACCGCCCCGCGGACCGACGAAGCGGCGACCAACGGGCGGGTCTGCGTAACAGTCACCAGCAGAGGTAATCATGGGATGATGGGATGAATCCAGTCCTGGCGGTGGCCCTCGCTCGTCGAGGTCCTGGTGAGGGCGCGGCTACCGAGCCGCCGCCTCGGCGAGGACCTCGCAGAGCGGATCGAGCACGGTCGAGATCCCCAGCGCGCCACCGATGGCGAACGCGCTCCCGAAGTCGCCGGCGGGGGTGTCGGCCGTGACGGCCCTCGCGTCGGGCAGGTAGGCGACGCGCCCCTCGGCCACCGCGGGGATGGACCGGTAGAGAGGGAGGTCGAGCAGGTCGGGCGCCACCCGACCGTCCACTCCCACGGCCGCGAGGAGGAGGACGTCCGCGTCGAGTCGGGTGAGGAGCTCGTCGGGTACGACGACGGACTCGCCGTTGCGCCCGGCCGTCGGCAGCGAGCCCGCCGGGCGGAAGCCGAGCTCGAGGAGCAGGCCCATCCGCCGGTCGCCCGGGAGCCAGGCCGTCACCTGCCCGCCGGAGAAGAATCCCGCGTTGATGGTGCGTTGCGAGAACTCCGGATGGCGCCGCCGTTGCGCGAGGAGATCGCCCTCGACCCGACGCCGTACGGCCTGCGCCACGGTGGCCCGTCCGGTGGCCGCCCCGATGATCCGGAGCTGGTCGCGCCAGCTCACGGCGCGGGGGTGGACGGTCCCGGGCGGCGCCGCGACCGTGGGGGCGAGCTTCGAGAGCAGGCGGTACTCGGTCTCGCTGGTCTCGGAGTTCACGTAGAGGATGAGGTCCGGCCGGAGCCGGGCGATCTCCTCCAGGGCGAGCCGGCGGCCGTCGAGGACCTCGGGTTCGGGGAGACCCGCGAGCGCGTTGCGGGCCCAGGGCCGCAGTCGCGGGTGGCCGAACATGTCCGCGCCTGCCACGACCGGCGCCCGCAACGCGATCGCCGTCTCGAGGTCGCCGGCCCCGAGGGCGACGATCCGCTCCGGACGCGACGGGACGGCGGTCCGACCGAAGCGGTGCTCGACCACGGTCGAGGACCGAGGATCGGTCCGCGGTGGCGTCCGTGCGCGGCCGCTGTCGGACCCGCAGGCCAGCGGCGTCACGCCGCCCAGGAGCGTCGCCCCCAGCAACGCGCGGCGCGACCAGGTGCTCGCGTGCTGCCGCCGTTCCACGGACCCCGTCCCCCCGGTTCTCGATGCTCGCGTGCCGGACGTCACAGTGTCTCCCGCCACTCCTCCCGCCCGGCCTGGAGGCCGATCACCCCACGGCTCCGAGCGGGCGCCCTGGTCTCCGTCACGTCGCTCCGGCGACCGCGGTGGCCTCGTCCCGCGCGATCTCGGCCTCGTAGAGCGCGTACACGTAGCGCGGCAGGCCTCCCGTGGGCGCCAGCTCCATCCCGCGGGACCGGGCCCAGGTCCGGACGGTCGCCGCGTCGTGCCGCCGCGACAGTCGCTGGTAGGGAGTCGGACCCGAGTCGGGATGGGGTCGCGCGCCGATGGTTCGGTCTGGGTTCACGTTCCTCTCCCTCGCAGGTCAGACCGGGACGCGAAGGAGGGTTCGACCGGGACGGTCGAACCCTCCTCACGTGCTGCTCACCTCGTCGATCGGCGGCTCCGCGGACCCGCCTCCCTCAGTGGTGGTGCCTCAGCGACGCGTCACCCTGACGGTCAGCAGCTTGCTGCCGCCGGAGATGTTGGCGTTGCCCTGGTAGCGCACCCGGTACTTCCGACTCCCGGCCTTCTGCTTCGGCAGGCGGAGGTTGACCTTGCCCGCCGCGTTGAGCGTGCCGGTCTCCACGGTCCTGCCCGCACGGCGGATCAGGACCTTCCCGCCGGGCCTCACCCCGGCGACGGTGACGACCACCTTGACGGTGGGGCGCGTGCCGGCCTTCGGCCTCTTCGGCGCCAGCGACGCCTTCACGCTCGACCTGGCCTTGGCGATCCTCGCCGTGGTCGCCACCGAGGACGCGGCGTTCGCCCCGTCACCGCTGTAGGCCACCGTCAACGCGTGCGTCCCCGCACCCAGCGCGGTCCCGGCCAGCGTGATCCGGGCCGTGCCGTCGCTGACCGTCCCCGTCCCGAGGACCCGAGCGCCCTGCGAGACGGTCACGGTGCCTGAGGGAGCCGTCCCGGTCACCGTCGCGGTCACCGTGGTGGCCGTGCCATAGGTCCCTGCCACCGGCGTGGCGCTCACCGAGCTCGCCGTCGCCTCGACGTACTCCACGTCCACGAACGGCACGATCTTCGCCTGCTGCGGACCGTTGGAGAGGTACTTCTGGTCGTTGTGCCACCACAGGACGCCGTTGCGTCCGACCTTCGGGGTCTGCACCGGGACGATGCCGCGGTCCAGCTGGACGTTGGCCAGCGCCGAGGAGTACTCGATGACGATGTCGTTCTTGCCGTCGACGAGGTAGTCGCTCACGTCGGCGATCGGCTTGGTCCAGCTGATGCCGCCGGTGTGGAGGTCGGAGCCGACGAGCGGGACCTGGTTGCCGCGACCGTCGTCGATGGTCGGCTTGCCGACCCCGCCGACGTCCTTCCTGACCTTCGTCGGGTTGGTGCTGACCTCGCCACCGACCTTCTTGCCGTTGATCCACACCACCATCGACTCCTCCAGCTTGTCGCCGAAGTCGAGGTACGCACCGCTCGCGGAGCCGGCGTCCCAGTCGAAGCTGGCCTCGTAGTGCCCCTTGCCGGACACCCCCTTGCCGACCGCCGGGATCTGGTCCCAGGTCGTCAGCGTGTCCAGCTCGACGTCGATGTCGGTCTTGACCGTCGAGGTCTTGCGGTTGGTGGTGGTCAGGCCGTCGATCGTCTCCGTGCGGGTCAGGTCACCCGCGGTGGCACCCGGCCGCCAGGACTCGACCGTCAGGTCCCAGTCCTCGATGTCGTACGCCGCCGGGACCCTGACGTCCTGCGCGATCCTCTCGCCGTTGCTGAGCTCGGCGTTCACCGTGCCGCTGCCGGTGGTGCGGACCACGACGCCGTGGTGGACCGCGTAGGCGGAGTCGGCGTTGCTGGAGAGGACGTGCAGCCGCTCCCCGTCGACCTTCTCGAAGGCCAGCAGGGCGATGTTGTCGTAGTCGAGGTCGATCGGGACGATGGTCTTGCCGTCCTCCCAGCGGTAGTCGGCCCGCTCGGTGGTCTCACCCGTCCAGGCGTCGATCGTGTAGGGGACGAACAGGCCGTTCTGCACGATGTCGGTCTTGATGTTCTGCCCGTGGGTCGCGGCCCGGACGCTCGGCTTGTGGCTCTTGTCGAGGTAGTCGGCCGGGTCGTAGTTGTAGACGTAGAGGTACTGGTTGCCCTCGGCGTCCTCCCGGGTCTGCGTGAGCAGCTGCAGGTTCGGCTCGGAGTAGCCGCTGTAGGGCTCGACCCCGAGCTCCTGCAGCTTCTCCAGGACGTTGTCGTCGTAGCCGCCGGCGGCGGAGCTGAAGTAGTCGATGTCGTCGTAGACGGTCGCCTGGCGCACGGTGGGGAGCGTCTTCAGCTCGTCGGTGACCTTCTTCAGGGCCCCGTCCTTGCCGTCGTTGAACGGAGTGCGTGACGCGGCGTCCTCGAGGATGACGACCTTCAGACCCTTCTTGGCCCAGCTCAGGACACGCTTGGCGGCCTCGATGTCGAGCCAGCTCTGGTAGAGGACGATGGCCTGGTAGCCGGCCTTCTCGATCGTCTTCGTCCTCTCGTCGAAGTGGACGTCGTCGTCGAAGAGGAACTTCGGGCTGAAGTAGTCGTAGGTGTAGCCGTTGTCCTGCAGCTCCGTGGACCGGTAGTAGACGCCCTGGTGGGCGTACTGCCAGTTCATGTTGCCGTTGTCGGACCCGACGCCGGCGTTGAACGCGACGCCGTGGACCCACTTCTGGTTGATGAAGCCGACGTCGGTCCGGCTCTTGCCGGTCTGCACCAGCTGCTGCACGCGGCCGAGGTGGGCGTTGAACTCGTCGTAGTCGGAGTAGCCGGGGTTGCGGGTGCCGAGCTGGCGGAAGCCGGTCGAGTTGTGGCCCGGCCACTGGTAGCTGCCGTAGCTGTAGCCCGAGCCCCACACGTGCCAGACCATCCGCTGGAAGCCGGCGGCGTAGGCGGAGTAGGCGTCGTGGACGTCCATCTGCCGGGTGCCGTTGTAGGCCGGCAGCTGGGCGCCGGTCTCCGAGGAGAGGACCTTGTTCTCCAGCTTCGCGCCACCGGTCCAGAGCCGGAAGATGTCGACGTTGTTGTACTGGTTGAAGTTCTCGGCCTCCGGGTAGTCCACGTCCATCGCCGGCTCCGACATCTCCAGCGGCCGGCCGTACGAGATCTGCGCCCGGGTCTCGATGCCCACGCCGTTCAGCCAGGTCTTGAGCGGCTGGAGCAGGCGCTCGCGGTAGAGCTGGGTCAGCACGTCCTGGTAGTCGTTGATGATGCCCTGGCGACGCTGCTCCTGGCCGTTCAGCTTGTAGGTGCCGGTGTTGCGGACCTCGTGGTACGGCGTGAAGGGCGTCGCGGCGACACCGCTGATGAGGAAGAGGTACGGCGTGATGTCGTAGCCCTTGCGCTTCTGGAACTCCGCCACCATGTCCTCGGACCACCAGGTGAAGCCGGTGCCGGTGTTGATCTCGAGGGAGTCCATGAACAGCTGGACGTCACCCTTCGCGATCTTCTCGCGCAGCGCCGGGTCGGCCAGGTAGTGCTCCTCCCAGTAGGCCCGCAGGGCCTCCACGCCGCGCTTGTCGAAGTAGTTGGTGGCGTAGGCCGGCTGCGCGGACGGGCTCGAGGAGTGGAACGTGCCCTGGGTCCACATGCCGAAGACGCGGTAGGTGCCGTCGTTGGGCGCGGTCCAGCTCAGGTTCTGGGTCCAGGCGTCGGCGCCCTGGGTGATGGAGGGCTTGAGGTTGATGTAGCTCGACGGGTCGACGGTGTCGCCCTCGGTCACCTTGTAGGCGTAGGCGGTCACGAACCTCGCGCCGGCCTTCCGGTTGGCGACGGCCGGTGCAGGCAGGGTGGTCAGGGTCTGGCCGGCCTCGACCGTGCCGGTGCCCAGGGTGAGGTTCTGCATGGCCTGCTGGCTGGTGGGGTCCAGTCCGGGCACGTTGGACGTGGCCCAGTTGGTGCCGGAGGTCAGGTAGACCGCCATCCCCAGATCGAGCAGCTTGTTCATCATCAGGTTCCACTTGTGCGTCCACATCGGCGAGCCGTAGGCGTAGTCCGAGTCCGGGGCGCCGGCGTCGCTCTGCATGCACAGCTCGACCCCGCGGTAGCCGGCGTCGTACAGCGCCTGGACCTCCTCGAGCAGCGACTCGTCGGTGTTGGCCGCCTCACCCAGCCACCAGCGGACGTCGGTGCTGTAGACCCGGTCCGGGTCGACGTACTTGCTCTCGAGCTGCTGGGCGAACTCCGAGCTCTGCGGCTGCTGCGCCGCCTTCGCGAGCGCCGTCGTGGCCACGGGCCCGGCCTTCGCGGTCGCCGTCGCGACCGGCCCCGCGGCCCGCGGCTCCTGCGCCATCGCCGACAGCGGCGCGAGCGCGGTCACGGTCATCGCCGAGGACAACGCGAAGGCCAGCACCCCCCTCGACACGCTCTTCCGCGGACTGATCGTTCTGACCATCTCTTCGCATCCTTCACTCGGTGATCCGTGCCCCCCGCGTCGCGCGCACTGCGTGAAACGTTTCAGGCTGACAACGCCACCACTCTGCTTTTTCGCGTGTGACGGGCGCAACACCTCTCGGTGACTTGGATCATCGAAGTGCCGATCCGCACTATCGGTCGATCACATAACCTCAGGTGACACGAGGGCTCGGCGACCGAGGACGTCGCGGACGGGTCGATGGCTTCCCCGACACTCGCGGCCGTTGATACGTTCCGACGTCGTCCGCGACCACTCCAGGAGGCGCCGTGTCCGAGAGCCACCGTCTGCGACGCCTGGACCTCAACCTGCTGCGCTCCCTCGACAGCCTGCTGCGGGAGCGCAACGTCTCGCGCGCCGCCGCCGGCATCAACGTCAGCCAGCCGGTCATGAGCGCCGCGCTCGCCCGACTGCGCCGACACTTCGACGACGAGCTGCTCGTACGGCGCGACAACCGCTACGAGCTCACGTTCCTGGCCCAGCAGCTCCGACCGGTCCTCACCGAGGCCCTCGAGGCCGTGGACCGCGTCGCGGGCGGGCACACGGCCTTCGACCCCGACTCCGAGTTCCAGATCTCGGTGATCTGCGGAGAGGTCGTGGCGGCGATCGCGCTCCCGGCCATCCGCCGTCGCATGGTCGAGGGCGCACCCAACAGCACTCTGCGCGTCACCGAGCCGAGCCGGATGCGCAGCACCGAGATCGAGAGCTCCCTGACCAGCGAGATGGACGGGGTCTTCCTCCCGCACGGGTGGATCCGCCACCTGGAGAGCATCGACGTCCTGGACGACCAGTGGGTCTTCGCCGTCGCGCAGGACGATCCCGCGGTCGCCCTGACGATGGACGACCTCGGCTCGCGACCGTGGCTGGTCGCGCAGGTGGGCGACGGCGAGTACGCGCGCGGCATGCAGCAGGTGCTCGCCGCCGGCGTACGGCCTCGTATCGACGTCACGGTGACCGGATCGATGAGCATGCCGTTCTTCCTGCGCGGCACCGACCGGGTGGCCGTGATGGGGCGACGGCTGGTGGCCGAGATGGGGGACCTGTTCGGCGTGCGGGAGGTGCCGGGGCCGATGGAGCTGGAGCACATCCGGACCGCCTTCTGGTGGCACCCCAGCCGCCGCGACGACCCCACCCACCGCTGGTTCCGGGACCTGGTGGCCGGCAGTCGCCTCGGCGCCTAGGCCAGGTCGCCCCGGGTCGGGCGGCGGGCGCCATCGCCGGACTACCGCGCGCCCGGAACCAGCTCGATGCCGCCCAACGAGGCGTCCAGGTCCTGCGGCCCCAGCACGGCGCTGCGGACGATGTAGCCCTGGCAGAAGGTGAGCATGGCCAGCGCCGTGGACGCGGCGGCGCCGGGGTCGCGGCCCTGCGCGTCCAGCCAGCGCCCGGCGGCGCTCGTGAACGCCGCCTCGATGTCCGTCATCCGGCGCCGGACGATCGCCCCGATCGCCGGGTCGGAGGCGGCCTCCCCCCAGAGCTGCACCAGGGTCGCGAAGGGCACCTCGTCGGCCTCGAGGCCGGCCAGCCACCAGCGCACGACCTCGGACGGCGAGCGCACCGGCCCGTCGTCGGGCGTCGTCAACAGGTCGAGACGCGCGCCGATCACCTCGGTCGCGACCAGCTCGATCAGCTCGTCCTTGCGGGCGAAGTGGGAGTACACCGAGCCGGCCGACAGCCCGGCCTCCTCGATGATGTCGGCCATCGTCAGGTCGTTCAGCGCACGACGACGCAGCACCCGCAGGGTCGCGGCGACGATCTCGTCCCGACGCGCCTGGCGATACGCGTCACTCACTCGCGGCATGCGGCGGAGCCTAACCTGGTCTACAGTCTAAACAGAATACTGATTCTGTTTAGGAGCACTGTCATGAGCACCACCACCCGCCGTACCCGTCCGGCCGTCGCCGCCGTCCTCGGCCTGGTCGCCGGGCTCGTCGTCGCGCTCGTCGTCCTGGCCTTCCTGTGGCCCGTCGCCACCTCCGAGCCGCACGACCTCCCGGTCGGCGTCGTCGGCGGCCAGCTCCCCGCGAGCGCCGACCTGCCGGTCGACCCCACGTCGTACGACAGCCGCGCCGACGCGGTCCGGGCGATCCAGGAGCGCGAGGTGTACGGCGCCCTCGTGCTCGACCCGGCCGCGCCCGAGGTGCTCGTCGCCGGGGCCGGCCAGGCCCCCGCGACCGCGGTCGTCCAAGGCCTGGGCGCCCAACTGGGCGCCGCCCAGGGCGTCACCCCGACCGTCACCGACGTGGTCCCCCTGTCCGAGGACGACCCCGCGGGCGCCGGACTGAGCGCCATGGGCTTCCCGCTCGTCCTCGGCGGCATCGTCGGCGGCGTCCTGGTCTCCCTGCTCGTCGCCGGCGTCACCCGCCGCCTCCTGGCCCTCGGCGTGTACGCCGTCGCCGCGGGTCTCCTGGCCGCCGTGGTCACCGGCCCGCTGCTCGGCATCGCCGCGGGCGGGTTCTGGACCAGCGCCCTGGTCCTCGCCGTCGCGATGCTCGGCACCGCCTCGACCGTGGTCGGCCTCAACGCCCTCCTCGGCGCGCCGGGCATCGGCGTCGGCGCGGTGCTCACCATGCTCGTCGCCAACCCGATCTCGGGCGGGACCACGCCGTACCAGTTCATCACCGGGCCGTGGGGCGAGATCGGCCAGTACTTCGTGCCCGGCGCCGCCCAGAGCCTGTTCCGCGAGGTCAGCTACTTCCCCGACGCCTCGACCCTGCACGAGTGGGTCGTCCTGGTCGCCTGGGTCCTCGGCGGCGTGCTGCTCTCCGTCACCGGGCACTTCCGCAGCTCGACGCCGGTGGACCTCCCCGACAACGAGCTCGAGGCCGCGTAAGGATCGGGCGCCGAGTCCGTCTCCTCTGTGCCCGGCTCCGTGTCCCCGTCACGGAGTCCACGAGGCCCGCGGAGTCAGACCCGCGGTCCCGGTCGGGTGCCGGGCAGGGCGTCGCACCACCGAGGCCCTGCCCGGCCCGTCTCACCGGACCCGCGGCTCGCTGCGGAGCAGGTGACCGAAGGCGACCAGCCGGTCGTCGGTGTGGAAGAGCTCGGCGCAGGTGGTGAGCGTGATCAGCCGCGCCCCCGGGGTGGTGACGGGCCCCGGCCCGTCGCCGTCCGGGTTGGCCGGTCGCCGGTCCAGCACCCAGCTCTCGGTGAACGGCACCGACAGCGCGTCGCCCGCGGTGTCCAGGACGTAGGTGTGGACCGCGTCGCGGGTCTCCACCACCACCTCGTCGCCGACATCGAGGTCCGGCAGGTCGCGGAACGGCTCGCCGTGCGTGACCCGGTGCCCCGCCAGCGTCAGGTTCCCGCGGCCGCCCGGGCGCGCGCTGTCGTCGTAGCGGCCCAGGCCGCGGGCGAGCACGTCGTCGGACGTCCCGTCCAGCAGCGGTACGGCGAAGTCCGCCCCGAAGCGGGGGATGCGGACGACCGCGGTCGCCCGGGCGCCGCCCACCACGACGTCGTCGTACCCGCCGGCCCAGGCCTCGGCGAGGTCGTCGCGGATCTGCGCGTGCTCGCGCTGTGCGACCCAGGTGGTCCCCCACAGCTGCCAGCCGTACCAGCCGAGGACGGCCAGGCCGAGGAGCAGCAGCGCCGTGCCCGCGACGAGGCGGGCACGGCGCTGCCGGGGCTCAGCCGCGACGGGCCCGCCGTCCGGTCAGCAGCAGCACGCCGCCGGCAGCCAGCAGCACCCCGAGGAGGGCGAGCCAGAGGCTCGGTCCACCCAGGTCGGGCAGCGTGCCGGCCGTGTTGCCCCCGACGCCCGGGTCGTCGTCCTCGCCCTGGTTGCCCTCGACCTCCGGGAAGGTGTTGACGACCGTCACCTTGGCGCTCGGGTCGACCACGACGGCGCCGTCGTCCCGGCCGGGCCCGCTGTCCTCGAAGGTCACCCGGACGTCGTCGTCGACGTCCGTCTCGGTGACGGTGCACGCGGCCCCGAGCGGGACGACGATCTTCCGGCGCTCGCCGGCCCGCAGCTCGAACGCGGCGTCGGCCGCGCTCAGCGCCACCGGCCCGAGGTCCGTGGTGCAGGCGAGCGCGAACGAGTACGGCCCCGCCGGTCCGCCCACGACGCGCTTGGCGACGACCAGCTCGCCGGCGTCGAAGGTGTTGACGACCTTCAGGTGGGTGCCGGCCGCCGTGACGACCGCCGGGCTCGCCGGCCCCGCGAACTCGACCGTCGAGGAGGTGGCCCCGCCGGCGTCGGTCTCGGTCGCCCAGCACTCGGCGCCGACGGGCAGGTCCGGCACCGTGACCGGGGTCCCCGCGGTCACCGTGAAGGGCTGCGCGGTCAGCAGCGGCGTCGTGGTGGCGCCCTGCTGCAGCACGCAGGTGACCGCCACGTCGTACTCCCGGCCGGCGGCGTACGACGCCGCGGCGCCGTTCACGACCTTGTCGAGCACCAGCGCCGAGAGGTCGAAGGTGTTCACGACCTCCAGCTCCAGCGCCTGCAGGTCGTCGGGCGTGCCGTCGACGACGACCAGCGCGTCGTCGTACGAGCCGGCGTTGACGGTGTGTCCGGTCGCCCCGCCGGTGTCGCTCTCCGTGGCCCAGCAGCGGGTGTCGAGCGGCAGCAGCACCGGGTCCCCGTCCGCGTCGGTGAGCGCCACGCGCTCGCCCCCGCGGAGGGCCACCGGCTGGGAGAACACCACGTTCGCCGGATCGTCCAGCGCGCACGTGACGTCGACGGTGAACACCGCGTCCGTCGCGTACGACGCCGTCGCGCCGGCCCCGGCGAGCTCCTTGGCGACGGCGACCGTGCCGGCGGAGAACTCGTTGGTGAACGTCGCCCGGACCGTGTTGTCGTCCGCGTTCTCGACCAGGGTCACCGTGATAGGCGCCGGGGTCGCGTCGGCGCCGCCGTCGTCGGTCTCCGTGACCGTGCAGACCGCGCCCACGGGGAGCAGCAGCGGCACGTCCTCGACCACCTCCGTGGAGCCGGCCGGCCAGGGCACCGCGACGGTGACCGGGCCGAGGGTGGCGCCCTCGAAGGTGCAGCGGACGTCGTACTCGAACGGGCCCTCGGGGAGGGAGCCGCCGGCGCCGGTGACCCGCTTGAGGATCTCCAGGTGGGCCTGCTCGAAGGTGTTGACCACCTCGAGCGTCAGCGGCGCCGTCGCGCCCGGGACGACCAGCACGCCCGCGGCCGGCGTGACCGACGAGGACGTGGCGCCGCCGGCGTCGAGCTCGGTCGCCGTGCAGGTCGAGCCGACCGGCGCGTCGATCGTCTCGCTGTCGTCGCCGACGAGGTCGACGGTGACCGGGAAGCCGGCCGCCGTCACGCCGTCCATCGCGCAGAGCACCTCGACCGGGTACGTCGTCCCCGCGCCCAGCTCGGCGGCGCCGCCCTCGACCGCCTTGCTCACCACGACCTCGGCCAGCGGGTAGCTGTTGGTCACCGTGACCGTGGCGGCCGGGGCCGGGTCGGGGCCCAGCTGCGGGTCGATCGTGACGATCGCCGGGTCGTCCTCGGGGTGGCTGGTGACGCCGCCGTGGGCGTCGGCCTCCCACACCCGGCACTCCGCGCCACCCGGCAATCCGGTGACCGTGTCGTCCTCGCCGGGCCGGAGCGTGAGCGTGCCCTCGGCGACCGTCTGCACCGGGTTGCCGACCGGGTCGATGGTGCAGGAGTAGTCGATCTCGAACTCCCGCGTCGCGACCGGCAGGTCACCGGGGTTGGTCCCCAGCTCCTTCTCCACGCGCAGGGCGCCGTACGCCGTGGCCACGCCGACCTGGATCGGCTCGGTGGGCGGCAGCACCCGGGTGCTGCCGTTGGAGCGCCGGGTGGTCTCGGCGTGTCCGAAGGAGTTCCAGGCGATCGTCGGGTCGGCGACCCGGGCGACCTCCAGGGGCGTGTCCATCGAGAACACGATGCTCACGCCCTCGCCGGGCGCCAGCGGGGTGTCCCACTGCACGCGCAGCTGGGCGGCGACCGCGGCCGCGCCGTACGGGTCGGCCCAGGTGCCGGCGCCGCACGCCGAGGTCATCGAGAGGTCCGCGGTGCAGACCCCGGCCTCGCTGTGGGCGTAGGTGGTGGTGAGCGTCCCGCTGCCGATCAGCTCCGGCGCCGAGGCCAGCGTCGGCCGGTTGGCCCACTGGGTGCCGCGGTCGGTGCCGCTGAGCACGACGCCCTTGTCGCCCTGGACCGGGAACCGGTCGATGACCCGCATCGCGGTGGCCGGCTCGGTGCCGGAGTTCACCATCCGCATCAGGTAGTCGTAGCGGTCCCCCGGGTTCACCAGCGCCACGCACGGGTACGCCGTGTAGGTCCGGCCCGCCTCGGTGCGCACCGGGCAGGCGGCGTCGCCGACCGGGACCTGCTCGCCGTGGCGGTTGTCCCACCAGCCGAGCGCGTCGGTGCCGGCGACCCACTTGCGGGCCTCGAAGGCGGCCCCGGCCTTGGTCGTGACCGCAGCGGTGTCGGTGCACCAGGTGCCGGTCCCGACGGACCCGTCGGTCGAGGTGCCGCTGCCGGGCGCGCAGGCCAGGCCGTCGGCCGGCGACGAGGCGCCCATCAGGTTGGTGCTGACCTGGCCCTCGGTGACCCCGGGCGACAGCCGCACCTGGATCTCGATCGTGAAGGTCGCGCCCGGACGCATCACCCAGTCGCCGAAGGACCAGCGCAGGCCGGAGACCCGGCCGGAGTCGGTCGTCGTGGTGAACGTCGGGGTCGGCAGCGCCTCGGTGCCGGCCGGCACCTGCACGCCGACGATCCGGTAGCCGACGCCGCTCGCGAACGACTCGTCGAAGGTCAGTCCGGCCGGCAGCAGGTCGCGGACGACGAGGCCCGGCAGGTCCGCCGTACCGGAGTTGGTGACGATCAGCTGGAACGGCGCGTTCTCGCCCGGCGCGATGGCGCTGTTCGGCGTCTTCTCGACGTCCAGCTGGGGCTCGCCCTCGACCAGGTCCAGGGAGGCGTCGACCGGGTCGACCGGCGCGAGCACGCCCGCCGTCTGCAGCCGGGTCTCGAAGCCCGCGGAGGCGGTGTTCTCCAGCTCCGCCGGCGGCGTGGCGTCCGGGTCCGAGCGCCGGGCGGCGCGCGGGTGGACGTCGAGGACGACGGCACCGGTGCACGCGGTCGGGGTCGGCGTGCCCTCGCAGGGCAGCAGCGCGTAGTCCCCGCTGCTGTTCGTGAAGGTGACCCGGACACCGGTGACGTCGCCGGCCGCGACCCCCGCCGGGAGCGGGTACGACGCGCCGCTGGCCACGGGCGTGCCCGTCACCCAGCCGGCGCCGGTGCGGGCGTCGACCTGGACCCGGTTCGCGCCCAGCGGGAAGGTCACGGACCGGACGCGGCCGAGGTCGACGGCGTCGAAGAACGCGGCGTCCGCGTCGGTGATCTGCAGCCGCTTGGCGCTGACGTTGCCGGTGTTGGCCACGGTCAGCCGCACCTGCGCGGTCTGCTCCGGGACCCCGGGGATCGGCGCCGGGAGCTGTCCCGGCGCGATCGACTTGTTCAGGACCGCGCCGCTGGAGGCGGGGGCCGTGGTCATCTCGGCCGAGCAGGCCGGGTCGCCCGTGTAGCCGACCGCCCCCACGACGAAGCAGTTGCGGAAGGCGATGCCGTCGGCGACACCGGTGCGCCGCTCGGTCACCAGGTCGAGGAAGACCCGCTTGGTCGGGGCCAGCTCGCCGTCGACCAGGGCGCGGATGCCGGTGGCGCGGGTCAGCAGCGCCGCGTTGCCGGCCGCGTAGGCCACCCAGGCGGCGGCGGTCGGGTCGAAGACCTCCAGGTCGACGTCCGGGGTGCCGGTGTCCTTGCGGACCTGGGCCGAGACCAGCTGCAGGACCGCGAACGGGTTGTCGGCGGTCCGGGGCGTGCCGTCCGCCTCGACCGGCGGGTCGGACACGACCGGGTCGACCAGCGGCACGTTGCCGTTGTTGGTCACGGTCATCGAGAACGCGATCGGCTGACCCGGCGGGACCGAGGTCTGGCCGACGGTCTTCACCCCGGAGCCGCCGTACCGTCGGGCCTCGACGCTGAGCGTCGCGCAGGCGTTGCCGGAGGTGGTGCCGGTGCTGTCGGACACGTCGGCCTGAGCCCGGTAGGCGGCGCAGTTGCCGACGCCCGGGGACGACCCGCTCGCCAGGTCGGCGGCGGTGACGCCGGCGTTCAGCGTCCCGTGCAGGTCGAGGTACGACGTGGCGCCGATCGCGATCGACGGCTGCCCGTCCCCGTCGACGCCGGTGTAGAGCACCTCGATGCCGGTCGGGCGGGTGCCGGCCCGGGCGACGTCGACGACCCCGGTGGCGGTCAGGTCCTGCTCGAGGTCGGCGCTGCCGTCGGCGTACGTCACGACCACGTGGGCCGTCGTCGCGCCGGACGGGAAGCGGAGCCGGATCCGGGTGACGTCGAGCTTCTCGAACTCGGAGGCCGGCGCGCCGGCGTCGGGCTCGGTGATCCGGACGTGGCGCAGCGGGAAGGCCGAGTCGTTGCGGATCGCCACGGTCGCGGAGACCGGGGACGACTCGCCCACCACGGCGTACTCGCCGTTCTCGCGGGTGAAGTCGCCGTCGGTGTCGGCGACGTAGGTCTTGGTGGCGTGCACGAGCACCGTGTCGGGCAGCACGTCGAAGGTGTCGCAGACCGACGCGCCGCTGGTCAGGGTGTCGTCGGGCTCCGTGGCGCCGGGCACCGCGCAGTTGCTGACGGTCAGCTTCGTGGTCGGCGCCAGCTCGTCGCCGGAGGAGCGCAGCGTCTCGCGCAGCCGGAGGCCCAGGCGGACGGTGCCGCCGGTGGCGTCGTACGGCAGGGCCTCGTCGGTGGCGTCGAAGAACTCCACGCGGACGCCGGTGACGTCGTCCGCGGCCACGCCGGCAGGCAGGGCGAGGGGGCCGGTGGCCGAGACCGTCGGGCCGGCCTCCCAGGCCGAGGGCGAGGCACAGTCCGAGCCCGCGCTCGTGCAGACCAGCAGCCGCGCGCGGTCCGCACCGGCCGGGAAGGCGACCAGGTCGACCGTGGTCAGGTCGAAGTGCTCGTACGTCGCCGGCGCGGCGTCGGTGACCCGCAGCCGCTCGACGGTGACCGAGCTGGACGAGGCGTTGCGGACCCCGAGGGTCACGGTCGTCGCCTCGTTGCTGCCGGCGACCGCGGACCCGTCGGTCCAGGTCTTCGTGGCGACCGGGCGGACGTCACGGGGCACCGCGACCTCGACGACGGCCGTGCTGGTCGCCTCGTCCGCGTTCTCCGCCACGGTGGTCGCGGTGTTGCTGATCTCCGTGCCGTCCGGGAGCGGCGTGGCGGCGGGGAGCCGCATGCCGATCTCGAAGACCCGGGTGGCGCCGTCGTTGAGGCCGGTCTCGCCGACCGGCTCCTGGAGCGGCTCGACGAAGGTGACGGTCAGGGTGCGGGTCGCCGCGACGTACTCGACGAGGCGGGTGTCGGTCGAAGACGGCAGCGAGGTGACGTCCAGGCCGGCGGGCAGCACGTCGGTGACCGTCTGGCCGATGCAGCCGACCGTCAGGCCGGAGCAGCGCGCCGTCAGGACGTAGGTGAACTGGCCGCCCGGGACCAGCGGGTCCCCGTCGAGGCTGGTCTCCTTGGAGATGCCGACGACCGACTGGGCGGCCGCCGCGAACGCCACGGCCGGAGGGGGGCCGACCGTCGGACCCGGGCCCTTGACCCGCTCCTCGTCCGGCTTCGTGCCCGGCGTCTCCTCCGGCGTCTCCTCCGGCGTCTCCTCGGGCGTCGCGTCGGGCGTCGCGTCGGGCTCGTCGACGTCCTCCTCGACGTCGGGCTCGACGGCCGACGCCGTCGTTCCGGTGGCCCCGGGGCCCGGCGTCGCGGTCTCCCCCGGCTCGAAAGCCGCCGCACCGCCGGCCGTCCCCATGACGACCACGGCGACCAGCGCCGCCACGGTCCTTCTCCAGCTGCTGCTACCCACGAACATCCACGTCCCCACACCTCGATCGCGTGCGCCCGAGCGGTCGCACCGAGAGAGGTGACGGCGCAGGAGAGGGGTCCTTACGCCACCCGTCGAATGGTCTAGACGACCTCCCGCTCCGCGGGTGGCCGGTGCCGGGACCGAGCGGCGAATCAGGTGAAACCGCGGGTGAATTCGGCCGGTTCGCACGCCGATGGGCGGCCCCTGTGCGTCCCGCCAGCGACGCTGGACGTCATCGGGTCCGACGGCCCGATGACCATCGACGATCGTGGGGACGAGCGATGACCGGGGTGTCTGTGGTGACGGCCGTGCACCTGCTCGCGGCCGTGGTGGCCGTGGTCGCCACCGCCGCCCTCCTGCTCCTGCCCCCGCGGGTGCGCGCCCTGCTCCCCCACCTCGGCTGGGCCGGCGTCGGCACCGTGGTGTGGACCCTGTGCGTGGCCTCGGTCAAGCACGAGGGCATCCACCCCTGGCACCAGGCGCCCTGGTTCCCGGCGATCGCCTTCACGACGGGGGCCGTGCTGATGTGGGCCGGCTGGTTCGCCGAGCACGACTGGCGACCAGGACGAGCGCTCACCGCCACCTGGCTCGCCGCGCCTGCGCTCATCCTGGCCGTCCGCCTGGTCGGCGGCACCGACGTACGGTTCGCGCTCTTCGTCGTCAACACCGTCTACTGCTTCACGCTGCTGCTGGCCATCGCCGTCCGGGTCGCGCGACGCGCCAACGACCGGGAGCGCGGGCCGCGCTGGCTGGCCCGGTTCATCCTGGTGGCCGCCGTCGTCACCCTCATCGCCGAGGCCTTCCGGCTCAACGTCACCGACCTCTTCATGACCGTGACCCTCGTCGTCATCGTCGCCACCGCCGTCCGGGCCGGCGACGACCTGTACGCCCGGCCGGAGGCGGGCACGCTGATCGACGACCTCGGCGCCCTCGTCCTGCTCTTCGACGCCCAGCAGCGGCTGGTCGAGGTCAACGCCCCCACGCGGCTCCTCTACGCGATGCGGGGCGCCGTCCCGCCGGAGCCGGGGACCGACGCCGGCGAGCTCCTCGGCGCCGACCTCGGCGAGCTGGACACCGTGACCGTCTCGCTGGTGGTCGGGAGCGACCACGTCCGGCTGAGCGGCTACGTCCAGCGGCTGCCGTCCGACGGCGCGCCTCCCGGTGGCTGGGTCTGCCTCCTGCGGCGCTCCACCCCGGTCGGGTCGGACGCTGCGCCCGGCTGGACCCGGCGGGCGCTGATGGGCCGGGTCCCGTCCCACGACCCGGCGACCGGCCTGCTCTCCCCGCGCGCCTTCCAGCAGGCGCTGGCCGAGGCCGCACAGCACCCCGACGCCCAGGAGGCCACCGCGGTCGCCCTCCTCGTCGACGCGGGAGACCCCGCTCGGCTCGCCGACACCGCCACCGCCCTGGCGTCCTGGGAGCCCCGGCCCGAGGCGGTCGCGACCGGGCGGTACGACCAGTCGTCGGTCGCACTCGTCGTCAAGGACGTCGCGGAGCCGGCCGTGCAGGCGTGGCTGGACGAGACCGGGCTCGGCGATCGCCACCTGGTCGCCACCCGGACCGGCTCCGTCGCCGAGGTGGCCGAGCTGCTGGAGGCGGCCGCCTTCGACCTCAGTCGCCGCGCGCGACCCTAGGGTCCAGCTCCCGGAGCGCCCCGAGCACGCCGTCGGGGTGGACCAGCCGGTGCAGCGTCGCCGCCACCCGGGTCCCCCCAGGGGCCAGGTCGAGGACCCACGACCGGGCCTGCTCGGCGCGCTCGACGTCGCCCTGGACCAGGGCGACGACGCGACCCGCGACCGCACCCGACCGGGGGACCAGGGCCACGTGCTCGCCCGCCCGCCCGAGCCGGTTCGCGAGCAGGTCCGCGGCGGCGCGCAGGACGTCCTCGGGCGGCAGCAGCGCCGGTCGCGATGCGGCGTTCTCCGTCCCCACCAGGACGGCCCAGTCGGGCAGCTCGGCACCCGGGCGCGAGGAGGCGTCCCAGAGCCGGTCCTCGAGCTCGTCCCAGCCGAGCACGAGGACGTCGGAGTGCCGGTCGAGGTCCCGGTGCGCGCTCGACCAGGCGACGGCGCAGGCGCGCAGCACCTCCGGCGGGAGGTCGGCGGACGGGTCGAGGTCGAGGACCAGCCGGACGTCGGCGTAGACCGAGCCGAGGGTGAGCCCGTCCACCGCCGCCTGCCGGGTCATCTCGGTGACGTCCTCCAGGAGGCCCTCCACGGGATCGGTCACGTCCTCACCCCGCGTCGCGGAACAAGGCCCGCATCGGCTGCGCGTCGGTCGGCCCCCGGAGCACCTCGACCGTCGGCGGCGTCGTACGGCCCAGCTCGGCGCAGCGCGCCCGCAGACGGTCGGTGCGGGGCCCGGCGTCGTCACGGTCGACGGCGGCCAGCACCCGGGCCGCGCCGGCCTGCTCGGCGACCGCCGCGCCCGGGAAGATCCGCCGGATCTCCGTGACCACCCGGCCGAGCTCGGACGGGTCCGGCCGGCCCGCCCAGGAGACGACGAGCAGCCGGACGTCGGCCGCGGGTCCGCCCTGCAGCCGCCGCTCCACCTCGGCGAGCGACTCCCCGGCCTGTGGCGCCACGCCTCCGACGGTGTCCAGGAACGCATCGGCCCAGGCGACCGACGACGTCTCGATCATCCGGCTGGACGCGCCGATCCCGAGCACCGAGCACAGCCGGTCGAGGTCGGCGAGCAGGTCCTCCACCCCCCGGCCGGTCCGGGCGTACTCCCGGGCGAGCGCCCGGAGCGCGGCCTCGTCGACCGGGCCGTCAGGCCCGGCGGGCCACAGCAGTGGAAGGTGCACCCGCAGGTCCGAGGGTGCCTCGCCCGGTCGGCGGGCCGGGGTCCGCGACGGGTCGCGACGTCTCCAGCTCACCACCGCGTCCGCCCTCCGTCGACCTGGACCGCCCTCGTCGACCCGACGTCTCCCGAGCCGATCCGGACGTCGACAGCCGGTAGCCTACTGCCGTGTTCTCGATGCTCCGCCCCTCCGCTCGACGCGGCACGCGGAGCCCGGACGCGGGGCCGACGGACCCGATGACGTCCGTCGCCGAGCGCGACCGGGCGCTGCTCACGGCGGCCCGGGCCGGCGATCCCGGCGCGGTCGACGAGCTCTACCGCCTGCACCTCTCCGTGGCCCGCGGCATCGCCCACGGCCTGTGCCGCCCCGACGACGTCGACGACGTCGTGGCCGAGGCGTTCACCCGCGTCCTGGACCAGATCCAGCAGGGGCGCGGGCCCCGCGTCTCGTTCCGGGCCTACCTGATCACCGCCGTCCGCAGCTGTGCGGCCGACCTCGCCCGCCGCGACGCACGCCTGATCTGGACCGACGACGTCGAGGCCGAGCTCGAGCCCGCCGACCGCACCCCGGGGGACTCCCTTCCCGACAGCCCGGTCCGCCAGGAGTCCCGGCTGCTGGCCGCCGCGATCGACGACCTGCCGGCCCGCTGGCAGCTGGTCCTGTGGTGGACCACCGTCGAGCAGCGCTCCCTCCACGAGGTCGGCACCCGGCTGGGCATCAGCGCCAACGCCGCGGCCGCCCTCGCCTTCCGGGCCCGTGAGGGCCTGCGCGACGCCTACTTCCGCCTCCACGTCCCCGCGACCGGTGACGACGCATGCACCGCGTGTCGTGCCGCCCTGGTCGCGGCGGCCCGCTCCCGGGACGCCACCCCCGCCCACACGGCGCCCCACCTGCGCACCTGCGGTCCGTGCCGCGACGTGGCCGCCGAGCTCGGCGTCATCCGCACCGCGCTCACCGCCGTCACGGCGACCCTCGGCTAGAGGCCACTCGACCGGCGTCCTCAGCGACCCACTCCACCGGCCTCGTCCCCCTCCCCTGCTGACCGGTCCACGTCGGCGAGGAAGGGCAGGAGCGCGGCTGCCAGCTCGCGCGGGGACTCGAGTTCGCGCTGGCCGCGATCGCCGACGGCGCCCAGGACGCCTCGACCCTGGGTCGCAGGCTCGGCGTCTCCAAGCAGGCGGCCGCCAAGACCATCGCGACGCTGGAGCAGATGGGGTACGTGCACCGGGAGTCGGACCCGCAGGACGCTCGCCGGAAGGTGTTGGCCGTGACGTCGCGCGGCCGCGACATGATCGCCATCGGGGCGGCCAGGTTCGACGAGCTGTGTCGACGCTGGAGTGACACGGTCGGCCCGGAACGGGTCGCGCAGGTCGAGGCCGCCCTGGCCGTCCTCGCGGACGGCGAGCGCCCCTAGACCCGTTCCGCCGACGCCGAGCGGGGACAGCCCTCGGACATCTAGCTAGCCGTCGGCGTCGACCAGCTCGTGGAACGCCTCGACCGCGTCGTGCAGGAACTTCAGGACGACGGCGCGCTCGTCCTCGCCGAGACTCGCGTCGAGTCGGGTGAGCGGGTCCAGCATCGGGGCCAGCTGGTGGTCCACCTCCGCGTGACCACTGGCCGTCAGGTGCACCTCCATCCGACGACGATCACTCGGGTGCGGGCGGCGCTCGACGTGCCCGCGCCCCTCCAGTCGGTCGACGACGCCGGTCGCCGCCCCGGTCGTCAGGTGCAGGAGCCGGGCCAGGTCGCCCGGCGAGGACGGGGTGTCACTCAGGTGCTCGATCGCCCTGAGCTCGGCCTCGGTGAGACCGGTACGGCGGAGGACGGCTCGTCGTACCTCGAACGCGGCGGCCACCAGCTCACGGAGCGCCTCCGTGGTCGGCGGGTTGATTCCTGGCTCACTCACTGACAAAGTGTCTCACTGACTAAGAAACTTGCCCACTGGCTTACTCAGCGGGTCTCTCTTCTGACGGGATACATCGTGACCAATGCTGCTCCTACCGTAGGCCCGCCGCCGGAGGTGCGCGCGGACGCCGAGCCTCCGCACTGGGTGAACCGGGTGCTCACCCGGCGCGTCGCCCCCGCCCTGGCGCTGCTGCCCCTCGTCGTCGCGATCCTGGTGATCGGACTGGTGGGCGACGGTGAGCGGACGGCGCGACCGACGGACACGCTCCCGTCCGGATCGGGAAGCGCCGGCGCCGCTGCGCTGATCGCCGACCTCCCGGAGAGCGACGGCGCCGCGGTCGTGCTCTTCGAGGCGGAGACCGGGACGTTGCCGGAGTCCACGGTCCAGGAGCTCGTGGTCCTGGCGGAGCGGCTGGGCGCGACGTCGAGCGACGACCGGGCCGTGCGGGTCGCCGAGGACGGTACGGCGGCACTCGCCGTCGTCCCGATCCGCTCGACCGACGAGGTGGGCCAGATCTCCGAGGTCAAGGCCCTCCGGTCGGGGCTCGCCGAGTCGACCCCGACCGGCGTGACCGCCGCCGTCACCGGCCCCGCCGCCGTGGCCACCGACATCGACGCCGTCTTCGACGACGCCAACACCCGGTTGCTCGGGGCGACCGCCCTCGTGGTGGCCCTGTTGCTGGTCATCACCTACCGCAGCCCGGTGCTGTGGGTCGTGCCGCTGGCCGTCATCGGTGTCGCCGACCGGCTCGCTGCCGTCGTCGGGACCCAGGTCATGGCCGGGCTCGGGGTGGCCTTCGACGACGCCACCACCGCCATCCTGTCCATCCTGGTCTTCGGCGCCGGCACGGACTACGCCCTCCTGCTGATCTCGCGCTACCGCAGCGAGCTGGCGCGCCACGAGTCCCGGTACGACGCCATGGCCGTCGCGCTCCGTCGTACGGCGGAGGCCGTGCTGACCAGCGCCGCCACCGTCGTCCTGGGCGTCCTCACCCTGGCCCTCTCCCTGACGCCCAGCACCCGGGCCCTGGGCGTCGCGTCCGCCATCGGCATCGCCGTCGCCTCGCTCTTCGTGCTGGTCGTGCTGCCGGCGGCCCTCGTCTGCTTCGGTCGGCCGATCTTCTGGCCCCGGGTCCCCCACCACGCTCCGGACCGCACCGCGGAGGACGGCGGTCCGGCGGACCGAACGGTGTGGGCACGCGTGAGCCGGCTCGTCTCCCGACGCCCGCGGGCCGTCGTGGCCGGCAGCCTGGCGCTCGTCGCCGTGGCGTCCACCGGCCTCTTCGGGATCAGCCTGGGCCTCGACGCGAGCGAGGCCTTCAAGACCAAGCCGGAGGCGATCGTCGGAGCGGAGCGGCTGGCGCGGTCCTTCCCGGCCGGCACCTCCGAGCCCGTCCAGGTGGTGACGGAGGCCGACCCGGACGCTGTCCTCCGGGCCGTCGGCGAGACGGAGGGGGTCGAGTCGACGACGGTGAGCCAACAGGCCGACGGGGTCAGCCTGGTCGAGGCCGTCCTGGCGTCCGCGCCCGGCTCGGACGCCGCGAAGGACACCGTCGAGACGCTGCGCGAGAACCTCGACCCCTACCCGGAGACCTTCGTCGGCGGCACCGAGGCCGAGGCCGTCGACAAGGCCGACGCCACCAGGCGGGACCTGCTCCTGATCGTCCCGCTCCTGGTCCTCCTGGTCACCCTCGTGCTGGCCGGCCTGCTCCGGTCGATCCTGGCTCCGGTGATCCTGGTGGCCACCGTGGTGGCGACGTACGCCGCCGCGCTGGGCGCGTCGTGGTGGATCTTCGTCGCCGTGCTCGGGTACGACGGCCTCGAGACGAACGTCCCGCTCATCGCCTTCGTGTTCCTGGTCGCACTCGGCATCGACTACAACATCTTCCTCGTCACCCGGGCGCTCGAGGAGACACCGTCCCGCGGGACGCGCGAGGGGATGCTGCACGCGCTCCGGGCCACCGGCGGCGTCATCACCAGCGCCGGGATCCTGCTGGCGGCCGTGTTCACGGTCCTGGGCCTGCTGCCCGCCGTCGGCCTGGCCGAGATCGGCGTCGTCATCTGCGTCGGCGTCCTGCTCGACACCCTCGTCATCCGCACCGTGCTCGTCCCCGCCATCGCCGTACTCCTCGGGGACCGCTTCTGGTGGCCCCGACAGATCGAGAGGACCTCATGACCGTTCCGCCCCGCATCCTCGTCACCGGCGCCAGCGTCGCCGGCCCGGCCGTCGCCTACTGGCTCGACCGCGCCGGCTTCGACGTCACCGTGGTCGAGTCCGCCGCCCGCCTGCGCGAGGGCGGCCAGAACGTCGACGTCCGCGCCACCGGGCGGGAGGTGCTCCGCCTGATGGGCCTCGAGGACGCCGTCCGCGCACGCAACACCGGCGAGGTCGGCACCCGGTTCCTCGACAAGAGCGGCGTCGTCGTGTCGGAGTTCCCGGTCGACCGCCACGACGGACGCGACGGCCCGACCGCGGAGCTGGAGATCCTCCGGGGCGCGCTGTCGCGGATCCTGGTCGATGCCTGCCCCGAGACCGTCACCTGGCGCTTCGGCGCGCGCGTGACCTCGCTGACGGAGCGCGTCGACGGAGTCGAGGTGACCCTGTCGAGCGGTGCCACGGACGCCTACGACCTCGTCGTGGTGGCGGAGGGGGTCGGCTCGCTGACGCGCGAGCTGGTCTTCGGCGACGAGCCCGAGCAGCGGGCGCTGGGCATGTACGTCACCTACGGGACGATCGCCCGCACCGAGACGGACGACGACTGGTGGAACGTGCTCGTCGTCCCGGACTCGCGCCAGGCGTCCCTGCGCCCCGACGACGTGGGGACGGTCCGGGCGATGCTGAACTTCCTCACCGACGGCCCCGTGCTGGACGGGCTCGACGACGAGCAATTGCGCGGTGCGCTGCGCGAGCGTTTCGAGGACGTCGGGTGGGAGGTCCCCCGCATCCTCGACGGCCTGGCGAACGCCGACGACCTGTACGTCGACCACCTGCGCCAGGTCGTCGCGCCCGCCTGGCACCGCGGCCGGGTCTGCCTCCTCGGTGACGCCGCCTGGTGCGTGACCCCGATCGGCGGGGGCGGCACCTCGCTGGCGCTGACCGGCGCCTACGTCCTCGCCGCCTTCCTCTCCCAGGCTCCGGCCGGTGGCCACCTGGCCGCCTTCCAGCAGTACGACGACTGGATGCGTCCCCTGGTCGAGGACGCCCAGGATCTCCCGCCCGGCGTGCCCCGCCTCGCGGCCCCGAGCTCCGCCGCCGGCGTCCGCGTCCTGCGTTGGGCCACCAAGGTCGCCGCGCTGCCCGCTGTCCGGACCGTCGCCCAGCGGCTCACGTCCGGTCCCGAGTCGCGGCGAGAGCTCCCCCGACTCGACCTCGGCGACGACCGCTGACCCCGGAGGCGCGCTGGCGGGCAGCCCCGGGAGCCCACACCCCGCTCACTCGACCGGTTCTCTCCGAGTGAGCGGGGGCGGCCCGATCGCGCCGACCTGGAGAGCGGGTGGCCTCAGGTCCACGCACCTTCGCGCGTCACCCAACGCGGGTGTCGAGCATGCCGCCACCCGGTGAGCGGTGTCGGTGAAGATGACGCCCGGGTACCCAGCCGGGGGCGAAGCTCACCGCCGGCCCGGGCCGTCCTCGTCGAGCGCGGCCCGGGGGAGGCCCGCCCGCGGGACGTTCGAGGAATGACGAAGCCCCAGGTCAGCGAGGCTGACCTGGGGCTTCCGTGTCCTGCGCGCCTGTAGGGATTCGAACCCCAAACCTTCTGATCCGTAGTCAGATGCTCTATCCGTTGAGCTACAGGCGCATCCGTCCGGCTGACCGAACGACTGGTCGAGGATAGCGGAACGGCCGTTTGTACCCGAAATCGGTGCCGTCCGCAGGCGGTGTGACCCGGCCCACGAAGCCTTGATCGATCCAATATGCGCGGCCAAAACGCGGGGGTACCGTCGCCACATCCTGGGGCGAGACGGGTGCGGAAGCCTCGTCTCCAACTCCGGGGGACGACACAAAAGTCGCCGACAACGAAGCCGGGCGATCCACACAGCTCCACGACACACCGTCGACACGCTCGACGGCCGGGGCGCCGAGGCAGCAGCCGAAGCATCCCGCGATGCGCGAGAGGGAACAGCCACGCAATGACCGCCGAGACGCAGGCACCGACCACCCACCGAGGCATCCTCGACTTCGTCGACGAGTTCGCCGCGCTCATGCAGCCGGACAGCATCCACTGGTGCACCGGATCCGACGAGGAGTGGACGGAGCTGACCGACGCGCTGGTGTCGACCGGCACCTTCACCCGGCTCAACCCGGCGATCAAGCCGAACTCGTTCTACGCCGCGTCCGACCCGATCGACGTCGCCCGCGTCGAGGACCGGACCTACATCTGCTCGGTCGACAAGCGCGACGCCGGACCCACCAACAACTGGATGGACCCGGGCGAGATGAAGACCCTCATGACGAAGCTCTACGCGGGCTCCATGAAGGGCCGCACGATGTACGTCATCCCGTTCGTGATGGGTCACCTCGAGGCCGAGCACCCGATGTTCGGCATCGAGATCACCGACTCGGCGTACGTCACCGCCTCGATGCGCGTCATGGCCCGGATGGGCAGCCACGTCCTGCGCCGGATGGAGGAGCTCGACGCGAGCTTCGTCCAGGCCGTGCACTCGGTCGGCCACCCGCTCGCCGACGGCCAGGCCGACGTCGCCTGGCCGTGCAACGACACCAAGTACATCGTGCAGTTCCCCGAGGAGCGGACCATCTGGTCCTACGGCTCCGGGTACGGCGGCAACGCGCTGCTCGGCAAGAAGTGCTACGCCCTGCGGATCGCCAGCGCGATGGCCCGCGACGAGGGCTGGCTGGCCGAGCACATGCTGATCCTGAAGCTCACCAGCCCGGCCGGCGTGGTCAAGTACATCGCCGCGGCGTTCCCGAGCGCCTGCGGCAAGACCAACCTCGCCATGCTCGAGCCGACCATCCCGGGCTGGAAGGTCGAGACCCTCGGCGACGACATCGCCTGGATGCGCGTCGGGGAGGACGGCCGGCTGTGGGCGGTCAACCCCGAGTACGGCCTGTTCGGCGTCGCGCCCGGCACCAACAACCACACCAACCCCAACGCGATGCGCACCATCGACAAGGGCAACTCGGTGTTCACCAACGTCGCGCTCACCGAGGACGGCGACATCTGGTGGGAGGGCCTCGAGAACCCGCCGGCCAAGGCCACCTCGTGGAAGGGCGAGCCGTGGACGCCCGAGTCCGAGGAGCTCTCCAGCCACGCGAACAGCCGCTACTGCACGCCCATCAAGCAGTGCGACATCCTCGCCGACGAGTACGACGACCCGCGCGGCGTCCCGATCGACGCGATCCTCTTCGGCGGCCGCCGCAAGACGACCGTGCCGCTGGTCTTCGAGGCCCGCGACTGGACCCACGGCACCTTCCTGGGCGCCACCCTGTCCAGCGAGACGACGGCCGCCGCGGTCGGCGCGGTCGGCGTCGTGCGCCGCGACCCGATGGCGATGCTGCCGTTCATCGGCTACAACGCCGGCGACTACTTCAACCACTGGATCACGGTCGGCAAGGACAACGACGCCGCGAAGCTGCCGCGCATCTTCTACGTCAACTGGTTCCGCCGCGACGACGAGGGCGGCTTCCTGTGGCCCGGCTTCGGCGAGAACAGCCGGGTCCTGAAGTGGGTCGTCGAGCGCATCGACGGCCAGGCCGCCGCGGTCGAGACCCCGATCGGCCACGTGCCGGCTCCGGGCTCGCTGGACACCGAGGGCCTCGACATGACCGAGGAGGCGCTCACCGCCGCCCTGGCCGTCGACCCCGAGGAGTGGAAGGCCGAGCTCCCGCAGATCCAGGAGTGGTTCGAGAAGTTCGGCGAGGACCTGCCGGCCGTGCTCTGGACCGAGCTCGACGGCCTGCGGGCCCGGCTCGGCGGCTGAGGCACGCCACCTCACAAGGGCCCCACCCGTCGCGGGTGGGGCCCTCGTGCGTTGTGCGAGCATGACTGCCGTGTCGACCCCGGGACCCGAGACCTACGGTCCGGACCGGCGCGCGCTCTTCGAGTCCGAGGCCACCGCCCTGTACGACGAGGTGCTGGCCGCCGGGGGCCTCCCCGCGAGCGACGAGCGGATCGCCGAGGGCGGCGATCGGCACCGGCCGTTCGCGCTGCTCGCCGAGCTGGGGCTGCTCCGTCGCGACGACGCGACCGACACCTGGGTCGCCGAGGACCCGGGCACCATCCAGTCCCGGGTCGTCTCGCCGCTGGGCCAGGAGGGCGCCCGCCTGCTCGACGAGTCCTCCCAGTGGGCCCGGGCCTTCGCCGGGCTCAGCACCAGCTGGCGGCGCTCCCCGCAGTCGGCGGGTCAGGGCCCGTTCACCTACCTGCACGGCGAGGCCATCGACCCGTTCCTCGCCGGCCTGGTCGCCGAGGCGGAGGACGAGCTGCTGACCGCGCAGCCCCAGGCCGGCCGGGACGCCCCGTCGCTCGCGATCGCCACCGAGCGCGACACGGCCATGCTGGAGCGCGGCACCCGGCTGCGCACGCTCTACCAGCACAGCGCCCGGCGCAGCTCGATCACCCACCAGTACGTCGCCGCCGTCACCGCCCGCGGCGCCGAGGTGCGCACGCTCGACGAGTTCTTCAACCGGATGATCGTGGTCGACCGGCGGGTGGCGGTGATCCCGGCGGCCGACGACCTGCGGACGGCGATCGCCGTACGGGAGCCGTCGGTGGTGGCCTACCTGGTCGACATCTTCGAGCGCACCTGGGAGCGCGGCCGACCGTTCGCGAACCGGGAGTCGTCGATGATGAAGGACATCGCGGCCGAGCAGCGCGCGATGACGATCCGGATGCTGATCGAGGGCCACTCGGACCCGGTCAGCGCGAAGCGGCTGGGCGTGAGTCCGCGCACGTACGCCGGCTACGTGGCCGACCTCAAGGAGGAGTACGACGCCGAGACGCGCTTCCAGCTCGGCTACACGATGGGGACCCGCGGGGTGTCGGGCAACGAGACCCCGGGCGTCAGCGGCAGCTAGCGGCCGGCCGTGCGGCAGAAGCCGCCGCAGCCCCAGCTGGTGGCCTGGGCGGGCGCGGGGACCGCGACCACGCCGAGGCCGATGATCGTGACGGTGACGGCGAGAGCTGCCTTGCGAGCGAGGTTCATGGGGTTGCCCTTCCGAGGGGTCCGAGATCTCCACTATCCGTGGGGCCGCGCCCCGCTGGCAACACCTCCCCGTGCCCGGGGACGCGCAAACCGGGACCGAATGGGAGCCGTAGGCAAAGTCGTTTAGGGTTGCCTTACCTAATCCTGATCGGAGCATCTCCATGCGTTCCACACGCTTCCTGGCGGCCGCCAGCGCCACCGCCCTCGCCCTGACCCTCGGTGCCTGCGGCAGCGACGACGACTCCGAGGCCACCGACGCCGGCGGGTCCGAGGGCGGCTCCTCCTCCGCCGCGGCCTTCCCCGTGACCATCGAGCACGTCTACGGCGAGACCACGATCGAGGAGAAGCCCGAGCGCGTGGCCACCGTCGCCTGGGCCAACCACGAGGTCCCGCTCGCCCTCGGCGTCGTCCCGGTCGGCATGAGCAAGGCGACCTGGGGCGACGACGACAACGACGGCGTCCTGCCGTGGGTCGAGGAGAAGCTCGAGGAGCTGGACGCCGAGACGCCGGTGCTCTTCGACGAGACCGAGGGCATCGACTTCGAGGCCGTGGCCGACACGCAGCCCGACGTGATCCTGGCGTCGTACTCCGGCATCACCCAGGAGGAGTACGACACCCTCAGCAAGATCGCGCCCGTCGTGGCCTACCCCGACGTCGCCTGGTCCACCTCGGTCGAGGACATGACCCTGATGAACAGCAAGGCGCTCGGCCTGGAGACCGAGGGCGAGGAGCTCGTCGCCGACCTGCAGGCCCGCGTCAGCGAGTCCTTCGCCGCCCACCCGGGCCTGGCCGACAAGAGCGCGATGTTCGCCTACATCGACCCGAAGGACCTGAGCACGGTCGGCTTCTACACGACCCACGACACCCGGCCCGGCTTCCTGGCCGCGTCCGGCATGGTGACCCCGGCGGTCGTCGAGGAGGCCTCGTCCGAGAGCGACGAGTTCTACGTGACCCGCAGCGCCGAGAACCCCGAGGACTTCGCGGACGTCGACGTCTTCATCACGTACGGCGACCCGGCCGGCGGCGACATCGTGAAGATGATCCAGGCGGACCCGCTGCTCTCGAAGATCCCGGCCGTCAAGGCCGGCGCGATCGCGATCTTCGAGGACTCGACCCCGCTGGCGGCCTCGGCCAACCCGTCGCCCCTCTCGATCATGTGGGGCATCGACGAGTACTTCGACGTCATCGAGGCGGCGGCCGAGAAGGCGTGAGCGACACCCTCACCTCCGCGTCGCCGTCGACCGTGGCCCCCGGGGCCCGGTCGGCGGCGACGCGCACGCTCTGGGTGCTGGCCACCGTGGTGGCGCTCGGGCTCGCGGTCGTCGCCTCGGTCGCGTTCGGCGCCCGGGTGGTCGGCTGGGACGACGTCCTCAGCGGTCTCGGCGGCGCGACGGACACCGTCGGCGAGGCGGCCGTCAACCGGCGCCTCCCCCGCACCCTGCTGGCCATCCTGGTCGGCGCGGCCCTGGGCCTCGCCGGGGCGGTCATGCAGGGCGTCACCCGCAACCCGCTCGCCGACCCCGGGATCCTCGGCGTCACGACCGGCGCCTCCCTGGCCGTCGTGACCGGCATCGTGTTCTTCGAGCTGTCCTCGCCCCGGTCGTTCATCTGGGTCGCCATCGCCGGGGCGGCGCTCTCGGCGGCCTTCGTCTACTCCATCGGCTCCCTGGGCCGCGGCGGCGCGACCCCGCTCAAGCTGGCCCTCGCCGGCGCGGCGACGTCCGCGGCGTTCAGCTCGCTGGTCAGCGCGATCCTGCTGCCGCGGGTCGACGTCATGAACACGTTCCGGTTCTGGCAGATCGGCGGCGTCGGAGGGGCGACGTACTCGCGGATGTGGCAGGTGCTGCCGTTCCTCGCCATCGGGGCGCTGCTGTGCCTCGCGACGGCCCGGGGGCTGAACTCGCTCGCCCTCGGCGACGACGTCGCCGCCGGCCTGGGCCAGAAGGTCGGGCTGACCCGGCTGCTCGCGGCCGTCGGCGCGGTCACCCTCTGCGGCGCCGCCACGGCCGTCGCCGGGCCGATCGCCTTCGTCGGCCTCGTCGTCCCGCACCTGTGCCGGCTGGTGATCGGCATCGACCACCGCTGGCTGCTCCCGCTGTCGGCGCTGATGGGCGCCGCGCTGCTGACCGCGGCCGACGTCGTCGGCCGCGTCGTGGCCCGGCCCGAGGAGATCGACGTCGGCATCGTCACCGCCTTCCTCGGCGCCCCCGTCTTCATCTACATCGTCCGCCGGCAGAAGGTGCGTGCCCTGTGACCGCGCTCGTGGAGACGCCTGTCCGGTCCGCCGGCGACGTCGTGGCCCGCGGCCGTCGCCGCCGCGCCGTACGGCGGGCCGCGGTGATCGCCGTGATGCTCGCCCTCGTCGTCGTCCTGTACGTCGTCAGCCTGGTCTACGGCAACACCGTCTACAGCCTCGGGGAGGTGTGGGACGTGATCCGTGGCGAGACCGTGCCCGGCGCCTCCTTCACGGTCGGCGAGCTCCGGCTCCCCCGGGCCACGCTCGCCGTCCTCGCGGGCGCCGCGTTCGGCGTCGGCGGGGTGACCTTCCAGACGATGCTGCGCAACCCGCTGGCCTCCCCCGACTTCATCGGCATCAGCTCCGGGGCGAGCGCGGCCGCCGTCTTCGCGATCATCACGCTCGAGATGACCGGCACGGCCGTCTCGCTGATGGCCATCACCGCAGCGCTCGCGACCGCCCTGGTGATCTACGTCCTGGCCTTCCGCGACGGCGTCGCCGGCACCCGGCTGATCCTCATCGGCATCGCCGTCGCCGCCATGCTCGACAGCGTCGTCAGCTACCTCATGCTGCGCGCCGCCGTCTGGGACCTGCAGACCGTGATGCGCTGGCTCACCGGCAGCCTCAACAACGCCAGCTGGGACCAGGTACGGCCGCTGGCCCTCGCCCTGGTCGTGGCCGGGCCCGTGCTCCTCGCGCAGGCCCGCGGGCTGACGCTGATGCAGCAGGGCGACGACTCCGCCTCCGCGCTCGGCATCCGCGTCGAGCGCACCCGGCTGGTCACCATCGTCGCGGCGGTCGCCCTGATCGCGTTCGCCACGGCCGCCGCGGGCCCGATCGCCTTCGTGGCGTTCTTGTCGGGTCCGATCGCGGCGCGCATCATCGGGGGCGGGACGTCGCTGATGATCCCGGCGGCGCTGGTCGGCTCGCTGCTGGTGCTGACCGGCGACCTGCTCGGGCAGTTCGCCTTCGAGAACCGCTACCCCGTCGGCGTGATCACCGGCGTCCTCGGGGCGCCGTACCTCGTCTACCTGCTCATCCGCACGAACCGTTCCGGAGGCTCGCTGTGACCGACGCCCACTCGCTCCTCGTCGAGCGCATCACCCTGGGGTACGGCGACCGCACCGTCATCGACGACCTCGACCTGGCCGTGCCGCCGGGGCGGATCACCGCCATCGTCGGCGCCAACGCCTGCGGCAAGTCCACCCTGCTGCGCGCCATGTCGCGGCTGCTGGCCCCGAAGGGCGGTCAGGTGCTGCTCGACGGCAAGGCGCTGCACAAGCTGCCGACCAAGGAGGTCGCCCGCACCCTCGGGCTGCTCCCGCAGACGCCGGTCGCGCCCGAGGGCATCGTCGTCGGCGACCTGGTCTCCCGCGGCCGCAACCCCCACCAGCGGGTGATGAGCCGGTGGACCGCCGCGGACACCGCCGCGGTCACCGAGGCGCTCACGATGACCGACACCCTGTCGCTCACCGACCGGTCGGTGGACGAGCTGTCCGGCGGCCAGCGGCAGCGGGTCTGGATCGCGATGGCGCTGGCCCAGCAGACCGACGTACTCCTGCTGGACGAGCCGACGACGTTCCTCGACGTCAGCCACCAGGTCGACGTGCTCGACCTGCTCACCGACCTCAACCGCAGCCGCGGCACCACGATCGTGATGGTGCTGCACGACCTCAACCTCGCGGCCCGGTACGCCGACCACCTCGTCGCGGTCCGCAGCGGGAGGCTCTACGCCGCCGGCGACCCCAGCGAGGTGCTCACCGCCCAGACCGTGCAGGACGTCTTCGGCATGACCTCCCGCGTCGTTCCCGACCCGGTCTCGGGCAAGCCGCTGGTGCTGCCCATCGGGCGCCACCACGCGGTCGAGGGCGTCGAGGTCTGAGGGTCACCCCCGCGCCGCGGTGGGCCCTCCCCCGTTCGCGGGGCCGGTTCGGTGGGCTGCTCACCGCCCTGCGCGGACCCCGCACGAGAAGACCCCCGGTGAGCGACGCTCACCGGGGGTCTTCCACGTCCATCTGGCGGAGGCGGAGGGATTTGAACCCTCGATGGGGTTGTAGCCCCAAACCCGCTTAGCAGGCGGGCGCCATAGACCGGACTAGGCGACGCCTCCTCGACAGCGCCGACAGGCTACTAGGCCGGTGCGGTCCAGCACGAATCTGGGGTGGGCCCGGTGTCGATGCCGCGTCTCAGAGCGGGCGCAGACCCTGGCCGCGCTGGAGGTGGCGTTGCAGCTCGCGGACGAACTGCTCCCGGTCGATGGCAAGCGCCTGGACGGGGATGGTCGTCGTACGGCCGTCCTGGAGGCGCAGGACGACGCAGGGGATGCCGCGCGGGCTCGCGGTGGTCGCGTCGGCCACCTCGGTCCAGCGGGCCGCGGTGACGCCCGCGCCGCGGACCAGGCCGACCCGGTAGCCGTCGCGGTCGCAGCGCAGGACGTAGGAGCGCGAGCGGAGCCGCCAGCCGAGGACGAAGACGGCGGCCACGCTGACCACGAGCAGCCCGACCAGGACGTCGGCCGGGAGGTCGAGGACGGCGACCAGCGCGGTCGCGACGAACATCAGGATCGCCGTGAGGACCAGCGCGAGCCCCACGAACCGGGCCGCGAAGGCCGGGTTCAGCCGGTAGTCCACGGGGGTGGCGTCGGTCGGCGAGAGCGGGACGGCGTCGGACACGCCTCCTATTGAACGACGGCCGCCGCGGGGGCCGCCAATCCGCCCGTCGGTAGGCTTGTCCTCGTCCGTGAGCCGCGTCACACTCGAGACCCAGTCATCGCCGGGAGGCACCATGGCCACCAGCCCCACCCCCCTCGCCGGGGGGATGACCACCCGGCTCACGCTCGCGCTCCAGGGCCTCGACCAGGCGCTCGACGCGCCCCGCCAGCAGGGTGTCCCGCTCGGCAACTGGCGGTGGGTGGTCCGGCAGCGGATGGCCGCCCTGCGCGACGCCCTGGCCGGCGAGTCCGTCGGCACCGACGACGGCTGGCTCGCCGCCCGCGGCGGTACGGCGTTCCGCGAGCGCAACGTGATCCTGGGCCGGCTCAACCGGCTCGGCAGCGTGGTCCTGGAGACCGAGGCCGTCGAGGACGTCCGGATCGAGCTGAAGCGCCTGGTCGGCGACGTCCACCACCACGTGCAGCGGCTCAACGACCTCGCCTACGACGACGTGGAGCTGGAGCTCGGCGGGTCGGAGTGAGGACCGCCTAGAATCCTCCGCGTGGCGTCTCTCGGGGCGTCGCGAGGAGGGGTGCCGGAGCGGCCGATCGGAACCGCCTTGAAAGCGGTCGTAGGGAGACCTACCGCGGGTTCGAATCCCGCCCCCTCTGCTTCAGCTGCCCCAGCCGGAGCCTGCGAAGGCTGGGAGTCAGCAGCGAGGTCGAGTAGCCGCGCAGCGACGGAGGTCGAGACTCTGCGGCCCCGTCCTGAGCCTGCGAAGGGCGGGAGCCTGCCGCGAGGTCGAGTAGCCGCGCGAGCGACGAAGGAGCTCGCGACCGGCGTATCGAGACTCTGCGGCCCCGTCCTGAGCCTGTGAAGGGCGGGAGCCTGCCGCGAGGTCGAGTAGCCGCGCGAGCGACGAAGGAGCTCGCGACCGGCGTATCGAGACCACATCCAGGGTCCAGAAGAGATCCGGACCGCGGAGCCGCTACGAGAGGAGCAGCTCCACCAGAACGTCGCCCTCCTGGACGACGTCGCCGGGCGCGACCTTGACGGCGCGCACGGTGCCGGCGACCTCGGCCAGCATCGGGATCTCCATCTTCATCGACTCCAGGAGCGCCACGGTGTCGCCGACGGCGACGGCGTCTCCGGGACCGACGGCCACGCTCAGCACGTTGGCCACCATCTCGGCGACGATCTCGGTGACCTGTTCGCGGGGCATGTCGCGAACCTAGCCGTTACTGAGACGTACGCCGAACTCAGAGCAGCGCGCTCGTCCGCGCCGGCTCCGGGCGGGCCGCCGCCTCCTCCTCGGCCTGCCGCGCCCGGCGGCCCCGGGGGCCGGTGAGGAGCAGGTCGAGACGGACGACGACGTACCCGATGACCAGGCCGATGACCAGGCCGTAGGTCACCGACAGCCCGACCTCGGACAGGGAGATGGCGGGGTTCATCAGGGAGTTCGCGACGGGGGTGGTCGCGGCCGCGCCGAACGCGCAGACCCACCAGCCCTGGCGGCGGCGGGCGCGCATGTGGGTGCCCCAGACCAGGGCGGGTACGCCGAGGACGGTCTCGATGGGGCGCGGGAAGGCGCCGAGGTGCTCGCGGCTCCAGCGCACGCCGTCGAGGAGGTTGTCGACCAGGCCGGGGGTGCCGTAGCGGCGCAGCAGCTCGGCGTACGCGAGGGTGACGGCGAGGACGACGGCGCCGATGAGCACGGTGGCGACGCCGCGGCGGCCCAGGCCGTGGAAGCCGGCGCCGAGGCGGTAGACCACGCCGAAGGCGCCGGCGAGCGCCAGCACCAGGGTGACGTACTCGAACCGCAGCAGGTCGATGGTCGGCGCGAAGCCCGCGGTCGCGAGCGCACCGACGGCCGCGATCAGGATCGCGACGACGCACTCGCGGGCCGCCCCCACGAAGCGCCGGGCGGGGACCGTCGCGACCACGCCCAGGACGGCGCTGATGACGCAGGTCATCACGGCCGCGCCGGTGCGCAGCGCGTCCTCGTCGGCGACCAGCACGCCGATCCCGCAGGCGACGGCCAGGACGCCGAACAGGATCGGCCGGCCTCCGGTGCGGGCGGCCAGGGCCCAGGCGAACGCACCGGCCACGGCGACCGAGCCGGCACCGGCCAGCTCCTCGGGACCGACCGGGACCATCGCGGCCACCAGGCAGCCGACGCCCGCGAGGACGACGATCGCCCACACGCTCACCGGCAGCCGGGACTCCCCGACGGTGGCGGCGCGCTGGCGCAGCGGCCTGCGCTCGCGGCCCTCACGCCGCTGGCGGCGCTCCCGTGCCGGGCGCTCGGCGCGACGGCGGGGGGCGGCGGACGACACGACGAGGAAGGTTACAGACGACGGTTCGCGAGCGAGGGATTGGTACGACGCGCCTCGGCGAGCCGGTCCGGGTCCAGCTCGGCGGTCAGCACGGCCGGCCCGTCCGCGGCCTCGGCGAGCACGTCGCCCAGCGGGTCGACGACGAGCGAGTGTCCGCTGTAGCGCGGACCGGGCTGGCCGGCGGCGGCGACGTACACGGTGTTCTCGATGGCCCGGGCCCGGACCAGGGTCCGCCAGTGGTCGACCTTGCGCGGCCCGGCGACCCACGCCGCCGGCACCACCAGCACCTCGGCGCCGGCGTCGACCAGGGAACGCGCGAGCTCGGGGAAGCGCAGGTCGTAGCAGGTCATCAGGCCGACTCGCAGCCCGCCGACCTCGACGACGGCGGGCGTGATCTCACCGGCGGAGAGCCGGTCGGACTCGCGGTAGCCGAAGGAGTCGTAGAGGTGCACCTTGCGGTAGTCGGCGCTCGCCGCGCCCCGGACCACCAGCGTGTTGAACGGGCGCTCCGGGTCGGGGCCGACCTCGAACATGCCGGCCACCACCGTCGTGCCGCGCTCCGCGGCGACCTCGGCGACGGCGGTCGCGAACGGGCCGTCCGCGGCCTCGGCGTACGGGCTGACGTCGGAGCCGGCCTCGCCGAAGTCGCGGGCGAAGGCCTCGGGGAAGACCACCAGGTCCACCCCCGCCGGGGTCAGCTCGCGCAGGCGGGCGCGGTTGGCGTCCGGCTCGAGGCCGGCGGGCTCCTGGACCAGGGCGATGCGCACCACCCCAGCGTGGCACGCTGGTGGGTCATGGAGGACCTGGGTCCGTTCGACTTCTGCGCCGTGGTGCTCGCGGGCGGTACGGCGGCGCGCCTCGGGGGCGCCGACAAGGCGTCGATCGAGCTGCACGGCCGCACCCTGCTGACCCACGCGCTGGACGCGCTCGTGGACGCCGCCGAGGTGGTCGTCGTGGGCGACCCGGTGCCGACCGAGCGGCCGGTGACCTTCTGCCGCGAGAGCCCCCGGTACGGCGGCCCGGTGGCCGGTCTGCTCACCGGCGTGGACGCGCTGCTGCGCACGCCGCGGACGGTCGGGGTGCTGGCGGTCGATATGCCGCACGTGAGCGCGCTGACGTTCCGGCGGCTGCACGAGGCCGCCTCCTCGCGTGACGGGGCCGTCCTGGTCGGGCCGGACGGCCGTCGCCAGCTGGCGCTGGTGCTGGACGCCACGCGGCTGGCCGCCGTACGGCCCGGGCTCGAGGCGCCACACGGCATGGCCGTGCACCGGCTGCTCGGTCCGCTGGACCTGGCCGAGGTCGCCGCCACCGGCGACGAGCACCGCGACGTGGACACCTGGACCGACCTGCGGGACCTCTGAGAGTCTGGAACGCGTGAACCTCCACGACTGGATCGACGAGCTGAGCGACGTCCTCGACCTGGACCCGGAGATCGAGATCGACGAGGCCCTGGTGCTCGACCTGGCGCGCGTGGTCGCGCACACGGTCGAGCGGCCCGCGGCGCCGGTGACGGCGTACCTGCTGGGGCTGGCGGCGGGCGCCCAGGGCACCGACCCGACCACCGTCGAGAAGCTGGCCGCCCGCGCGCAGCAGCTCGCCGAGGGCTGGGAGCGACCGGCGGGTGCGCCGGACCCCGACGACGTCGACGACGAGGTCCCCGACGACAGCGGGGTCGACCACACGGACGAGCGCTTCGACTGAGAGCCGTCCGTAGGCTGGCGACATGCGTGCTGTCGTAGCGAGCGGGACCGGTGGTCCCGAGGTCCTGTCGGTCGCCGAGGTCCCGGACGTCGAAGCCGGCCCGGGCGAGGTGCTGGTGGCGGTCGCGGCCGCGGGCCTGAACCGCGCCGACCTGCTGCAGCGGCAGGGGTTCTACCCGCCGCCGCCGGGCGCCTCCGACGTGATCGGCATGGAGTGCAGCGGCACGGTCGCCGCCCTCGGCGAGGGCGTCACCGGCCTCGCGGTCGGCGACGAGGTCACCGCGCTGCTCGCCGGGGGCGGGTACGCCGCCCTCGTCGCCGTCCCGGCCGGCCAGGTGATGCCGGTGCCCGCCGGGGTCGACCTGGTCACCGCGGCGGCGCTGCCCGAGGTCGCGGCCACCGTCTGGTCCAACGTGTTCATGGTGGCCGGGCTCCGGCCCCAGGAGCGGCTGCTGGTCCACGGCGGCGCGGGCGGGATCGGCACCTTCGCGATCCAGATCGCCCACCGGCTGGGCGCGACCGTGCTGACCACCGGCGGCACCGCCGAGAAGCTCGCCTTCTGCACGTCGCTCGGCGCCGACGTCGCCATCAACTACCGCGACGAGGACTTCGTGGCCGTGGTGCAGGAGCACGGCGGCGCCGACGTCATCCTCGACAACATGGGCGCCAAGTACCTCGGCCGCAACGTCGACGCGCTCGCCACCGAGGGCCGGCTCGTCATCATCGGCATGCAGGGCGGCACCCGGGGCGAGCTGGACATCAGCGCCCTGCTCCGCAAGCGCGGCGCGGTCATCGCCACCACCCTGCGCGCCCGGCCGGCCGAGGAGAAGTCGGCCATCTGCGCCGCCGTCGTCGAGCACGTCTGGCCGCTGGTCGCCGAGGGCCTCGTCCAGCCCGTCGTGCACGGCACGATGCCGATCGAGCAGGTCGCCGAGGCGCACGCGCTGATGGAGTCCGGCGAGCACACCGGCAAGATCCTGCTCACCCTCTGACGGCTCCGGGCTGCTGGGTAGGGTCGACGTCATGAGCGAGCAGCAGGGGTCCGGCCAGGACGAGCAGCAGGTCATCGTGATCGGGCCGGACGGTCAGCCGCTGGGCGCCGTACCCGCCTCGGCGCTGGCGCAGGCCGCGTCCGACGACGAGGAGCCGGGCGGCGAGCGCGCGATCACCGACCTGGTCGAGCAGCCCGCGAAGGTGATGCGGATCGGCAGCATGATCCGCCAGCTGCTCGAGGAGGTGAAGGCGGCCCCGCTCGACGAGGCCAGCCGCAACCGCCTCAAGGAGATCCACCAGGCCTCCATCCACGAGCTGGAGGAGGGCCTCGCGCCCGAGCTGGTCGAGGAGCTCAACCGGCTCGCGCTGCCGTTCAGCGAGGAGACCACCCCGTCGGACGGCGAGCTGCGGATCGCCCAGGCCCAGCTGGTCGGCTGGCTCGAGGGCCTCTTCCACGGCATCCAGACCGCGATCTACGCGCAGCAGATGGCCGCGCGGGCGCAGTTCGAGCAGATCCGCAAGGGCCTGCCCTCGGGCATGCTGCCGCCGCAGGCCGCTCCGGGCGTCCAGCCCGGTCAGGACCCGGGCGCACAGCCGGGCGACTCGGGGGGCATGTACCTGTAGGTGGGCCGTCGGGGCCGCCGGGGGCCGCCGCAAAGGTTCATCGGCTAGCCGATGAACCTCACCCCGGGACGACAAAGGTTCATCGTCCAGCCTCGAGCTTCATCGGCTAGCCGATGAAACTTTGCGGGCGGGCCGATCAGCGCCGAGCCAGGCGCCGTACGACGACCAGCCCGAGCAGCCCGACGAGCACCATCGCGCCGCCGGGGGCGGCCGCGCGGGTGAAGGTGGGCGGGTCCTCGACGCCGGGGACCGGCTCGATGCTGGCGGTCTCGGCGGGGACCTCGACGGGGGGCGGCTCGCCCGCGCCGTACAGCGCCTCCAGCTCGACGAGCAGCTTGGGCCGGGCGGGCTGGGTGCCGCCGCAGCCGTCGGCGACCAGCGCGTCCTCGGCGGCCTCGACGAAGAAGGCGTAGCGGCGACCGGCCTCCAGCCGGCCCAGGTCGCACTCGGAGGTCCCGCGAACGGTCTCGACCTCGACGCTCGACTCGCGGACGTCGCCCTTGTAGATCAGCTCGACGGTGACCTCGGCGGTGAAGACCGCGGTGGCCGTGCCGTCGTCGGTGCGGACGACGGTGGAGCCGACGACCGTGCCGGTGAAGACGCTGTTGGCGTTGCGGGCCAGCCGCTCGGTGTCGGAGCGGATCACCGCGGCGGTGCAGGTGCACGCGGCCGAGGCGGAGGACGGCGCCACCCACACCAGCGCGCTCGAGAGCAGGGCCAGCACCAGGAGGCGCAGCAGCGTCACGGGCGGGGTCGGCACGCGCTCATGGAACCAGGTCACAGCCCGAACACACCAGCCAGCACCCGCGCGACGCCGTCCTCGTCATGCCCGGGGGCGACGTGGTCGGCGATCTCGGTGACGGTGCGGTGCGCGTCTGCCATGGCGTACGACGTCCCCGCCCAGGTGAGCATCGGGAGGTCGTTCGGCATGTCCCCGAACGCCACGACCTCGTCGGCGGAGATCCCGAGCCGCTCGCACAGCAGCGACAGGGTGGAGGCCTTGGTGACGTCGGGTGCGCTGATCTCGAGCAGCGCGGTCGTCGAGGACCAGGTGATGACCAGCCGGCCCTCGGTTGCGACCTCGGCCAGGTCCCAGAACTCCTCCGCGTCGAGCTCCTCGTGGCGGGCCAGCAGCTTCAGCGCGGGCCGGTCGAGGAGCTCCTCGACCGGGGCGCGCCGGCTCCCCTCGGGCATCGGGAAGCGCTCCAGGTAGCCCGGCTCCAGGCCGATCCCGTCCAGGCCCTCCACGGCGTACGACGTCCCCGGGACCGCCGCGCGGACGGCCCGGCAGACCTCGATTCCCAGCGCCGGCTCGATCGGCCGCTCCAGGTCGACCCGTTCGCGGGCGACGTCCCAGACCAGCGCGCCGTTGGAGACGATCGCCAGCCCGTGGCTGCCGACGTGCTCGAAGACCTCGGCGGCCCAGCGCAGCGGCCGGCCGGTCACGAACACCACCGGGACGTCGCGGCGGTCGAGCTCGAGCAGCACCTCGCGGGTGTAGTCGGACACTGAGCCGTCGGAGCGGACCAGGGTCCCGTCGAGGTCGGTGGCGACGAGCCGAGGCTTCGAGGCTCGCTCCGCTCGCACCTCAACCACCGTTCGACGGGAGGGGCCGCGCCATCACGAGCTCGCCGTCCTCGTTGGCCCCCCGGAGCTGGGTGAACCGGCACTTCGCGAGCACCCGGATGCTGGCCTTGTTGTCCGGCTCGACGCTGGCCCGGACCCGGATCCCGGCGGCGTCGGTGAGCTCGAGCAGGCAGGTCAGCGCCTCGGTGGCGAAGCCCCAGCCGCGGGCCTCGGCGACCAGGCCGTAGCCGACCTCGACCTCGGCGATCCCGTCCTCCAGGCCGGCGGCCGGCTCCGGCGGGCCGAAGAAGCCGATCGAGCCGAGCACGGTCGTGCCCCGCACGATGCTCCGCGGCGCCCACGGGTCGCCCGCGCGCCACAGGGTGGCGGCGTCGCGGTCGTCCCGGCGCGGGAAGTCGGCGTGCCACCCGGGGCGTCGTACGCCGTCGCGCATCGCGGCCACGTCGTCCGCGGTCCAGAGCGGCAGCCGGAGGCGCTCGGTCGCGACTACCGCGGGGAGAACCACTGGTCGATCTCGATCGCGGCGCCGTCCTCGTAGACGCTCTCCGTGACCGCGTCGGCGACGTCGAGGACCGGCTGGATGGCCTGGCCCATCGCCACGCCGCGACCGGCCCACTGGAGCATCTCGATGTCGTTGCGGCCGTCGCCGATGGCGAGTACGTCGGCCGCGGTGAGGCCGAGCTCGTCGCAGACGTGCGCGAGACCCGAGGCCTTGTCGACGCCGACGGCCGCCAGGTCGAGCCAGGCGGTCCAGCCGACGACGTAGTTGGTGCCGTGCAGGCCGAGGTCGCCGGCCAGGGCCACGAACTCGTCGGCGGTCGCCTCGGGGTCGCGGATGATCACCCGGCTGACCGGGCCGGCGACCAGGTCGTCGACCGCGGTCACGATCATCTCGCCGGAGAGCTCGCCCTCCGGGAAGTGGTCGGTGACGCGGTAGCCGACCCCGCGCTCCTCGACCGCGACCAGCGCGTTCGGGTGCCGCTCAAGGACCGCCTTGACGGCCGGACCGGCGTCGAAGGTCTCCTCGCGGACCACCTCGAGCGGCGGGTAGCGGGTGATCACCGCGCCGTTCGAGGCGACGATCCAGAGCCGGTCGCCGTCCTGGCCGCGCAGGTCGAGCAGGTCGGCGATCGGGGTCATGCCGTGCGGGGAGCGGCCGCTGGCCAGCACCACGTGGGCGCCGGCGTCGAGGGCGCGGTGCACGGCGTCGTACACGGCCGGGGAGATCTCCTCGCGGGTGGCGCCCTCGCCCTCGATCCACTTCAGCAGGGTGCCGTCGATGTCGAGGGCGACGACCTTCGGAGTCCAGTCTGGGTTTCGAGACGGTCGCTGCGCGACCTCCTCAACCACCGAGTCCTCCGACGGGCTTCAGCACCTCGAGGCCGCCGAGGTGGGGCTGGAGCGCTTGCGGGACCCGGACCGAGCCGTCGGCCTGCTGGTGGGTCTCGAGGATCGCGACGATCGTGCGGGTCATCGCGCAGAGCGTGCCGTTGAGCGTGGCGACCGGGCCGACCTGGCCGTCGTACCGGGCCCGGGTGTCCAGGCGCCGGGTCTGGAACTCGGTGCAGTTGGAGGTCGAGGTGAGCTCGCGGTACTTGCCCTGCGTGGGGATCCAGGCCTCGCAGTCGAACTTGCGGATGGCCGACAGGCCCAGGTCGCCGGCGGCCACGTCGATGACGCGGTAGGCGAGCTCGAGGCTGTCGAGGAACTCCTTCTCCCAGGCCAGCAGCCGCTGGTGCTCGGCGTACGAGTCCTCGGTCGTCGTGTAGACGAACATCTCGACCTTGTCGAACCAGTGGACCCGGATGATCCCCTTGGTGTCCTTGCCGTGCGAGCCGGCCTCCTTGCGGAAGCACGGGCTGAACGAGGCGTAGCGCAGCGGCAGCGCGGCGCCGTCGAGGATCTCGTCGGAGTGGTACGCCGCCATCGGCACCTCGGACGTGCCGACGAGGTAGAGGTCGTCGCCCTCGATCTTGTAGACGTCGTCGGCCGCCTGGCCGAGGAAGCCGGTGCCGTCCATGGCCCGCGGGCGCACCAGCGCGGGCGCGATGACCTGGGTGAAGCCGGCGTTGCGGGCCTGCTCCATCGCCAGGTTGATCAGCGCGAACTCGAGCTGGGCCCCGACGCCGGTGAGGAAGTAGAAGCGGCTGCCCGAGACCTTGGCGCCGCGGTCCAGGTCGATGGCCCCGAGGAGCTTGCCGAGCTCGATGTGGTCGCGCGGCTCGAAGCCCTCGGCGGCGAAGTCGCGCGGGGTTCCGACGGTCTCCAGGACCACGAAGTCGTCCTCACCACCCTCCGGGGTCTCCTCGGAGGCCAGGTTGGGCAGCGACAGGAGCGCGGCGTTCCACGCCTCGTCGGCGGCGGTCTGGGCCGCCTCGGCGGCCTTCACCTCGGCGGCGAGGGTCTTGGTCTGGGCGAGCAGGGCCTGCTTCTCGTCGCCCTGGGCCTGCGGGATCAGCTTGCCGAGCTGCTTCTGCTCGGCCCGCTTGCCCTCGAAGTCGAGGATGGCCCGCCGGCGCTCGGCGTCGGCGGCGAGGGCCTGGTCGACCACCTCGTCGGACAGCCCGCGCTTGGCCTGGGCGGCGCGCACACGGTCGGGGTCTTCGCGGAGGATGCGGGGGTCGATCATGACGTCAGGCTATCGGGGCGTACGGCGGCGGCTCACGCGAGTAATGCCCCCTTGGTCATACTTGGCCGGTGCTGGATCGTCCCCGTGTCGTGCTGCTGAGCTGGGCAGCCCTGTGCTACCTGCTGTTCGCGGCCCTCGCGGTGGCCGTCGACCAGCGGTGGGCGCCGGTCGTCGACGTCGACGACCGCGGCGGGCCGGCCACCTCCTGGGCGACCGACCTGGGCTGGCTGCGCCACCTGCTGCGCGGCGTCGAGGAGGCGTTCGGCGACGTCGGCATCGTGGTCGCCGGTGTCGCGCTGGCGGTCGGGCTGTTCGTCAAGGGCCACCGCCGGGCCGCCGGGTACGCCGTCGGCGTGCTGGTCGTCGCCCGGGCGCTGACCCACCTGACCAAGCTGCTGCTGGACCGCGACCGGCCCGAGTGGCAGGTGCTGGTCAACGAGCACGGAACGCCGTCGTACCCCTCGGGGCACGCGACGATGATCGCCGCGCTGGCCGGCGTGGTGTGCGTGCTGGTGCTGATGCTGGTGCGCCGCTCCGGCGTACGACGGGTCGTGTACGTCGCCGCCGGCCTGGTGACCGTGCTGGTCTGCCTCGACCGGGTGCTGCTCGGCCGGCACTACCCCTCCGACGTCGTCGGTGGCGTGCTGCTCGGCACCGGCACCGTGCTCCTCGGGCTCTCGATCTACAGCCCGCTGCCGCGGAGCATCGCGGTGAAGTCCGGCGTCCAGCCGCTGCCCGAGGTGTTCAGCTCGGCGCGCCAGCTCGCCGTGGTGCTGAACCCGATCAAGGTCGAGGACGTCGGCGCCTTCCAGGCCATCGTCACCGCGATGGCCACCGAGGCCGGCTGGAACGAGCCGACCTGGCACCTCACGACCATCGAGGACCCCGGCACGGGCATGGCCGAGGCGGCGTCGGTCGCCGGCGCCGACCTGGTGCTGGTGTGCGGCGGCGACGGCACGGTCCGCGAGGTCTGCGCGGAGCTGGCCGGCACCGGGATCCCGGTCGGGATCATCCCCGCCGGCACCGGCAACCTGCTGGCCCGCAACCTCGGCATCCCGCTCTACCTGCGCTCGGCCATCGACATCGGCCTCAACGGCCAGGACCGGGCGATCGACCTGGTGAACGTCAGCGGCGACGGCTTCGACGACACCCACTTCATGGTGATGGCCGGCATGGGCTTCGACGCCGCGATCATGGAGGGCGTCAACGAGGACCTGAAGAAGAAGGTCGGCTGGATCGCCTACGTCCTCTCCGGGATGAAGGCGCTGATGTTCCCGGCGGTGAAGGTCGAGATCTCGGTCGACGGCGCGCCGTTCACCAAGCACCGCGCCCGCACCGTCGTGGTCGGCAACGTCGGCTCGCTACAGGCCGGCATGCCGCTGCTGCCCGACGCCGCCATCGACGACGGGCAGCTCGACGTCGTCCTGCTGCACCCGCAGCGGTTCCTGTCCTGGGTGCCGCTCGCCTTCCGGGTGCTCGCCAAGCGGTCGCGCACCGACGACACCATCAACCGGATGACCGGCGCGACGATCCACGTCCGCGCCGGCTCCGACACCCCCCGTCAGCTCGACGGCGACTCCATCGGCCTGGGCCGCGAGCTCCGCATGGAGTGCGTCCACGGCCGCCTGCTCGTCCGCGTCCCGCGCTAGCGAGGACGCGCCAGCGGACTCGCTGATGGTGGTCGAGCGAGCCGCGCGGCTGAGCTCGCGAAGCCGCGACCGGCGTGTCGAGACCCATTCCGCTCCCGCGGGAGACCCAGCCGGGTCGCCGAGTCGGCGCGAACTCGCGCCGACTCGGCACCACCCTCACGCCGACTCGGCGTCAGGCGGGCTGCTCGCGGAGCGGGAACAGGCGCTGGAGCAGGTCGGCGATGGTGACCAGACCGCGGACCCGGTCCGGGCCGCCGTCGGGGCCGGCCGGGTCGGTGACCACGGCCAGCTGGTTGCTGGACTCCCGCATCCGCGCGAGGGCGGCGTACACCGTGGTGTCGGCGGGCAGCGACAGGACCGGCCGGGTGAGCGGGGCGATCGGGCCCTCGGCGTCCTCCTCGAGGGTGTCGCGGACGTGCACCAGGCCCACGGTCCGGTCGGCGTCGCCGACCAGGATCCGCAGGTGGCCGGTCCGACGGCTCGCCGCCTGGACGTCCGCGACCCGCGCGCCCTCGGGCACCGCGGTGGGCGTGGCCGCCCGGACCAGGTCGCCCAGGGTGAGGGTCTCCAGCTCCAGGGCGCCCGTCAGCTGGGCGGAGTACGACGCGTCCAGCGCGCCGACGTTGGCCGAGTGCTCGACGAGCTGTCGCAGGCCGGCCGGGTCCTGGCCGCCGGCCATCTCGTCGACGGCCTCGACCCCGACCTTGCGCAGACACCAGTTCGCGGCGTTGTTGAGGCCGCGGAGCAGCGGGCGGGTGAGGAGCATGAAGCCGCGCATCGGGATCGCCAGCAGCGTGGCCGAACGCTCCGGGTGGGCGATGGCCCACGACTTGGGCGCCATCTCGCCGACGACCAGGTGCAGGAAGGTCACCACGATCAGCGCCAGCACGAAGCCCGCGACGTCGGCGGCCCAGAGCACGACGCCCCAGCCCTCGAACAGCGGGGTCAGCCAGTGGTGGACGGCCGGCTTGGTGATCGCGCCGAGCGCCAGCACGCTGATGGTGATGCCCAGCTGGGAGCCGGCGAGCAGCACGGTCAGCTCCGAGGAGCTGCGGAGCGCGGCCCGGGCCGACCGACTGTTCGGGGCGGCGTCCTCGAGACGGTGCTTCTTGGCCGCCATGAGCGCGAACTCGACGGCCACGAAGAACGCGCTCGCGGCGATGATGACGACGGTGGCGACGGCCACCACGACGGGGTTCTCCATCAGGACTCCTCCACCTCGTTGGTGACCGCGTGGACGGTCACGCGCACGGTCGCGGGGACGTGCTGCTCCACCTCGACCACCTCCAGCCGCGCGAGGCGCGGGGCGGGCTCGCCGTCCTGGACCAGGTCGGCCGGGTCGTCCGGCAGCCGGATCTCCACGACGGTGCCGACCTCGGGCAGCCGGCCGTGCTCGGCGATGACCAGGCCGCCGAGGGTCTGGTAGTCGCCGTCGGGCAGGTCCTGGCCCAGCGCGCGCTCGACCTCGTCGAGCGGCAGGTCGGCCGGCACCAGCCAGGAGCCGTCGGCCTCGTCGACCGCGACCGGCTCGTCGTCGGTGTCGTGCTCGTCGGTCAGCTCGCCGACCAGCTCCTCGGCCAGGTCCTCCAGGGTGAGCACGCCCACGAAGCCGCCGTACTCGTCGACGACGGCGGCCAGCTCGTTGCGGGTGCTGGCCAGCTCCTTCAGGGCGTCCGGCAGCGCCATCCGGGTGGGGACGACGAGCGGCGGGCGGGTCAGGTCGGCGAGCGTCGCGCCGGGCGCGGCGTCCAGGACGTCGCCGAGGTGGACGACGCCCGCGATGCCCTGCTCCGCGTCGACCACGGGGTAGCGGGAGTGGCCGGTGGCCATCAGCCGTCGTACCTCGGGGACGTCGGTGCCGACCGCGACCACGTCGACGCGGCTGCGCGGCACCATCGCGTGCTCGACGTCGCGGGTCGGGAAGTCCAGGACCCGGTCGAGCAGGACCGAGAGCTCCTCCGGGAGGTCGCCGGTCTCGCGCGACTCGGCCACGATGTGCTCGAGGTCGCGGGCGGTCGCGGAGTGCTCGACGTCGTGGACCGGCTCGATGCGCAGCGCGCGGAGCAGCAGGTTGGAGGACTGGTCGAAGACCCAGATCAGCGGCCCGGTGGCCTTCAGGTAGGCCAGCGTCGAGATCGCCAGCCGGTCGGCGACCGGCTCCGGCCGGGCGATGGCCAGGTTCTTGGGGAACAGCTCGCCGAACAGCATCTGCACCAGGGTCGAGAAGACCAGCGCCAGCACGGTGCCGATCGCGATGCCGACGCCGGTCGGCACCCCGACCCCGCCCAGCAGTTCGCCGAGCGAGTCACCGATCAGCGGCTCGGCGACGTACCCGACCAGCAGGCCGGTGACGGTGATGCCGAGCTGGGCGCCGGACAGCATGAACGACGTACGGCGGGTGACCTTCAGCGCTCGTTCGGCGGTGGCGTCACCCGCGGCGGCGCGGGCCTTGAGGCGGGAGCGGTCGACCGCCATGTAGGCGAACTCCTGGGCCACGAAGTAGCCGGTCGCCGCGGTGATCGCGAGCACCACCAGCAGGCCCAGGAGCAGCGAGAGGATGGTCGTCATCGGCCACCCGCCTCAGGAACGAGTCGGGTGGCCTGGGATCGTCGAGGTTTCTTCTTGCGCATGGTCCTGGGAGAACGAGCGTGGTCGGCCCCGAGTTCCCGGTGTGGTGGGCGGCACCTCGTCGTCGAGTCCCGGCCGCGGCCGGTCACGGCACGCCGAGGATCTACGTCCGCTACTGACCGGGCCGACGGGCGAGGCTCCGCACCTGGCCCTCGTGGATGTCGCGCACCCACTCCCAGCCGGGCTCGACCGCGGGGCCGATGCGCGGGTCGTCCACGTGACGCCCCTCGCGCAGGGCGTGCAGGTAGGCCCGGTCCAGCTCGATCCGGGCGTCCACCTGGTCGCCCCGACCGACCGACCCGTGACCCGGTACGACGACCTCGACGCCCGCCGCGGCGGTCTCCAGCACGTCGAGCCCGACGAGGTACTCCTCGACCGGGTCGTTCGTGGCGCCGACGTCGTCGAGCATCGGGACGAACACGTCGGAGAGCATGTCGCCCGCGACCAGCACCCCCTGCTCCTCGACCACCAGGGCCGCGTGCCCGGGCGAGTGCGCCGGGTGCTCCACGACCCGCACCGGCGGGCCGTCCCAGGGGACCTCCGTCCCGCCGGCCGGCAGACCCGTGGCGAGACCGAAGAGGTCGAGCGGCGTCTCCCCGGCGATCTCCGGTGGGAGGCCCGCCGCCACCCGGGCTCGCCAGTCCGGGTGCGACCGGACCTCGCGCAGGACGCCCGCGCAGCGCGCCGTGCCGTAGCGGGGCACGTCGCCCAGGGCCTCGTGCCAGAGCACGTGGTCCCAGTCCGGGTGCGTGGCGAAGCCGGCCACCACCGGCAGACCCCGCGCGCGCAGGTCGGCGGCGAGGCAGCCCATCTCAGCCCCGGTGATGCCGGGATCGACGAGCAGCACGCCGTCCCGGCCCTCGACGACCACGGTGTTGTTGCGCAGCAGCGGGCTCTGGTGGACCAGCACGCCGGTCGCGATCTCGGTCAGCACGGGTCGACCGTCGTTCGTGGTCCGGGATTCGTGTTCACGGATGCTGAGACCCGCAGAGTCGGCGTGGTTCATCGGTCGTCGGTCGCCGACATGCCGACCGACGGTCGGACCCGCCGGCGTACGCCGTCGACCACGCCGGCCGCCAGGCACAGCAGCGCCGCGATGCCGAGCAACGTGGCGTTGACGACGAGCGCCGTGTGCACGGCCTCCGTGGGCGTCGCGCCCGCGGCCAGCCGGTCGGAGAACACCACGCCGAGGATCGCCGGCCCCAGGGCGCCGCCGTACTGACGCAGGGCGGTGTTGGTGGCCGCCGCCATGCCGGCCTGCTGCCAGGGGACCGCGTTGATGGCGGCCGTGGAGACCGTGGTCATCGTGATCGCCAGCCCGACGCCGAAGATCGCGAGCCGCCAGGCGAGATCGGCGTAGCCGGTCCCGGCCTCGATGCCGGTCAGCGCGACGACGCCGACGGCGCTCACGGCCAGGCCTCCGGCGAGCAGCAGCAACGGCTGCAGCCGGTGGAGGAAGGGTCCGAGGAACGGGGGCACCAGGGCTCCCACGCCGGTCACGAACACCATCCGGCCGCCGATCTCGAGCGCGGACAGGTGCTGGACGTAGCCCAGGAACAGGCTGAGCAGGAAGAACGCCCCCACGACGGAGAAGAGCGCCACGAGCGCGGAGACGCCGGCCGCGGTGAAGTCGGCGGAGCGGAACAGCCGCAGGTCCATGAGTGGCGTCTCGGTGGTGAGCTCGACGGCCACGAACCCGATCAGGGCGATGACCGCGACGGCGTACCCGAGCCAGGTGCTGGTGGCGGACCACCCGTGCTGGCCACCGCTGATGGTGGCGTAGATCGAGGAGGCGATGGTCACCGTCGCGCAGGCCTGACCGCCCCAGTCGGGGCGGCGCCCCTCCGGGGCCTTCGACTCCGGAAGCAGGGCGAGAGCGACGCCACCGGCGGCCAGGGCGAGCGCGGCCGTCGGGGCGAAGATCCAGCCCCAGTCGTCGGTCGCCTCGAGGAGGCTGCCGGAGATGATCGGGCCGAGGGCGAGCCCGAGCATCAGGCCGGTGGCCCACATGCCGATGAACCGCCCGCGTCGACGCGGGTCGGGCACGGCGTGGCCGATCAGCGCCAGAGTGGTGGGCAGCAGCAGCCCGGCGCCGAGGCCACTGACCGCCTGGCCCAGCCACAGCGTGTGGACCGCGGTGGAGCCGGACGCGAGCCCGGCGCTGCCGGCCACGATCGCGCCGAGGACGGTGAGGAGCATGCCCACGATGAAGGCCCGCCGGCGGCCGTAGAGGTCGCCGAGCACCCCGGCGGACAGCACGGTGGCGGCCATCGGGATCACGTACGCGTCGCTGACCCACTGCAGGTCGGCGGTGGAGGCGCCGGTGGCGGTTCCGATCGTGGTGAGGGCCACGCTGGTGGCCGAGATGGGGACGTAGGTGACGAACACGCCGAGCACGGCGAGCCCGATCGTCAGGGTGGCCTCGCGGGTGGGGGCGTCGGCGGCTCGCGCGACGGCAGCGGTGGGCATGGTGGCTTCCTCGGATCGTGGGCCCGCCGGGATGCGGGCCGCGTCGGAAGTCTCCGGGCCGGCAGGGATCTCTCCACCGCACATCACGGGGTGGGCGCATCGATCTGCCATCATCGACTCCGTGCCCGAGGAAAGTGTCGCTCTCGACCAGATCGATCGACAGATCCTCCACAGCCTGCACCTGGCGCCCCGCGCTCCGTTCGCGGTGCTCGCCGGGGTGCTCGGCATCTCCGAGCAGACCGTGGCGAGGCGCTACCGGCGGATGCGCCGGGACGGGATCGTCCGGGTGCTCGGCGTCCGCCGGCCCGAGGGGCGGGGCGAGACCGCCTGGGTGGTGCGGATCCGGTGCCGCCCCGGCGGCGCGCCCGCCCTCGCTCGGGCCCTCGCCCAGCGCGAGGACGTCTCCTGGGTGTCGATCGCCGCTGGCGCCGTCGAGGTCGTCTGCTCGGTGCGCAGCCCCTCCGCCCGGATCCGCGAGGACCTCCTGGTCGACCGGCTGCCGCGCAGCAGCCCGGTCCTGGGCGTCGAGGTGGCCATGGTGATGCACGGCTACGTCGTCGAGCTCTCCGAGCCGACCGGGCTGCGCGCACTCGACGACGCCCAGCGGGCCGCACTCACCGAGTGGTCCGTCTCCGACCCCGCCCCCGACGCGTCCACCTGGCCACTCCTCCCGCCCGACGCCCACGATCGCGCCCTGCTGGCGCGCCTGAGCGAGGACGGCCGGGCGACGTACGCCGACCTCGCCGCCGTGTCCGGCACCACCGCCGGGGCCGCGCGCCGCCGGCTCCGGTCCCTGCTCGCCGCCGGGCTGGTCTACCTCGACGTCGACGTCTCGCCGGACGTGATCGACCGCGCGGTCGCCGCTCACCTGTGGGCCACCGTCCGGCCCGGCGACCTCGACGCGGCCGGGCGGAGGGTCGCGGACCTGCCCGGGGTCGAGTACGCCGCCGCCATCACCGGCCAGCACAACCTCCTGGTGTCGGTCACCTCCCGCGACCACCGTGAGCTCTACGAGCTCGTCACCCAGGGAGTCGGGTCGCTGCCGGGCATCGTGGCGCTCGAGATCTCGCCGTGGGGCACCGTGGTGAAGCGGACGGGCACCCTCGTGGCCGACGGTCGCCTCGCCCCGTGACCGCGCACCGCGGGTCGGGCATCCGGCAGCCGGGTCGACGACTGACCCACCGTCCGGATCCCGTCAAGGCCGACCGGGAGGCCGTCAAGGAACCGTCAAGGACGCGTGAGGACGCCGTACGACGGACCTATCAATGAGGACGTGACCGATCTTCTCTACCTCGCCCTGACGCTGCTCGCCTTCGTGGCGATGGCGCTCCTGACCCGGGCGCTCGACCGGTGAGCGACCTCGCCCCGGCCCTCGGCCAGCTCGCGGTGCTCGTCGTCGCGCTGGCCGTCTCCGTCCCCTTCCTGGGCCGCTACCTCGCCCACGTCTACACCTCGCCGAAGCACCTACGGGTCGAGCGGGCGGCGTACCGCGTCCTGCGCGTCGACCCCGACGCCGACCAGCACTGGCGCAGCTACGCGATGTCGGTGCTCGGCTTCTCGATGGTCGGCATCCTGGTGCTCTACGCGTTCGGCCGGCTCCAGCAGCACCTGCCGCTGAGCCTGGGCTTCGGGCCGCTGACGCCGGACGGCTCCTGGAACACCGCGGTCAGCTTCGTGACGAACACGAACTGGCAGTGGTACTCCGGCGAGGCCGCCCTGGGCCACCTGATGCAGATGTCCGGCCTGACCGTGCAGAACTTCGTGTCGGCCGCGGTCGGCATGGCCGTCGCCGCCGCGTTCGCCCGCGGGCTCGCCCGCAGCGGGGGGCACGCCCGGATCGGCAGCTTCTTCACCGACCTGGTGCGCGGCGTCGTCCGTGTGCTGCTGCCGATCTCCGTGCTCGGCGCCGCCGTGCTGATCCTGCTCGGCGTCGTGCAGAACCTCGCCTCGAACGCCGACCTCACCACCCTCGACGGCGCGACCCAGGTGCTCACCGGCGGCCCGGTCGCGAGCCAGGAGGCGATCAAGCAGCTGGGCACCAACGGCGGCGGCTTCTACAACGTGAACGCCGCCCACCCGTTCGAGAACCCCACCGCGCTCAGCAACCTGGTCTCGATCTACCTGATGCTGCTGATCCCGTTCGCCACCGCGTGGTCCTTCGGCCTCATCGTCAAGGACCGGCGCCAGGGCGTCGCCGTCCTGTCGGTCATGGCGACCCTGCTGACGATCGGCGTCGGCCTGCTGACCTGGGCCGAGATGGCGGCCCCTGGGACGGCGCCGCAGCTCGCCGGGGCCGCGATGGAGGGCAAGGAGGCCCGCTTCGGCGAGGCCGGCTCGGCGCTGTTCGCCGCCGTCACCACGGGTACGTCGACCGGCGCCGTGAACTCCATGCACGACTCGCTGACCGCCCCCGGCGGCGGCGTCGCCCTGTTCGGGATGATGCTCGGCGAGATCTCGCCCGGCGGCGTCGGCAGCGGCCTCTACGGCATGCTGATGCTGGCGATCCTCACCGTCTTCCTGTGCGGCCTGATGGTCGGTCGTACGCCCGAGTACCTCGGCAAGAAGATCAGCCAGCGCGAGATCGTCCTGGTCGCGGCGTACGTCCTGACCACCCCGATCCTGCTGCTCGCCGGCATCGCGGTCGCCGTCACCGCGAGCGACGGCGTGGCCGGGCTCCAGGAGAGCGGCCCGCACGGCTTCACCGAGGCGCTGTACGCCGTCGCCTCGGCCGCCAACAACAACGGCAGCTCGTTCGGCGGCCTGACCTCCGGCACGCCGTTCTGGAACACCCTGCTCGGCCTGCTGATGCTCTTGGGCCGGTTCCTGCCGATGCTCATCGTCCTCGCCCTGGCCGGCCGGTTCTCCGCGCAGCAGCGGCTGCCGCAGAGCGCCGGCACCCTGCCCACCCACCGACCGCTGTTCGTGGTCCTCCTGACGGGCGTCGCCCTGGTCGTGGTCGGCCTGAACTACGTCCCCGTCCTCACCCTCGGTCCGATCGTGGAGTCCCTGTCGTGAACGCCCTCACCCTTCGCCAGGCCCTCCCTGGCGCCCTCCGCAAGCTGGACCCGCGCGAGCTGGTCCGCACCCCCGTGATGCTCGTCGTCTGGCTCGGCGCGCTGCTCACCACGATCCTGTCGGTGACCGACCCGAGCGTGCTCGGCTGGTCGGTCACGGTCTGGCTCTGGCTGACCGTCATCTTCGGCAACCTGGCCGAGTCGGTCGCCGAGGGCCGCGGCAAGGCCCAGGCCGCCAGCCTGCGCGCGCTGCAGCAGGAGACCACCGCCTTCCGGCAGCGGCCCGACGGCTCCGTGGAGGAGGTCCCCTCGACCTCGCTGCGCAAGGACGACCTGGTGGTCGTCGTGGCCGGCCAGCGGATCCCCGGCGACGGCGACGTCGTCGAGGGCGTCGCCTCCGTCGACGAGTCGGCCGTGACCGGCGAGTCGGCCCCCGTGATCCGGGAGTCGGGCGGCGACCGCTCCGCGGTCACCGGCGGTACGACGGTCCTGTCGGACCGGATCGTCGTCCGCATCACCTCCGAGCCCGGGCAGTCGTTCGTGGACCGGATGATCGCCCTGGTCGAGGGCTCCGAGCGCCAGCGCACCCCCAACGAGGTCGCGCTGAACGTGCTGCTGTCCGCCCTGACGGTCTGCTTCCTGGCCGTGGTCGGCTCGCTCTGGTTCGTCGCCGACTTCAGCGGCGCGCAGCAGTCGGTCCTGGTGCTGACCGCGCTGCTGGTCTGCCTGATCCCCACCACCATCGGCGCCCTGCTCTCGGCCATCGGCATCGCCGGGATGGACCGTCTGGTGCGCCGCAACGTGCTCGCCATGTCGGGCCGCGCGGTCGAGGCGGCCGGCGACGTCGACGTGCTCCTGCTCGACAAGACCGGCACCATCACCTACGGCAACCGGCGGGCCAGCGAGCTGCTGCCGCTCGACGGCGTCACCCAGCGCGAGCTGGCCGACGCGGCGCTGCTGGCCTCGCTGGCCGACGAGACGCCCGAGGGGCGCTCGATCGTCGACCTGGTCGGCGAGCGGCCGGACGTGCCCGCGGGGGCGGTGTTCGTGGAGTTCAGCGCGAGCACCCGGATGAGCGGCCTCGACGTCGACGGCCGGTCGATCCGCAAGGGCGCCGCGTCCGCGGTGACCGCGTGGGTGGGCCGGACCGACCCCGGGCTCGACGTCCTGGTCCAGCAGGTCAGCGAGACCGGCGGCACGCCGCTCGTGGTGGCCGAGCAGGACCGGCTGCTCGGCGTCGTCCACCTCAAGGACGTCGTGAAGGAGGGGATGCGCGAGCGCTTCGACGAGCTGCGGGCGATGGGCATCCGCACGGTGATGATCACCGGCGACAACGCGGTGACCGCGAAGGCGATCGCCGCCGAGGCCGGGGTGGACGACGTGCTCGCCGAGGCCACGCCGGAGGACAAGCTGGCGCTGATCCGCAAGGAGCAGACCGGCGGCCGGATGGTCGCGATGTGCGGCGACGGCACCAACGACGCCCCGGCGCTGGCCCAGGCCGACGTCGGCGTCGCGATGAACACGGGCACGACCGCCGCCAAGGAGGCCGGCAACATGGTCGACCTCGACAGCGACCCGACGAAGCTCATCGACGTCGTCGAGATCGGCAAGCAGCTGCTCATCACCCGCGGGGCGCTGACGACGTTCTCGGTGGCCAACGACGTCGCGAAGTACTTCGCCGTCCTGCCCGCGATGTTCGTGGTCGCGTTCCCCGGCATCGACGTCCTCAACGTCATGCGGCTCAGCTCGCCGGAGTCGGCGATCGTCTCGGCGGTCGTGTTCAACGCGCTGATCATCGTCGCGCTGATCCCGCTCGCGCTCCGCGGCGTGCACTACAAGCCGGCCTCGGCCACCGCGCTGCTGCGCCGCAACCTGCTGGTCTACGGCGTCGGCGGTCTGGTCGCGCCGTTCGTCGGCATCAAGCTCCTCGACCTCGTCGTCTCCCTCATCCCCGGGCTCTAGGCCCACGCTCGGCTCACCGGGTCTCGAGACGGTCGCTGCGCGACCTCCTCAACCACCGCAAAGGACTGCCATGACCGACCTGCTGCACCTGTTCCGCCAGAGCCTCGCCGGGCTGCGCCTGATGGTCGCCGCCACCCTGCTGCTCGGGCTGGCCTACCCGCTCGTGATGACCGGCTTCGCCGCCGTCGCCTCGCCCTGGCAGGCCCGCGGCTCGCTGGTCACCTCGACCGGCGCGCACACGACCGACCCCTCGGAGGCGGTCGGCTCGGAGCTGCTCGGGCAGGGGAACACCGACGACGCGCTGTTCTTCCCCCGCCCGTCGGCCGCCGGCGAGGGCTGGGACACGCTGTCGACGTACGGCTCCAACCTGGGGCCCGAGAGCCCCGACCTCGTCGCCGCCATCGAGGAGCGGCAGGCCGAGGTGGCCGAGCGCGAGGGCGTCGCGGTCTCCGAGGTCCCGGCGGACGCCGTCACCGCCTCGGCGTCCGGCCTCGACCCCGACATCTCGAAGGCGTACGCCGCCCTCCAGGTGCCCCGGGTCGCGGCCGCGAACGACCTGTCCGAGGACGCCGTACGACGCCTGGTCGCCGAGCACACCGCCGGCCGGACCCTCGGCGTGCTCGGCGAGCCGCGCGTCAACGTGCTGCTGCTCAACCTCGCGGTCCGGCGGCTGGCAGGATCGTGACCGTGCACGAGCCTCGCCGGGGACGGCTGACCGTCTACCTCGGTGCCGCGCCCGGCGTCGGCAAGACCTACGCCATGCTCGGCGAGGCCCGGCGGCGCGGGGAGCGCGGCACCGACGTCGTCGTCGGGTACGTCGAGACCCACGGCCGCCCGCACACCACGGCGCAGGTCCAGGGGCTCGAGGTGGTGCCCCGACGCGAGCTCGTCCACCGCGGCACCACCTTCACCGAGATGGACACCGACGCGGTGATCGCGCGGCGGCCCGAGGTCGTGTGCGTCGACGAGCTCGCGCACTCCAACGTGCCGGGCAGCCGGCACGAGAAGCGCGCCGAGGACATCGAGCAGATCCGCCGGGCCGGCATCGACGTGATCACCACCGTCAACATCCAGCACCTCGAGTCGCTGAACGACGAGGTCGAGCGGATCACCGGCGTCAAGCAGCGCGAGACGGTGCCGGACGAGGTGGTCCGCACGGCCGACCAGATCCAGCTGGTCGACATGTCGCCGGACGCCCTGCGGCGGCGGATGGCGCACGGGAACATCTACCAGGCCGACAACATCGACGCCTCGCTCACGTCGTACTTCCGGGTGGGGAACCTGACCGCCCTGCGCGAGCTGGCCCTGCTGTGGCTGGCCGACCGGGTCGACGACGCGCTCGACGACTACCGCCGCGCGCACCGCATCGACCACCCCTGGCCGACCAAGGAGCGGATCGTCGTCGCGGTCACCGGCGGCGCCGAGTCGGAGACCCTGCTGCGGCGGGGCGCCCGCCTCGCCCAGCGCGCCGCGGGCTCGGAGCTGCTCGCCGTCCACGTGATCTCCACCGACGGGCTGGCCGTCCCCGACGACCGCCGGGTCGCGAAGGTCCAGCAGCTCGTCGACTCCCTCGGCGGCAGCCTGCACTCGGTCGTCGGCGAGGACGTCCCGACGTCGGTGGTCGACTTCGCCACCGGCGCCAACGCCACGATGATCGTCGTCGGCGTCTCCCGGCACGGCCGGCTGCGCCGGCTCTTCGCCGGTACGACGGGCGACCGGGTCGCCCAGCTCGCGGGCTCGGTCGACGTGCACCTGGTCACCCACGACCAGAGCGCCCGCGCGGGCCGGCCCCGGTGGTACCTCTCCCCGCTCAGCCGGACCCGTCAGTACGCCGGCCTGCTGCTCGGCCTGCTGCTGCCGGTGCTGCTCACCGTCGTGCTGGACCACTTCCACGAGCCCGACCAGCTGCCGCTCGACGTGCTGCTGTTCCTGGCGCTGACCGTGCTGGTCGCGCTGGTCGGCGGGCTGGTGCCGGCCCTGCTCGCGGCGGTGCTCGGCTTCGTGCTGATGAACTGGTTCTTCACGCCGCCGCTGAACCGGATCACGGTCGCCGAGCCGGAGAACCTGGTCGCGCTGCTGGTCTTCGTGGCGGTCGCGGTGGCCGTCGCGACCGTCGTGGACCGAGCCTCGCGGCGGGCGGCGGACGCCGTACGGGCGCGGGCGGAGGCGGCCACCCTCGGCGCGCTCTCGCGCTCGGTGCTGACCGGCACCGACACGGCGGACGCCGTCGTCACCCGGTTGCGGGAGACGTTCGGCCAGGACGCCGTCTCGCTGCTGGAGCGCACCGCGGCCGGCTGGACCGTGCTCGCCTCGAGCGGCGGCCCGTGCGCGTCGCACCCCGACGACGGGGACACCAAGGTGACCGTCGACGACGACCACCTGCTGGTCCTCTGCGGGTCGCCGCTGCGGGCCTCGGACCGGCGGGTCCTGGAGGCGTTCGGGGTGCAGACCGGGCTGGTCCTGGAGTACCGCCGGCTGCGGCGCCGCGAGGAGGAGGCGGCCGCGCTGGAAGGCGCCGAGGCGACCAGCACCGCCGTCCTGCGCGCGGTCTCCCACGACCTGCGCACCCCGCTCGCGACCATGCGGGCCTCGGTCGACGGCCTGGTCTCGGGCTCCCTCGACGCCGCGGACCGGGCCGAGCTGGTCGCCTCCGTCGACTCCTCCACCGAGCAGCTGGAGCGGCTCATCGACAACCTGCTCGACCTGTCCCGCATCCAGTCCGGGCTGATGCGGCCCGCGCTCACCCCGCGCAGCCTCGACGAGGTGCTGCCGCTGGCCGTCGCCGGGCACGGCCCGGGACTGGTCTTGCTCGAGGTCGACGAGGACGCGCCGCTCGTCCTCACCGACGCCGGGCTGCTCGAGCGGGTGGTGGCCAACCTGGTCGGCAACGCCGTACGGCTCTCCGGCGGCGAGCCGGTGCGCGTGCTCGCCCACGTGCTGGCGGAGACTGTGGAGGTGCTCGTCGTCGACCGCGGCCCCGGCGTACCGCCTGCCCAGCGGGAGCGGATGTTCGAGCCCTTCCAGCGCCTCGACGACTCCTCGCCCGGCGGTCTCGGGCTCGGCCTGGCCGTCGCCCGCGGGCTGGCCGAGTCGGTCGGCGGGTCGCTGGCGGCCGAGGACACCCCGGGCGGCGGGCTGACCATGGTGCTCACCCTGCCGCGGGCGCTGCCGTGAGTCCCCGGGTGCTGGTCGTCGACGACGAGCCGGCCCTGGCCCGCGCCCTCGCGATCAACCTGCGCGCCCACGGCTGGGAGGTCACCACCGCGGCCGACGGCCGCTCCGCCCTCGACGCCGCCGCCTCCACCCACCCCGACGTCGTGCTCCTCGACCTCGGCCTGCCCGACCTCGACGGCACCGAGGTGATCGCCGGCCTGCGCGGCTGGTCGGCCGTGCCCATCGTCGTGCTCTCGGCCCGCCAGCACGGCGAGGACAAGGTCGAGGCGCTCGACCTCGGCGCGGACGACTACGTCACCAAGCCGTTCGCGATGAACGAGCTGCTCGCCCGCCTCCGCGCCGCCGTACGACGCGGCGCCTCCGCTCCGGCCTCCTCGTCCGACGCGGTGGTCGAGGTCGGGCCGCTGGTGATCGACCTCGCGCGCAAGCGGGTCGCGCGCGAGGGGGACGACGTACGGCTGACGCCCACGGAGTGGGCCTTCCTCGAGCTGCTCGCCCGCAACGTCGGCCGGCTGGTCACCCGCGAGCAGGTGCTGCGCGAGGTGTGGGGGCCGGCGTACGAGCACGAGTCGCACTACCTGCGCGTCTACGCCGCCCAGCTGCGCCGCAAGCTGGAGGCCGACCCCGCCCACCCGCGGCACCTCCTGACCAGCCCGGGCCTCGGGTACACCCTGGAGCCCTGAGGAGGTCGTCGGGGTAGTCCGTCACACGGTGGTTGGTCTACTCCTCGGTAACAACCCCTGTGTGACGGACTACCCCGACGTCGCGCCCGTCCAGGATCTCCCGCACGAGCATGGTGGAGCCGACGACGGCGGCGGGCATGACGGCGACGGCGCCGAACGGGACCAGGAAGAACGCCTGGGTGGCCAGGCCCAGGCCGAGGACCGACGAGCCGTGGCCGGCCAGCACCTCCCGGCGGGCCGCCCGGTCGAGACCCCGGGACTCCAGCGGCCGCGAGACCAGCTCGCCGGCCAGCAGCCGCGCGGAGACCACGAAGCCCAGCACCGCGCCGACCACCGCGCCGACCAGCGGCAGGAAGCCGATCACCGCGAGCACCAGGGCCATCCCGACGCCCGCCAGCATCAGCCCGCCCGCGTCGCGCAGCGAGCGCCAGAACCCGACGCCGCCCTCGGGAACCTCGCCGCCGATCATCCGCTCGGTCTCGCGCCAGATCCGCTCGTAGAACGGGTCGCCGATCGCCAGGGTCAGCCCGGTGAAGGTCACGCTGGCCAGCAGCACGGCGCCCCCGACCACCAGCAGCGCCAGCCCCACCCGCAGCAGGGTCCGGACGCCGCCCCAGTCGTCCGCGAACGGCGTCAGCCACGCGACCAGGTCGCCCACGGTCAGCACCAGCGCGACCAGCGCGGCGGTCACCAGCACCAGCACGATCAGCGCCGGCACCATGCCCAGCAGCATCAGCCCCGGACGCCGGCGCCACATCGAGAACCCCTGCAGGACGTACGACGCCCCGTGCGCCACGCCGACCGGTCCGCTCACGGGCCCCAGGCTAGGGCCGGTGCCCTATCAGCGGCGCTTCGGGCGCGCGTGGTCGATCGCCTCGAGCTCCTCGGGCGAGAGCTGCTGCTCGCAGGTCCAGGAGGCGATGCTCTTGGCGTAGGTGCGGGCCTCGGACCGGCCGGCGATCGAGGTCAGCACCACGCCGTGCCCGGAGTCGTCGAGCAGGGCCACCGACCAGGAGAGGTGGCCGCCCATGTCGCCGAACGCGTCGTACCGGACGACCGCGAGGTGGCGCAGCGCGTCCTTGGCCTCGGTGCGCAGCGCGGCGACCTCCTGGCGCAGGCCGTGCACGTCCTCGGGCAGCTCCGCCGACGTCGTACGACGGCCGCTGCGGACCTGGCGCAGCAGCACCAGGACCAGCGCCAGGGCGACCAGCGCGACGACCAGTGAGAGCACTCCGAGGACGACCACTCCCCGACCCTAAACTCAGGCCGTGACCGAACGACGACGCATCGCCTACCAGGGCGAGCCCGGCGCCAACTCCCACCAGGTGTGCGTGCAGCACTACCCCGACTGGGAGTCCGTGCCGTGCGCCTCGTTCGAGGACGTCTTCGCGGCCGTGGAGGCCGGCGAGGCCGACCTGGCGATGATCCCCATCGACAACTCGATCGCCGGCCGGGTGGCCGACATCCACCACTTCCTGCCCGGCTCGGGGCTGCACATCATCGCCGAGCACTTCCTGCGGATTCGCTTCCACCTGATGGCGGTGCCGGGTGCCGCGCTCGACGAGATCACCACGGTGCACAGCCACGTCCACGCGCTGGGCCAGTGCCGCAAGATCATCCGCGAGCACGGCCTGAAGGCGATCATCTCCGGCGACACCGCCGGCGCGGCCCGCGAGGTCGCCGAGATGGCCGACCGGACCCAGGCCGCGATCAGCCCGCCGCTGGCCGCGGAGATCTACGGCCTGCAGATCCTGGCCGAGGACGTCGAGGACGAGGACCACAACACGACGCGCTTCGTCGTCCTCAGCCGCGACCTGGTCGAGGCGGCGCCCGGCAACGGGCCGGTGGTCACCAGCTTCATCTTCAACGTCCGCAACCTGCCGGCGGCGCTCTACAAGGCGCTCGGCGGGTTCGCGACCAACGGGGTCAACATGACCAAGCTGGAGAGCTACATGGTCGGCGGCGAGTTCACCGCCACCCAGTTCCTCGCCGAGGTCGACGGCCACCCGTCCGACGCCGGCCTGGCCCGGGCGCTCGAGGAGCTCACGTTCTTCACGACGGACGTGAAGATCCTCGGGGTTTACCCGGCGGACGCGTTCCGGTCCTGACAGACTCACCGCTCGTGAGAGAACGGGTCCTGCAGCTCGTCGAGTCGGCCCGCTTCCAGTGGTTCATCATCGGCGTCATCCTGGTCAACGCGGCCGTCATCGGCGCGGAGGTCTCCCCCTCCTGGATGGCCGAGCACGGCGACGCCACGACCGCGGTCGGCCGGGTCACCGTGGTGATCTTCGTGATCGAGATCGTGCTGCGGATCTACGCCCACGGCCGCTCGTTCTTCCGGGGCGGCTGGAACCTCTTCGACCTGTTCGTCGTGCTGATCGCGCTGACGCCGGGCGCCGGGTCGTACTCCGTCCTCCGGGTGCTCCGGGTACTGCGCGTCCTGCGCCTGCTCTCGACGATCCGGTCGATGCGGCTGGTGGTCGCCGCGCTGGTGAAGACCGTGCCCGGCATGGCCTCGATCGGCGCGCTGCTCGGGATGCTGATCTACATCTCGGCGGTGATGGCGACCCAGATGTTCGGCGACGCCGATCCCGAGCGCTTCGGCTCCCTGGGCGACTCGCTGGTCGCGATGTTCACCATCACCACCGGCGACGACTGGGCCAACATCATCAAGCCGTCGGTCGAGGCCTACCCGGCCGCCTGGTTCTTCTTCATCGTCTACATCGTCGCGTCGGCCTACATCGTGCTCAACCTCTTCATCGCGGTCGCCGTCGAGGCCCTCGACCGGGAGGCCGAGGAGGTCACCGACGAGATCGAGGAGGTCGTGGACGAGTCGACCGAGGCGATCCTGGCCGCCATCGCCGACCTCAAGACGCAGGTCGCAGGCCTGGAGCTCCGACTGGACCGGCGCTGAGCTGACGGGCCAGCCGGTCGACCTGCGCCTCCAGCCGCCCGAGCTCCGCGACCAGGTCCATCTCCCCCGCCAGCCGGGGCAGCTGGCGGGTGCCCCACTGGTCGCGGCACTCCTCCTGGACCGCCATCCGGGCCCGCAGCACCGCGCCCCGGCGCTCGGCCGCGCCGTCGAGCACCCGGTGGGCGGCGGCGCGGTCGCCCGTCGCCGCCGCCCGGACCACCTCGGCCAGGGCCGACTGCGTGAGCCGGGCCAGGTCGTCGATCGCGAAGCGGGTGCGTTCCTGCGAGGTGGTCATGACTCGATGCTGCGCCGTGCGCGCGGGCGCCGGTGACGTCCTGACGGATCCCTGACGGGACGGACGTCGTTCCTGACGGAAGCCGGACGCCGGATAGATTCACCGGGTGAGCGAGCCAGATCCCCGTATCGCCGACCTCGGCTTCGCCCGGGTCGACGTCGACCGCGCGGCGCGCACCGGCGACCCCGAGGTCGTGTACGGCGAGGGCAAGACGCCCGACCAGGTGGTCGCGATCCTGCGGACCCTGCACGAGCGGCACCCCGACCGGGCCGTCCTGGCCACCCGGCTCTCCCCCGAAGCGCTCGCGGTCGTCGCCCGCGACCTCCCCGACGCGGTCCTCGACCCCGTCGCGCGGGCCGTCACCCTGGGCCCGATCCCCGCCCCGACCGGCACGGTCGCGGTCGTCAGCGCCGGCACCTCCGACGCCCCGGTCGCCGCCGAGGCGGCCCTGACCATCCGGGTGCACGGCGGCGAGGTCGACCGGATCGACGACGTCGGCGTGGCCGGGCTGCACCGGCTGCTGGCCGTGCGGGACCGGCTCGCGGAGGCCGACTGCCTGGTGGTCGTCGCCGGCATGGAGGGCGCGCTGCCGTCGGTGGTCGGCGGGCTGACCGGGGTGCCGCTGGTCGCCGTACCGACGAGCGTCGGGTACGGCGCCTCCTTCGGCGGCCTGTCCGCGCTGCTCGGGATGCTCAACTCCTGCGCGCCGGGCGTCACGGTCGTCAACATCGACAACGGGTACGGCGCGGGCGTCTTCGCCGCCCGGGTCGCGCGGCAGTCCGTGCGATGAGCCGCACCGTCTGGATCGACGCCTCCTCGGGGGCCAGCGGCGACATGCTGCTCGGCGCCCTGGTGGGGGCGGGTGTCCCGCTGGACGTCCTCCAGGCCGCCGTCGACGACGTGGCTCCCGAGCCGATCGCGCTGCGGGTCGAGGCGGTGACCCGGAGCGGGTTGGCGGCCACCCGGGTGCACGTGGAGGGCACCGAGTCCCACCACCACCGCACCTGGCGCGACGTGCGCGCGCTGATCGGCGGCCACGAGCGGGCGCTGGCCGCGTTCGAGCGGCTGGCCGTCGCCGAGGCCGCCGTGCACGGGACCACCCCCGACGAGGTGCACTTCCACGAGGTCGGCGCCCTCGACGCGATCGCCGACGTGGTCGGGGTCTGCGCGGGCTTCGACCACCTCGACGCGACCGCGGTGACCGTGTCGCCGGTCGCGGTCGGGTCGGGGACGGTCCGGGCCGCGCACGGCACGCTGCCGGTCCCGCCGCCCGCGGTCGTCGAGCTGCTGCGCGGCGTGCCGTCGTACGCCGGGCCGGCCCCGTTCGAGTCCTGCACCCCCACCGGCGCCGCGCTGCTCGCGACCCTGGCCACCGCGTGGGGCCCGCAACCGTTGCTGACCACCTCGTCCGTGGGCGTCGGCGCGGGCGGGCGCGACCCGGAGGGGCACGCCAACGTGCTGCGGCTGCTGGTGGGCGCGTCCTCACCTGCCTCGGCCGGCACGGAGCTCGTCCTGGAGGCCAACGTCGACGACCTCGACCCCCGGCTCTGGCCGAGCGTTCTGGACGCGCTGCTGGCCGCCGGCGCCGCCGACGCCTGGCTGACGCCGATCCTGATGAAGAAGGGCCGGCCCGCCCACACCCTGTCGGTGCTGGTCACGCCGGAGCGGGCCGACGTCGTCCGCGACGTGGTCTTCCGGGAGACGACCACGATCGGGCTGCGCTCGTACGACGTCGCCAAGCACGCCCTCGACCGCTCCTCGGTGGACGTCGTCGTGGGTGGCCAGGTGGTGTCCGTGAAGGTGGCCCGGCTGGAGGGCCGGGTGGTCAACGCCCAGCCGGAGTACGACGACGTCGCGCGGGCCGCAGCCGCACTCGGGCGGTCGGTGGGCGACGTGCTCGCCGAGGTGCGGGCGACGTACGACGGACGGATTGTCTGACAATCCCGCCGGAGGCACTACGCTCCTCCCATGACGTCCACGGGTGCCGAGCACGGCGCGAGCAGCGAGGTCGGCCGACTCCAGACGGTGATGCTGCACCGTCCCGGCAACGAGCTGAAGCGGCTGACGCCCCGCAACAACGACAAGCTCCTCTTCGACGGCATCCCGTGGGTGGCCCGCGCGCAGGAGGAGCACGACGCCTTCGCGCAGGCCCTGCGCGACCGCGACGTCGAGGTCCTCTACCTCACCGAGCTGCTCACCGAGACCCTGGAGAGCGAGGTCGCGCGCAACCACGCGATCACCTCCGCCCTCTCGGGCCTGCACCTCGGCGACACGATGCGCGGCTACCTCGCCCGCTTCCTGCGCGAGGCGTCGCCGGCCGAGCTGACCGACTACCTCACCGCGGGCATCCGCAACGACGAGGTGCGCGGCGGCTTCGGCCTGGTCACCTCGCTGCTCGACCCGCACGACTTCCTGGTCGACCCGCTGCCCAACCTGCTCTTCACCCGCGACTCCAGCGTGTGGGTGCAGGACCGGGTGGCGATCACCTCGCTGTCGATGCCGGCCCGCAAGCGCGAGACCCAGCTGACCGAGCTGATCTACACCGAGCACCCCCGCTTCCGCGGCACCCGCAAGATCCACGGCTGGCACAGCGAGTACGTCGAGGGCGGCGACGTCCTCCTGCTCGGCGACGGCGTGATCGCGGTCGGCGTCGGCGAGCGGACCACCCCGGCCGGGGTCGAGCGCCTGGCCCGCCAGGTCTTCCACGCCGACCTGGCCCACACGGTCCTCGCCGTCCCCATCGCGCAGGAGCGCGCCACCATGCACCTCGACACGGTCTGCACGATGGTCGACGTCGACAAGATCGTGATGTACCCCAACGTCGCCGACTCGCTGACGGCGTACGCCGTGACGCTCGCCGAGGGTGCCGAGTCCGACGCCGAGCTGACGCTGCGGGTGGCCGACGCCGAGCCGTTCCTGGTCGCCGCGGCCAAGGCCATGCAGATCGACACCCTGCACCAGATCGACACCGGCCTGGACCCGGTCACCGCCGAGCGCGAGCAGTGGGACGACGGCAACAACACCCTGGCCCTCGCCCCCCGGGTCGCCGTCGCCTACGAGCGCAACGACGAGACCAACGCCCGGCTCGAGGACGCCGGCATCGAGGTGGTCCGGATCGCCGGCTCCGAGCTCGGCTCCGGCCGCGGCGGGCCGCGCTGCATGAGCTGCCCGGTCGCGCGGGAGCCGCTGCCGGCCTGATCAGAGGCCGGGGAGCAGGACCCGACCGCCCGGGACGAAGGCGTCGGTGCCGGGCTGCGACGGCTCCACGAGCGCGCAGCGGAGCTCGACCACCGAGCAGCGCCAGATGCCAGTGACGGCCTCGTCCTCCGCGAGGTACTGCGCCACCACCACCTCGCTGTCGCTCTCCCAGCCGACGACTCGCAGGTCGCCCTGCTCCAGGGGGACGACGGTCGCTCCAGCCCGGGTCGCGATCCGGATCCCACCGGCAGCGGCCTCGGCGTACTGCTCGCCGTCGCCGGACCACGCTCCGGAGCCGTCGCCGTCGGTCTCCCAGAGCGCTCGGAACCGGTTGCGGTGGTCGACCTCGCCCACCACGAGCGTCCCGGGACGCGGTGCGACCAGGCCACCCGGCCGCGGACCGACGAGACCGACCTGCGCTTCGGCGCTCAGGCCGGAAACCGGCCGGATCGTCTGCTCGTCCGGGTCCCAGGTCGAGAGCTCGGTGGCGTCCGCGCTGCGGAGCACCACCCGGCCGTCGGGCAGCACGCCGACGGCCGCCGAACCCTCCGCCTCCGGCGGCAGCGACAGCGCCGACCCGCCGGTGGCCGAGCTGACCACGACCGACCAGTCCGTCTCGGGATCACCCTCGACCCAGGCCACCGTCCCGTCCGCGCCGATGACGGGCGTCCCGCTGACCGGGCCGTCCCCCAGGGGGTTGGGACCACCCCGGTCGACACGCACCCAGGCTCCTGGATCGGTCCGGACCAGCGTGGTCCGACCGGTGTGCAGGATCGCGGCCGCGTCGACGGCGACCTGCGCGTCGCCGAGATGCAGCTGTCCGTCGTCGGAACCCCACCACGGGAGCTCCAGGGGCCGGGCCAGGGCGTCCAGCGTCGGCGCCGGAGCCGGGTCGACCGCCCGGTCGTGGCCGCCCGCCAGCCCGGTCTGCCCGAGCACGGCCACGACCGCCACGGCCGCGGCGGCCAGGCCGGCGACGACCGAGCGGCGTCGTACCCGCTCGCGACGACCGGCGGCGACCAGGCCCCGGGTGTCGACGTGCGGGGCGTCCAGGTCGGTGGCGAGCGAGCCCAGCTCGCGGGCCAGGCGCTGCTCGAGGTCGTTCATGCCTGCTCTCCCATCGTCTCGCGCAGCGACCGCAGGGCGGCCGAGCAGGTGGACTTCACGGTGCCGGGGGCGATCCGGAGCTCCTCGGCGATCTCGCGCTCGCTGAGCCCCTCGTAGTAGCGGAGCACCACCACCGCGCGCTGCCGCGGCGGCAGCGCGCTGACCAGCGGCCAGAGGGCGAGCCGGTCGTCGGGGTCCGGGTCGTGGACGGCGGCGTCGGGCGGGCTGTGCACCAGCCGCTCGCGGGTGAACCGCGCGGGCCGCCGCGAGGACACGAAGGCGTTGACCAGGGTGCGCCGCGCGTAGGCCTCGGGCGAGGTGGCCCGGGAGACGCGGCGCCACGCGGCGTACACCTTCACGAGCGCGACCTGCAGCAGGTCCTCGGCGTCGGCACGGCTGCCGGTGAGCAGGTACGCCGTCCGGAACAGGGTCGCCGAGCGGGCGGCGACGAACTCCTCATAGGAGCCCGTCCTCGCGTCGCCGGCCACGGAGTCGATCATCACGTCCGGTAGACGCGGCCTGTTGTGCGGGTGGTTCAGTCGGGGAACCATGCGGTCATGACGGAATCGTTCTTCGACGCGTTCAGCCCGCAGGAGGTCGCACGGATCAGCGCCGCCGGCACCCACCTGACCCTCCCGCAGGGCTGGTCGCCGATCGGCGAGAACACCCCCGCCGACAAGGCGTACGTCGTCCTCGGCGGCACCGTCTCGGTCCGCCGCGACGGTGCGGAGGTGGCCCAGCTCGGGCCCGGCGACATCGTCGGCGAGGCGGCGATCCTGAACCGGAAGCTGCGCAACGCCACCATCGTGGCCCTCACCCCGCTCGAGCTGATCCACCTGACCGCCGAGTCGGTGCGAGAGCTCTGCGACGAGATGCCGACCTTCCGGGCCACCCTGGACCGGGTGGCGGAGTCGCGGCTCGGGTGAGCGACCAGCCCGACCTCTCGGGGGCGCTCGAGACGGTCGAGGAGTACCTCCTCGGCTCGCGCCCCTCCCTGACCCGCGTCGAGGTGGCCGCGGAGGCCGGCGTACCGCTGGTGGTGGCGGAGCAGCTGTGGCGGCTGATGGGCTTCCCGAACGCGGCCGACGACGACGTCGCGTTCACGGCCGCCGACGTCGAGGCGCTCCGGCTCAGCCACGACCTGATGGAGCTCGGCATCCTCAGCCCGGAGCGGCAGGCGGCGCTGGTGCGGACGTGGGGGCGCAGCTACGCGCGGCTCGCGGAGTGGCAGACCACGCTGCTCACCGACGTCGCCATGGAGGCCGACGACCCGGTCGCCCAGCTGACCTCGCTGGCCGAGCAGGTGCTGCCGCGGGTCGAGTCGCTGCAGTCCTACGTCTGGCGCCGCCACCTCGCCTCGGCCGCCTCGCGCACCCTCGCGGTGGAGTCGGTCGGCTCCCCCGCCGCCCCGCTCGCGGTCTGCTTCGTCGACATCGTCGGCTACACCTCCCGCAGCAAGGCGCTCAGCGAGGCCGAGCTGGTCGGCTGGATCGAGGGCTTCGAGGACGCCGCCACCGGCGTCGTCGCCGACCACGGCGGGCGGATCATCAAGAACATCGGCGACGAGGTCCTGCTGGTCGCCGACTCGGCCGCGGACGCGGCCGAGATCGCGCTGACCATGACCGCGCGCGGCGCCGACCCGGCCGACGACTTCCCGGAGGTCCGGGCCGGGGTCGCGTACGGCGACGTCGTCTCGCGGCTCGGCGACGTCTTCGGCGAGACCGTCAACATCGCCGCCCGGCTCACCTCCGTCGCCCGGCCCGGCACGGTGCTGGTCGACCGCGGCACGCACGACACCCTCGACGGCGACCCGTCGTACGTCTTCCGGCACCTGCGGCGGACGCCGGTGAAGGGGTACGCCAAGCTGCAGCCGTTCGTGCTGCGGCGCCACGCCGGTTGAGGTGCTCGGGAGCGAGGCTCGCTTCGCTCGCACCTCAACCGGCGGCGATCAGCGGATGGTGACCTGGCGGTTGGCGAGCCCGCTGCGGGCGGAGCGCTGCTCGGGGGTCAGGTCGGAGGTGTCGGCCAACGCCTCGGCGAGCGCTGTCGCGAACTTCTCGGCGGGCTCCTCGAGGGCCTCCGGGCCGGTGCCGACGGGGAGGTCCCAGACCGGGCAGAGCAGGCCGTGGGCGCGGAACATGCCGACCAGGCGGGAGTCCGGCACCAGCACGTCGGCGCCGGCGGCGTGCAGCCGCGACAGCGCGTCGAGCAGGTCGTTCTCGGGCTCAGGCATCACCCAGCGCAGGTGCTCCTTGGTGCCGACGTTGGTCCAGTACGCCGCCGGCACCGACGTCAGCTTGGCGGTCGGGTGCACCGAGCCGTTGGCCTGCTCGAGCGCGGCCTCCATGCCGGTCTGGTCCTCGACGTCGGCGACCCAGTACTCGAAGCCCTCGTGCACGGTGATGTCGAGCTCGCCGCCCTCGACCAGGTCCTGCAGCCGCGGGCCGGGGCCGGGGTCGCTGGTGAGCCCGACGATGCCGGACTCGCCACGCTCGGCCTGCTCCAGCGCGGCCGTCAGCACGGCGGCCAGGTCGCGGGACGGGTCGCCGAAGGCGTGCTGCACCTGCAGCCCCAGCCACACCTCGCCGCTGTCGCGCACCATCGCCGGCGCGGCCATCGGCAGCAGCGACGCGAGCAGCACCTTGCGGTCGCCGTCCTTCAGGGTCAGCGGCGCGGTCGCGGCGGGCACCAGCTCGCGCAGGGCGACCAGGTCCGGCTCGGACGGCAGGCCCTCGAACGGGCGGCTGACGTACGCCGTACCGGCGCCGCCGGGCGCGCCGTGGCAGGCCTTGTAGCGCTTGCCCGACCCGCACGGGCAGGGCTGGCGCGGGCCGACCTCGCCCTCGGCGAGGGGGGCGGCGTCGCGGTTCTTGGTGCGGGACTTCTTGGCCATGAGGCCGGACTCTAGTTGTCGAGCAGCTCGAGGAGGTACGCCGGGCGGTCGCTGATGACGGCCTTCACGCCGAGCTCGCGGCACAGCTCCAGCTGCGTGGGCGTGTTGACCGTCCACACGTGCATGTCGTGGCCGCTGCGGGTGATCCGCTGCCCGAACCGCGGGTGCTCGGTCAGCTCGTCGATGCCCGGCCCGACGATCCAGTCGTCGCCGATCACCCGTCGCAGCATCGGCCAGAACTCGACCCGGTCGATCAGCATGACCAGGGGGATGTCGGGCGCCAGCCGCTCGACCCGCTGCAGCGCGGTGTAGGAGAAGCTCATCACCCGCGCCGGCGTGCCGGGGCCGTCCCAGCCGAAGTCGCGCAGCAGCTCGACGACCCGCTTCTCGACGAGGCCGCCGTACCGGGTCGGGTGCTTGGTCTCGATGGCGATCTCGACCCGCCGGTCGTAGTCGGCGACCACCTCGAGGAGCTTGCGCAGCGTGAGCACCTTGTCGTGCTCGGCGTCGCGCTCGGGTGCCTCGTCGTCGAGGTCGGCCCAGGGGTTCTTCCAGGACGCGAAGTCGAGCTCGGCCAGCTCGGCGAGCTCCATCGTGGAGACGGTGCCGCGGTGGCTCGCCGTACGGCGGAGGCTGCGGTCGTGCACGCAGACGAGGTGCCCGTCGGCGGTCAGCCGGACGTCGCACTCCAGGCCCTCGGCCCCCGCGTCCAGGGCGGCGACGTACGCGCCCAGGGTGTGCTCGGCGTTGTCGTGGCTGGCGCCCCGATGAGCGACGACCTGCGGCCTCATGGCGCCCATCATTCCGCGAGGATGGCGGCATGGACGACACCGGACTGCTCCGACACGCCATCGCGATCTCGGCCGACGCCGTGGCCCACGGCAACCACCCCTTCGGCGCGCTGCTGGCCTCGCCGTCCGGCGAGGTGCTGCTGACCGCGGAGAACACCGTCGTCACCGAGCGCGACGTCACCGGCCACGCCGAGACCAACCTCGTCCGCCTGGCCTCGCGGACCCTCGCGCCGGCCGACCTGGCCGCGGCCTCGCTCTACACCAGCTGCGAGCCCTGCGCGATGTGCACCGGCGCGCTCTACTGGGCCGGCATCGGCCGGCTGGTCTTCGCGATGTCCGAGGCCGACCTGCGCGAGATCACCGGCGCCCACCCCGACAACCCCACCCTGGCCCTCCCCTGCCGCGACGTGCTCGCCGCCGGCTCTCGTCGTACGCCGGTCGAGGTGGTCGGGCCGCTCATCGCCGACGAGGCGGCCGTGCACCACGCGGGGTTCTGGGGGTGAGGGCGTCGGGTGTCCTACTTCCCCTGATCACCGGGTAAGTAGGACGTTCCCGGCCAACGCGATCCCCGGGAACGTCCCGGAAAGGCCAGGAACCCCCGCGGCCGACCGCGGCGCACCGTCGACGCCGGCCCGATCGACGGCGTAGGTTCCCGGCATGAGCAAGCCGTTCGGCGAGGACCTGTGGCGCAACGTCCAGGCGGTGCGCCTCGACGGCGACGGCACGTTCCACGCCCCGGTCCGGGCGAACGGCACCGACGGGATCGTCGTCGGGACCGAGGCGATCGCCGCGGCGGACGCGCGGCCGGCCGATCCGGCTCCCGCCCGGCCGGGACTGCTGCGCCGACTGCTGCGGCGCCGCTGACCTACCCCTGCTCGCGCAGGTACCGCCCGAAGTGCGGCACCGTGAACGCGATCCGGCCCCGCTCACCGGAGTAGATCAGCCCCTTCTTCAGCAGCGAGTCGCGGGCGGGCGAGAGCGACTGCGGCTTCTTGCCGAGCACGGCGGCGACCTCGGCGGTGCCGACCGAGCCGACCGCGTCGGAGTCGGGGCCGGCGGCGTCGGCCATCGCGCGGAGGTACTCGCGCTCGCCCGGGGTCGCCCGCTCGTAGCGGGAGCCGAAGAAGCCGACGGCCAGCTCGCGCTCCGCCTCGGGCGCGGCCACGGCGATGTCGGACGCCGTGATCGGGCTGCGGGGGGCGACGTCCCAGGCGGCCTTGCCGTAGGCCTGGATGAAGTAGGGGTAGCCGCTGGTGGCGTCGTAGAGGGCGGCCAGGGCGGCGTCGGCGTACGCCGCGTCCTCCTCGGCGGCCGGTGACGACAGCGCCCGGTCCGACTCCTCGCGGGAGAGCCGGTCGATGCGCTGGTAGGAGAAGAGCCGCTCGGAGTAGGACTTGCTCGCCGACAGCACCGCCGGCAGGTGCGGCAGCCCGGCGCCGACGACGATGACCGGCAGCCCGTTCTGCGACAGCTCGTGGCAGGCGGCGCAGAGGGCGGAGACGTCGTCGGCGCCGAGGTCCTGCATCTCGTCGACGAAGACCGCGATCCCGCGGCCGGTGTCGGAGGCGAGCCCGCCGACGTCGGTCAGCAGCTCGACCAGGTCGATCTCGACGTCGCCGGAGTCGGCGCGCCCGCGCACCGGAGGTACGTCGATGCCGGGGCTCCACCGGTCCCGCAGCTTGGCGTCCGGCCCGGCCTCGCGCTGCGCGAAGGACCGGATCACCCCGAGCACGTGGTCGGCCTCGTCGGTCGAGGGGTGGCCGAGCTCGCGGACCGCCTGGTGCAGCGCGGAGGACAGCGGCCGGCGCAGCGACTGGTCCGGGCGCGCCTCCAGCTTGCCGGTCCCCCAGCCCCGTCGTACGGCGGCCGAGCGCAGCGCGTTCAGCAGCACGGTCTTGCCGACGCCGCGCAGCCCGGTCAGGACCAGCGAGCGCTCCGGCCGGCCGCGCGAGACCCGCTCGAGGACGACGTCGAAGGCCCGCAGCTGGTCGTCGCGACCGGCCAGCTCGGGCGGACGCTGACCGGCGCCGGGGGCGTACGGGTTCCGGATCGGGTCCACGCGAGGACCGTATCGGGGTGTCTAGGAAATTTCGTAGACCGGCGCCGTGTCGGCCGGGTCGTCGCGGTCGCCGACCGCGGCGTCGTAGGCGAGGTCCAGACCGGCGCGCAGCATGTCGATCAGGTCGGGCACCTCGTCGACGGCCAGGCGGAACGACCCGGCGCAGACGTTGTCGCGCCACAGCGACAGCACGACCAGGCCGGACTCGTGGTGCCAGGAGACCCGCAGCGCGCGCTCCGCACCGCGGGCGTCGAGGTAGATCGACCCCAGTGGCGGGAGCGGACGGGCGGCGGCCATGCCCCATCATGCTCCGGACCGGCCCCGGTTGTCAGTGCTTCCTCCTAGACTCACAGGGTGCCCGAGCTGCCCGAGGTGGAGGCGCTGGCCCTCGACCTGAGGAGCCGGCTGGACGGTCGCGCGATCACGAAGGTGCACGTGGCCCAGTTCAGCGCGCTGAAGACCTTCGACCCGCCGCTGTCGGCGGTCGAGGGGACGCTGGTCGACGACGTGACCCGGCACGGCAAGTTCCTCGACCTCGAGGCCTCCGGCGTCCATTTGGTCCTCCACCTCGCCCGGGCCGGCTGGGTGCGGTGGCGCGACGAGGTCCCGACCATCCCGCCGAAGCCGAGCACCAAGTCGACGCTGGCGGTCCGGGTGGTCCTCGACGACCAGTCCGGCCTCGACATCACCGAGGCCGGCACCCGCAAGAGCCTGGCCATGTACGTCGTCCGCGACCCCCAGGACGTCCCCGGCATCGCCAGCCTCGGCCCCGACCCGCTGACCGACGACTTCACCGTCGACGTCCTCGGCGCGATCCTTCAGCGCGAGGGCCGCAAGCAGGTCAAGGGCGTGCTGCGCCACCAGGGCACCATCGCCGGCATCGGCAACGCCTACTCCGACGAGATCCTGCACGCGGCTCGGATGTCCCCCTACAAGCCGGCGAGCAGCATCGAGGGCGACGACCTCCAGACGCTCTACGACGCGCTGCGCACCACCGTCGGCGACGCCGTCGAGCGCTCGCGCGGGCTCGCCGCCAGCGAGCTGAAGAAGGAGAAGAAGACCAACCTCGCCGTGCACGGCCAGACCGGCCGGCCCTGCCCGGTCTGCGGCGACATCGTCCGCGAGGTCTCCTTCGCCGACTCCTCCCTGCAGTACTGCCCGACCTGCCAGACCGGCGGCAAGCCGCTCGCCGACCGGCGGATGAGCCGGTTGCTGAAGTAGCCGTCGTACGGTGGTCCCATGATCCCCAGCGTGTCGATCGACGGCGTCCCGGACCCGCTCCCGGAGGGCCTCGCGGTCCTCGACGTGCGCGAGGACGTCGAGTGGGAGCACGGCCACATCGACGGCGCGGTGCACATCCCGCTGATGGACCTCCCGCAGCGGCTCGACGAGATCCCGGTCGGCCAGGTGCTGGTGGTCTGCAAGGTCGGCGGCCGCTCGGGCCAGGCGGTCGGCTACCTCGCCCAGCAGGGCATGGACGTCGTCAACCTCGACGGCGGGATGCTCGACTGGGCCGGCGCGGGCCGGCCGATGGTCAGCGAGACCGGGCAGGACCCGCAGGTCGTCTGAGCCGTCCTCAGTACGGCGCACCGCAGGTGGCGCGGGCCCAGTCGTCGAAGGCGTGGTAGGCCGCGTCCTCGGACTCGCTGAGCTGCGGCAGGTCGTCGAGCGCCGAGAGGTCGGCGTCCAGCGCCCCTGACGGGATCGACCGGTTCTTCTCGGCGTAGACCGTCAGCCCGCGTCGCACCTCCGCATCGACGTCCCGGGGCAGGCCGGCGGCCGCCATCCGGTCGGCGTACTCGACCTGGTTGTCGGCGAAGTCGGCAGCACCCGTCGCCATGTCGTCCATCAGCGGGAACGGGTTCAGGAACGCTGCGCAGAACTCCTCCTTCGTCCCGACAAGGACCGAGGGCGAGGGCTCGTCGTCCGTGTCGGCGCAACCGAGCACCAGCCACACGACCCCGGCGACGGCGGCGACGGTGGTGAGCGCGGCCGTGGCGACAGCTGCGACGAGGAGGCGGTCCACGGCGGGAGGCTAGTGCCCGGCGAACACCCCCGGCAGCGGAACGGTGAGTGACGCCCGCAACAGCTCCAGGTACGACGCCCGCGGCACCTCGACGACCCCCAGCGAGGCCAGGTGCGGGGTCTGCCACTGCACGTCGAGCACCCGCCGGTCGGCGTGCTCGTCGCGGAGCAGCTCGACCAGCCCGACCAGGGCCACCTTGGAGGCGTCGGTCGCGCGGTGGAACATCGACTCGCCCGCGAACAGACCGCCGATCGCGACGCCGTACAGGCCGCCGACCAGGCGCCCGTCCTGCCAGGTCTCGACCGAGTGCGCCCAGCCCAGGTCGTGCAGGCGGCCGTAGGCGCGGCGGATGTCGCGGTCGATCCAGCCCTGCGGCCGCCGCGGGTCCGCGCAGGCGGCGACGACCTCGTCGAAGGCGGTGTCGACCCGGACGTCGTACTCGCGCACCGAGCGGCGCAGCGAGCGCGACACCCGCAGGCCGTCGAGGGGCAGCACGCCGCGGTCGACGGGGCTGAACCAGTACGTCGGGTCGCCGCGGCGGGCGCCGGGCATCGGGAACAGCCCCGAGCGGTACGCCGCCAGCAGGGTCCCCGGCTCCAGGTCGGCCCCGATCGCGACCAGGTCGTCGAGATCCCCGTCGTCGGCGAGCGCCGGGTCGGGCAGGACCCAGGGCGTCGCAGGCGGCTCGATCGGCACGCCTCGACCCTAGTGCCGTGCGTCGAGAGTCCTGGGGCGCTTCGCGCACTCCGAGCACGCCGACCGGTCGACGACTTCCGACGCACGGCACTAGGACGTGCTCCGTACGATCTGGCCATGGGCACCAAGGGCAAGGTCACCAGCGGCGTCGCCCGCCAGCTGGCCCCGCGCGCGATCGCGATGGCGCCCGGGCTGACCTCGTCGTTCGTCCGCGAGGCGCTGCACCGCGCCATCGCCGGCGTCGGCCCGCTGCCGGCGGCGTCGAAGGCTGCCGACGCCCAGCTGCGCGAGCAGAAGGGTGACGTCGACAAGGCGATCCACGAGGTGATCGAGAACCACGTCCGGTACGCCGGCGCGCAGGGCTTCGTCACGAACATCGGCGGCGTCGTGACCGCCGCGCTCACCATCCCCACGAACGTCACCGGCCTGGCGCTCGTCCAGTGCCGGATGGTCGCCGGGATCGCCCACCTGCGCGGCCACGACCTCGACGACCCGCGGGTCCGCAACGCGATCCTGGCCTGCCTGCTCGGCCGCGAGAGCGTCGACAAGCTGGTCAAGAAGCGCAAGCTGCCGGCACCGCCGATGGCGCTGGCCACCGCGCCGCAGCACGACCCCGAGCTCGACCGGCGGATCAGCACCGAGGTCGGCACCGAGATGGTGGCCCGGGTCGCCGGCAAGCGGCTGGCCGTGACCGTCGGCCGGCGGGTGCCGGTCGTCGGCGGGCTGGTCGGCCTGGGCGCCGACGGCTACGCGACCTGGAAGATCGGCCGCTACGCCTCCTCCGAGCTCCTGCCCCGCGCCCGGCGGTAGACCCCCAGCAGGCGCTGGCCGGTCGCCCCGGACTGCAGCCGCGCCACGACCCGCTCCTGCCACCGGTACGTCGGGTCCAGGTGGGCCCGGTCGAGCTCGCCGCGCAGGTCCTCGACCTCGCGCTGCAGCCGCATCTCGGCCTTGCGGATCCGGGCGTTCTCCAGCAGCAGCGCCTCGATCGCGTCGAGCGAGGCGCTCGCGACCTGCCGCGGCACCGGCCGGTCGGGGTCGGCGAACGTGGCCGGCGGCGGCGGCGCGCGCAGGTCGTCGAGGTCGCCGACGACGTCGTACCCCTGGGCGCGGATCTCGTCGATCCACACCTGGGTGACCTCCTCGACCCACGGGTGCACGGCGGGCGGCAGGGCCAGGCGCGGCGTGTCGGTACGGCGCGACAGCGTCTGGTGGGCGAGCAGCTCGCGGACCAGCGGCCGGTAGAGCGCCGAGTCGACGACGCCGTCCGTCCGACGGTTGATGCGGCGCACGAGCGCGGTCTCCGCGGCGCCGAGCGACGGGTTCACCCGGCCCGCGTGGTCGAGGTCGAGCGGGACGTCGTCGAGGCCGAAGGCCCGGCTGAACCGCTCCCAGAGCAGGTGCCGCGGTCCGCCCGGCGCCGGCACGGTGACCAGGTGCACCTGCTCCGGCGGCAGGTCGAAGCCCCAGCGGTCGAGGATGTCGGGGAGCTCCTGGACCCCCCAGAACCAGGTGGCGATCCGGCCCTCGCGCGCGGGGTCGCGGATCTGGTCCAGGAAGCTCGCGTAGCTCAGCCGGCTGCGGTGCTTGACGTTCTCCTGCCACTCGGCCGGGATCTGCCGGGCCAGGTCGCGCACCGAGAGCACCAGGTGCACCTCGGCGCCGGAGCCGTGGCCGAGCGACTCGAGGGCGCGGGCCGCCTGCGCGCGGGAGGCGGTCGCCAGGATCTCGTGGCTGATGATCGCGGTGCCGTCGTGCGCGCGCACGGCCGCAGCGAGCCGGTCCCAGGCGCCGACGGCCTCGGACTCCAGGCCGCCCCAGGCCAGCCGCATCAGGTCGAGCGCAGCCAGGAAGTGCTCGTCGAAGCGCTCGGCGGGGTAGAGGATGCCGTGCTCGGCGAGGAGCGGGCGGTTGAGGAACAGCACGTCCTGGAGGTACGACGTGCCGGTCTTGGGGGTGCCGACGTGCAGCAGGACGCGCGCGCTCATCCGACTCCTCCGGTCGCGTTCTCGTGCAGCAGCCGCAGGGCCAGATCGAGGACGTCGCCGTCGCGCGGCGCGTCGACGCCGTCCCCGGGCGGTCGCAGCAGGACGTCGAGGTCCCCGACGACCGGGTAGCCCTCCTCGCCCAGGGTCCGGTGCAGCCGCTCGGCCTGCTGCCGCACCCACGCGTGCCGGGACTCCGGGACCACCAGCGGCGGGCCGCCGCTCCCGGTCAGCCGCGGCAGGAGGTGCTCGCGGAGCAGCCGCACGCGCACCGGCCGCTCGACCAGCACGCCGAGCACCTCCCCGACCCGCCGGGCCAGCTCGCCGGCGGCGGCCGAGACCGGCGGCGGAGGCGTCAGCCCGGGGGCGTCGAGCAGCCCGGGCAGCGCCGCCGGGTCGAGCACGACGCGGAGCCGGTCGTCCCCGACCTCGCCGCGCCAGTAGCGGGCGACCCGGGCCAGGTCGGCCCGCCGAGGAGGCGTACGACGACCCGTGGCCGCGTCCAGCCACTCGGGCCAGGACGCGGTGCCGGACGAGAAGCACCGAGCGAGCCACAGGTCGACCAGCATGCCGGCCAGGTCGCCGCCCACGACCACCACCCGCTCGTCGCGCCCGCCGGGCGGACGGCCCTGCGCGACCAGCTGCTCGCGGGCCCGGGTGGCCGGCCAGGGGTCGCCGACCAGCCGGTAGTGGACCGGCCCGGGGCCGCGCCGCAGCCACGACCGGCGCGCGGGCGCGGCCGGCCCGGGGTCGGGCAGGTCCTCACCGGCCAGGTCCTCGGCGAGCAGCCCCGAGGCGACCCGCACCAGCTCGTCGTCGGGCAGCGCGGCGGGATCGACCGGTCGCGGCCCGAACCGTCGGTCGCGGGCCGCGCCGACCAGCTCCAGGTCGGGACGGCCGCGCCCCGGGGCCCCGGCCGCGAGCACCCGCTCGGTCAGCGCGGAGGTCGTCGTACCGCTGAGGTGGAGGCGGCGCAGCAGCTCCAGCTGCTGGGCGCCGGGCAGGAAGCGGCCCACGGGGTCCGCCTCGCCCTCCCATCCGACCCAGGGCGTGGTCCCGCCCGCACGCAGGTGGGCGTGCCAGCCCCAGGCCCGTCGCTCGCCGCTCATCGGTCACGCAGCCTGCGGGCGACCTTGCCGACCCGGGCCACCAGCTGATCGTCGGGCCCCGGGCGCCGGTCGGCCTCCATGATGACCGCCACCAGCGCGTCCATGGTGGCGTGGGCCACCGCCCGCTGGCCCGGCCGGTCGGGATCGTGCCAGGGCGCGTCCGGGTCGGGGCGGACCGGGCGCAGGTCGGCGAGGTCGCCGACCACGTCGACCCCCGACCCGACCAGCCAGTCGTGCCAGCGGTCCGCGACCTCGTCGGCCCAGTCGTAGGCGTCCGGCGGGAGGGTCACCTTCCGCGGGTTCTCGGCCACCGCGAGCGTGTCGTGCACGATCAGCTGTCGGACCAGCTCGGCGTAGCCGTCGTACCCCAGGCCCTCGGCGCGCAGCCGGGTGTTCAGCCGGCGCAGCATCACGCTCTCGGCCGCCCCGATCGACGGGTTGCGGCGCACGCTGTCGAGCGGCGCCCAGGCGGGGTCGACGGCGATCGCCCGGCAGAACCGGTGCCACAGCTCGCTCGGCGCCCCACCGGGCGGCGGCACGGTGACGACGTGGACGCGGTCGGGGGTCAGCTGCCGGCTCCACCGCTCCAGGACCCGGGTCAGGTCCTGGACCTGCCAGAACGACTTCGCGGTGTCCGAGCGCGGGTTCTTGCGCACCCGGCGCGCGAACCGGCGGTACGACGACACGTCCTGGTGCTTGAGCCGCTCCTGCCACTCGGCCGGCACCTGCCGGGCGATGTCGCGGGCGGTGAGGACGAGGTGGAGCTCGGCCGGGGCGAGCGAGGTGACCGCCCGCTCGACCTGGTCGCGGTCCGCGCCGGCCAGGATCTCGTGGCTGATCACGACGGTCCCCTTGGCCCGCCGGACCCGTCGTACGAGCGCGTCCCACTCGCCGCCCACGTCGTTCCCGACCCCGGCCCAGCGCCGCTCGACCAGGTCGAGCGCGGGCCGGAACATGTCGTCGTGCGGGCCGACGGGGTAACGGACGCCGTGCCGGGCGAGGGTCGTCCGGTTGAGGGCCAGCCGGTCCTGCAGGTAGGTCGTGCCCGTCTTGGGCAGGCCCAGGTGGAGGTAGACGACGTCGGCCATAGCCTGATTGTGGCCTACGCCAGGGCGCGCACCACCGCCGACGGGCTCGGCCGGCCGAGCTCCCCGGCCAGCCAGGTGCTGGTCGCCACCAGGGCCCCCAGGTCGACGCCGTGCTCGATGCCGAGACCGGTGAGCATCCACACCAGGTCCTCGGTGGCCAGGTTGCCGGTGGCGCTCTTCGCGTACGGGCAGCCGCCCAGCCCGCCGGCGCTCGCGTCGAAGGTGGTGATCCCCGCGCGCAGCGCCGCGTGGGTGTTGGTGAGCGCCTGGCCGTAGGTGTCGTGGAAGTGCATCGCCAGCCGCCCCTCGTCGACCCCGGCGTCACGGAAGGCCTGCACGAGGGCCGTCACCTGACCGGCCGTCCCGACCCCGATGGTGTCGCCCAGGCTGAGCTGGCTCGCGCCGAGGTCCAGCAGCCGCCGGCCCACGTCGACCACCTGCTGCGGGTCGACCGGACCCTCCCACGGGTCGCCGAAGCACATGCTGACGTAGGCCCGCACGTCCATCCCGGCGTCGCGGGCCCGCCGTACGGTCGGCTCGAACATGGCCAGCTGGGTCTCGAGGGTGCGGTTGAGGTTCTTCTGGGCGAACGTCTCGGTCGCCGAGCCGAAGATCGCGACGTGCTGGAGGCCGAGGGCCAGGGCCCGGTCCAGGCCGCGCTCGTTGGGCACCAGCACCGGGTGCCTCCGGCCGGCCTCCCCCAGGATCGTCATCAGCTCCTCGGCGTCGGCGAGCTGGGGCACCCAGCGCGGGTGCACGAAGCTGGTCGCCTCCACCACCGGCAGCCCGGCCGCCACCAGCCGCTGCACCAGCTCGGCCTTGACCGCCACCGGCACCAGCGCCTGCTCGTTCTGCAGCCCGTCCCGCGGCCCGACCTCGTAGATCGTCACCCGCTCCGGCAGTCCCGGCTCCGGCACGACCATGGGCAGGCCGGGGGTCATCGGGGGGCTCCGGGGGTCGGCGCGGCCGGTCTCACGACGCGGCCTCCGGTTCCACGTGGAACAACCGGGCGCCGAGGGCGACCTGCCGGCCGACGGCGGCGTCGACGCTCGCGACCGTGCCGGCGAAGGGCGCGCGGAGGGTGAGCTCCATCTTCATGGCCTCCAGGATGCCGAGCGGGTCGCCCGCGGCGACGACGTCCCCGACCGCGACGCCCACCGCCAGGACGGTGCCGGGCATGGGGGCGGTGACGGAGCCGTCGCCGGCGGCGGGGCCGTGGTCGGCGAGCGGGTCGGGGCGCTCGAAGGCGAAGCGCTGACCGAGGTACGACGCCTCCGCGGTCCCGTCGGCCTGCACGTTCACCACCATCGAGACCTCGTCCCCGGCCACCGACAGGGTCAGCACGTGGTCGGCGGCGGAGATCTGTCGGACCGGGACGCCGTCGACGGTGCCGGCGCCGCGGTCGACCAGCACCTCCCGGTCCAGCGGTACGACGGTCGCGGCGGCCGGTCCGCCGAGCCGGAACCCGTCGGGCTGGAACGGGTGCCCGGCGTCGCCGTACGCCGTCAGCATCGCGCTGGCCCAGGCGACGAAGGCCCGCGGCAGGTCGGCGTCGGGCTCGGGGACGGTGTGCCGGTCGAGCCAGGCGGTGTCGATCGTCGCGTCGCGGAACGCGTCGGAGGCGGCCAGCGCGCGCAGGAAGCCGGTGTTGGTGGTCAGGCCGAGGATCGCGGTCCGGTCGAGCGCGTCGACCAGGGCGGCCCGGGCCGCCTCGCGGTCGGGACCGTGGACGACGACCTTGCCGAGCATCGGGTCGTACGACGTGCTGACGACCTGCTCGGACGCCAGGTCGTGGTCGACCCGGACGCCCTCCGGCCAGCGCACGATCGAGGTGGTGCCGGCCTGGGGCAGGAACCCTCCGAAGGCGTCCTCGGCGTAGATCCGGGCCTCGATCGCGTGTCCGTCGCAGCGCACGTCGTCCTGGGTGAGTCCGAGTGACTCACCTGCGGCCACGCGCAGCTGCAGCTCGACCAGGTCGAGGCCGGTGATCGCCTCGGTGACCGGGTGCTCGACCTGCAGCCGCGTGTTCATCTCGAGGAAGTACGCCGCCCCCGTCGCCTCGTCGACCAGGAACTCGACGGTGCCGGCGCCGACGTACCCGACCTCGCGGGCCAGGGCCACCGCGGACGAGAGCACCAGGGCGCGGACCTCGGAGGAGATGGTCGGGGCCGGCGCCTCCTCGAGGACCTTCTGGTGCCGCCGCTGGGTCGAGCAGTCCCGCTCGTGCAGGTGCAGCACGGTGCCGTGGGCGTCGGCCATGACCTGGACCTCGACGTGGCGACCGCGCTCGACGTACGTCTCGACGAGCATGGTGTCGTCGCCGAAGGCGGCCAGCGCCTCCCGCTTGGCTGCCGCGACGGCCTCGTCCAGCTCGGCGGCCGAGCGGACCACGCGCATGCCCTTGCCGCCGCCACCGGCGGCGGCCTTGACCAGGACGGGAAATCTCGATACGCCCGCTCGTTCCTCGCGGGCTACTCGATCACCGAAAGCCCCGGCGTCGGTGGGGACGACGGGCACCCCCGCCGCGACGGCGACCTCGCGGGCGACGTCCTTGCGGGCCATCGCCTCCATCGCCGACGGCGGCGGCCCGACCCAGGCCAGTCCGGCGTCGATCACGGCCCGGGCGAAGCCGGCGTTCTCGGACAGGAAGCCGTAGCCGGGGTGCACGGCGTCGGCTCCGGCGGCCAGCGCCTGCGCGACCTGTGCCTCGACGTCGAGGTAGTCGCCCGTCGCGACCGTCGAGGCGATGCCCAGACGCGCGCAGGTGCGGGCGATGCGGACCGCGATCTCGCCGCGGTTGGCGATGAACACCGACTTCACGAAAGCACCTCCAGCGGCAGGGTCGGGGTCCCCGTGGCGTTGTTCACGGAGGAGCGAAGCGGGGGAGTGAAGAACGTCATGGGTGGGCTTACATCCTGAAGACGCCGTAGGAGGCGGTCGGCACCGGCGCGTGGGCCGCGGCCGCGAGGCCCATGCCGAGCACCCGGCGGGTGTCGGCGGGGTCGATGATCCCGTCGTCCCAGAGCCGCGCGGTCGCGTAGTAAGGCGAGCCCTGTGTCTCGTACTGCTCCCGGATCGGGGCCTCGAAGTCCTCGTCGTCGGGGCGCCCGGCGACGGTGGCCAGCACCGAGGCCGCCTGCTCCCCGCCCATCACCGAGATCCGGGCGTTCGGCCAGGTCCAGAGGAACCGCGGGTCGTAGGCCCGCCCGCACATGCCGTAGTTGCCGGCGCCGAACGAGCCGCCGATGACCACGGTGAGCTTGGGGACGACCGAGCAGGCGACCGCGGTGACCAGCTTGGCGCCGTCGCGGGCGATGCCGCCGTTCTCGTACTCCCGGCCGACCATGAAGCCGGAGATGTTCTGCAGGAAGACCAGCGGGATGCCGCGCTGGTTGCACAGCTCGATGAAGTGCGCGCCCTTGAGCGCCGACTCGCTGAACAGGATCCCGTTGTTGGCGACGATCCCGACCGGGTGACCCCAGACGTGGGCGAAGCCGGTCACCAGCGTCTCGCCGTACAGCTTCTTGAACTCCTGGAAGCGCGAGCCGTCGACGATGCGGCGGATCACCTCGCGGACGTCGTACGGCGTGCGCACCTCGGCGGGCACCACGTCGTAGATCGACGCCGGGTCCTCCAGCGGCTCCTCGACCGGGCGCACCTCCCAGGGCGGCGCGGGCGTCGGGCGCAGGGTGTCGACGATGCCGCGGACGATGGCCAGCGCATGCGCGTCGTCGTCGGCCAGGTGGTCGACGACGCCGGACCTGGTCGCGTGCACCAGGCCGCCGCCGAGCTCCTCGGCGGTGACCACCTCGCCGGTCGCGGCCTTCACCAGCGGCGGGCCGCCGAGGAAGATCGTGCCCTGGTCGCGGACGATCACGGTCTCGTCGGACATGGCCGGGACGTAGGCGCCGCCGGCGGTGCACGAGCCCATCACCGAGGCGATCTGCGGGATGCCGCGGGCCGACATCTGGGCCTGGTTGAAGAAGATCCGGCCGAAGTGCTCGCGGTCGGGGAAGACCTCGTCCTGCATCGGCAGGAACGCGCCGCCGGAGTCGACGAGCGCGATGCACGGCAGGTGGTTCTCGGCGGCGACCGCCTGGGCGCGCAGGTGCTTCTTGACCGTCAGCGGGTAGTAGGTGCCGCCCTTCACCGTCGCGTCGTTGGCGATCACCACGACCTCGCGGCCGTGGACCCGGCCGATCCCGGTCACGATGCTCGCCGCGGCCACGCCCCCGCCGTACATGTCGTAGGCGGCGAGGGGCGAGAGCTCCAGGAACGGGCTGCCGGGATCGAGCAGCCGGTCGACCCGGTCGCGCACCAGCAGCTTGCCCCGGTCGGTGTGCTTGGTCCGGGCCGCCTCGCTGCCGCCCTGCCGGGCCACCGCCAGCCGCTCGCGCAGCTCCTCGACCAGCTCCCTCATGTTCGCCACGACGCCAGGTTAGCGATCATTAACCAACCACGCCAGGACAGAGGCCGCCGGGGCGCGAGGCCAGCCAGGTCCGGCCGCCGTGCAGCGAGCGCACCGCCTTCCTCCCCTGCGCGTCGTCGAACCAGAACATCGCCCAGAGCGCCGGGGTGCGGGTCCGGCGCAGGGTGTCGGTGACCACCCGCGGGTCCCACGAGCCATCGCTGTGCTGCGGCCCGACCTCGGTCAGGGCCATCCGCGGCACCCGGGCGGCCACGGCGGCGTAGCTGGAGAGGTCGAGCACCGCCGGACGGCCGTCGGCGGTGTCGTCGTAGCTGTCGGTGCCGCCGAGGTCGACCCGCGCGGGCACCAGCGCGACCGGGTCGTGCACGCCGCTCCAGGTCCGGGGCGCGGCGGCGTACGCCCAGAGCAGGTTGTGGACGCCGCGCGCGGCGGCGCGCTGCTGGAGCCGGGTGAAGAGGGCGCGGTACTCGGCCGGGTCGGGGTGCCCCCACCAGAACCAGCCGCCGCCCGCCTCGTGCAGCGGCCGGACGACGACCGGTACGCCGGCCGCCCCCAGCTGGGCGAGGGTGCCGAGGTGCTGGTCCCAGGTGGCCCAGAAGGCGTCGTACGCCGCCGCGTCGCCGCCGCTCCGGCGGGTGAGGAGCGCGCCGAGGTCGGCGCCGCTCCGGTCGTTCCAGTCGCCGCCGGTCCACGGGTTGCGCGCATGCCAGGAGGCCGTGAGCACGTGGCCGGCCCGGGCCAGGTCGACCAGCCGGTCGAGCCGCTCGGCCTTGCCGAGCGCGAGGGCGTCGGCCAGCTCGGTGAGGTCGAACCCGACCACCCGGAACCGGGCCGGGGCGACGTCGAGCAGGTCCGCCCAGGCGTCGTTGCTGATGTTGACCTGCTGACCGAGGGCGGTCCGACCGGCGCAGCGCCAGTCGTCGAGGGTGCGGACCAGCGCGACGGCGGCGGCGTCCGCGGCCGGGTCGACCGGACCGGGTCCGCGGCGGCAGGCGACCGCGCCGACCCGGACCCGGACCCGGATCACCGGCGAGCCGGTGGCCCGACGGCCCCGGGCGGCGGGCACCCGGACCCGGAGGCGGAGCGGGCCCGCGGCGCTGGGCATCACGCTCAGACGGTAGCGCCCGCGGCGGTCCGTGCGGTCGGTCGCGACCCGGACCCAGCGCTTCCCGACCAGGCGCTGGAGCAGCACCGGACGACGGGCGGCGGGCCGGACCCGGCCGGTCACGACGACCCGCTGACCGACCCGCGGGCTCGGGGTCTCCACCCGGTGGCTCACCGTTGACCGCGGCAAGCGCGGCAGCTCCCCGCCGGCGGCCGGGACCGGGACGAGGACCCCGGCGGCCACCAGCACCGCGACCGCGATCCTGAGCACGTGACCACGGTATCCACCGGCAGCGCCGATAGCCTGACCCCATGACGAGCGCCGCCGGGACCCCCACCCGGCGCGAGCAGATCCTCGCCACCGCGGCCGAGCTCTTCGCCGCCCGCGGCTTCCACGGCGTCTCGGTCGCCGACCTCGGCGCGGCCTGCGGCATCTCCGGGCCGGCGCTCTACAAGCACTTCGCGTCCAAGGACGCCGTGCTCGCGGCGATGCTGGTCTCGATCAGCGAGGAGCTGCTCGCCGGCGGGCAGGAGCGGGTCGCGGACGCCTCGACGCCGGCCACCGCCGTCCGGGCGCTGGTGGAGTGGCACACCGACTTCGCCCTGAACCACCGCGCGCTGATCGTCGTCCACAACCGCGACTGGGAGTCGCTGCCCGACGACGCCCGCGAGCAGGTCCGCACCCTCCAGCGCACCTACGTCGACCTCTGGGCCGAGCAGCTGCGCCGGGTCTCGCCCGACCTCGGGCTCGACCGGGCCCGAGCCACGGCGCACGCGGCCTTCGGGCTGATCAACTCCACCCCGCACAGCCGACTGCTGCCCGACGAGCCGATGCACGAGCTGCTGGTGCGGATGGCGCTGGGCGCGCTCGGGGTCCGCTGATGCGGACCCGACTGGTCGCCCTGCTCCTCGCGGTCGTCCTCGGGGCCGGCGGCGGCGCGGCAGCGGCGCTGCTGGGAGACGACGGCGGTGGGGACGGCGGCGCGACGTCGTACGCCGACCCGCTCGGGCTCGGCATCCCGAAGGTCGACCTCGGCTGCACCGGCGAGCCGGTGATGGTCGTCGGCTTCGGCGACAACGCCGCCGCGCTGCGCAACGAGGTCGTGAACACCCCGCACGAGGACCTCCGCTACCTGGAGACCAGCCGCTCGTGCGCCACCCGCTGGACCCCGTCCTCGACCGACGACACCTTCGACTGGGTGGTCTACCGGCCCGGTGACGCCACCGACCTGTGCCTGGACCGGCTGAAGAAGTCGATCCACCGGCGCGACAACGTGACCTTCCTGGTCGACGGCATCGACGAGCGGGCGATGTGCCTGTGCGAGGTCCCCGCGACAGAGGCGCCGGTCCTGCAGAAGCGCACTCCAGCGGCGGTCGCCCCCCGCAACGAGGTCTGGATCGGCGAGCTGCAGGACATGCTCATCACCATCGACGCCGAGCTGCGCCCGGACGCGGAGGTCCGGCTGACCGGGAGGAACCGGGTGCGGGGCAAGTACGGCGAGGTGATGGCGGCCCGGATCTCCGCCGCCCAGCAGGAGTCCCGGCTGCTGGAGACCGGGATCCTCGACGCCGCGACCTGGAACCGGATCACGGCCGCCGGCTGCCCGCTCTACGACTACCGCTGAGCGGTCACAGCAGGTGGTCGAGCCGGCTGTCCGGGTCGGTCATCAGCTCCAGCAGCCGGGCCGCGCGCAGCGCCGCGTCGAGCGCGGACTCGAGGTCGGCGTCCTGCGCGGCGGGGGCGGCCTGCTCCCGCTCGTGCAGGCGGGCCAGCAGGTCGTCGCGGGCCAGGCCGCGCAGGTGCAGCAGCACGAACGGATCGGCCTCGACCAGCCAGGCCAGCTGGTAGAGCACGGCCAGCGCGTGCCGGCACGGGTCGGCCCAGGCGTCGCAGGTGCAGGCCGAACCGAGTTCCCCGCCGTACGGGAGCAGCTCGACGCCGGCCTCGTCGGCGTGCTCGACCAGCAGGTGGGGCAGCTCGCCGGACATCAGCGCGGCGATGCGGCCCGCCTCCGCCGCGACCACCTCGACCAGGGCGGTGCGGCCGTCGGCGTCGAGCACGGGCAGCACGCCGGCCACCGTGAAGACGCCGTCCTCGTCCTCGACGGCCGCGTAGTAGCCGCCCTCCTCCACGGTGACCTGCCCGACCCGACCGCTGCGCGCCAGCCGGCGCGCGCCGGCCAGGTCCTCCTGGGCGTACGCCGCCTCCTCCACCGCGCGCACCCAGGCCTTGCCCCACCAGGTGGTCGCGCGCGCCGCGCCCCGTCGTACGGCGAACCGCGGGTGGAGGACCCTGCTCATCGGGGCGCCATCAGCTCGGCCTGAGCGTGACCAGGTCGCGGAGCTCGTCGTTGCTCAACTCGGTCAGCGCCGCCTCGCCGCGGCCGAGCACGGCGTCGGCGAGCGCGCGCTTGCGCGTCAGCAGCTCGGCGACCTTCTCCTCGATCGTGCCGCGGGTGATCATCCGGTGCACCTGGACCGGCTTGGTCTGGCCGATCCGGTAGGCCCGGTCGGTGGCCTGGTCCTCGACGGCCGGGTTCCACCAGCGGTCGACGTGGACGACGTGGTCGGCCCGGGTGAGGTTGAGGCCGGTGCCGCCGGCCTTCAGCGACAGCAGGAACACCGGGGTCTCGCCGGCCTGGAAGGCGCGCACCATCGCGTCGCGCTGCCGCACCGGGACGCCGCCGTGCAGGAACTGGTGGGGGACGCCGGTGCGGGCCAGGTGGCTCTCCAGCAGGTGGCCCATCGCGACGTACTGGGTGAAGACCAGCACCGCGCCGTCCTCCGAGAGCGCGGTCGCCAGCAGCTCGTCGAGGAGGTCGAGCTTCTCGCTGCGCCCCGTGAGCCGCGCGGCTCCGGACTGCTTCAGGAAGTGGGCCGGGTGGTTGCAGATCTGCTTCAGGCCGGTCAGCAGCATCAGCACCAGGCCACGCCGGGCGTCCTCGTCGGCCCGCTCGATCCGCTCCATGGTGTCGCGCACGAACGCCTCGTAGAGGACGGTCTGCTCGCGGGTCAGCCGCAGCGGGTGGTCGGTCTCGGTCTTGGGTGGCAGCTCCGGAGCGATCCCGGGGTCGGACTTGCGGCGGCGCAGCAGGAACGGGCCGACCAGCTCGGCGAACTGCTTCGCCTTGGTCGGCTCGAGCCCGGACTCGATCGGCGCGGCCCAGACCTTGCGGAAGGCGTTGCGGCTGCCGAGCAGGCCCGGCGTCGCCCAGTCGAGGATGGCCCAGAGCTCGGTCAGGTCGTTCTCGACCGGGGTGCCGGTCAGGGCGACCCGGCCCACGCTCGGCACGGCCCGCAGCGCGCGGGCGGTCGAGGAGCGCGGGTTCTTGACGTGCTGGGCCTCGTCGGCGACGACCAGGTCCCACGGGACCGCGGCCAGCTCCTCGGCCGAGACCCGCATCGTCCCGTACGTCGTCAGCACGAAGCCCGGCCCGCCGCCGCTCAGCAGGTCGCTCTCGCCGAGTCCCTCGAGCGAGCGCTGCCCGCCGTGGAAGCGGCGTACGGCGGTGCCGGGCGCGAACCGTTCGATCTCGGCCTCCCAGTTGCCGAGCAGGCTGGCCGGGCAGACGACCAGCGTCGGTCCGGTCGCGCCCTCGGCCACCCGGTGCAGGTGCAGCGCGATCAGGGTGATCGTCTTGCCGAGCCCCATGTCGTCGGCGAGACAGGCGCCGAGGCCGAGGTCGGTCATCTCGGCCAGCCAGGTCAGGCCCTGGCGCTGGTAGTCGCGCAGCGTGGCCCGCAGCGCCTCCGGCACCGGGACCGGCTCGCGGGTGGCGGCCGCGGCCAGCCGCTCGCGGACCTTCAGCAGGGTGGCACCGACGATCACCTCGGTGGCGACCGCCTCCCCGCCCGGGGTCGGGACCAGGGCGGTGCCGGTGAGGGTCGCGGCCACCGCCTCGCCGGCGGTGATGCGGCGCAGCAGCCGCTTGCGGGCGCGGCGCGCGACGGCCGGGTCGATGACCGTCCAGCTGCCGCGCAGCTTGAGCAGCGGGGACGCCGACTGCGCGAGCTGCTCCATCTCCTCGTCGGTCAGCGGGTCGCCGTGCAGCGCGACCTGCCAGTTGAACGCGAACATCTCGCCGGCGCCGAAGAGCCCGGTCTGCAGCGGCTCCTCGCGGGGCCCGTCCGACGGCGACGGCGCACGGTCGAGCACGGCGCGGGTGGTGAGGTCGCGGCCGAGCGAGCGCGGCCAGAGCACGTCGACGCCGCGGTCGCGCAGCGCGGCGACCCCGTCCTCGAGCAGGCTCGCGATCTCGGCCCCGTCCAGGGTGATCTGGTCGGGCACCCGCAGCTCGAGCATCCGGTCGAGCACCGGCCAGGCCTCGGCCGCCGCGCGCAGCGCGATGGTCGCGTGGGTGCGCGCCCGATCGCCGAAGCCGTGGCTCGCGTCCGGCCCCGACTCGGCCCACAGCACCGCCGCGTCGCTGACGTGGAGCGGGTCCTGCTCGTCGTGGACCTGCAGGACCAGGCGTACGGCGCCGCCGACCAGCTCCTCCTCGTCCGCCTCGACCCGCAGCGAGACCGCGACCAGCTGCGGCCGGCGGTCGGGCGGCTCCTCGCGGTGCTGCTCGATGCGGCGCTGGAGGCGGGCCCGGAAATCGGGGGCCGGCTCGGGCGTGGCCGGCCCGGGGGCGGTGCGCGGGACCGCGTCCACGACGGCGGCGAGCACGTCGCGCACCAGCGCCGACGCGGCGGCCGGGTCGAGCCCGACCGCGCCGCGACCGCCGGCCAGCAGGCTGACCCGCTCGCGGTCGTCGGCGTCCAGCGGCGCGACCCGCCAGCTCGGGACGGACGTCGGAGCGGGCTCCAGCTTGCCGGCGGCGACCAGCCGCAGGCCGAGCAGCGCGGCCCCCGCCAGCAGGGCCACGCTGGGGTGGGTGTCGTCGCGCGCCTGCGCCTTGGTGAGGATCGGCAGCGCCGCGCGGATGGGCAGCACGACCGAGCGCCGGTCGTCGCTGAACTCCACCGTCCCCTCCCGCGGCGGCTCGGCGGGACGGAACGTCGCCGGGCCGGTGGTCGGGACGAAGCTCACGCGCAGACGCTAGCCGGGGCGTCCGACACTAGGGTCAGGAGCATGAGCATCCTCGACGCCCCGATCGCGCGCCTCGACGGCACCGCCACCACCCTCGGCGAGATCACCGGCGGCAAGCCCGCCCTGCTCGTCAACGTGGCCAGCAAGTGCGGCCTGACCCCGCAGTACACCGGTCTGGAGCAGCTCCACGAGGAGTACGCCGGCGCCGGGTTCACGGTGGTCGGCCTGCCGTGCAACCAGTTCCTGGGCCAGGAGCCCGGGAGCGCGGAGGAGATCGCCGAGTTCTGCTCCGCGACGTACGGCGTGAGCTTCCCGATGACCGAGAAGATCGAGGTCAACGGCGACGACCGGCACCCGATCTACCAGGGCCTGGTCGACACCCCGAACGAGCAGGGCGAGGCCGGCGACGTGACCTGGAACTTCGAGAAGTTCCTGGTCGCCGGCGACGGCACGGTGGTGGCCCGCTTCAGCCCGGGCGTCGTTCCCGAGGACCCGGCCCTGGTCGACGCGGTGAAGGCGATCACCGCCTGACCGGCCGGGCGTGAGCGAGCCCACACGCCCGGGCGACGAAAGTCGGATGCCGTCGGTTGAGACCGGCTCTTAGCCTGGGCCAGTGACCAGTGCTCCCGAGACCAGCGCCCCGCCGCCCGCCCCCGGCTCGTCCGACAAGCTCGACCGCGACGTCCTGCTGGTCGCCGGGGTCGTCGTGGTCGGCGCGATCATGTCGATCCTCGACATCACGGTCGTCTCGGTCGCGCTGCGCACCTTCGAGGACGTCTTCGACGCGACCACCGCGCAGGTCGCCTGGACGATGACGGCCTACACGCTCGCCCTGGCGAGCGTGATCCCGCTGACCGGGTGGGCGTCCGACCGGTTCGGCACCAAGCGGCTCTACCTCACCGCCGTGGTGCTGTTCACCGCCGGCTCGGTGCTGTGCGCGGTGGCGACCTCGCTGGAGATGCTGGTCGCCTTCCGCGTCGTGCAGGGCTTCGGCGGCGGCATGCTGGTGCCGCTCGGCATGACGATCCTGACCCGCGCCGCCGGCCCCGACCGGATCGGCCGGGTGATGGCCGTGATGGGCATCCCGATGCTGCTCGGCCCGATCGCCGGCCCGATCCTCGGCGGTGCGCTGATCGACAACGCCTCCTGGCACTGGATCTTCCTGATCAACCTGCCGATCGGTCTGGTCGCGCTGGTCTACGCCTGGACGGTGCTCCCGGCCGACGCCCCGACCCCGTCGGAGTCCTTCGACTGGCTCGGCATGGTGCTGCTCTCCCCCGGCCTCGCCCTCTTCCTGTACGGCGTCTCCTCGATCCCCGAGACCGGCACCGTCTGGGCCGCCAAGGTCCTGCTCCCGGCGCTCATCGGCGCGGTCCTGATCGCGGCCTTCGTCCCCTGGGCCCTCAACCGCCGCAACGAGCACCCGCTGGTCGACCTGCGCCTGTTCGCCAACCGCACCCTCACCTTCGCGGTGATCGGCATGACGCTGTTCGCGATCGCATTCTTCGGCGCCAGCCTGCTGTTCCCGCAGTACTACCAGGGCGTGCGCGGCGAGTCCGCCATGATGGCCGGCCTGCTGCTGGCCCCGCAGGGCGTCGGCGCGATGCTCACCATGCCGCTCGCCGGCGTGCTGAGCGACAGGATCGGGCCCGGCAAGATCGTGATGGCCGGCGTCGCCACGATCACCGTCGGCCTGGGCCTCTACGCCACGCTGGACGACACGACGTCGTACTGGTTCCTCGGGCTGGCGCTCTTCGTCCAGGGCCTCGGCATGGGTGCCACCATGATGCCGATCATGTCGGCCGCGCTGCAGACCCTGCGCGAGCACACCATCGCTCGCGGCTCGACGCTGATGAACATCATCCAGCAGGTCGCCGCCTCGATCGGCACCGCGATCTTCTCGGTGCTGCTCACCAACGGCGTCAAGAACGACATCGGCGCCACCGACCCCGTCGGCGACCTGGCCGGCGTCTTCAGCGGCGTCTTCTGGGTCGGCACCGTGATGGTCGCGCTGGTGCTGATCCCGGCGTACTTCCTGCCCCGCAAGAGGGCCGAGCAGTCCGTCGACCCGACCGTCCTCGTCGGTCACTAACCGCCGAGTCAGCAGTTGTTGCGGGCCGAGTCAGCACAACTGGTGCTGACTCGGCCTCACTTCGTGCTGACTCGGCCGGTGATCGGCGGGAGGTCCTTCAGGGTGACGATGCCGGGGGGCGCGGCGACGACGTACGGGACGGCGTTGGTGACCGGCATCGCGGTGTAGATCATCCCGAGGTCCATGAAGCCCTCGCTCCAGTCCTGCGGAGGCAGGCAGTGGATGACGGTGCGCATGTTGGGTACGCCGAAGACCTGGATGACGTGGCCGTGCGCCAGTGGCTTCGGGGGTACGACGTGCTCGCCCATCGTCCAGTTGAACCCGACGCTGACCACGTTGCGATCGCCCACCCAGCCGCGGTGGTAGCCCATCACGCCGCCGACGGTGCCGGTCGGGATCGTCATGAAGCCGAGGTCGGTGTCGCCGGTGGCTGCGGTGAAGGTGACGTCGAAGGTCAGCCGGTCCAGGGTCACGCCGAGCGCGTCGGCCATCATCGCGGCCGACTCCGCGAAGACCTCCGACTCGCGGCGGACCGACTCGGCCAGCCCGGGGGTCTCGGGGTCGAGCGAGAAGCCCATCGCGGTCTGCGTCTCGGCCGACTCGTACGTCGAGCAGTCCACCGACTCGGTGATCCTGATCTCGTCGACCTGCTCGCAGGAGCCGCTCAGCACCATCCCGACCAGGTTGGTCATGCCGGGGTGGGCGCCCGACCCGAAGATCGTCGAGCCGCCCCGCTCGCACGCCGTCCGGATCCGCTCGAGGTCCTCCGGTGACTGCTTCCCACCGGTGATCCAGGCCGCGCTGGAGCAGACGTTCACCCCCGCTTCGAGCAGCGCGCACAACTCGTCGACCGAGGGCCACAACGGGTTGTAGCAGCAGGCGTCGGCGCCCAGGGCCAGCAGCGCGGCGACGTCATTGGTCGCGAGGACCCCGGTCGGCGAGGGCCAGCCGCAGAGCTCGGCGGCGTCTCGGCCGACCTTGTCGGCACCGTGGGCGTAGACGCCGACGAGCTCGAGGTCGGGCCGGGCCAGGATCGCGTGCAGCGAGCGCCGCCCGATGTTGCCGGTCGTCCACTGGATCACGCGCAGGGGCTGGGTCATGGTCGCAAACTAGAACGTGTTCCACCTGCTGTCCAGGAGCCTCGTGACCGGAACCACCCCGCCGGGGCTTGAGTCCGGCCCCCCGTCCGCCCCTACGGTGGAGGACGAGCGCGACTCACGCAGCGCGCCTTTCTCGTCCGATCGGACGCCCCATCTGCGGCGCCCCGGACCGTCAGCACCACCGTCGCCCGCCACCCGCGGGCCGCGGCGTACCCGACTCCGAAAGGCCAGTGCCCCGTGTCCCTCATCCCCCTGCGCCGTCCCGACCAGCCGTCCCGGCTGGCGGGCGGCCGTGTCGTGGCCCCCGAGGTCGTCGTCTCCGCCGAGCCGCTGCGCTCCCGGCCCTCGCGCCGCGAGATCGTCGCGGTCCTCGAGCCGGTCTGGGCCGCCCCCAGCGGCGACGCCGGCGACTCCGTGCGTGCCTCGGGCGACCTCGTCGTCGAAGCCGCCGAGCGGCTCACCCGCTTCCTGCACCCCGGCGAGGTCGTGGCCGGCACTCCCGAGGGGCGACTCACCCTGCGGCTGCGCCGCGGCGAGCGGGCCGCCCGCCCGGTCCGCCTGCAGGAGATGGCCTACCACGCGGTCGAGGTCCTCGACCTGGTCGCGGACGCCCACGGTCTGCGCCGCGGCGTCATCGACCTCGGCGTCGGCTGGGCCCCGGTCACCCGCAAGCAGGGCGCCCGCCAGGCCGAGGTGAACGCCTCCTCCGCGGCCGCCGAGTCGCTGCTCCAGCGCGACCTCCAGCCCCGTCACCATGCCGCCGACGTCAGGACGCGCCAGCCGCGGATCAACCTCTGGTCGGCCGGCTCCCAGATCGTGTGGGCGACGCTCGGCGCCATGCTGGTGCCGTTCCTGGCCCTGGTCGGACTGGACGCCGTCGGGCTCGACGTCTCCACGGTCGTCTACTGGTTCCTCGTCGGCGCGCTCTCGCTGACCGCGCTGACCATCTGGGCCGAGAGCTCCCAGGCCCTCGACCCGCCGCGCCCGCCGGCCGACCCCGGTCCGGCCCCGCGCGCGACGGCCGTGATCGCGGCGTACCTGCCCAACGAGGCCGACACCATCGTCGAGACGGTCCGCGCCTTCCTGGCCCAGGAGTACGCCGGCGGCCTGCAGGTCGTGCTCGCCTACAACACCCCCGTCGCGGTCCCGGTCGAGGCCGAGCTCGAGCAGCTCGCCGCCGACCACCACGGACTCACCGTCCTGAAGGTCGCCGACAGCACCTCCAAGGCGCAGAACGTGAACGCCGCGCTGCGGGTGGCCGAGGGCGAGTTCGTCGGGATCTTCGACGCCGACCATCACCCGATGGCCGGCGCGTTCGACCGCGCGTGGGCCTGGTTCAGCGACACCCGCGACCCGGTCGACGTCGTGCAGGGCCACTGCGTCATCCGCAACGGCGACGACTCCGCGCTCGCGCGGCTGGTCGCGGTCGAGTTCGAGCAGATCTACGCCGTCTCGCACCCCGGCCGGGCCCAGCTGCACGGCTTCGGGATCTTCGGCGGCTCCAACGGCTACTGGCGCACCTCCGCTCTCGAGCGGATCCGGCTGCGCGGCTCGTTCCTCACCGAGGACATCGAGGCGTCCATGCGGGTCCTCGCCGCCGGCGGCCGGATCGTCAACGACCCCGGCCTGATCAGCCGCGAGCTCGCGCCCGAGACGCCGAAGGCGCTGTGGAAGCAGCGGATGCGCTGGGCCCAGGGCTGGTTCCAGGTCTCGCTGAAGCACCTGCGCCCGATCCTGCGCTCCTCCCGGCTGACCCTGCGCCAGAAGCTCGGGGCGACGTACCTGCTGGGGTGGCGCGAGCTCTACCCCTGGATCGCCGTGCTCGCCTGGCCGCTGATCGGCTTCTACGCGTGGCGCGACGGCGGGCTCGACCTGACCTCGCCGATCTTCGCGCTGGTGACCCTGTTCGTCACGGTCTCCGGGCCGCTGCAGACCTTCGCCGCCTGGCGGCTGGCCGCGCCCGAGATCCGGCGCCACGGCCGGTGGTTCCTCGGCGCCGCCATCGCCAACATGCTCGTCTACACCGAGGCCAAGAACGTCGTCGCCCGGGTCGCGCACCTCAAGCAGCTGCGCGGCGAGCACCAGTGGGTCGTGACGCCCCGCAACGCCCCCAGCTCCGGCAGCAGCCGGTCGACCGACGTCCCCGAGACCTCCGAGGAGGTGGCCGCATGAGCGCCCAGACCGTCCCCACGACCACCGCGCCCCGCTACCCGCTCGGCTGGCTGCGCGCCCTGGCCGCGTTCGCCGTCGTGTTCTTCCACGCCTACCAGCACAACCGGACCGGTGCCGAGGGCACCTGGCCGTGGTCGGGCACGGCCCACCAGCTGATGACCGGCACCGACCTGTTCGTCGACATGTTCTTCGTGCTGTCCGGGCTGGTGCTCTGGCTGCCGATCGCCCGGGCGGCGGCCGCCGGGGCCACCGACAAGCCCGGCCGGGTGCTGCTCTACCGCCGGATGGCCCGCCTGCTCCCGCTCTACTACGTCGTCGTGCTGCTGGTGTGGACGGCGACCAACCCCGAGCTGCCGGGGCACTGGCAGGACCTGCTGACCCACCTGACGTTCACGCACGTCTACAGCGACGAGTACATCTTCTGGACCAACGGTCCGGCCTGGTCGCTCGGCGTCGAGTTCCACTTCTACGTCGTGATGGCGCTGGGCGTACCCCTCGTCCACGCCGGGGTACGACGGGCCGCGACCCGTCGCGGCCGGCTCGCCGTCGCGGCGGTGCTGCCGGCGCTGCTCGTGGTCGTCGGCCTGGCCTACCTGGCCTGGGCGACGCTGCTCTCGGGCCAGCCGCACACCGACTGGTCGCTCTGGTTCTCGCCGGTCTCCCGGGCCGCGGACTTCGGCCTCGGGATGGGCCTGGCGGTGCTCGCCGCCGCCGGTGTCCGGCTCGGCCGAGTGGCCCGCGCCGCGCTGGCGACCGGTGGCGTGGCCGTCCTGGTGTGGCTGGTCCTCATCCGCCCGATCGATTCGGTGACGGGCGAGTGGTGGCACCCGGCGTACGCCCTCGCGCTCACGGCGGCGTTCGCCTCGATCGTGCTCCACGACGGCCCGTGGCCGGCCGTGCTGGACTGGCGGCCGCTGGCCTGGCTCGGCGGTCTCGGGTACGGCGTCTACCTGATCCACGAGCCGGTGATGCGCCTGCTCGGCCACCTCGGGGCGCTGCCCGAGGCCCGCAGCGGGAGCTTCTTCGTGGTCACCGCCGTGCTCGTGGTCGTCCCCACCGTGCTGCTCGCCTGGGTCAGCTCGCGCACCGTCGAGGCCGCCGGGCTGAGGCTGCTCGCGACGATCGACCGCCGCGGGGCGCCGCGCGACTACTACGCGCACCTCACCGACGGCCCGCGGGCCGAGGGGCGCGAGGACCGCAGCGACCGGGAGCTCGCCGCGAGCCGCTAGCCCGCCTGCAGGCCCGGCAGCACGTCGGCGGCGACGGCCTCCAGGACGGCCTCGTCGCCGACGTACGCCGTCTCCCGGCGCGGCCAGTGGGTGACCAGGTCGGTGAAGCCGAGCTCGGCGACCCGGCCGGCGACCTCCTCGAAGAAGGCCACGCTGGACAGCGCGAACCGGCCGGTGCCGGTGAGGTGCGGGGTCGCGTCGGGCAGGACGTAGCGCGGCACGGTGCCGGGGTCGCGGCCGACCTCGGCGAGCGCGTCGTCGAAGCGGTGCACCGACTCGGCGAGGCCGGCGTACCAGCTGTCGACGGAGTCGGCGGCGTACGGACCGGTCGTGATCCAGCCGCTGCCGTGGGCGGCGGCGAAGCGCAGCGAGCGCGGCCCGTTGGCCGCCAGGAGGTACGGCGTCCGCGGCAGCCCCGGCCGTGTGCGCGCGTCGGCGGTGGAGAACCAGCGGCCCTCGGTGGTGACGTGGTCGCCGTCGCGCAGCTGCTCGAGCACGCCGACGAACTCCTGGAACCGGTCGACCCGCTCGCGCACCGACAGGTCGGCACCCCCGAGGACCTGCGCGTCGAGGTCGCCGCCGGTGCCGAGACCGAGCAGGAAACGGCCGCCCGAGACGTCCTCGAGCGCCTGGGCGTCGCGGAAGAGCAGGTAGGGGTGCCGGAAGTTGGGCGCCGAGACCAGGGTGCCGAGAAAGATCCGCTCGGTGATCGCCGCCGCGGCCGCCAGGGTCGGCGTCGCCCCCGCCCACGGCGAGTCCGGCAGCCCGCCCCAGGTCAGGTGGTCGTAGGTCCAGGCGTGGTCGAAGCCCAGCTCCTCGGTGGCCCGCCACCGCGGCGCCGCCTCGGCCCAGGGCTGGTCGGTGAGCAGGGTGAGTCCGACGCGCATGGGTCGAGCCTAGGGCTTGGGCCCCGGCTCGGGCCGGGGAGCCGGGCGCAGGGCTCGGAGCCCGGCGAGGACGAGCACGGCCCCGCCCGCGACGCCCAGCACCACGCCCCACCAGCTGGGGTGCGTGACCGTGAGCAGCTGCATGGCCAGCGGGATGATCGTGACCGTCATGGCGACCACCAGCAGCCGGTAGGCGACGTGACCGGTCACCGCGGCGCACAGGCACCAGCCGAGCACCAGGGCCAGGGCGAGCAGCAGGACCGTCCAGGCGTCGGCGGTGTAGCTCTCGGAGTCGGCCCCCGGCCCGTCGAACGAGGACCCGTAGATGACCCCGTCCTCCGAGCTCATCCCCGAGAAGGCGACCGAGAGGCTGCGCTCGAACGACAGCACCCCGGTCAGCACGGCGAACCCGAGGACGGTGACCCCACCGGCCACGGCGCCGCTCAGCACCCGGCTCGCCGGCAGCCGCCACCCCGCAGCGGTGACCAGCACCGCGAACAGGGCCAGGGCCAGGGCGATCTGCACCCCCGGGACTCCCTCGCCGTCGCCGGTGCCGACGGCATCGTCGATGCCCTGCAGGTAGGCGACCAGCAGGCCGAGCACCCCCGTGACGACGAACGGCCCGCGGCGGGTCAGGGCCAGTCCGACGGCGGAGAGCAGGACGACCAGCAGACCCGCGACGTACGGCGTCGCGTCGTGGGTGTCCATCGCCACCGCCACCATCAGGCCGACACCGACGCCGCCGAACGCGCCGGGCCAGGCGACCAGGTCGCTCGCCCGGTCCCCCTGCTGGAGCCGGAGGTAGGTCCCCACGGCGAACAGGAGCAGGCCGCCCGTGGCCAGCAGGCCCACCGCGAAGTTGGACAGGTCGAGCTCGCCGCTCTCGCGCGAGTAGAACGCCGACAGCACGACCGCGGTCGCGAGGAGGGCCACCCCGAGAGCCACCACCGGACGGTCTCGGTCGAGGGACGGGCGCGGCGGCGGGGTCTCGATCACGGCGAAACCCTAGGGGGTACCGCCCCCTCTCGGATGGACTCCCGGGGAATCGGCCTAGCTCTGGCTGGCCAGAGCGAGCGGCAGCACCTCGGCCGCGCCGGCCCGCCGGAGCGCCCGGGTGGCGACGGTGAGGGTCCAGCCGGTGCCGACCAGGTCGTCGACGAGCAGCACCCGGGCGTCCGGGGGCAGGTCGGCGTGGAGGTCGTAGCGCCGCCCGACGGCAGCCACCCGCTGGGCGGAGTTGGCTTGGCCCTGGCCGGGCGCGACGTCGGGGTCGACGATCGCGAAGGTGCCGGCGAGCGGGACCTTGAGGTAGCGGGAGAGGCCGGCCGCCAGGTCGGCCACCAGCGTGGGCCGGGTCGCGGACTCGACGTGGACGACGGCGTCGACCGTGGGCCGCCAGTCGCCGAGGACCGCGACGACCGCCTGCACGAGCGGGATGGGGACCGGCCCGTCGGGGGTCTCCGCCCGGAACAGCTCGCGCAGCGCCTGGCCGTAGCCGAGGTCGGTGAGCCGGGCGACGACCCGGCCCTCGCTGGCGGCCTCGCTGATCCGACCCTTCCAGTCGATGCCGAGGCTGGCCAGCGCGGTCGGCCACATCTTGCGGGGCTCGAGCGGGACGCCGGGGCGGGACAGCCGGGCGTCGGCCTCCTCGACCGCCGCGGCCGACACCTCGGTCGAGAGCTGCAGGCCGCCGCAGTTGTCGCAGCGCCCGCAGTCGGTGGCGTCGGGGTCGTCGAGCTGGTCGCGCAGGTAGCGCATCCGGCACACGTCGGTGTCGAGGTAGTCGAGCATCGCCCGCTGCTCGCGCTCGCGGGCCTCGGTCACCCGCTGGTAGCGCTCGGCGTCGTAGGACCACGGCTGCCCGGTCGACTCCCAGCCACCGCGGACCCGCCGGACGGCGCCGTCGACGTCGAGCACCTTCAGCATCGTCTCGAGGCGGTTGCGGCTGAGGTCGACGTGGGCCTCGATGGCCGCCGTGCTGAGCGGGCGGGCCTCGCCGGCCAGCACCTCGAGGGTCTGGCGGACCAGCTCCTCGCGCGGGAAGGCCAGCGAGGCGAAGTAGGCCCAGATGTCGCGGTCCTCGAGCGCCGGCAGCAGCACGACCACGGCCTCGTCGGTGCCGCGGCCCGCCCGGCCGACCTGCTGGTAATAGGCGACCGGCGACTGCGGCGCGCCCATGTTGACCACGAAGCCGAGGGTGGCGTCGAAGCCCATCCCGAGCGCGGAGGTGGCGATCAGCGCCTTGACCCGGCCCGCCGCGAGGTCGGCCTCGAGGGCGAGCCGCTCGGTCTGCTCGGTCTGGCCGGAGTAGGCCGCGACGTCGTGGCCGCGCGAGCGGAGGTAGTCGGCGATCTCCTGGGTGGCCGCGACCGTCAGGCAGTAGACGATGCCGGAGCCGGGCTGCTCGGCCAGGTGGTCGGCCAGCCAGGCCAGCCGCTGCTGCGCCGTCCTCAGCCGCACGACGCCCAGCCGCAGCGACTCCCGGTCCAGCGAGCCGCGCAGCACCAGGACGTCGGCGCCGAGCTGCTCGGCGACGTCCTGGGTGACCCGCGCGTTGGCGGTCGCGGTCGTCGCCAGCACCGGGATGCCCGTCGGCAAATCACCGAGCAGGGTGCGGATGCGCCGGTAGTCGGGGCGGAAGTCGTGGCCCCAGTCGGAGATGCAGTGGGCCTCGTCGACGACCAGCAGCCCGCAGGTGGCCGCCAGCTTCGGCAGCACCTCGTCGCGGAAGCCCGGGTTGTTGAGCCGCTCGGGACTGACCAGCAGGACGTCGACCTCGCCGGCGTTGATCGCATCGTGGATCGGCTGCCAGTCCTCGATGTTGGTCGAGTTGATCGTCACCGCCCGGATGCCGGCCCGCTCGGCGGCCTGGATCTGGTTGCGCATCAGGGCGAGCAGCGGCGAGACGATGACCGTCGGGCCCGCCCCGCCCGCGCGCAGCAGCAGCGTGGCCACGAAATAGACCGCGGATTTGCCCCAGCCGGTGCGCTGGACGACCAGCGAACGGCGGCGGTGCACGGCCAGCGCCTCGATCGCCGACCACTGGTCCTCGCGCAGGGTGACGTCGTCGCGTCCCACCAGGGCGCGCAGGTGCGCCTCGGCCTGGGCGCGGACGTCGGTCGCGGTGGTCGGAGTGGTCATGCGGCCTGTCTACCAGCGCGCCCCGACATTCCGTGCGCGGCCGGGGCCGGGATGGTCCACACTCGTTGTTCCCCACCAGGAGCCGGTCGAGGAGGCGCGATGACCACGGACGTACGACGGCAGACCCGCCGCAAGGTGACGCTCGAGCTGCTGGGCCTCGTGGTGCCGGCGGTCGCGGCCGTGCTCCTCTCCGGCGAGCTCGTCGTCGACTGGGAGCGCCGTACCTCCGTGCTCGTGGGCCTGCTGACGGCCGCGGTGCTGGTCGGGTCCTGGCTGTGGCACCGCAGCCGGCATCCCGCCGACCTCTCGCCGCCGACGCAGGACGAGGAGGACGCTCGGGAGGACGACGGGGGTCCGTGGAGCCCGCTCGACTCGCTGGTCGCGGCCGCGCTCACCGCCGTCGTGGTGGTCGGCGGCCTCGCCCTGCTCTGCTGGCTGCCGCTGCTGGTGGTCCTGCTCTTCGCGGTCGCCGACAGTGGGTCCGACCCGGGCGACGTGCTCCTCGCCGTGGGCGCCACGCTGCTCGTGACGGTCGTCCTCGAGGTCGCGGTCCTGGGTCCGCTGAGTCGGCGCTGGGACCTGGCGCACCACGACGAGCCGGCCGCCAGCCCGGCCTGAGCCCGGTCCTGCTTCGGGCGGGCGGGTTCCGGGTACTCCCTCGCCATGGCCCACCCCGTCCGCCGGATCATCGCGACCCTGCCGGGCCTGCTCGCGCTCTCGGTCTACCTGGTCCTCGCCGCGGGTCCGATGACCCCGGTCGACGCCGACGTGGACACCGGGCTCAGCAACGGGCCCAGCACCGGCCAGCACCGGAGTCCATGACCCGTCCGGGCCATGCCCGGGCTCCGCGACGGCGACCTACCGTCGCGCATGCGCCGTCCCTCCCTCCGCTCCGCCGCCCCCGTCCTGCTGCTCACCGTCGCCCTGATCGCCACCGCCGGCGGGGGTGCCGTCGCCGGCACCCTGATCACCGGCAGGCAGATCAAGGACGACACCGTCACGACCAAGGACATCAAGAACCGGTCGTTGCGGACGAAGGACCTCTCGACCGCGACCGTCGCCGGCCTCCGCGGTGGCGCCGGTGCCGCCGGTGCTCCCGGCCTGGTCCGCGGCTACGGCTGGGTCAACGGCACCGCCGTCAACCGCCAGTCCGGCGGGATCACCGCCACCCAGTCCGCCACCGGTGTCACCTGCGTGCGCGTGCCGGGCGTCTCGTCCCTGACCTCCGTCGCCGTGGTCACCCTGGACTTCACGCTGGACTCCACCTCCCCGGGCGTCCAGACGTACGCCGAGGTCTCGTCGAACCCGAGCGGGTGCCCGTCGTCCTCCGACTTCCGGGTCGTCACCTGGTCGCGGGACGCGAACACCGGCGTCCGGACATACGGCTTCGAGCCGTTCTACCTCCTCGCGCCCTGACCCGAGAGGTCAGTGCGGCCGCGGCGCGACGCCCAGCCGTGCGCAGGCGGCGTCGTACAGCGCCACGACCTCGCGGCGGATCTCGGCCCGCTCGCTGATCGGGCCGGCCGGCCAGGCCACCCGGACCTCCTCGTCGCCGTCGGGCGTGGTCGCGGCGAACACGCCGGCCTCCCCGTCGAGGCCGGTCATGGCCGCCGCGGTCGCGTCCGGCCGCGCGAAGGCGCGAACGATCAGCAGGCTGTCGTCGGTGTGGTCGTCGTTCATGTGCGCGAGGACCGCGGTCACGACGGACTCGGGGAAGGTCACGGCGGCAGCCTAGGCCGCTGGCCCCTTCGCCCGGACGTCGGCGACCCGGCCGGTGGCGTCGCGCAGCTCGGCGAGCCAGTCGCCCTCGTGCTGGCCGACCAACCGGACGCACCAGGCCAGCGCGTCGGCCCGGGACCGGGCCACGCCCGCGTCGACGAGGGTGTCGAGGACCAGGCGCTGCGGCTGGCGCAGCCGGGTCATCACCGGCGTCGACACGTGGGTCCACAGCTCGCCGTGGGCGTCGTCGCCCTCCCCGAGGCGCACGCCCCACGACACCTTGCGCCCGTAGCGGTGCTCGGCCTCGCGGGCGATGGCCATCCGGGTCTCGCGGGTCTCCTCGCGGAACGCCTTCGCCCGGCCGGCCCGGGTCTCGGCGACCTCGACCGCGGAGGCGTCCTCGGCGGTCGTCACGTCGGGGACGGCGAGCAGCACCGTCACCTCCTCGCGGTCCACGGTCACCTCGGCCGGCGCCGCCGACCAGGCCTCCGGCAGTCGACCGGCGAACCAGCCGCGGATCCGCTCTCGCGTCTCGTCCTGAATCATGATTACATGCTTACACCTTTGCAGCACCAGAACCAAGGAGTGCGGACATGGGCGTCGACGAGCCCGGTCTCCCGACCCTCCATGCGTGGGCGGGCGGCGACGCCGCCGTGCGCGCGCTGATCGACGCCTTCTACGACCGGGTCGAGGACGACGCGCTGCTGGCCGGGTTCTTTCCGGGCGGCGTCGACGAGCGACACCGGGCCCACGTCGCCGCCTGGTGGTGCGAGGTGCTCGGCGGCGCGGCGTCGTACACCGACGACCTCGGGGGCTATCCGGCGATGCTCGACCGTCACCGTGGGCTGGCCATCACGCCCGAGCAGCGGCACCGGTTCGCCGCCACCATGAGCCTGGCCGCCGACGACGCAGGACTGCCGGACGACCCTGAGTTCCGCGCCGCGATCGTCGGGTACGTCGAGTGGGGCACCCGCCTGGCCCAGCAGAACTCCCAGCCCGGTGCGACGCCCGTCGAGGACGCGCCGGTCCCCCGCTGGGGCTGGGGAGTGGCCCCGCCCTGGCAGGGGTGATCAGGCGGTGCGGGACCGGCGGATCAGGGCGCCGAGCGCGGCGCCGGCCAGCGCCGGGAGCGCGACCAGCAGGGTCAGGAACACGAATCCGTCACCCAGCTCCTCGCCGAAGGAACCGGAGGCGTCGGGCTCCAGCAGGACCGCGGTGAGCGCGATGCCGACCGTGGTCCCGATCCCGGCCAGCACCCACACCGCGGCCGCGGCCGGGTAGGGACGCCGCGAGCCGTCCCAGACGGCCCAGGCGAAGCCGATGGCCATCACCAGCACGAAGTAGAGCAGTCCCGCCCCGAGCGCGTCCCCGCCGTCGGTGCGGTCCAGCACGAGCAGGAACACGGCGTACACCGCGACGAGGAGGGCCGCGCGCAGGACGGCGGCGGCGATCACGCGGAGGACGGGCATCGGGTCAGGATGCCACGAAGGACTCGCCCCGCAGCGCCGGTACGACGTCCGTCGCGTCGAGCTCGCCCGCGACCTCGACGTCGCCGGGGTGGCCGGCCGCCACCAGCTCGCGCCCGCTGGCGCATGCGCGCAGCGCGGCGAGCACGTCCGCCGCGACCGCGTCGTACGCCGTGACGGCGAGGCGGGCCTCCGGGCTCGGCGTCCCGGCACCGATCGCGGCCAGGATCGCGCCCGCGCCCCAGAGATCCTCGACCGCCGGCCGCAGCGTCCCGTCCGGCCACCGCTCGCCCGCGGCCACGACGGCGACCGAGGCGCCCGCCCGGACCCGCTCCGCGAGCACCGCGCCCACGGCCCTCGCGTTGCGCAGGCAGCCGCCGAGCACCTCCCCACCGGCCGTGGCCAGGGCGAAGGAGATGCTCGACCCGTTCGGGCTGGGCAGCACCAGCCGCTCGACGCCGCTCGCGGCGCGGACGCTCAGCGGCGACAGGCTCACCTCGCCCGGCCCGGCCTGGCTGCGCCCCACGGCGAGCACCGCGTCCCTCGTCAGCGCGTACGACGTCGCCCGCACGTCGCGCCAGCCGAACGGGAAGACCTCGATCCCCCGCTCGACCGCGACCGACAGCGTGGTGGTGAACGACAGCACGTCGACCACCACCGTCACGTCGGCCGCGACCGCCGCCGCGCCGGTCGGGCCCCAGTCGAAGCGGACGTCGTACGACGCCTGCTGCCAGGCGGGGTTGGTGGTCTCGATACGCGTCACGCCCCTTCGCTCCGGGTCTCGATACGCCCGCTCGTTCCTCACGGGCTACTCGACCACCGATCCCGTCACTACCAGATGCGGACGCGGGCCTCGGGGTCGAGCCACAGCCCGTCACCGGGCGCGGTCTCGAACGCGTCGTGGAACTCGTCGAGGTTGCGCACGATGTTGGCCCGGAACTCCGGCGGGGAGTGCGGGTCGATGGTGAGGTACTGCTGCTCCTGCTCCGTACGACGCTTGGTGCGCCACACGTAGGCCCAGTTGCTGAACAGCCGGCGCCGGTCCTCGACCGACGCCTCGCCGCCCTGCGAGATCAGGTAGGCCTTGTGGGCGATGGTCAGCCCGCCCAGGTCGCCGATGTTCTCGCCGACGGTGAGCGAGCCGTTGACCTTCTCGCCGGGCAGGTTGCGCGGCTCGAAGCCGTCGTACTGCTCGACGAGCTTCTTGGTCTTCACCTCGAAGGCCGCCTTGTCGTCGGCGGTCCACCAGTCCTCGAGGTTGCCGTGCGGGTCGTACTGGGCGCCCTGGTCGTCGAAGCCGTGGCCGATCTCGTGGCCGATCACCGCGCCGATGCCGCCGTAGTTCTCGGCCGGGAGGGCGTCGGGGCTGAAGAACGGCTTCTGCAGGATGCCGGCCGGGAAGCAGATCTCGTTGGTGCCGGGGTTGTAGTAGGCGTTCACGGTCTGCGGGAGCATGAACCACTCGTCGCGGTCGACCGGGTTGCCGAGCTTGCCCAGCTGGCGGTCGGTCTCGAACGACGATGACGCCGCCACGTTGCCGAGCAGGTCATTGGCGCTCACCTGGAGACCCGAGTAGTCGCGGAACTTCTCCGGGTAGCCGATCTTGGGCCGGAACGTCTCCAGCTTGGCGTAGGCCCGCTGCTTGGTCTCGTCGGTCATCCAGTCGAGCGCCTCGATGGAGACCCGGTACGCCGCCAGCAGGTTGGCGACCAGGTCGTCCATCAGCGCCTTCGAGGTCGGCGGGAAGTGCCGGGCGACGTACTCCTGGCCGACGGCCTCGCCGAGCGCGCCCTCGACCAGGGCCACGCCTCGCTTCCAGCGGGCGCGCAGCTCGGGCGTGCCGTTCAGGGTGCGGCCGTAGAAGTCGAAGTTGGCCTCGACGAAGTCGTCGGTGAGGTACGGCGCCGCGCTGCGCAGGACGTGGGTGAGCAGCCAGGCCTTCCACTCCGTGATCGGCACCTCGTCGAGGACGGTCGAGAGGTGACCGAAGTACGACGGCTGCCGGACGCACGACTCGGCGACCGTCAGCTCGTTGCCGCCGAGGTTGGTGACGTAGGCGTCCCAGTCGAAGGACGGGCAGAGCGCCTTCAGCTCGTCGGCGGTGAGCAGGTTGTAGGTCTTCTGGACGTCGCGGGTGTCCGCGCGCTCCCAGTGGCCGGCGGCCAGCTTGGTGTCGATGGCCAGCACGGTGCTCGCCGCGCCCGCGGCGTCGGGGTGCTCGGCGAGCGTGAGCAGCCGGGTGAGGTAGCCGACGTACTTCTCCCGGACCTCCGCGAACTTCTCCTCGCGGTAGTACGACTCGTCCGGCAGCCCGAGACCGCCCTGGACCAGGTGGAAGAGGTAGCGGTCGGAGTTGCGGTCGTCGGAGTCGACGTACGAGCCGAAGAGGCCGTGCCCGCCGATCCGCTCGAACTCGCCCAGGAAGGCGGCCAGGTCGCGCACGTCGCGCAGCGCGTCGACCGCGTCGATGAGCGGGCGGACGGGGCGCAGCCCCTTGGCGTTGATGGCGTCGGTGTCCATGAACGAGGCGAACAGGTCGCCGATCTTGCGGGCGTCGTCGGTCATGGCCGCCGCGTCCCCGGCCGCCAGGTCCTCGATGATCGCCCTGACGTCGCTCTCCGCGCCGTCGGCCAGCTGCACGAACGGGCCCCAGCTCGAGCGGTCCGAGGGGATCTCGGTCTCGTCGAGCCAGCGCCCGTTGACGTGGCCGAACAGGTCGTCCTGGGGACGGATGTCGGGGTTCATGCCCTCGCGGGCGTCGTCGAGGATCGTCACGGGGACGACCCTAACGAAGAGGTGTGCGGCGGGTCAGCCGTCGATGCGCGTGCGGATCCGCGCGAGGACGTCCTCGGGGGAGCTGCCGTCGCGCTCGGCGATCTCGTTGACCAGCTCGGTGACGACCAGCAGCACGCCGCTCATCAAGGGCGAGATGTCGAGCTCGAGCTCCCCCTCGTCCTCGTCCATCGTCACCTCGATGGCGTCGATCTCGAGGAGCCGGCCGAAGGCCAGCTCCATCGCGTCCTCGTTGTCGACGTCGGCGGCGGTCACGCCGTCCAGGATGATGTGGCCGGCCCGGCGGACCAGGTCGTCGCTGGGACCGTCGTCGCCGTGGTCGTGGTCGCTGTGGTCGTGATCGTGCTGGTGCTCGCTCATGGGACCATCCTGCCGGGTCGGTCCGCGGCGTTCGTCGTCGAGTGACGTCAGATGGTCGCCAAGACCGGTCTTATCCAGCCATCTCGCGTCACTCGACGGGGCGGACGTGGACCACCGACTTGCCGAGCGTGCGCCGCTCGTCCATGTCGACGAGGGCCTGGCCGAAGTCCTCCAGCGGGTACGTCGAGCCGACCGGCGGCTTCACGACCCCCGACTCCAGCATCGGCAGCAGCCGGGTCCACTGCTCGGCCATGTAGCCGGGCCGGGCCATCGCGTACGCGCCCCAGCCGACACCGCGCACGTCGACGTTGTTGAGCAGCAGCCGGTTGACCTTGACCTGCGGGATGCCCGCCCCGGCCGCGAAGCCGACGACCAGCAGCCGGCCCTGCGGCGCCAGCACGCGCAGCGAGTCGGTGAAGGCGTCCCCGCCGACCACGTCGACCACGACGTCCACGCCCGCGCCGCCGGTCAGCCCCTGGACCGCGTCCTTGAACCCGTCGAGCAGCACCGCCTCGTCGGCGCCCGCGGCCCGCGCGACCTCGGCCTTCTCGTCGGTGCTGACCACCGCCATGACCCGCGCGCCCATGCCCTTGGCCACCTGGATCGACGCGGTGCCGACCCCACCGGCCGCGCCGTGCACCAGCACGGTCTCGCCCGCGCGCAGCCCGCCCCGCTCGGCCAGGGCGAAGTCGGCGGTGAGGTAGTTCATCGGCAGCGCGGCGCCCTCGTCGTACGACGTGGTGTCGGGAAGCGCGAAGGTGAAGCCGGCCGGGTTCGCCACCAGCTCGGCCGCGCCGCCCCATCCGCCGACGCCGCAGACCCGCTGACCGGGCTCGAAGCCGGCGCCGCTCACGACGGTGCCCGCGAAGTCGACGCCGAGGGTGAACGGCGGCTCCGGCTTGAGCTGGTACTCGCCCTTGCTCAGCAGCAGGTCCGGGAACGAGATGCCGACGCTGTGCACCTCTACCAGCACCTCGCCGTCACCCGGTGTGGGCTCGGGGACGTCGCGCAGCTCGACGTCGCGGGGACCGGTGGGCGTGATGACCTGGACGGCTCGCATGCGGCCGAGGCTAGCCCGCGGGGTCAGCGCGGGGCGACGAGCGCGTTCATCTCGAAGTGCATGGGGTCGGTGTAGTTCCAGTCGCCGCCCCAGGCGAAGCCCCACTTCTTGAAGATCGAGACCACGGTGCGGTCCATGTCGCCGGGGATGCCGCGGCCGTTGGTGGAGGTGTTGAGGTCGAGCGCGAGGCCGAAGGCGTGGTTGGAGAGCTTGGAGGACCCGGCGATGAAGCGCGGGTAGTAGCAGCCGGCGTACTGATTGGGGTCGATCTTGTCGGCGAGGCCGCGCTGGACGATCTCCTCCAGCGCCGCGCGCAGCTGGGGGAAGAGCAGCTTGTTGCAGGTGACCGAGCCGAGGATCGGGACCGGCTCGGTGGCGATGTGCTCGCGGACCCAGGCGGGGTCGGGCGCGACCCGGCCGCCGCCGAGGACGGTGTAGGTGAAGGTGCCGACCGCCTGGGCGGTCGCACCCACGACGACCGCGACCTGCTGGGCGCCGGGCTCGAGGCCGAAGCGGGCGACCGCGTCGACGAAGCTCAGCGGCCGCTCCTTCCCGACCGCGGTCCGCACCTGCTTGCCGACGTCCTGCGGGTCGAAGCCGGGCGCGGCGACCAGCAGCGCGTTGCCGGTCGTCATCCCGAGCTCGTCGGCCCACTTCTCGTTGACGACCGCGTCGATGCCGCCGTCGACCTGCGGGGCGTACGAGCCGACGTGCGCGCGTGGTGCCTGCTTGTCGCTGCCGAGCTTGAGGAACCCGTCGGCGTCGACCGGCAGCTCGGCCTGGACGGCGGGGTCGACGGCGATCTCGCCGGCCGCGACCCGGTCCCAGACCTGCTGGGTGTCGGCGCTGCCCGCGTCGGCGAAGTTGCGGTACGACGCCGGGTCGACCGCGGCGACCGTCAGCAGCTTGTTGTCGATGCTGACCTGGGCCAGCGAGATCCGCTCCACCGCCGCGACGTTCGGGACCGCGCGCACGGCCGCGAGGGTCTGGTCGGTGATCGACTCGCGGCCGTTGACCAGGATGTCGGCGTAGGTCAGCCGGCCGGTGCGCGGCCCCGGCGCGTCCATCGCGTACGGCGCCAGCGGGTCCCCGCCGGCCCCCGCGCTGGGATCCCCGCTGGGATCGCCGGTCGAGTCGTCGGCGGTGGGGGAGGCGGAGGCACCCACCGTGCTGGGTGATGCGTCGGGCTCGGCCGTGCCGCTCCCGTCACCGCCCCCGCAGGCAGCGACCAGCGCGAGCACGCCGGTCAGCCCGGCGGCCCCGAGTGCCTGCCGCAGTCGCATCTGTCCCTCCCCCGAACCTGCGCCGATCTCTCAGGGTAGGTGGGCCGGCCAATCCGCACGGGCGAACGCCGGACGCGGTCGCGGGGTTCTCGGGGAGAACCGGACGTTCCGGGGGGATGCTTCGCCCGGGAACGTCCTAGTTACCCGGATATCCGGGTAACTAGGTCACCCCTCCCGCAGCACCCCGTTCCGGATCGTGAACCACGACACCAGCCCCCCGACGACGAGCAGCGCCGCGGCGATCACCATCGCCGAGCCGTACGCCGCGTCGAACGCGTCCGGGTCGGCGTACTCGGTGCCGCCGAGGCCGACGACGACCGGCAGCGCGGCGACGGCGAGCAGCGAGCCGGCGCGGGCGACGGCGTTGTTGACGCCGCTGGCGATGCCGGCGTGCTCGTCGGGCGCGGCGGCGAGCACCGTCGCGGTGAGCGTCGCGACCATCAGCGCCAGCCCCAGGCCGAAGACGGTGATGCCGGGCAGCACGTCGCGCCAGTAGACGACGTCCGCGTCGACGCCGAGGAGCAGGAGGGTCCCCGCGGCGGTCACCAGCGGGCCGGCGGTCATCGGCACGCGCGGTCCGATCCGGGCCCCGAGCCGGCCGCCGCGCGCGGCGAGCAGCAGCATGCAGACGGTCAGCGGCAGGCTGGCCAGCCCGGCCGCGAGGGCGCCGTACCCGCCGACCGTCTGCAGCTGCAGGGTGAGGAAGAAGAGCACCGAGCCGAGGGCGCCGTACACGAGGAAGGTCATCAGGTTGGCGGCGCTGAAGGTCAGGTCGCGGAAGATCGAGAGCTCCAGCATCGGCTCGCGCTCGCGCCGCTCGACGACCAGGAACAGCACCGCGGTCACCACCGCCACCGCCCCGGCCCACGGGGCGAGCGGTCCGCCCCACTCGATCAGGGCGTAGGTCGTACCGCCGAGCGCGGCCGCGGCCAGCACCGCGCCGACGAGGTCGAAGTGGGCGGAGGCGTGCGGGTCACGGGTCTCCGGCACCGAGCGCGTCGCGATCACGACCGCCAGCGCCGCGAGGGGGAGGTTGATCAGGAAGATCCAGCGCCAGTGGACGTACTCGACCAGCGCGCCGCCGACGAACGGCCCGATGGCCGCGGCGATCCCGCCCAGCCCGGACCAGGCGCCGATGGCCGCGGCCCGGTCCTCCTTCACGAAGGCGCCCTGGATCATCGCCAGGCTGCCGGGGGTGAGCAGCGCGCCGGCGACGCCCTGCAGCACCCGGGCGCCGATCAGCACCTCCGCGGTGGGCGCGATTCCGCACAGGAGGGACGCGAGCGCGAACCCGACCGTGCCCCAGACGAACACCCGCCGCCGGCCGAACCGGTCGCCGAGCGAGCCCCCGAGCAGGATCAGGCTGGCCAGGGAGAGCAGGTAGCCGTTGGTGATCCACTGCAGCTGCGCGAGCGACGCGTCGAGGTCCTCGCCGATGGTGCGGAGCGCGACGTTGACGACCGTCCCGTCGAGCATCGCGATGCCCGAGCCGAGGACCGCCGCCGCGACGACCGCGCGCCCGCCCGGCGAACCCATGCGTACGACGCCGGCCGCCGCCTGATGCACCACGTCCGAACGGTAGCCTTCCTCCATGGCTGAGGGGACCCTAACCACCGCGGCGCGGCTCGCCCAGCACGTCGACCGGCTCGAGGCCGAGCACCCCCCGATCGACCTGGAGAGCGTCGACTGGACGGTCAGCCGGCCGGTCGAGTTCGAGGCCCGATTCGGCCACGTCCTCGACTACATGGCGCGCGTCGAGCTCGAGGTCGACCGCAACGTGCTCGAGCTGATGACGATGCTCCCCGACCCGCCCGAGATCGACCGGCGCTTCTACGCCGACGTCTGGCAGCCGCAGGAGACCCGGCACGGCCTGATCCTCGACCGGCTCCAGGTCGAGCTCGGCCGCGAACCCGCCGACGCCGACCTGTCCTCGATCGGCAGCAAGCTGAAGATACTCGGGGCGCTCGGGCGCTGGCCGGCGTTCCAGGACGTCAGCCGGATGATCTACTACCTCACCGGCATGGCCACCGAGCGCTCCGCGGTGCTCGCCTACAACCTGCTGCACGACGGCGTCGTCGAGATGCGCGAGGACGCGATGGCCGAGACGATCATCGCGCCGATCAAGCGCCAGGAGCCCGGCCACTACGCCTTCTACCAGCTGTCCGCGCGCGGGCTGTGGGCCGAGCTGGCCGGCTGGCAGAAGTGGCTGGTCCGCAAGCTGCGCACCCTGTCCTTCGCCCCGGTCGGCGCCAACAACGACCGGCAGAAGGCCGACTTCGGCGAGCTGATGGAGACCCTCGGGATCACCGCCGAGCTCGACGACTTCGCGCGCCAGATCTCCCGCGTCGAGACCGAGCTGCTCTGGGCGCAGAAGCGCGGGCTGAAGGTCCCGCCGTACGTCGTCACGGCGTTCCGCGAGGCGGTCCAGCACGCCGAGGCCCGGCGCGCGGCCGCGTCGGCCTGACCTCCGTCAGTCGCGCAGCACCCGCGCCGCGATCCAGGCGATGTCGTCGGCCGTCGCCTCCGGGGTGTCCGAGGGCTGCATGACGTGGCTGAGGACGACCCGCACCACCATGTCGATCGCGGCGTCGAGACGGTCGCCCGCCGGCCCCACGTCGTACGGCGCCAGCCGCGTCGCGACCACGCCCTTGGCCGCGGCCAGCAGCGACTCGCCGTGCGTGGTCAGCAGCGGCAGCAGCTCGGTGTCGGCCCCGTGGGTGGCCGAGACGACGGCGTGTAGCAGCAGGTTGTCGTGGGCGTGCTCGAGGACCCCGCGGGCGCTCGCGCGGATCGCCTCGACCAGGTCGTCGGGGTGCTCGTCGAACGCGGCGGAGACGACGTCGAGGAATCGGGCCAGCTCGCGCAGGATCATCGCCTCGGCCAGTCCGGGCTTGGTGCCGATCTCGTTGTAGACCGTCTGCCGGCTGACCCCCACCCGGTCGGCGAGCTTGGCCATCGTCACCTGCGACCAGCCGATCTCGACGGTCATCGCGACGGCCGCCGCGACGACGCGCTCCCGGGTGGTGACCATGGGATCAGTCTAGGAAGGGCCCGACCTCACACCCGGAAGGCGCCCACCAGCTCCCCGAGCCGGGCCACGGTGTGCCCGAGGTCCTCGGTGGCCTGCCGGGACTCGGCGACGGCCTCGCGGGTGCGGCCCATGGTGGTCTCGACCTCCCCGAGGCTGTCGAAGATCAGGCCACTGCCCGCGGCCGCGGAGGCGACGTTGCGCGACATGTCGTTGGTGGTCGCGGTCTGCTCCTCGACGGCCGCGGCGATCGCCGTCTGGTAGCCGTCGACCCGGCCGATCGTCTCGGTGATCGCCTCGATGGCGGCCGTCGCGCTGGCGGTGTCGTTCTTGATCGTGGCGACCCGGCTGGTGACCTCGTCGGTCGCCTGGGCGGTCTGGGTCGCGAGCTCCTTGACCTCGCCGGCGACGACGGCGAAGCCCTTGCCGGCCTCGCCGGCGCGGGCGGCCTCGATGGTCGCGTTGAGGGCGAGCAGGTTGGTCTGCTCGGCGATGGACGTGATCACGTCGACCACGTCGGCGATCCGGCTGGAGGACTCGCTGAGGGTCTTCATCACCCGCTCGACGTCGCCGGCCAGGGCGACGCTCTCCCGGGCGACGGCGGCGGCCTCCTGGGCGCTGCCGGAGATCTCGCCGATCGAGGCGGTCATCTCCTCCGAGCCGACGCTGAGGGTCGCCACGTTGTCGGAGACCTGTCCGGCCGACGCGGCCGCGGCCCCGGAGAGCCGGGTCGCCTCGTCCGCGGAGCTGGTCAGGTCCGCACCGACGCCGCCCAGGCGGTGGGCGGCCGCGTCGACGCGACCGGCCTCGGCCGTGATGTCGGTGAGCAGGCCGTGCAGCTGGCCGACGGCCCGATTGAGCGCTCGGCTCATGGTGCCGATCTCGTCGGTGCCGTCCTCGGGCACCTCGACCGTCAGGTCCCGCTCGGCGAGCGAGGTCATGGCCGAGGTCAGCCGCGCCATCCGGCGCGACATCCGGGTCGCCACCAGCCACGCGACGGCCGCACCGACCACGGCCAGCCCGAGACCGACCAGGACGAACATCCGCATCATGGTGCTGCGCCCCTCGGCCAGCGCCTCGGCCGCCGCCGCGTAGTCGGGCCCGTAGGCCTGGACGACGATCGCCCATTGGTACGCCGGGTAGTACGCCGAGTAGACGGTGCTCTCGGCCGGGGCCGCGCCCCCACCGCCCAGGCGGTACGACGCCGAGGCCAGCTCGCCCTCGTCCAGCTCGACCGCGCCGGCGAGGACCTGCTCGACCCACGGCACGCCCTCGGCGTCCTCGGCCTCGAGCTCGCCGCCGACGAGCGCGTCGTCGGTCGAGGCGATCACGCGGCCGCGGTCAGCGGACGCGGTGCTGAGGATGGAGACCGTCCCGTGCTCGCCGACCGTCATGTCCGAGAGCGCGCCGCTCAGCGCGGCGATGGCCTCGGCCTGCGGCACGCCGACGAAGACCGCACCGATCACCCGGCCGGACGCGTCGCGGAGCGGGTCGTAGGCGGCGACGTTCCAGGTGTCGACGACCTTGGCGACGCCCCGGTAGGAGTCGCCGGCGGCGATCGCGGACGCGACGGCGTTCGCGCTGCCGTCGGCGTTGACGGCCGGGATGTAGGTCCCGATCGCCCGCTGCCCCTCGGCGTTCTCGACGTTGGTGGCCACCCGCAGCAGGTCGCCGCGCGCGTTCATCCGCTGGAAGACCGTGACCGAGCCGCCGACCATCCGGCGGATCTCGTCGACCAGCGGCGTGCGGGTGTCGACGTCGGTGTTCTGGCCCAGCCAGGCGCCGTCCACCTCCACCCGGGGCAGCGAGACGGTGCTGACCTCACCGCTGACCTGGTCGGTCGCCCGCCAGGTCGCGGTGGCCTCCCGGTCGAGCCCGACGCCGCCGCTGGCGGCGACCACCGCGCGGGCCACGCCCATGCTCCGGTCCTGGGCCTGGAGCACCGACTCGCCGACGGCCGTCGCGAGCCGGTCGACACCGTCGGTGACGTGGCTCAGGTCGGACTCGGTGAGCTCGTCGACCCGCTCACCCGCCTGCTCGGTGAACCGGTCGCTCTGCCAGGCGCCGGCGCCGACGAGGACCCCCGCCGTGACGACGACGCTGCCCGCGCCGAGGGCGATCAGGCGGTGCCGGAGCCGCCACGAGGACAGGGAGAAGCGAGAAGTCATACGACACTTGTCGGCCAACGTCCCTTGCGCTGAAGGCTGCCGGGACGAGAATTCAGTCTCACCCCACCCGCTCAGGCGACCTCGTTGCGCGCGAGCGGCACGAAGTCGACCTTCTCCCGCACCCCGCAGTCGGGGCAGCACCAGTCCGCGGGGACGTCGGCCCAGGCGGTGCCGGCCGCGAAGCCCTCGTGCTCGTCGCCCGCGGCGACGTCGTACACGTAGCCGCAGCCGGGGCAGCGGGCCGCGAGCACCTCGTCGACCGCCCCGGGCACCAGCTCGGCCCGCTCGGCGGCGGAGAGCTCCACCGCCGGCGGCGGGTACGACGCCAGGATCCGCTCCCGCTTGCCGGGCTGGAGGTTGGCCCGCGACAGGTCGCCGCCGAAGTGCGCGTGCACGCGGGGGTCCATCACCCGGCGCCAGACCGGCGGGACGAGCGCGAGCACGATCATCCCGGCGTACCCGGTCGGGAGCACCGGGCTCTCCTCGAAGTCGCGCAGCGTCTGGTAGCGCCGGGTCGGGTTGGCGTGGTGGTCGCTGTGCCGCTGCAGGTGGTAGAGCAGCACGTTGGTCGCGATGTTGTTGGAGTTCCAGGAGTGCGACGGGTCGACCCGCTCGTAGCGCTGCCGCTCGCCGACGCCCACTCGTCGACGCAGCATCCCGTAGTGCTCCATGTAGTTGACGACCTCGAGCAGCGAGAAGCCGACGACGGCCTGGACGACGAGGTACGGCAGCACGCCGACCCCCAGCCAGGCGACGACCGCGCCCCAGAGCACCGCCGACATCAGCCAGGCGTTGAGGACGTCGTTGCCGATCCGGAACGGGTGCTTCTTCTTGCGTGAGTAGCGCCGCTTCTCGATCCGCCAGGCGCTCTTCAGGGACCCCAGGACGGTGCGTGGCCAGAAGGCGTAGAAGCTCTCGCCGACCCGGGACGACGCCGGGTCCTCCGGGGTCGCGACCCGGACGTGGTGGCCGCGGTTGTGCTCGATGTAGAAGTGACCGTAGAAGCTCTGGGCCAGGGCGATCTTGGACAGCCAGCGCTCGTTGGCCTCCTTCTTGTGGCCGAGCTCGTGGGCGGTGTTGATGCCGATCCCCCCGATGCAGCCGATCGAGATCGCGAGCCCGATCTTGTCGAGGACCGTCAGGTCCTGCTGGAACCCGAGTGGGTCGCCGTGAGTGATGAGGTACATCGCGCCGAGGAAGCCGGCGTACTGGACCGGGAGGAACAGGTAGGTGATCCAGCGGTAGTAGCGGTCCTTCTCGAGCCGGTCGATCACGTCGTCGGGCGGGTTCGAGCGGTCCAGCCCCGCGACCAGGTCGATGGCCGGGACGACCACCAGGATCACCACCGGCCCGATCCAGAAGAACGCGCCGACCCCGGTCGCGGCCCAGGCGCCGTACGCCACGAAGGCCAGGGAGGGCACGACCAGACCGATCAGCCACAGGTAGCGCTTGGGGTCGCGCCAGGTCTCGGTCGAGCCCTCGGGGACGGTGCTGTTGGCGACGGTGTCCATCGTGCTGCCTCCTCGGTCGGCATCACTGCCGGTTTACAGGACCATAGGAGATGTAAACCTCGCTTGACAAGAGGTGCCCGCATGTCAAGGTCGGTGGCCGGGTTTACGGTTCCTGATGAACATCGCCCTTCATAAGGAACCGTGTGAGCCATCCGCTGCCCAGCCCCTACACCCCCGGCGAGACGCCGCCCGTCCTCGTCGGCCGGGGCGCGCAGCTCGCCGACGCCCAGGCCGACCTGGCCCTGCTCGCGACCTACGGCCGGTTCCTGGGCCGGGTGCGGGTGCACGTCGGCTCGCGCGGGGTCGGCAAGACGTCGCTGCTGAAGGCGGTCCGCGACGAGGCGACGCGCGCCGGCGCGGTGGTGGCCTGGGTGACCGCCCGTGGCGACGAGAGCCTGGTGGCGGGGCTGGTCGCCGCCCTCGCCCGGTCCCTCGACGGCATCGGGGTCGACGTGACCCGCCGCTCGCGGCTGCGCGACCGGCTCCAGTCGCTCAGCCTCGAGCTCGGTGCCGGACCGGCCAGTGCCGGGGTCGAGCTCGACGTCAGCCCGGCCCCGGCACCCGGAGCCGGGGCCGCCTCGGCCGCGTTCGGAGACTTCGTGACCCTCGCGGCCGCCGCCGCCCGCGAGCGGGGCTCAGCCGGGCTCTGCCTGCTGGTCGACGAGATCCAGGCGGCGCCCCGCGAGGACCTGCGCACCCTCGCCTACGCCTGGCAGGAGCTCCAGCAGGCAAGCCCGGAGCCGGCCGCCGTGGTGATCGCGGCCGGGCTCCCCAACACCCCCGACGTGCTGACGGCGGCGGTGACGTTCAGCGAGCGGTTCGCGTTCCGGACCCTGGAGCGACTCGACGACGCCGACGCGGCCGAGGTGCTCGAGGCGCCGGCCCGCGAGCACCGGGTCGACTGGCACGCCGGCCTGCTCGCCGAGGTGGTGGGGCTGGCCCAGGGCTACCCCTATTTCCTCCAGCTCTACGGCGACGCGGTGTGGCGCGAGGCCGCGCCCGCGGAGGGCGACACCCTCGGCCCCGACCTGCTCGACCGCACCCGCGCCCGGGTCGACGAGGAGCTGGCCACGATGTTCCGGGCCCGCTGGGTGAAGGCGACCCCCGGCGAGCAGCGTGTGCTGACCGGCATGGCCGAGCTGGCCGGGCCGGCGGAGGCCGACGTCCGCCGAGGCGAGGTGGCCGACCACCTCGGCGTGACGAGCAACGACCTGAGCGTCCCGCGGCGCGGGCTGCTCGACAAGGGACTGATCGAGGTGGCCGGCCGCGGCGCGCTGCGGTTCACCGTGCCCGGCTTCGCCGCCTGGGTCCGCCAGGAGACCGGCGGCTGATCACCAGGCCGGCGTGCGTGCCAGCTCCACCAGCCGGAGGAGGTCGTCGGCGCCGGGCTGCTCGCGCCGGAGCAGCGCCCGGGCCCGGTCGCCGAGATCGTCGAGGTCGACGCCGCGGTCGACGTACGACGGGTCCTGGCCCAGCAGCTGGGCCAGGTCGGCGACGGTCGTGGCGAGCTGGAGGTCGCCCGAGGGCTCGTCGTCCGGGTCGGCGGCCACCACGTCGGCCAGGGCGTGGGCCGACTCGCCGCCCGGCGTGCGCCACCGCACCCGAGCCGTGCCGAGCACGTCACCCGGCTCCACCCCGTCTGCGAGCTCGACCTCGTAGAGAGCGGTCGCGCGGTGACCGGCCCCGAGCTCCCCGGCGTCCACGTCGAGGTCGTCGAAGTCCTCGTCGGCCAGCGCTCGGTTCGCGTGGCCGACCAGGCGGTACGACGTCACCGCCCCCGGGTCGAAGGCGACCTGGGCCCGCGCCTCCTCGGCGACCGGGACCAGGGTCGTCGTGAGCTCCGAGCCGAAGAGCCGCTCGGCCTCGGCGAAGGTGTCGACGTACGAGTAGAAGCCGTCCCCCCGGTCGGCGAGCTGCTCCATCAAACGGTCGTTGTAGCCGTTCATGCCGAAGCCCACAGTGACGAGGTGGACGCCGTCCGCGGCCTCGTCGGCGACCCGGCGGGTGATCTCCTCGGGCTCGGTGAGGCCCACGTTGGCGATGCCGTCGGAGCAGAGGACGACGAGGTTGACGTCGTCGGGGTCGTAGGAGCGGCGAGCCTGGTCGTAGCCGAGCAGCAGTCCGTCGGCCAGGTTGGTGCTGCCCCCGGGGGTGAGGTCGTCGATCGTCCCGACCACCGCCTCCCGCTCCGCCACCGGGGTCGGGGGCAGGAGCGGGACGGCCTCGTCCTCGAAGGACACGACCGCCACCGTGTCGTCCGGGCGGAGCCGGTCGGCGAGCACGGTCAGGGAGTCCTGCACCCGTCCGAGCCGCTCCTCGCTGGCCATCGAGCCCGAGCGGTCGACGACCAGGGTCACGTGCACCCGCGGCCGGTCCTCGGGCGCGACCTCGCGGGCCGTCACGGCGACCCGCACGACCTCGGCCCCGTCCAGGGTCGGGGACGGACCGGTCTCGGCGGTGACGGCGAGGTCGGCGTCGGTGGGCGCCGGGTCGCCGTACGGGAAGCCGTTGACCCACTCCTCCGGGCGGACGGTGTCCGGCGGCACGGGCGAGCCCTCGGCCAGCAGCCGGCGGGCCAGGCCGAGCGAGCCGGTGTCGACGTCGAGCCCGAAGGTCGAGCGGGCGTCGCGCTCCGCGGGCACGAAGCCACCGTCGGCCGGGGCGGGCTGCTCCTCGTCGTACCAGTCGTCCGGCTGGACGTCCCCGCTGACGGAGGTCTCCTCGTCCCCCTCGGTGCCGGAGCACCCGGCGAGCGCGACGGCGAGGGTGGCACACAGGAGGGCGGGGACCAGGGGGCGCATGTGCCTCCGACGCCGCCGGCCGGGACGCGGTTCCTCAGGCGTTCTCCTTGCGGAAGACCGAGACCCCCCACCAGACCGCGAGCCCGAAGAGCGCGACCGTCCAGCCGACGCCCCAGCCGATGGTGCCGAGGTCGTAGTCGCCGAAGAACGCGCCGCGCACGGCGTCGACGACGTGCCGGATCGGCATGAAGTTCGCGAGGTTGTCGAGCCAGGCGGCGCCGAAGCTCATCGGCAGCAGGATCCCCGACAGCAGCAGCACCGGCATCATCACCAGGTTGATCACCGGGGCCATCACGTCCTCGCTCTTCACGGTGAGCGCGAAGGCGTTGGAGGCCGCCGCGCACGCGCCCCCGAGCAGGATCGTGAGGACGACGCCGAGCACGATGCCGGCAGCGTTGAAGTCCATGCCCAGGGCCAGACCGAGGCCGACCAGGATCACCGCCTGGACGAAGAGCTGGAGCAGGTCGCGGTAGAGCCGGCCGAAGAGCAGCGCCGCGCGGCTGGCCGGAGTCACCCGCTCGGCCTCGATGACCCCCTCGCGCCACTCGCCGATCAGGCTGAAGCCCGCGAAGAACGCGCCGAAGATGCCGAGCTGGACCAGCATGCCCGGGACGAACCAGGTGTACTTGTTGCCGCCGAGCTGGCTGATCACCGGCTCGAGCAGGGGTCCGAAGAGCAGCAGGTAGAGCACCGGCTGCAGCATCCCGATGATCACCCAGGCGGGGTTGCGCAGGTTCATCCGGATCTGGCGCCGGAAGACGATGCCGCTGTCGCGGAGGAAGGTCGTCACAGCTCGGCTCCTTCGGTGGTCGGTACGTCGGCCTCGGCGTCTCGCAGGGTCCGGCCGGTGAGGGTGAGGAACACGTCGTCGAGGGTCGGGCGGGCGATCTCGATCGACTCGAGGCTGACGCCGGCGGCCTCGAGGTCGCGCAGCAGGCCGGGCACCACCTTCCCGGCCCGGGCCACCCGGCCCCGGACCTGGCGGCCCTCGACCTCGACGGTCTCGGCGACCGAGCCGAGCCGCTCGCGGGCCGCGGGCACCTGCTCGTCGGAGCCGACCTCCAGGGCGACCAGGTCACCGGCCACCTGGGCCTTGAGGTTGTCGGCGGTGTCGCTGGCCACGATGTCGCCCCGGTCGATGATGACGATCCGGTCGGCCAGCGCGTCGGCCTCGTCGAGGTAGTGGGTGGTGAGGAAGACCGTCGCCCCCTGGCTGGTGCGCAGGTCGGCGATGTGCTCCCACAGGTTGGCCCGCGCCTGCGGGTCCAGGCCGGTCGTCGGCTCGTCCAGGAAGACCAGCGACGGCGAGTGGATCAGCCCCATGGCGATGTCGAGGCGACGCTTCTGCCCGCCCGACATGTTCTTCGGCATCCGCCGCCACAGGCCGTCGAGCTGGAGCCGCTCGAAGAGCGCCTGGCCCTGGGCGACCGCGTCCCTGCGCGACATCCCGTAGAGCATCCCGTGGTCGACGACCTCGTCGCCGGCGTAGGCGCCCGAGAACGTCGACCCGACCTGCGAGCAGTAGCCGATGCTCCGTCGTACGTCGACGGCCTGCGTCGCGACGTCGTACCCGGCCACGGTGGCGGTGCCGGCCGTCGGCTTCAGCAACGTGGTCAACATCCGCAGCGTGGTCGTCTTGCCGGCGCCGTTGGGACCGAGGAAGCCGACCACCTCGCCCTCGGTCACGTCGAGGTCGATGCCGTTGACCGCCTGCACGGCCGTCTTCCTCCGGCCCTGCCCGGTGTGGAACGTCTGCACGAGCCCTCGTGCGGTGATCATCCGCTGCCCTCCGCGTTGGTGTGTACCTGGCTAGACCGTCCGTCGGACGACGGGCTCCGGTCAACGCAATTGCGCGCACGGCACAGACCCGGCCGCCGACGGGGAATCATCGGTGGTCGGGCGGGCAGTGGGCTCAGACCAGCCGTGGCGTTCGGCGTACGTCCTCGGCGCCCTGCGCGACCGCCTGGGCGAACTGCTGCGCCCCCGTCGTCCGCACCCGTACGACGTGCCGCGCGGTGCCGATGCCGACGACCCGGGACACGCGCCCGCCACCGATCTCGACGCTCGTCACGTCGCGCAGGTGCAGCTCGGTGATGGCCAGGCCCCGGCCGAGCCGGGTCGGCACGAAGCCGAGGTGCAGCCGGGTCAGGGTGATCCGTCCGGCGATCCAGACGGCGCCGTACCGCTCCTGCAGGCGGTCGAGCGCCAGGTCGGCCTCGGACCCTCCGGCTCCCGCGGTCGTCTCGACGAGGAGGTGGGCGCTCTTCGAGCCGATCACGCCATAGGACACGTCCCCAGTGTGCGCCCCGTCACACCTGCGGCGACCCCTGGACAAGACCAGCTGATTCCCTGGGGTTCGTGGGCCGGCCATGAGGTCGCGGGCCTCGCGTGTCCTAGGGTCGTGGGATGTCCACGACCCACCTCCCGTTCGGCATCGACTTCGGCGGCACCGGCATCAAGGGCGCCCCGGTCGACCTCGAGACCGGCGAGTTCGCGGCCGAGCGGTTCCGGATCAAGACCCCCAGCCCCTCGACCCCGGAGCGGGTCGCCGAGGTGTTCGTCGAGCTGCTCGCGGCGTTCCCGGACTCGACCGGGCCGGTCGGCGTCACGGTGCCCGGTGTGGTCCGCCACGGTGTCGTCAGCTCGGCCGCCAACATCGACAAGGCCTGGCTCGGCACCGACGCCGACGCGCTGTTCACGAAGGCCACCGGCCGCGACGTCCACGTCGTCAACGACGCCGACGCGGCCGGCCTCGCCGAGGTGCGGTACGGCGCCGCCGCGGGCCGGGGTGGCCTGGTCATCGTGACCACCCTCGGCACCGGCATCGGCTCGGCCCTCGTGCACGACGGCGTCCTGGTGCCGAACGCCGAGCTCGGCCACCTCGAGGTCGACGGTCACGACGCCGAGTCCCGGGCGGCCAACAGCGCCCGCGAGGCCGAGGGCCTGAGCATGGAGCACTGGGCGAAGCGGCTGACCCGCTACTACCGCACCCTGGAGAAGCTGTTCTCCCCCGACCTGATCGTCGTCGGCGGCGGCATCAGCAAGCGCGCCGACGAGTTCCTGCCGCTGCTCGACCTCGACACCGAGATCGTCCCGGCGACGCTGCGCAACAGGGCCGGCGTGGTCGGCGCGGCGCTCTACGCGACGAGCTGACCCCGAGCCGACCCGCTACCGGTCGCCGCGGATGGCGGCCGCGACCGCCTTCGGCACGTCCGGGTGGAAGACCGTCGGGATGATGAAGGACGCGTTCAGCTCGTCGTCGGTGACGACCAGGGCGATCGCCTCGGCCGCGCGCAGCAGCATCTCGATGGACACGTCGGTGGCGCGGGCGTCGAGCAGGCCCCGGAACACGCCCGGGAAGGCCAGCACGTTGTTGATCTGGTTGGGGTAGTCCGAGCGGCCCGAGGCCACCACGGCGGCGTACTTGCCGGCCTCGGCGGGGTCGACCTCCGGGTCGGGGTTGGCCAGCGCGAAGACGACCGGGTCGGTGGCCATGTCCTGGATCCACTCGGCCTGCAGCACGCCGGGGGCGGAGACGCCGATGAACACGTCGGCACCGGCGAGCGCCGTACGCAGGTCGCCGGTCACGCCGCGCGGGTTGGTCGCCCGGGCCAGCTCGACCTGGGCCGGCGAGAGACCCTCGAGGTCGGGGACCAGGCAGCCGAGGCGGTCGAAGACCACGACGTCCTGGACGCCCGCGGCCAGCAGCAGCGTCACGATCGCCGTACCGGCCGCGCCGGCGCCGGAGACGACGAGGCGGACCTCGCCCAGCTGCTTGCCGACCACGCGCAGGGCGTTCGTCAGCGCGGCCAGGACGACGATGGCGGTGCCGTGCTGGTCGTCGTGGAAGACGGGGATGTCGAGGGACTCGCGCAGCCGGCGCTCGATCTCGAAGCAGCGGGGCGCGGCGATGTCCTCCAGGTTGATGCCGCCGAAGCCGGGGGCGATGAGCTCGACCGCGCGGACGATCTCGTCGGTGTCCTGGGTGTCGAGGCAGATCGGCCAGGCGTCGATGTCGGCGAACCGCTTGAACAGCGCCGCCTTGCCCTCCATCACCGGCAGCGCCGCACCGGGGCCGATGTTGCCGAGGCCGAGGACCGCGGAGCCGTCGGTCACGACCGCGACCGAGTTGCCCTTGATGGTCAGCCGACGCACGTCCTCGGGGTTCTCGGCCAGCGCCTTCGACACCCGCCCGACACCGGGGGTGTAGGCCATCGACAGGTCGTCGCGGTTGCGCAGCGGGACCTTGGAGGAGACCTCGATCTTGCCGCCGATGTGGAGCAGGAAGGTCCGGTCGGAGGTCCGGTAGACCTCGACACCGTCGATCGCGTCGACCGCCTTCTCCAGCTCCTTCGCGTGGTCGGCGTCCGAGGCCGAGCACGTCACGTCGACGACCAGGCGCACATGGCTGGACTCGGTGACGTCGATGGCGGTCACGATCCCGCCCTGCGCGGCGATGGCCGTCGCGACCGCCCCGACCACCGCGTGGTCCGGGACGGTGTGCAACCGCATGGTGATCGAGTACGACGACGTGGTGGCGGTGCGCGGGGAGGACACCCGGACACTTTCCGCCCGGTCGTCGGTTACCGGCAAGTCGGGGACCGACCACAACGACCAGAACCGCCGTACGGGTGACCGCCGTCACAATTTTGCACTCTTTGGATCAGAGTGCAAGAATGCACTCTGTGACCGAAAGTGCAACGACTCGCCAGGTGAAGCGGCTGCGGACGGAGCGGCGGATCAGCCGCTGCGCGCAGCAGCTCACCCAGGAGCGCGGCCTCGACGGCTTCACCATGGACGAGCTGGCGGAGCGCGCCGAGGTCTCGCGGCGCACCCTGTTCAACTACTTCCCCAGCAAGAACGACGCCGTCCTCGGTCCGGTGCCGCCACTGTCGGAGGAGGCCTGCGGGGTCTTCGTCGCCGGGGGCCCGACGGGCCACCTGATCGACGACCTCTCCGCCCTGGCCGACGAGATCCTCGACGCCCACGACGTCGACCGTGAGGACGTCGAGCTGGCCAAACGGGTGATCATCGGCGAGCCCCGGCTGCTGCCGATCGCCCACGAGCGCTTCGAGACCGTCCTCGGTCAGCTCACCGACCTGATCCTCGAGCGCGAGGGCGACCGCATCACCCCGACCGAGGCCCGACTGCTGATCCGGCTGCTGGTGACGCTCTTCGAGTGCGCCATGACCCAGTTCGTGGCGGGCGACGACCGCCCGGTCGACGAGCTCTTCGACGAGAACCTCCGCACCGCCCGCACCCTGCTCGCCTGACCACCCGCTTCCTCCCTCTTCCTCCAGGAGACCACCCATGGCCACCCTGCTCCACCGACTCGGCAAGACGGCCTACCGCCGCTGGCCGTTCTTCATCGCCGCGTGGCTCGTCGCGTTCGTCGCGGTCGGCATCTTCGCGGGCACCATGTCCAAGCCGATGACCGACGCCTTCTCGATCCCCGGGATCCCGTCGGAGAAGGCCGCGGACCTGCAGGCCGAGCTCTTCCCGGGCGCCGTCGACGCCTTCGACCAGGCGTCGGTGAAGGTCGTGGTCGCCGCGCCCGAGGGCAGCACCCTCGCCGACCCGGAGTACGCCGGGCAGGTCCAGGACCTGATCAGCGACCTCGAGGCCCTCCCGCAGATGCCCGACACCCCGCTGGTCGACCCGGTCACCGCGGCGGCCGACCAGCAGCAGGCCGTCGTCGAAGCCGCCACCGAGGCCGGTGGCGACGTGGCTGCCGCTCGGGAGAACGCGCAGGCGCTGTCGCCGCTCTCCGAGGACGGCCGGGTCGGCACGATCACCTGGGACTTCGACGTCGAGACGGTCGCCGACGTCGAGCCGGAGACCATCACCGACCTCGGCAAGGCGATGGACGCCGCGAGCGAGAACGGCCTCGTCGTCGAGGCCAACGGGTCCGGATCGGCCGGGATGATGGAGATCAGCGGCACCTCCGAGCTGATCGGCATCGCCGTCGCGCTGCTCGTGCTCGTCCTCACCTTCGGCTCGCTGATGGCCGCGGGCCTGCCCATCGTCACCGCGCTGCTCGGCGTCGGCCTCGGCATCACCGGCATCACCGCCAGCACCGCGTTCTTCGACATCGGCTCGACCACCCCGATGCTCGCCACGATGATCGGGCTCGCGGTCGGGATCGACTACACGCTGTTCATCCTGGCCCGCTACCGCACCGAGCTGCACCACACCGAAGACCGCGAGGAGGCCGTCGGCGTCGCCGTCGGTACGGCGGGCTCCGCGGTCGTCTTCGCCGGCCTGACCGTGCTCATCGCCCTCTCGGCCCTGGCCCTGGTCCGGATCCCCTTCCTCACCTCCATGGGCCTCGCCGCCGGCGCCACGGTGCTGATCGCCGTCCTGGTCGCGCTGACCCTGCTCCCGGCCGTGCTCGGCCTGCTGAAGAAGCGCGCCTTCGCCGGCACCGTCCGCCGCTACCAGCCCGAGCGCGACACCGACGGCCTGGTCAAGAACAACGGCGTCCGCTGGGCCCGCCTGGTCGGCCGTCGGCCGATCACCGCCGTGCTCCTCACGGTCGTCGCCCTCGGCGCCCTCGCCCTGCCGTTGAGCAGCCTGCACCTCGCCTTCCCGACCGACAGCACGGCCTCTCCCGAGACCACGCAGCGCAAGGCGTCCGACCTGATCGCCGAGTCCTTCGGCCCCGGTCGGGACGCGCCGATGATCGCGGTCATCGACGGCCGGGACCTGCCGGACGAGGAGACCCGGACGTCGGCGTACGCCGACGTCGTGGCCTGGGCGGCCGGTCAGGACGACGTCCGCAACGCCCAGCTGATCGGCACCAACGACGACGGCACGGGTGCCCAGGTGCTGATCACGCCCGAGACCGGACCCGAGGACACCGCGACCGAGGACCTGCTCACCGCGCTGCGCGACGGGCAGGACGAGATCGAGGCGGAGACCGGGACCACCACCGGCATCACCGGCCTGACGGCCATCACGACCGACGTCTCGGAGCGACTGAGCGGCGCGCTGCCGATCTACCTCGCCGTGGTCATCGGGCTGGCGTTCATCCTGCTGATGATCGTCTTCCGCTCGGTCCTCATCCCGCTCACGGCGACGCTCGGCTTCCTGCTCACGGTGCTGGCCACCCTGGGCGCGACGGTCGCGGTCTTCCAGGAGGGCGCCTTCGGGATCATGGAGGGCCAGCCGATCGTCAGCTTCATGCCGATCTTCCTGATCGGCCTGGTCTTCGGGCTGGCGATGGACTACCAGGTCTTCCTGGTGACCCGGATGCGTGAGGCCCACGTCCACGGCATGTCGACCCGCGAGGCCGTCGTCGACGGCTTCCGCAACAGCGCCCGGGTCGTCACCGCGGCCGCGGCGATCATGATCGCGGTGTTCTCCGCCTTCATCCTGATCGACGAGCCGATCATCCGCTCGATCGGCTTCGCCCTCGCCGTGGCGGTCTTCTTCGACGCCTTCATCGTGCGGATGACGCTGATCCCGGCCCTGATGTACCTGATGGGCGAGAAGGCCTGGTGGCTCCCCGCCTGGCTCGACCGGATCCTGCCCGACGTCGACGTCGAGGGCGAGAAGCTCGACCGCCCGTACCTGCGGACCTACGCCGACGGCGCGCTCGACGGCCAGCAGTCCGAGGCCGAGTCGGTCCAGGTCTGAGCGATAGTCCCTGACGTCCTGCCGGCCCGACCGCTGCAGGACGTCAGGGACTATCCGATTCCCAGCTCCCGCAGCAGGTTTGCCGAGAACCGGTCGCCCATCTGGCCGATCACACCCTTCATGGTCGCGACGACGGCGGGCGAGGAGAGCTTGGGCAGCGGGAGGTCGAGGGTGATCTCCAGGCTGGTGGCCAGGTGGGTGCCGCCGTCAGGGGCGTCGGAGAGGTCGTACCAGCCCTCGACGCCGGAGCGCTCCTTCTCCCCGGCCGGCGGGTCGTGGTGGAACTCGATCCGCTCGAGGTCGTCGAAGACCATCCGCTCGGTGAACGCGGGCGCGACCTTCACGCCCAGGACGTCGAGGCCGGACATCTCCCAGCGCCAGTGCTCGCCGTCGGCGGTCACCCGCTTCAGGAACGGTGTGAGCGCCGCGATCTTGTCGGGGTCCACCAGGACGTCCCAGATCTGCTGGCGCGGAGCGGCCACGACCGCCTCCGCCGAGGTCTTCGCACTGAACCGGGTCATGCCCGGTGGTTACCCGGCGAGGGCCTTCTCGATGTCGGAGGCGATCTTCTCGGGCTTGGTGGTCGAGGCGTAGCGCTTGATCACCGTGCCGTCGCGGCCGATCAGGAACTTGGTGAAGTTCCACTTGATCCGGTCGCCGAGGACGCCGCCCTTCTCGGAGCGCAGCCACTGGAAGAGCGGGTGCGCGTCGTCGCCGTTCACGTCGATCTTCGAGAACAGCGGGAACGTCACGCCGAAGTTGCGCTCGCAGAAGCCCGAGATCTCCTCGTCGCTGCCCGGCTCCTGGTGGCCGAACTGGTCGCACGGGAAGCCCAGGACGGCGAAGCCGCGCTCGGCGTACTGGTCGTGCAGCGCCTGGAGGCCCTGGTACTGCGGCGTGAAGCCGCACTGGGAGGCGGTGTTGACGACCAGCACCACCTGCCCGTCGTACGACGCCAGGTCGATCTCCTGGCCGTCGATGGAGCGAGCGTCGAAGTCGGCCAGCGTCGCCGGCCCCGCGTTTCCTGACATGTGACAAGTCTGCCAGCGGTGGCCTGACCGGGGCGGGAGGTCCCGCTCAGCCGACCATCCGGCCGCGCACCCGCGCGCTCTGCTGGTGGCCGACGGGGTTGTGGTGCCCGGCGAGCTCCACGACGACGCGGCGGCCGGCGACCTGCAGCACCAAACGGTCGTCGGCGATCGACTCGACCTCGCCGGCGACGACGTACTCGTCGCCCTCGAGGCGATCCAGCACCGCGCCGGGCGGGCAGCGCTCGACGTCGCCGTGGGCCACCAGCCGCAGCTCCGGCCGGATCCCCTGCCGGTAGCGCCACAGCAGCAGCCCGCCGGCCAGCAGCAGCACGTCCGCGACCAGCGTCACCACCAGCGCGCCCGACCCGCGCACCTCCCCCTCCACGGCGTACGACGAGGGCCGCTCGGGCAGCACGCGGACCTCGATCTCGCCGGCCGCCACCGCCTGCTCGCGGACGTCCTCGGAGACCTCGACCGTCCAGCCGCGCTCGTCCTCGTCCAGCTGCTCGCCGGCGACGTCCTCCGGCAGCGCGAAGCCGACGTAGGAGCGGCCGTCCTGGACGGTGTCGGCGACCACCCGGGCCGTCACCTCCACACCGGAGCGCTCGAGCTGCCAGCGCAGCCAGGTGCTGTGCGCCAACGGGAGGTTGACCATCAGCAGCACGACCGCGACCAGCATCAGGCCGAGCCGACCGCCCCCGCCCGCGCGGCGCTCCGGGGTCGACGAGGACATCGACGAGGACATGGCAGCAGTATGCGGGTCACCCCGGCCTTCACCCCTCGATGACCCGTCCGGGCCATTGCCCATGGCCCAGCCGGGCTGGGAGCATCGGGAGGCTCGTGCCCGTCAGGCACCGAGCACCACGACTCGGCGTGGTCGACGAGCAGGACCTGCAAGTGGCTGGGGGGCCTTCGACGATGAGTCGTTCTATTGCTGCGCGCACGCGCGTCATCAGGCTGTTGACGCAACTGGTCATCACGGCGGTGGTGAGCGGCATGCTCGCCGTGACCGCGGCGGTGCTCGGCGCCGCGCCCGCGCAGGCCGCCGGTACGCCGGACCTGCAGCTGAGCGGCGGTCCGGCCGCCGAGGTGCTCTACGGCGAGACCGTCCCGGTGTCGCTGACCGCCTCGCTGCCCGCGGGCGCACCGAAGGGCTACAACCTGGCCTACCGGTTCGTGCTGCCCGCCGGCACGTCGTACGTCGGCGGCTCGGCCGGGTCCGAGGCCGGCGAGCCGACGGTGATCGCGAACGCGCCGACCAGCCAGAAGACCACGCTGATCTGGCCGAACACCTACGACCTGGTCGCCAACGCCAGCCACACGCTGGCCTTCGCGATCGCCTACCGCGACACCGGTGTCGCCGCCCCCCGCTTCGACGTCGGCGACCCGATCGCCGTCGACATGGGCGCCTACCTCTCGACCGACCCCCGCGACGAGGCCGACTTCAGCGCCGTCGGCGTGCCGCAGACCGGCGCCGACTCCTACAGCGGGTACGCCGAGAAGTCGACGACCACCCAGCTCACCGCGGTCGAGATCGTCAAGGACGAGCCGCACCCCGAGGGCGAGATCCCGCGCGGCGTGCACGACCACCAGACCGTCTACACGCTGACGGTGACGAACAACAAGGTGAACCCGACGACCGGGGTCACGGTCGACGACTACCTGCCCGCCGGCCTGGAGTTCCTGGGCTGCGCCGGCCAGGCCGACCACAGCGCCACGCAGGAGTACGCCGGCTCCGGCCCGATCGTCGTCACCGCGCCGACCACCGACTGCGTGGACCCGGTCCTGGTCGAGACGGTCGACACCGACCCCGACGGCTCCGGCCCCCTCCCCGCCGGCGTCTACACCCACGTCCGCTGGACCCACCTCGGCGGCTTCGCCGCGAACGGCGTGAAGAAGATCAGGTACGCCGCCGCCATCCCGATCCGCGAGAACACGGTCACCTGGCCCGGCGCGACCCCCGCCACCACCGGCGCCCAGACCGCGAACCTCGACAACAACACCGGCCCCGAGACGTACGACGAGCAGCCGCTGCTGAACGGCGCGATCGCCGCCGGCACCTACCAGTCGCCGGTCAACGGCCCGCGCACCGTGTCCGACGAGGGCACGCTGCTGCGCACCGCCGAGGACATCGCGATCCAGAAGTCGAACGACAACAACGGGCTCGAGCAGGGCGACCTGACCAAGTGGACGGTCGACCTGCAGGTCTCGGAGTACCGCTACGTCGACCACGTCGTCATCCGCGACACCGTCCCCAACGGCCTGTGCCCGCTCGGCACCACCAACCTGACGACCGGCAACAGCGCGAGCGACGCCGAGTGCGCCCCGACCGCGGGCAAGCTGCCGAGCCAGCCCTACACCTCGGTCGACGAGCAGTCGGACGGCACCTTCGCCGTCGTCTGGGACGAGAGCAACTTCCCGTCCCTCGCGCGGATCGCCCCGAGCGGCACCCGCCAGCTGACCTTCTGGACGCGCACCCGCGCCAACTACCAGTCCGGCTTCGCCGACAGCACCCCGGTGCTGTCGAAGGACGCGGTCACCAACAACATCGCGACCGAGGGCGTCGACTGGGTCCGCTGCGCGCCCGCCGACCCCACCTGCGGCGGCACCGGCACCAAGATCGACCACGACGAGACCGACGGCGAGCTCGACTACGACGTCTCCCAGTCCGGCAAGGCCGCCGAGGGCCCGTCGATCCTCAAGCAGGTCGCGGCGACGTACCCCGCCAGCGGGGACTGCGACGACCTCGCGACCGCGAGCTACGGCAAGACCGTGCCGGTCTACGGCCCGGGCGACTTCGTCTGCTGGAAGCTGCGGCTGGTCTTCCCGACCAACCTCGACACCTACAGCCAGGACGTCTTCGACGTGCTGCCGGACACGCTCAGCTACGTGGCGGGCAGCTGGAAGAAGACCGTCAACAACGACGTCCCCGTGGGGGCGTTCGACGACACCGCCGACGACACCGCGGGCCGGCTGAGCTGGAAGATCGGCGCCGGCGACACCGACGTCGACACCGGCGGCCAGGTCTTCGAGGTCACCTTCAAGACCACCGTCGGCTCGCCGCTCGGCCACCACTCCGGTGACGTCGACGGCAACCTGCAGAAGTTCTCGTACCAGAACACCGCGGGCCAGGCGTTCACGCTGCGCGACAAGGTCGACTTCGCCCTGAAGCTCCCCGAGGTCGGCGTCACCAAGGCCGCCGACGACGAGTCGGTCGAGGCCGGCCAGGCCGTCCACTACACGGTCGGCGTCCAGAACACCGGCGCCGCCCGCGCCGAGGACGCCCGGGTCTGGGACGTGCTCCCGTCCGGCCTCACCTGCGCCGCGATCAGCGCCGTGTCCGACGGCGGCACGTGCGCCGCCGGGCGGATCACCTGGACCGGGCTCGACGTCGCCGCCGGGGCCACGAAGAACGTGACCTACACGCTGACCGTCCCGGCCGGCGTCAGCCCGGGCATCACCTACACCAACCGGGTCGGCGTCGTGGAGTACGGCTACACGACCAACCACGGCACGACGTACCAGCTGGTGCCGAACAACCCGGTCGTCAAGGACCCGGCCCTCCCGACGCCGAACATGCCCGCCGCCGAGGCCACCGAGCAGATCCAGACCCCCAGCGCCGGAGTGGTCAAGACCCGCACCACCTCGGTGACGGAGTCCGGCAACAGCGCCGGCCAGGCGACCATCGGCGAGGTCGTGACCTACACGGTCACCACCACGATCCCGCGCAACACCACGGTGTACGGCGCCACGGTCACCGACCCGCTCGGTTCGCGGCAGACCCTGGTGCCCGGCAGCCTCTGCGTGAACGGCTGCACCCTCGACGGCAACCCCTTCGGCGGGGTCGGCGAGTCGCCGGCGAACACGGTCCGGGCGACGCTGCCGACGCCGTACAAGCCGACGAGCGCCGACGGCGTCCTAGTCGTGACCTTCCAGGCGACCGTGCTCGATGTCGCCGCCAACGTCCGCAGCGCCTCGCTCGGGAACACCGCGACGCTGGCCTACACCGACCAGGACGGGCAGTCGCGCACCCGGGCCGGCTCGGTCAGCACCACGATCGTGGAGCCCAAGATCGCGGTCACCAAGACCCACGCCGGGTCCGCGACGGTCACCGCCGCCGAGGTGAAGACGTTCACCGTCACCGCCTCGAACTCGTCGGCGACGAACGTCTCGACCGCCCACGACGTGGTGGTCGTCGACACCCTTCCGCTCGGCACCGACCCGGTGACGATCCACGACGGCGGTGTCTGGAACGCAGCCGCGCGCACGATCACCTGGACGGTCGCGTCGATCGCCCCGGGTGCCTCGAAGGCGCTCACCTACGACGTCCAGGTCGAGTCGCCGCCGATCGGCGGCACGACGTACCCCAACAACGTGGCCGAGACCGCCCGCAGCCTGGGCACCGTCCCGGGCGCGCGCACCTCGTCGTCGACGGCCTCCACGGCCGGTGACTACGCCGCCACCGCCTCCGACACGCTGAAGGTCGTGCTGCCCACCGTCACCAAGACCGTGGACCCGGCGACCGCCACCATCGGCAGCAACGTGACCTGGACGGTCGGGGTCGAGATCCCGGCCGGGGTCCGCTACCTCGACACCACCGTGGTCGACGGCGTCCCCGACGGCCTCGCCGTCGACGGGTACGGCGCGATCACCTGCACCGCGGGCTGCCCCGGCACCGACCCGGCCGTCACCGCCTTCGCGGTGACGACGGCGGGCGCGACCCAGCAGGCCGCCTGGTTCCTCGGCGACCTGGCCGCGGCGCCGCAGAAGCGCACCTACGCCCTGGTCCTGACCGGCCACGTGATCGCGACCAAGCGGGCGGGCGGCGCGCTCACCGCGCCGGTGTCGCTCACCAACACCGCGCGGGTGCGGACCAACCGGGTCGACACCCTGCCCGCCGCCCCCAGCGCCGTCGCGGCGTCGTACGCCGACACGGTCGGGCCGGCCTCGGCCACCACCGCCGTCCGGGAGCCGGTCCTCACCCTCGACAAGTCCGCCGACCGGGGGCCCTACGTCGAGGGCAACGACCTGGTGACCTACTCGCTGGCGATCAAGAACACCGGCACCTGGCCGGCGTACGACGTCGTCGTCACCGACCAGCCCGACAGCGAGCTGGTCGACGTCACGCTCGTCGACGGCGCCTCCCGGAGCACCGACGGCTGGACCGCGGGCGACCCGGACCTGGCCTGGCTGATCCCGGGCGGCATCGCGCCGGGCGCCACGGTGACCCTCACCTACACGGCGAAGGTCAAGCCGGGTGCCCAGCTCGCGGCCGGGGACCAGGTCGTCAACACCGCCGCCGTCCCGCGCTACTACGGCGCCCCGACCGCCGAGCGCACCGGCGACAGCGACAACCCGTGGCGCGAGTACGCCGGCCCGCAGGACACGGTCACCCTGACCGTGGCGAAGCCGGAGCTCACCATCGTCAAGACGCCCGACAACGGCGCCGCGACGGCCGGTGAGGACGCGACCTTCACGATCAAGGTGAAGAACACCGACGCCCGCGCCACCGCCCACGGCACCGTGCTCCGCGACGTGCTCCCGACCGGCCTGACCTACGTCAGCAGCTCGCCGGCCGGGACCGCCTCGGGTCAGACCGTCGACTGGACGATCGGCAGCCTGGCGCCCGGCGCCACGGCGACCATCACGGTCGTCGCCCGGGTCGGCGCGGACGTCGACACCGGCACCACGCTCACCAACACGGCGTCCACGCACGCCGACGAGGTGCCGACCGACAAGACCGACACCGGCTCGCTGGTCGTCGGGACCCGGACCGACCTGAAGGTCGTCAAGACCGCGTCGAAGAGCTCGGTGCGGGCCGGTGAGCAGCTCGTCTACACGCTCACCACCACCAACGTCGGGCCGTCGGACGCGCGGGCCTCGGTGCTCACCGACACGCTGCCGTCGTACCTGACGCTGGTCGAGCTCGAGGACCCGGACCGGTGCTCGGTCCTCGGCCAGGTGATCACCTGCTCGTACGGCACGCTCGCCCCGGGCGCGACCCGGACGGTCGAGGTCACCGTGCTGGTCGACCCGGCCCGCACGGCCGCGGCCACCAACGCCGCCGACGTCGCCACCACGACGCCGGACACCACCCCGGCGAACAACCACAGCGAGGTGACCACCCCGGTCACCCCGGTCTCGGACGTGTCGGTGGTCAAGACGTCGAACGGCACCGAGTTCCACGGTGGCGACGTCGTCACCTACACGCTGGTGGCCCGCAACGCCGGTCCGTCCACCGCAGCGGCGGTGACGCTGACCGACCCGATCCCGACCGACCTGACCTTCGTGTCGGTCACCCCGGGGGCGCCGACCTGCACGGAGACCGCCGGCACGGTCAGCTGCGCGTTCGGGGCGCTGGCCCCGGGCGCGTCGCAGACGGTGACGATCCGGGCCAAGGCCAAGGGCACCCCGGCGCTCCCGGCCGACGACACCCACGACCACCAGGTCGAGGTGTCGAAGGTCGAGCAGTCGGTCTCGCTGCAGGCCGGCGAGACCCGGACGCAGGACCTGTCCTGCACCGGCGGCGCGACCATGACCGACGGCTCGGTCGAGGTGATGAGCGTCGACCAGGGCGCCGGCGCCAAGACCGACGTCGTCGTCCGCGAGGCCCGCTCGACCGGCCTCGGCAGCTACCGGTTCGTCGTCGCGAACGGCACCTCCGGCCAGGCGCAGGTGAAGCTGTTCGGCACCTGCCTCGCGGCCGAGACCACGCCGGTCGAGGGCCACGCCCACGCCATCGAGGTGAGCGCGCCGACCGTCCTGTCGGTGGGCACGCCGACCGCCCTGCCGGTCGGTCGCCAGTCGTTCACGATCCCGGTCGCCGGCGGCACGCGCGGCGTGGCGCCGGGTATCCAGGTCCTCAGCGGCCAGGCCCGGCTGGTCGGCGCCGAGCCGGTCTCCGGGGGCTGGAGGCTGACGGTCGACGTCCTGGCCCCGGCCACGGTCGACCTGAGCCTGCGGACCCTGCGGGCGCGGACCGGCCTCGCCGGCTCGCCGACGCACCTGCACGCGCTGGACCTCCAGCACGTGAAGCGCACGGTGACGCTCGCGCCCGGCGAGAGCGTCGAGCGGGTCGGCTGCCCGACGCTCTACAAGGGCATCACGGCCACCTACGAGCTGCCCGCGGGCGTGGTGCTGCTCGGCACCTCCCCGCAGCCGGTCAACCGGGACTTCCGCCTGCTCAACACGACCGGCGGCAACGTCGACGTGCTGCTCGACCTCGAGTGCGTGGCGGTCCGGACGAGCAAGGCGCTCGGCGAGGTGCTGACCGTGGTGAACACGGCCGGCGTGGCCACCACGACGTACGACGCGGACGCGTCGAACGACACCAGCTCGGCGACGGTCACCGTGGCCCGGGCCGCCGGCAGCGTCACCCCGACGCCCATCCCGACGCCCACCCCCACGCCGGTCCCGGCCCCGGTCGCGCCGTCCTCGGTCGTGAAGGCCTTCCAGGTCGGCTCGGCCGGCCGGGGCGCCAACGTCCGGGTGGCCTGCCAGGGCACCGGCGTCTGCACCGGCACGGTGACGCTGACGGCCGTCGTGCCGCAGCGCTACGCCCGAGCGAAGCGGGTCGTGATCGGCTCGGCGCGCTACCGGGTGGTCGGCGGGCACACCGAGCGGGTGCGGGTCACCATCAAGAAGAAGTTCCGCAAGCTGGTCCGTCAGGACCGGGCCCGGAGGATCCGCGTCAGCTGACGCCGTACCTCCCTCGACAGGGCCGGTCCCCGCGCGGGGGCCGGCCCTGTCGGCACCTCGGGCGTCAGTCCCAGTCGGGCGGCGTCTCGGTGCTGATCGCGACGTAGTCGAGGAACCGGGCGACCGCGGCCGGATCCTGGTCGCGCTGCCAGCCGAAGGTCGTGGGGCGCTGGGCGCGGTCGTGCCAGAAGTGGCCGGGCTCGGAGGGCGGTCGGGTGGCGACCAGCCAGACGGCCGTGTCGGCGCCGTCCTCGGCAGTCCGCAGCAGCGGCCTGGTGAGCGATCGGAAGCGCGGCAGGTGGGTGGCCACGCCAGGCGTCTCGACCCAGCCGGGGTGCATGCTCTCGACCCGGACGTCGGTGCCGTCGTACCGCCGGGCCCAGGCGTCGGCCAGCACCACCTGCATCCGCTTGGTCCGCGCGTACGCCGAGACGCCGCGGTAGGTCCCGTCGCGGTACTCGATCGCGTCCTCGCCGTCGGGCAGCGCGGCGCCGTACATGCCGCCGGTCGACATCCACACCACGATCCCCCGCGCGGCGGTCAGCGCCGGCAGCAGCAGCTCGGTCATCAGGTGCGGCCCGAGCACGTGCACGGCGAGCTGCAGCTCGTGGCCCTGCGGGCTCTCGGTGCGGGTGTCGGTCATCGTGCCGGCGTTGTGGACCAGCCCGTCCAGCCCCGGCACCCGGTCGGCGAACGCCTCGCCCCAGTCCCGGACGGCGTCCAGGTCACCGACGTCGCAGACCTCCTCGACGATCGTGGCGTTCGGGTGCTCCAGCCGCAGCTCGCGGGCCACGCCGGCGAGCTTGTCGGCGTTGCGCCCGAGCACGTGCACGGTCGCGCCGAGCCGGGCGAACGAGCCGGCCATCGCCTCGCCGATCCCCGACGTTGCCCCGGTGACCAGCACCCGCTTGCCGGCCAGCGAGCCGGGCGCGGGGTCGGCGGGCCACCAGCGGCGGCGCAGCCGGGAGCCCAGCGAGGTGTAGCCGAGGACGACGGAGCGGTCCAGCGCCGTGTCGAGGAGGTCGGTGATCGCCATGCCACCAGGTAACCAGGAGGATGTGCGGGTGCTGACGAACTGGTCCGGGAACCACCCCTACGCCGCCGCCCGGGTCCACCGGCCGACCTCGGTCGACGAGCTGGCCGCTGTGGTGGCCGGCGCCGAGCGGGTGCACGCGCTCGGCTCGCGGCACTCGTTCACCGACGTGGCCGACACGCCCGGCGACCTGGTGGCGACCGACGCGCTGCCGGAGTCGGTCGAGGTCGACCCGGCGCGCCGGCAGGTGCGGGTCAGCGGCGGGACGACGTACGGCCGGCTGGCGGAGCGGCTGCACGCCGAGGGCTGGGCGCTGGCGACGATGGCCTCGCTGCCGCACATCTCGGTCGCCGGCGCGGTCGCCACCGGCACGCACGGCTCCGGCGACCGGACCGGGTCGCTGGCGGCGGCCGTCGCCGGGCTCGAGTACGTCGACGCGTCGGGCGCCCTCCGGTCCGTCCGACGGGGGGACGTCGACTTCGACGGCTCGGTCGTGGCGCTGGGCGCCCTCGGCGTGACCACCCACGTCACGCTCGACGTCGAGCCGTCGTACGACGTCCGCCAGGACCTGTACGTCGACCTGCCCTGGGACGTCGCGCTCGCGAACCTGGACGCGCTGACCGCGACCGGCTCGAGCGTCAGCCTGTTCACCGACTGGGCCAGCGGCCGGGTCGCGCAGGTGTGGGTGAAGAGCCGCGGGGCCGAGCCGCCGCCCACGCTGTACGGCGCCGCGGCGGCGACCGGCACGCTGCACATGCTCGTCGGCGCCGACACCGCCGCGGTGACCGAGCAGGGCGGCGTGATCGGGCCGTGGCACGAGCGGCTGCCGCACTTCCGCATGGCCTTCACGCCCAGCCGCGGCGAGGAGCTGCAGAGCGAGTACCTCGTCCCGCGCGCCCACGCCCCCGCCGCCGTGTCGGCCCTCCTGAGCCTGGCCCCCTCCTTCGCGCCGCTGCTCCAGGTCGCCGAGGTCCGCACCGTCGCCGCCGACCCGCTCTGGCTCAGCCCGGCGTACGACGTCGACGTCGTCGCCCTGCACTTCACCTGGCTCCGCGACGTCCCGGGCGTGTACGGCGTGCTGCCCGCGATCGAGGCGGCCCTGCTCCCCCTCGGCGCCCGCCCGCACTGGGGCAAGTGCTTCGTCGCCCCCGCCGCCGACCTCCGCCCGCTCTACCCCCGCTTCGACGACTTCCGCGCCCTGGCCGCCCGCCTCGATCCGGAGGGCACCTTCCACAACCAGTTCCTCACCCGCCACCTAGACCTCCCCTGACCCCCCACCTGACCCCGGCATGGCCGAGTCAGCACCAGTAGTGCTGACTCGGCGGGGTTCTCCACAGCCGGGCGGGGGCAGGCTCCTCCCATGCCGCAGGTGACAGCCGAGACGTGGGTGCCGGTCCCGCCGGAGACGGCCTTCGCCGTCTCCCAGACCACCGGCGAGGTCCGCCTCTCCTGGGACCCGTTCATCCGGCACCAGCGGCTGATCGACGCCGAGCGGCCCGGCAAGGACGTGCACACCTTCACCCGCGCCCGGGTCGGGCCGTCGATGGTCAGCCGCTACGTCTCCTACCGCCCGCCGACGTCGGTGGGCATGACGATGGAGCAGGGGCCCTGGTTCTTCGCGTCCTTCGGCGGCGGCTGGCGGTTCACCCCCGAGGAGCGGGACGGCGTCGCCGGCACCCGCGCGGTCTGGAAGTACACCTGGGCCGGCCGCCCGGCCTGGCTCGCCCCCGTCGCCGACCGGGTCGGGCGGGCGCTGCTCGGCCGCGAGATCCGGGCCCGGATCGCCGCCTTCGCCCGCGCCTGCGAGGACCCGGCGGTGTTGGCCGCGATCAGGGAGCGCTGAAGAGCGTCCAGTAGCTGCGGTAGTCGGGGTGGTCGACGTAGGCCGCGGACATCCGGTAGAGGAACCGCGCGACCTCGTCGGCCCGCCGCGGCTCCTCGGCGAGGTCGCTCCGCATGCTCTTGAGGATCGACAGGCTCTGGCGCGAGAACCGCTCCGCCGGACCGTCGCCGCGCAGCGACGCCTCGCTGACCGACTCCCCGACCCGGGCCAGGAGGAACTCGAAGAGGCTGTCGATCCCGGCGTCGTGGCTGGCGCGACGGGCGCGGGTGTGAGGCATGGGGCATCTGCTCCGGGTCGAGGGCGTGCGAGACCGAGGTTGAGGTGACCGTCCCCCCGGCGTCGCCCCCCGTTGGCGATGCGGCCGGACCACCTGTTCGGATGAGGGTAGCCGCGGACTGTTTCGGGGCGATGACAGTTGGCGCAAAGGTCCAGATGGGTACGTCGTCCAGGTGTCCCGTCCACCCTCCGCCGTCCGGCTGCTGCTGCTCCTGGTCGCGACCGCGCTGCTGACGGCGGTCGGCGCCGTACCCGTGCAGGCTGCGGGGCAGGACCAGGCCGCGGCCGACGGGGAGCGGCGCGTGGTCCGGGTCGGCACCGAGGGCACCTACCCGCCGTTCACGTTCACCGACCCCGACACCGATGAGCTGACCGGCTACGACATCGAGGTGATGAAGGCGGTCGGCGCGAGGGCCGGCTGGGACCTGCGGTTCACCCAGGGCACCTTCGACGCGCTCTTCCCGGCGCTGGACGCCGAGCGGATCGACGTGATCGCCAACCAGGTGACGATCAACGACGAGCGCGAGGCCCGCTACCTGTTCACGCAGCCCTACACGTTCTCCCGCGGCGTGATCGTGACCGCGACCGACACCGACGACATCACTTCGCTCGCCGATCTGAAGGGGCGCACCACCGCCCAGTCCGAGACCAGCAACTGGGCCCAGGTCGCCCGCGACGCCGGGGCCGACGTGCAGTCGGTCGAGGGGTTCGGGCCGGCCGCGGAGCTGCTGGTCCAGGGCCGGGTCGACGCCATCGTCAACGACAACATCGCGGTCCTCGACTACCTGGCCTCCACCGGCAGCGACGAGATCAAGATCGCCGGCGACGCGGGCGAGGAGGTCAGCCGGCAGGCGCTGGTCTTCCGGCAGGGCGACGAGGCGCTGCGCGACGAGGCCGACGCCGCCCTGCGGGAGCTGGCCGCCGACGGCACGCTCGCGGAGATCTCCGAGGACTACTTCGGCGCCGACGTCTCCGTCGAGAACGACGCCGACCTCGACGTCGCCGGCTCCGACAGCGGCCGGAGCCGCTGGGACGTCGTCCGGGACGCGGCCTGGCCGATGCTCCGCGGGGCGCTGGTCGGCACCATCCCGCTGACCGTGATCAGCTTCGTCGCCGGCCTGGCCCTGGCGCTGGCCCTCGCGCTCGCGCGGCTCTCCGGCGTACGGCTCCTCGACTGGCCGGCCCGGGCCTACGTCTCGCTGATCCGCGGCACCCCGCTGCTGGTGCAGCTGTTCATCGTCTTCTACGGACTCGGGCAGGTCGGCCTGAAGCTGCCGAGCTTCGCCGCGGCCTGCCTGGCGCTGAGCCTCAACGTCGCCGGCTACGCCGCCGAGGTGATCCGGGCCTCGATCCTCTCGGTGCCGCGCGGGCAGTTCGAGGCGGCGACCACGATTGGCATGGACTCCTGGCAGACGATGCGCCGGATCGTGCTGCCCCAGGCGTCGCGGATCGCCGTACCCCCGCTCGGCAACACGCTGCTCTCGCTCATCAAGGACACCGCGCTCGCCTCGGTGGTGCTGGCGCCCGAGCTGTTCCGAGCCGCGCAGGACGCGGCGGCGCTGAGCACCGAGTACCTGCCGCTCTACTGCTTCGCCGCGCTCTACTACTGGGTGATCTGCTACCTGGTCTCGCTCGCCCAGCAGCCGCTGGAGCGCCGTCTCGGGAGGTACGCCGTATGACGCTCGTGGAGGCGCACGGCATCACCAAGTCCTTCGGCGACCAGACGGTCCTGCGCGGCGTCGACTTCACCGCCGAGCGGGGTACGGCGACCGTGCTGCTCGGCCCGTCCGGCTCCGGCAAGACGACCGTCCTGCGCTCGCTGAACGTGCTCGAGACCCCGGACGCCGGGCGGGTCCGGATCGGTGACGCGACGGTCGACTTCGACGACCTCCCCCGCGACAAGGCCGCGCGGCGCCGGCAGATCGCCGCGCTGCGGGCCTGCAGCGGCATGGTCTTCCAGAGCCACCACCTCTTCCCCCACAAGACCGCGCTCGGCAACCTGCTCGAGGGGCCGGTCCAGGTGCAGGGCCGCCCGGTCGACGAGGCGACCGCCGACGCCCGGCAGCTCCTGGAGCGGGTCGGCCTGGCCGGCCGCGAGGACGCCTACCCCAGCCAGCTCTCGGGCGGGCAGCAGCAGCGGGTCGGCATCGCCCGGGCGCTCGCCCTGAAGCCGGAGGTGCTGCTCCTCGACGAGCCGACCTCCGCCCTCGACCCGGAGCTGGTCGGCGAGGTGCTGGCCGTCGTCCGCGACCTGGCGGCCGACGGCTGGACGATGCTGATCGTCACCCACGAGGTCCGCTTCGCCCGCGACGTCGCCGACCAGGTGCTCTTCCTCGACGGGGGCGTGGTCGCGGAACGCGGTGGCGCCGAGGTGCTCACCGACCCGCGGGAGGAGCGGACCAGACGGTTCCTCTCACGCGTCCTCGAGGCCGGCTGAGCGACCCGGAGCCGCGACCACGGCATCCCCGATCGGGGTGCGGGCGTGGACCACCATCCGCGCCGTACGACGGCTGTCGACCAGGCCGGCCTCGCGCAGCACGGCCAGGTGGTGGGAGGCCGTCGACACGGCGAGCCCGCACGCCTGGGCGGTCTCAGAGGTCGAGAGCGGCTCGGCGAGACTTCCGAGCACCCGCGCCCGTCCCTCGCCGAGCAGGGCGGCCAGCGCCGCTGCGCCGTCGGAGCCGGATCGCGACCAGGTCTCGGAGACGCCGTGGGCCGGGTAGAAGAGCATCGGATGGGCCGGCAGCTCGGTGACGGCGGCGCAGGACCGCAGGAACCCGGACGGCACCAGCATCAGACCGGTCCCCGTGCAGTCGACGACCTCGCCATGCGCGCGCAGGGTGATCAGCACGGCGTCACCGTCCCAGGCGACCTGGTCGTGCAGGGTGTCGACCATCGCCGCCAGCCCGTGCTCGCTGATCCGCCGGGAGCGGGTGCCGATATCGGCCCGCAGCAGCCGCAGCAACGCCGGCCAGTGCGGCGCCATCAACGCCGTCCAGGTCTGCTCCCACGCCTCCGCGACCGCCGCGCGGGTGCGGGCCGGGTCCTCGGCCAGGTCGGCCACGAGCCCGCGCCCCCGACCGGACGAGCGCTCCAGCACCTTGGCCAGGTCGCGCCGTACGCCGTCCAGGTCGGTGGCCGCGAGCCGCTCCAGCTCGGCCTCGGGGCTGAGCTCCCAGCCCGGCGTCGAGGTGAGGAAGTCGGGGAGGTAGCCGTCGCTGCGGATCAGCGTGCCCAGGAGCGCGAAGGCTCGGGCCGGGACCTGGTCACGGACCGCACGCACCCAGCCCCAGTGCAGCGGGTGCCGACCAGGATCGACGAGGGTGCGGACCGCGCCGGCGAGCTCCATGCCCGGCGAGACGCCGAACCGGATGGCTGAGATGTCTCCGGGCGTGAGCCGGAACTCGACGACCTTTCGATCCACGTCGAAAGGATAGGCAGCCCTCTCAGGACCGGTCAGGGTGTGGTCACCGGCCCGAGCCGCGGGCCTCACCTCCCGGAGCACCCCATGCGCAAGCTGATCGAGTCCACCTTCGTCACCCTCGACGGCGTCGTGTCCGACCCCCACGTCTGGGGGTCGCCGTACTGGGACGCCGAGCACGACTCCTACAACGCTGGCCTGATGGCCCGGGCCGGCGGCCTGGTCCTGGGCCGCGAGACCTTCGAGGGCTTCGCCCAGGTGTGGCCGTCGATGGCCGGCGACCCCGGCGCCGACACGATGAACGCCCTGCCCAAGCACGTCGCCTCGCGTACCCGCACCGAGATCACCGAGTGGAACGGCCACCTGCTCGACGGCGACGTCGCCGGTGCCGTGCGCGCCCTGAAGGAGCAGGACGGTGCCGACCTGCTCAAGTACGGCACCGGCGAGCTCGACCGCACCCTGCTGGAGCACGGCCTGCTCGACGAGCTGCACCTGTGGATCTTCCCGGCCGTCGCCGGCTCCGGCGACCGGATCCTCGACGGCGTCCTCGACGGGCCCACCCACCTCACGGTCGCCGAGCGGACGTCGTTCGCGTCCGGCATCACCGTGCTGACCCTCGTCCCCCGGACGCAGCCGTGACCGGCCCGCTGCACCGGCACTACCCCCCGGACCGCTACCGCGGCAGCACCGGCGAGACCAGCGCCTGGCTGCACCGCCCCGGCGGCGAGCCCGACACCCGCAACGCCGGGGGCGTCACCTGCGAGTACCTCGCCACCGGTGACCGCACCGAGGGCCGCTTCGGCCTCTACCGCTGGACCTTCGGCGCCGACGAGTCCGGGCCCGATGCCCACTTCCACCGCTCGATCTCCGAGCAGTTCTACGTCCTGGCCGGCACGGTCCTGCTCTACGACGGCCGCGGCTGGATCGAGGCGGGCCCGGGCGAGTTCCTCTACGTGCCCGAGGGCGGCGTCCACGGCTTCCGCGGCGGAGACCACGCGCAGATGCTGCTGATGTTCGCTCCCGGCGGGCCCCGCGAGGACTACTTCGAGACCTTCGCCCGGGGCGAGGCGATGACCGAGGAGGAGCGGTCGGAGTTCATGCTCCGCCACGACACCTACTGGGTCTGAGCGTCCAGCTCCTGGAAGAGCGTCACGGTCAGTCCGGCCGGCGCTTCGAGACGCGAGTTGAGCGAGCGCCACGGCGTCTCGACGGGCGGGGCGACCAGCTCCGCGCCACCGGCCACCAGCCGCTCGGTGCGGGCCTCGGTGTCGTCGACCTCGAAGGCCACCCGCAGCCGCACGCCGGTCTGCCGGCCCACCTCGACGTCGTCGATCATCCGGGTCTGCGCGGGGTTGGCCAGCTCCAGGGTGGCCCGGCCCGCGTCGAGGATCGCGACGCGCGCGTCGCCCTCCCCCTGGTACGCCGCCTGCTCCGGCAGCCCGAGGACGTCGCGGAAGAACCGCAGCGCCTCGTCGTAGTCCGTCGCCTCCACGACCAGCCGGAGCTGGCGCACGGGTGTCTGCTCGCTCATGCGGACCAAGATGTCACCGTCCGGTCGACCGGTGCTCACCTGATCCACCCGGCGCCCGCCCCCGGCCGCTCCTACGGTCGCGCGCATGGAGAAGGTGACGTTCCTCGAGGACGGCCCCCGGGTGCTGTCGGTGTACGACGGCTTCTTCGCGGGCGGGGCCCGGATGCTGCACACCGCGGTGGTCCGCAGCCTCGAGGCCACCACCAGCCAGCGGCACGCCGTCCTCGGCCTCAGCGACCGCGTGCACCGCGAGGCGACGGTCCAGCTGGCCCGTGAGGACGCGAGCTACCGCCGACTCCGCGCGGCCGGCGTACCCGTATCGCTCCTGCCGCGAGCGCCCGCGGACCCGCTGCGCCCCGCCCACCTCGCCTCCCTCGAGCGCGCGGTGGCCGGCGCCGACGTGGTGCTGTCCCTGAAGGAGCAGCCGCTGGCCGCGCTGACCCGGGTGGAGGTCACCCGGCCCGTGGTCACCTGCCTGCACCGCTCCGACCCCGAGCACCAGGGCCCCGGCCTGGAGACCCTCGTCTCCCTGGTCGAGCGCGGCGTCGTGACGACCGCGATCTGCTGCGCCCGCTCCACCCAGGCGGCCTACCACGCCGCGACCGGCATCCCCCTCGAGCAGCTGCCCGTGGTGCCGAACGGCGTCGACCTGCACCGCTTCCGCCCGGACGCCGACCAGCGCAGCGCCGTACGACGGGAGCTCGGCGTGGTCGGCGTCGCCCCCGTGGTGCTGCTCGCGGCCCGCTTCGACCCGATGAAGGACGTCGGCCTCTTCGTGCGGTCGGCCGCGGTCCTCGCCGCCCGCTACCCCGACGCCCACCTGGTCCTCTGCGGCGCCGGCATGTCCCCCGCCAACCGCGACCTGACCGACCTGCTCACGACCGGTCTGCGCTGCTGGGACGGCGCCCACCGCCAGGTGCACCTGCTCGGCATCCGCGAGGACATGCCCCGCCTCTACAACGCCGCCGACCTCGTCGTCCTCACCAGCGCGTACGGCGAGGCCGCGCCGCTGTCGCTGCTCGAGGGCATGGCCTGCGGCGCCGTCCCCGTCACCACCGACGTCGGCGACGCCGCGGCGATGGTCGGCGACCGCCGCCTGGTGGTCGACCGCGACGCCACCTCGGTCGCCGCCGGCTGGGAGGCCGCCTTCGAGCTGCGCGAGGAGCACGCCGAGCGGATCCTGCGGCAGCGCCAGCGACTCAGCGACCAGCGGTGCTTCGACGCCTACGCCGCGATCGTCGCCGGCCAGGTGCGGCCGGAGGTGCTGGAGCTCGCCGTGTGAGTTTCATCGGCTAGCCGATAAAGCTCATCCCTGGACGATGAACCTTCGTCGTCCCAGCGTGAGGTTCGTCGGCTAGCCGATGAAACTCACCAGCCGGGCCGCCTGCCGCGTCAGGTGGGTCCGCTCGGCGACGCTGGTGGCCTGGTCGGCGGCCCGGACGTAGAGCTCGCGGGCGGCGACGATCTCGCCGGCCCGCTCGCGCAGCCACGCCTCCACGGCGGTACGGCGGGGCAGGTCGGCCGGCACGCGCTCCAGGGCGCGCAGCCCGGCCAGCGGGCCGTCGACCTCACCCACGGCGACGGCCCGGTTGAGCGCGACGACCGGGGAGTCGACCAGCCGCTGCAGCTCGTCGTACCACTCGAGGACCTGGGGCCAGTCGGTCTCGGCGGCACTCGGGGCGTCGCAGTGGAGCGCGGCGATGGCGGCCTGAGCCTGGTACTCGCCCAGCCGGTCCACCGCGAGCGCCGCCTGCAGGACCTCGACCCCCTCCGCGACCAGCGCGGTGTCCCAGCGCGAGCGGTCCTGCTCGGCCAGCGGCACCAGCGACCCGTCGGCGGTGAAGCGGGCGGCCCGCCGGGCGTGGTGCAGCAGCATCAGCGCGAGCAGGCCCGCCACCTCGGGCTCGGCGCTGGCCCGCGCCAAGGGCCGGGTGAGCCGGATCGCCTCCGCGGCCAGGTCCACCGAGCCGGCGTACCCCTCGTTGAACATCAGGTAGAGCACGGCCAGCACCCGCCGCAGGTCTCCCGGGGCCCCGACCCCCTCCGCGGCCACGGTGCGCTTGGCGCGGCTGATCCGCTGGGCCATGGTCGCCTCCGGCACCAGGTACGCCGACGCCACCTGCGCCGTCGTCAGCCCGCCGACCGCGCGCAGGGTCAGCGCGACCGCCGAGGCCGGGCTGAGCGCCGGGTGGCAGCACCAGAAGAGCAGCAGCAGGGTGTCGTCGTGCTCCTCCGCGGGCCCCGCCGCGGGCTCGTCGGCCACCCGTTCCTCCCGGGTACGACGGGCCGCGTCCGACCGCGTCGCGTCCAGGAACCGCCGCCACGCGACCGTCACCAGCCACGCCCGCGGGTCCGCGGGCGGGTCGTCGGGCCAGCGTCGTACCGCCTCGAGAAGGGCCTCCTGCACGGCGTCCTCGGCCGTCGCGAAGTCGGCCCCGCGACGGACCAGGACGCCCAGGACCTGCGGCGCCAGGTCCCGCAGCAGGTCGTCCACGCTCACTCCGTGACGGTGCAGGGATCGTGGTCGAGGAAGGGCCGGACCTCGATCCACTCGTGCAGCGGCCGACCGCCCTGGCCGGGGGCGGAGGAGAGGAACGCCGCGGCCTCGTGCGCCCGCTCGAGGCTGTCGACGTCGATGACCATCCAGCCGGCGATCAGGTCCTTGGTCTCCGCGAAGGGCCCGTCGGTCACCGGCGGCCGCCCCTCCCCGCCGAAGCGCACGAAGGTGCCCTCGGGCGAGAGCGCCTGCGCGTCGACGAACTCGCCGCGCTCGCGGAAGGTGTCGGCCACGTGGTTCATGAACGCGATGTGCGCGTCGATCTCCTCCGGCGTCCACCGGTCCATCAGCACCGTCGCGTCGGGGTGCGGGGTCGGGTTGCCGCGGTAGTGCTTCAGCAGCAGGTACTTCGCCATCTCGGTCTCCTTCGATCCGGGACCCCGTCGTCGGTGTCCTCACCCCAGGGACGGAGCCGTCCCGGCGTTCTCGACATCACGGGCCGAGAAAGTTCGTCAGTGCCGTTCCTCAGTGCCGTTCCTCAGTGCCGTTCCTCGAGGCCCACGGCGTCGCGCAGCCGGCGTACCGACTCCTCGAGGGTGGGGTCCTGCTGGGCCCGCGACGACATCAGGTCCGAGAGGGCCTCGGCGATCACGTTCAGCTTCTCCTGCGCGGCCTCCTCGCTGCGCCGTCCGGCGTTCTCGAGCAGCACCAGCAGCATCAGCGAGAGCACGCTCGAGACGGTGTGGATGACCACCTGCCAGGACTTGGCGTCCGGGAAGAGGGGGAAGCTCACCGCCCAGGCCACGACGATCAGCAGGCACAGGCCGAAGAACGGCGCCCGGCTCACCTGGAAGTACGCCGACTCCACGAACCGGTCGAACCCACTGCGCCCGTCCTGCTTGCCTCGGTCCTGCGCCGCGTCGCTGCGGGTCTCCTCGTTGCTCACGTCGCTGACCCTAGGGCCCGCCGCACCGTCCGGCGTCGCGGAACGGGAAAGCAGAAGGCCCCGGACTCTCGTCCGGGGCCTTCTTTCACGTGCGCGAGGGGGGATTTGAACCCCCACGCCCTTTCGGACACTGGCACCTGAAGCCAGCGCGTCTGCCGTTCCGCCACTCGCGCGTGAAGCGGCCTCACGGTATCCCAGGCGCTGACACATTCCCAAACCGGCGTGCGGCGGTCCGGCACCCGCTCTCGGCACCCCGTTACGATCGGTCGCAACCCGGCGCCAGGTCGGGGCGGTTGGCCTGCCGTGGGGGCAGGGCGCGAGGACGAGAGGGGAACGCGGATGGGCGGGCTCCAGAAGTTCGAGCAGCGCTTGGAGCAGATGATCTCCGGTGCCTTCGCGCGTGCGTTCCGCTCCGCGGTGCAGCCGGTCGAGATCGCGGCGGCCCTGCAGCGCGAGTGCGACAACAACGCGCAGATCCTCTCCCGCGACCGGCGGATGGTCCCCAACGACTTCCACGTCGAGCTGTCGTCGGTCGACCTGGACCGACTCGCGCCCTACGACACGGCGATGGCCGACGAGCTGGTCGCCCAGGTGACGCTGCACGCCGAGACCCAGGGCTACGTCTTCCCCGGCCCGGTGTCCATCGCGTTCGAGGCGGCCGACGACCTCACCACCGGCCGATTCCGGGTGAAGGGGCAGGCCCAGGCCAAGGTCACCGGCAGCTCCACCTACACCCAGGTACGGCGCGCGCGGGCGATGCTCGAGATCAACGGCACCCAGCACCCCCTCCAGCCGCCGAGCCTGGTGGTGGGGCGGGGCACCGAGGCCGACGTGCGCATCAACGACCCCGGAGTCAGCCGCCGCCACGTCGAGTTCGTGGTGCACACGCGCCACACCGACCGCGGTGAAGAGGTGCAGGTCGAGGTGCACGACCTCGGCTCGACCAACGGCATGCTCGTGGACGGCCAGAAGGTCAAGCGCTCGCCGCTCGACGACGGCTCCACGGTCCGCATCGGCAACACCACGATGACCGTCCGGGTGGTCGAGGAGGACGGTCATGTCTGAGCTGACCCTGCTGCTGGTCCGGATCGCCTACCTGGCGATCCTGTGGATCTTCGTGCTCTCGGCCATCTCGGTGATCCGCTCCGACATGTTCGGCGCCCGGGTCCCGGAGGCCGCGCGCGCCAAGGCGCCGCGCCGCAAGGAGAAGGCCGCCAAGCCCCCGTCAAAGCGCCGCGGCGCCCCCACCCACGTCCTGGTCGTCGAGGGCTCCAGCGCCGGCGAGCGCGCCGACCTCGACCTGGCGCCCGTGCTGATCGGCCGGGGCAGCGACGCCGCGATCCGCCTCGACGACGACTACGTCTCGACCCGGCACGCCCGGATCGCCGCGTCCGGTGACCAGTGGTTCGTCGAGGACCTCGGCTCCACCAATGGCACCTACATCGGCACCGTCCGCATCACCCAGCCGACCACGATCACGCTCGGCACCCAGGTCCGGATCGGCAAGACCATCCTGGAGCTCCGGAAGTGACGGGTCTCCCCTGATGCTGCGCCTCCAGTACGCCGCGCTCTCCGACGTCGGTCGGGTCCGCCGCGACAACCAGGACTCCGGGTACGCCGGCCCCTGGCTCCTCACCGTCTGCGACGGGGTCGGGGGCGCCGCCCGCGGCGACATCGCCTCGAGCACCGCCGTGCAGCAGCTCCGCAAGCTCGACGAGCAGCCGGGCGAGGACCTGCTCGGTGCCGTCGCCGGGGCGCTGCACCGGGCCCACGACCGGATCGCCGAGCTGGTCGACGAGGACCCCGCGCTCAACGGCACCAGCACCACCGCCACCGTCGCGCTGTTCGACGGGCAGCGGATCGGCCTGGGCCACGTCGGCGACAGCCGCGCCTACCTGCTGCGCGACGGCGAGCTGAGCCAGCTCACCGTCGACCACACCTTCGTCCAGAGCCTCATCGACGAGGGCCGGATCACCGAGGCCGAGTCGCGGGTCCACCCGCACCGCAACATCATCCTCAAGGCCCTCGACGGGGTCCGCGAGGCCGAACCCGACCTGTTCGTCCTCGAGCTGGTCGCCGGCGACCGGCTGCTGCTGTGCAGCGACGGCGCCAGCGGCGTGCTCGACGACGCCCGGCTGGCCGAGATCCTCGCCACCGGCACGCCCGACTTCGCCGCGGTCGAGCTGGTCCGCGCCAGCCTGGAGGCCGGCAGCTCCGACAACGTCACCTGCATCGTCGCCGACGTCGTCGAGTCCGACGGCTCGCCCGCGACCGACGCGGACGGCGAGCCGCTCCAGCCGCAGCTCGTCGGCGCCGCCGCCGAGCTCCGCCGGCGGCCGACCCGGGCCCCGCGCACGGGCGGCATGTTCCGCGGCCGCGCCGGCGACACCGGCGAGCTCGAGCCCGTGCCCGCCGACCTGCCCGACGACGTCCACGCGATCCACGCCGACCCGATCGACCCCGAGCAGGCCCGCTACGCCCCCCGCGCCCCGGTGCGGTTCGTCTGGCTCTCGCGGCTCCTGCTCACGCTGGCCCTGCTCGGCCTGCTCTGGATCGCCGTCGCGGCGGCCTGGTCGTGGACGCAGCAGCAGTACTACGTCGCCGAGGAGAACGGCGAGGTGGTCATCTTCCGCGGGGTCAACGCCGACCTGCCGGGCCTCTCGCTCTCGGAGCCCTACGAGACCACCAACGTCGAGATCGACCGGCTCGCCGACACCTACCAGCAGCAGTTGGGCGAGGGCATGGGCAACGGCTCCCTCGACGACGCCCACCAGATCGTCGAGAACCTCGTCGAGCGGATGGCCCCGGCGGAGTCGACGCCATGAGCACCCCGACCGCTTCCCCCGGCACGTCCGGGCTGATGGGCTTCGTGCACCGCCGCCGGCGCGGTGCCGAGCTCTTCCTGCTCGTCCTCGCCCTCGCCGTCGGCGTCGGGGCGTACGCCGCCGTCGGCATCGGCGTGAAGGGCGAGGTCCCGGCCGACATGGTCGGCTACAGCAGCTGGCTGGCCGCCCTGACCATCGCCGCCCACCTGGTCATCCGCTTCGTCGCGCCGTACGCCGACCCCGTGCTGCTGCCGGTCGTCGCGGCGCTCAACGGCCTCGGGCTGGCCGTCATCCACCGCCTCGACCTGGCCGCGGGCAGCGCGTCGAAGGACGTCGCCCGGGCGCAGCTCACCTGGATGACCCTCGGCGTGATCCTCTTCGCGGTGACCCTGATCGTGCTGCGCGACCACCGCCGGCTGACCCGGTTCACCTACACCAGCGGCCTCGCGGCGATCGTGCTGCTGCTGCTGCCGATGGTCCCGGGCCTCGGCAAGACCATCAACGGCGCCAAGATCTGGATCGGCGTCGGGCCGTTCAGCTTCCAGCCGGGCGAGATCGCCAAGCTGCTGCTCGTCATCACCTTCGCCGGCTACCTCGTCCTCCACCGCGACGCGCTCGCCCTGGCCGGGCGCCGGGTGCTCTTCGTCGACCTGCCCCGCGGCCGCGATCTCGGCCCGATCCTGGTGATGTGGCTGATCAGCCTCGGCGTCCTGGTCTTCCAGCGCGACCTCGGCTCCAGCCTGCTCTTCTTCGGGCTGTTCCTGGTGATGCTCTACGTCTCCACCGAGCGGCCGGGCTGGCTGGTCGTGGGCGGGATGCTGTTCACCCTCGGCGCCGCCGGCGGCTACTACGCCTTCTCCCACGTCCAGCAGCGCTTCGACATCTGGCTCTCGCCCTTCAGCTACTACCGGCCCGAGTCCGGACCGACCAGCGACCAGCTGGTCGAGTCGATGTTCGGCATGGCCTGGGGCGGCCTGCTCGGCCGCGGGTTCGGCGAGGGCAGCCCGTGGCGGATCTCGTTCGCCAACTCCGACTTCATCATGGGCGCGATCGGCGAGGAGCTCGGCCTGACCGGCGTCCTCGCCGTGCTGGTGATGTACGGCCTCATCGTGGAGCGTGGCCTGCGCGCGGCCCTGATCTCCCGCGACGGGTTCGGCAAGCTGCTCGCGACCGGCCTGGCCGCCGTCTTCGCCCTCCAGGTCTTCGTGGTCATCGGCGGCGTCACCCGGCTGATCCCGCTCACCGGCCTGACCACCCCGTTCCTCTCCGCCGGCGGGTCGTCCCTGATCGCCAACTGGGTGATCATCGCGCTGCTGCTGCGCGTCTCCGACCTGGCCCGCCGCCCCCTCCCGGACCTCTCCACCGACGACGAGTCCGCCGACGACGAGTCGACCCAGGTGATCCGACTGTGAACAAGCCGATCCGCACCATCTCGATCTTCTGCCTCGTGCTGTTCCTCGCACTGATGGCCAACGCGACGTACCTCCAGTACTTCCGCAGCGAGGCCCTCAACGACCGGGCCGAGAACCAGCGGGTCTTCGACGCCGCCTTCTCGCGCGAGCGCGGCTCGATCATCGTCGGCCGCGAGGCGATCGCCGAGAGCGTCCCGGTCGACGACCAGTACGAGTTCCAGCGCACCTACAACGCCCCCTTCAAGTACGCCCCGCTCACCGGCTTCTTCGCCTACGCGTACGGCGCCAGCCAGCTGGAGCGCACCCAGAACGACGTGCTCTCCGGCGAGGACGACCGCCTCTTCGTCACCCGGCTGGTCGACCTGCTGAGCAACAAGGGCACCCAGGGCGGCAACATCCGGCTCACCATCGACCCGGCCGCCCAGGACGCGGCCGCGGAGGCGCTGTCGAACGTGCCGGGCGACGTCGAGGGCTCGGTCGTGGCGCTGGAGCCCAAGACCGGCAAGATCCTGGCGATGGTCACCGCTCCGTCGTACGACCCCAACAAGCTGGCCTCCCACGACAAGGCCTCCGTGGACCGGGCCTGGAAGCAGCTGACCACCGACGACTCCGAGCCGATGCTCAACCGCGGCACCCAGAAGACCCTGCCGCCCGGCTCGACCTTCAAGCTGGTCACCGCGGCCGCCGCGATCGAGGACGGGCTGGCCGAGTCGGCCGACGACCAGGTCCCCGGCGGCACGGAGTACCAGCTGCCTCAGACCTCCGGCGACACCGGGCTGATCGACAACGAGGGCCGCTCCTGCGGCACCGACACGATCCCGTTCACCCAGGCGCTCGGCAACTCCTGCAACACCACCTTCGCCCAGCTGGCGGTCCAGGTCGGTGAGGACAAGCTGCGCGAGCAGGCCGAGGCCTTCGGCTTCAACCAGGACTACCTCGAGGACCTGCGCCCGCAGGCCACGTCGGTGTTCCCCGACGGCGCGAACGAGCCGCAGACCGGCCAGGCCGGCATCGGCCAGTACGAGGTCCGCGCGACCCCGCTGCAGATGGCGATGGTCGCGGCCGGGATCGCCAACAACGGCGTCGTGATGCGGCCCTACGTCGTCGACGAGGTGCAGTCGGCCGACCTCGACGTCGTGGAGACCACCCAGCCCGAGGAGTTCTCGCGCGCGGTGGAGTCGTCGACGGCCAAGGTGCTGACCGACCTGATGACCTACACGGTCAACGACGGCACCGCGAGCCCGGCGGCCATCCCCGGCGTCCAGGTGGCGGGCAAGACCGGCACGGCGCAGAGTGGCCAGGACGACGTCTCGCCGTACGCCTGGTTCGTGTCGTTCGCCCCCGCCGACGACCCCGAGGTGGCGGTGGCGGTGATGATCGAGAAGGCCGACATCCCGCGCGGCGAGATCGGCGGCGGCGTGATCGGCGGACCGATCGCGAAGGCGGTCATGGAAGCGGTGATCAAGTGACGACCGGAACCCCCGAGACGTACGCCGACGACGCGCGGCGCTACCTGCTGCGCAGCCGGATCGCGACCGGCGGCATGGGCGAGGTGTGGCGGGCGACCGACACCACGCTGGGCCGCGAGGTGGCGGTCAAGCTCCTCAAGACCGAGTACGCCGACGACCCTGCCTTCCGCTCGCGCTTCGAGACCGAGGCCCGGCACGCCGCCGCCCTGCACCACCCGAACATCGCCTCGGTCTACGACTTCGGCGAGGCCGACGCGGCCGACGGTTCCGGGATCCCCCGTCCCTTCCTGGTGATGGAGCTGGTCGACGGCCAGCCGCTGTCCGCGCTGCTGCGCGTCGGCTCCGGGCTCGACCCGGTGCCGACCCGCGAGCTGCTCGCCCAGGCCGGTGACGCGCTCGGCGTCGCCCACCGCGCCGGCATCGTGCACCGCGACGTGAAGCCCGCCAACCTGCTGGTCACGCCCGACCGCCAGCTGAAGATCACCGACTTCGGCATCGCCCGCGCCACCGAGGGGCTCGGCATCACCCAGACCGGCCAGGTCATGGGCACGCCGCAGTACCTCTCCCCCGAGCAGGCCCGCGGCGAGACCGCGACCCCCGCCTCCGACGTCTACGCGCTGGGCGTGGTCGCGTTCGAGTGCCTGGTGGGTCGCCGGCCCTTCGACAAGGAGTCGCCGGTCGCGACCGCGCTCGCGCACCTGCACGACCCGGTGCCGGACCTCCCGGCGAGCGTGCCGGACGACCTCGCCCGCGTCGTACGACGGGCGCTGGCCAAGGACCCCGCGGAGCGGTACGCCGACGGCGCCGCGTTCGCCGCGGCGCTCCGCGACCCCGCGGCCGACGCCGCGACCCAGGTCGTCGCGCCCGTGGTCGCGCCCCCCACCCAGCAGACGCAGGTGCTCGGCGCTCCCGTGCCGGCTCCGACCCCGGCGCCGACGACGACCACGCCGGCGCAGGACGACGCGAGCGACGGCCGTCGTACCCGCTGGCTGGTCGTGCTGCTGCTGGTCCTGCTCGGCGTCGTCGCCGTGACCGCCGCGGTGCTCGCCACCCGGGGTGGCGACGACGACAGCTCGTCCCCGCCGGCCGACACCGGGGAGATCACGATCCGGGAGAGCGACTACGTCGGTCGCCCGGTCGGCGAGGTGGCCGACGAGCTGGGCGAGCTCGGCCTGCGGGTGGACACCAGGGAGGTCGACAACCCCGGCGACCGGACCGAGGGCAACGTCTCGTCGGTCGACCCGTCGGGCCGGCTCGACGAGGGTGAGCAGGTCCGGGTCTCCTACTGGGGCCCGGTCCCCGAGGAGGAGCCCAGCGAGGAGCCGACCCCGTCCGAGGAGCCCGAGCCCACCGAGGAGCCGAGCGAGACGCCGTCGGAGGAGCCGTCCGAGGAGCCCAGCGAGACTCCGTCCGAGACGCCGACCCCGTCGGAGACCCCGAGCCCCACCGAGTCCGCACCCGCGGCGGGTGCGAGCACCCCCGCCGCCGGCCAGAGCCCCCAGACCGACCGGGAGGTCGCACCCCGATGAGCAGCCCACAGCCGACGACGGTCGGCGGACGCTACGAGCTCGGCGAGCTCCTCGGCCGAGGAGGGATGGCGGAGGTCCGCAAGGGCACCGACACCCGCCTGGGCCGGGTCGTCGCCGTGAAGCGGCTGCGCACCGACCTGGCCAGCGACGCCACCTTCCAGGCCCGGTTCCGCCGCGAGGCGCAGTCGTCGGCCTCGCTCAACCACCCCTCGATCGTGGCCGTCTACGACACCGGCGAGGAGCCCGCGAGCGACGGCTCGGGCGTCTCCCAGCCCTACATCGTGATGGAGTACGTCGCCGGCCGCACGCTGCGCGACGTGCTGCGCGAGGGCCGCAAGATCCTGCCCGAGCGCGCGCTCGAGATCACCAGCGGCGTGCTCGCCGCCCTCGACTACAGCCACCGCGCCGGGATCATCCACCGCGACATCAAGCCCGGCAACGTGATGCTCACGCCCAGCGGCGACGTGAAGGTGATGGACTTCGGGATCGCGCGGGCGATCAGCGACGCCGCCAACACGATGACCCAGACCGCCGCGGTCGTCGGCACCGCCCAGTACCTCTCCCCCGAGCAGGCCCGCGGCGAGACCGTCGACTCCCGCTCGGACGTCTACTCCGCCGGCTGCCTGCTCTACGAGCTGCTGACGGGGCGCCCGCCGTTCGTCGGCGACAGCCCGGTCGCGGTCGCCTACCAGCACGTCCGCGAGCAGGCCCTGCCGCCGTCCGACCACGACACCTCGCTGGCCCCCGAGATCGACGCCATCGTGATGAAGGCGCTGACCAAGCGTCTGGAGGACCGCTACCAGTCGGCCGCGGCGATGCGCAGCGACATCGAGCGCTACCTCGCCGGCCGTCCGGTGCAGGCCACCGTGCCTCCCCCGGCCCCGCCGACCTCGGCCACCACCGTCGTCGCGCCGGTCGCCGGTCCGACGACCGCCGCCACCCCGCTCCCGGAGGCCGAGGAGCGCACCGGTCCGCGCACCGGCCTGCTCGTCGGCCTGGGCCTGCTGCTGATCGCGCTGATCGTCGGTGGCGTGCTGCTGTGGCCCAAGCTCTTCCCGCCGGCTCCCCAGGACGAGGAGGTCCCCGACCTGGCCGGGATGACCGAGCGCGCGGCCCGCGCGGCGATCGGGGACGCCGGCCTGGCCGTGGGGACGATCGCCCGCGAGGCCAGCACCGAGGTCCCCGCCAACCGGGTCATCCCCGGCTCTCAGGAGCCGACGGCCGGCCTGTTCGTCGACCCCGGCACCACCGTCGGCTTCACCATCTCCACCGGCCGGCCCCAGGTCAACGTGCCCGTGGACCTGGTCGGCCAGAGTCGCGACGAGGTCAAGCAACGGCTCGCGGAGCTGGGCCTGGTGCCGGATGAGAAGGAGGAGAAGTCCGACGAGGACAAGGACGTCGTGATCCGGACCGCACCGCCGCCCGGCACGCCCGTGACCACCGGTTCCACGGTCACCGTCTACTTCTCCGACGGCCGTGAGACGCTGCCCGACCTGGTCGGCCGGACCCGTCAGGAGGCCGAGCAGATCGTCAAGGACCTCGGCTTCGTCCCGCGCTTCTTCGAGGACGACGGCAACCCCGACGTCCCGAACGGCCAGGTCTTCGAGCAGGACCCCGCCGCCGGCAAGGAGTACGACGACCAGACGATCGTCTACCTCACCGTCTCGACCTACGTCGAGCCGACCCCGACGCCCACCCCGACGCCGACCCCCACGCCGACCCCCACGGACCCGGGCGTCCCGACCGACCCCACCGACCCGACGGACGGCCTGCCGGGCACCGAGCGCTCGACCGGACCGGTCACTCCATCGGCTCGGCGTACGACAGGTCGAGCAGGCCGTCGTAAGCCGGGGCGGTGACGTCGTCCTCGACCTCCAGCTCCCAGCCGATGGCGATCTCGGGGTCGTCGGCCTGCTGACGGTAGGTCTGCAGGTTCGTGTCGTCGGCGACCGACGACAGCAGGGCGTCCTGGTCCCCGACCGCCGAGATGACGTACGGCGGGGAGTAGGGCCGGCCCTGCAGGAACACCGAGTTGCCGATGCACTTGATGCCCGTGGTCGACACGATCCGCTTGCCCATCACCGTGACCGCCTCGGCCCCGCCGGTCCAGAGCGCGTTGACCACGGCCTGGATGTCCTGCTGGTGCACGACGTAGTTGCTGAGCCGACCACCGGTCGCGGTGGCCTGTTCGACCAGCTCCTCGGGCGAGTCGGTGAGGGTGATGGTCAGACCCTCCCCCGAGCGCTCGACCAGGCCGGCCGGGTCCTCGAAGCGGGCGATCTGGCGGCGATAGCGGTTGACGCTCCGGTCGTTGACCGACTCGGTCAGCGCGGTGACGTCCTCGGTCAGGTCGCTGACCCGGTCCTGGAGCCGCTGGTAGCGGTCCGACTCCGCCCGGACCAGGTCGGCGAGATCGGTGTAGCGCCCCGGACGCAGGTCGGTGCCGTCGCTGTTCTGGGCGCTGACGACGAAGAGCGACCCGCACAGCAGCACCACCACGGGCGTCCCGAGGGTCCACGGGCCCCGGAAACGCAGCAGCCTGCGCCAGCGGGAGGTACCCGCGTGCGGGTGCTCGGACGTCACGCCGACTAAGGTAGCCCGCGACCCGTGGGCGGACGTCCCGGGCGCGTCGCGAACCGAGGAGCAAGACCAGTGTCCAAGTCGAAGGCCACCCCGACCTTTGCCGACCCGGCCCGTGGGCCCGTGCTCTCGGCACGGTTCGTCGTCGCGCTGGTGCTGATCGTGCTGGGCATCGCCTGGATGGCGTACTACTACATCGCCGTCCGGGTCGATCCCACCGCGATTCCGGTGCCCGACGCCGGCAGCCCGAAGTTCATGGCCGACCTTGGCGACTGGAACTACCTGATCGGCTTCGGCGCCCTGCTGCTGGGCCTGGCCGTCTCGGCCCACCCCTCCACCCCGCTCGGCCGCGGCCGCGGCGTCGTGGTGGGCATGCTGGGCTGCTTCCTGATCGGCCTGATCTGGATCTGCACGTTCTACGTGTTCAGCGACTCCGCCGACACCGGCGGCATCCCGATCCTCAACGACCTGGGCCAGAAGAACCTCTTCGTCGGCATCGGCTTCATGGCGATCGGCTTCACCTTCGCCACGCGCTGGGAGTGAGCCGGCAGGCAGGTCGCGACCAAGGAGCGAGCTGCCGTCTCCGGAGACGGTCGAGGAGACCCCGCGGCTGAGGAACGAGGCCGCGACGGGGATGACGAGACCCACCCTGGTTCCGCGATTAGCACGACACGCACCGCCCGTCACCTCCGTGGTGGCGGGCGGTTTTTGCACACCTGGGGACAAGCCTGTGGAGAACTACATCGGTGTAGTTCTCCACATGTTGTTCCACAGCTGTGGAGAACACGGGGGGCATACGACGAAGCCCTGGCCCCCCGGTATCCGGGAGGCCAGGGCTCGATTCCTGCGGGCGCGGTTCGGTCTAGGCCAGTGCGGCCGACCGGGCGATGACCGCGAGCGCGAGGAGCGCGGTCACGGTGACCAGACCGCAGGCCTGGAAGGCCGCGCGCCGTGGCCCGCGGGGCGCGTAGACGAGCACGCCCGAGATGACGACCCCGCCCAGGAAGCCGCCGAGGTGACCGGGCCAGGAGACGTTCGGGATGGTGAAGGTGATCACCGCGTTGACCGCGAGCAGCAGCAGGATCTGCTGCACGTCGCCGCCGACCTTGTGGGCGATGACGAGCAGCGCGCCCATCAGGCCGAAGACCGCGGTCGAGGCTCCGACGGTCGAGCCCTCCGGGTCGGCGAGCCAGTAGACCAGCGCCGAGCCGGCCAGGCCGGACAGCAGGTAGAGGGCGAGGAACCGGATCCGGCCCACCGCGAGCTCGATCTGCGGACCGAGCATGTAGAGCGCGAGCATGTTCAGCCCGATGTGCCAGATCTCCACGTGGGTGAACATCGTGGTGACCAGCTGCCAGTAGCTGCCGTCGACCACGCCGGGCACCCAGCGGGTCCCGGCGACGGTGCTGCACAGTCCCTCCGACGTGACGCCGGGGAAGTACCCCGACCCGTCGCTCACGCTGCACGTGCCGGTGGGGGTGAGCGCGAAGAGCTCGTAGAGCCGGGAGCCGTAGCGCCCGGTCAGCTGGATCATCCCGAAGACGGCCACGTTGAGGCCGATCAGCACCATCGTGGTGATCGAGGCGTTGGTGGGCCGGAGCCCGCCGTACGCCGTGCGGGCCTGGCGGGTCGTACGACGTCCCTCCGCGACGCACTCAGGGCACTGGAAGCCCACGGCGGCGTCGCGCATGCAGTCGGGGCAGATCGGCCGGCTGCAGCGCTGGCAGCGGATGTGCGACTCCCGGCCGGGGTGCCGGTAACACGTGGGCACCCCGGCCTGGGGCATCGGAGGCTGGGTCACGGACGGAGAGGGTCAGGCGTTGACGATCTCGACCGACTCGAACACGACCGGCTCGACCGGGCGGTCCATCGGACCGGTCTTGACCTTGGCGATCGCGTCGACGACGTCGCGCGAGGCCTGGTCGGCGACCTCGCCGAAGATCGTGTGCTTGAAGTTCAGCCAGGTCGTCGCCCCGACGGTGACGAAGAACTGCGAGCCGTTGGTGCCCGGGCCGGCGTTGGCCATCGCGAGCAGGTAGGGCTTGTCGAAGGTGAGCTCGGGGTGCGGCTCGTCCTTGAACGTGTAGCCCGGGCCGCCGGTGCCGGTGCCGAGCGGGCAGCCGCCCTGGATCATGAAGCCGTCGATGACGCGGTGGAAGCCGAGGCCGTCGTAGAACGGGCCGGTCTTGCCGTTGCCCGCGTCGTACGACTTCTCGCCGGTGGCCAGGCCGACGAAGTTGGCGACCGTCTCGGGCGCGTGGTTCGGGAAGAGCGTGATGACGATGTCGCCCTTGTTGGTGTGGAGGATGGCCTGCTGGTCAGCCATGACTGCCCTTCTGGTGTGACGACGCGGGGGTAAGTGGGTACTGCGGAGGGCACGACGATCTCTCGTCGTGCCTCGTCGATCCTCGCACGGTCCGCAAGCATCCCCTCGGAGTGGGTGCTCGCCGCGCAGGTCGCCGCTTGCGCGACATGATCGAATGGCAACGACCGAACGAGAGGAAGTGACGCGATGCGTCTCCGCAAGAAGAAGAGCCTCCTCGACCAGGCCTCGGACTACGTCGACTCGGTCCGCCCCCAGGTGGAGGCCGCGTTCGCGCAGGCCGTCGACGTCGTCGAGGACTTCGTCAACGACACCGCCCGGCCGGCCCTGCACGACGCCCAGAAGAAGGCGGGCCCCGCGCTCGCCGACGCCCGGGTCCGGGCCGCCGCGGCAGCCAGCGACGCGAAGGACAAGGCGGCTCCCGTCGTCGCGGACGCGCGCGCCCGCGCGGTGCCGCTGATCGCCTCCGGCGCTGCGATCGCCGGTGAGAAGGCGAGCGCCGTCAAGGATCTCGCCGACCAGAAGGTCGCCGAGCTGAAGGGTGAGCCGCCGAAGAAGAAGGGCGGCAAGCTGAAGAAGATCGCGCTGTTCGCGATCGTCGCCGGCGGCGTCGGCTATGCGGCCAAGAAGCTGCAGGGCGGCAAGCAGAGCGACAGCTGGCAGTCGTCGTACGTCCCGGCACCGCCGCCGGCGGGCCCGACCTCCCCGAAGGCCCCGGGTGCCCCCAAGGTCACCCCGGCCGACGACCCGGCGGGCGCGGCCCCCGACGAGGCCATCGCCGACCAGGCGGAGGGCGCCCACGACGTGACCACGCCCGACGAGCCGGCCGAGGTCGTCTCGATCGACGAGGGCAAGAAGTAGCAGCAGCAGGTCAGGACCGGTCCGAGGGGAGATCCTCGGGCCGGTTCTGCTGTATCCAGAGGTCGATCCGCTCCCACCACCCGTAGAGCCAGTCGATCCGCTCCTCGCGGTCCTCGGGGATCTCGGCGCGCGGCACCTGCCACCACCGCATCACGATCCGCTTGTCCATCGGCAGCTCGCGCCACACGTCGCCGACGGTGAGCAGATGGTCGAGCCCGGTGTGCGCGACCAGCACGACGTCGGCGTCGGGCGCGGCGTCCAGTGCCGCGAGGAAGCCGCCCGGCCGGGGCGCGAGGACGTGGATCATCGACTCGGCCCGCTCGGCCATCCGCTCCATGCCGATCCGGCGCAACCGGGCGATCGCCCGGTCCCGGCGCCGTGGGGTGAAGTTGCCGCCCTCCGGGAAGATCACGAACGCGTCGTTCTCGTCGAGCCCGTCGGCCAGCGCGGCGATCTGCGACTCGAGGTCCTCGCCCTCCGCCGGGTTCGGGGTGATGAAGCGGGCCGGGATCCGGTTGAGCACCACGTCGAACATCGGGTCCCAGGCCAGGGTGTCCTTGAGGACCACCCGCGGCTCCCGGCCGTACCAGTGCATGAGCGCGTGGATGAGGGTGAACGAGTCGCCGGGTCCCGCGTGCCGGCAGCAGACCAGGATCGGGACCCCGGGGTGCGCGTCCGGCGTGGGCCCGTCGGTCTCGATGCTCAGCCGGAGCACCCGCCTGGACTCGCGGAAGAAGACCCACATCACGCCCTGCACCAGGTCGTAGTGGATCCCCTCCCAGTAGGGACGGCGGATGGCCCGGCCGAAGCCGGAGGCGAACCAGGCGCCCCACATGATCAGCAGCACGACCGTCTCGATGCTCAGGTAGAAGACCACCAGCCAGAGCACGCGCAGCGCCCGCCACCGTCCGGGTAGCAGCGGCGACAGCGCCGCGGCCCCGACCAGCCACAGCGGCAGCGAGATCCACATCAGCACGGTCAGGCCGACCACGGCCGGCGCGACCACGAAGCGACGCACGGCCCAGATGAGCACGGCTCAGCCCTGCTCGTCGAGGTACGCCGCGCAGGCGTCGTACGTCGCGTCGATCCGCCGCTGGACGGTCGAGAAGTCCTTGCTGCCGAAGAAGGTGTCGTCGCGGGTGGACGTGCCGCGCGCGGGGAGCACGTGCGCGTCGACGCCGGCGGGCAGCTCGTCGAGCTCGCGCACGAACCGGTGCCGTCGGGCGATCTCGAAGGACACCCGGGCGACCTCCCACGGCCGGCGCGGGACGCTCAGCGGCCGGTCGAAGCGGCCGACCTGGAGGACGAACACCCGGGTCGCGCCGAGCGCGACGGCGCGGCCCAGCGGGATCGAGTTCACGATGCCGCCGTCGAGGTAGTGCTCCCCGCCGACCTCGGCCGGCGGCAGCAGCCCGGGTACGGCGGCGCTCGCCACCACGGCGTCCACGACCGGTCCGGTGCTGAACCAGTGCTCGGCGGCCCGCTCGATGCTGGCGGCGCAGACCTGGAAGCGGACGGGCAGCTCCTCGAAGGTGACGTCGCCGAGCTCGTCGGCCAGCCGCTGCTTCAACGGCTTCGAGGAGTAGAGGTGGGTGCCGCCGCTCGACACGGCGCGGCGCACGGTCCGCAGCGGCTTGTCGCCGTACACCTGGCGGCCGGCGTCGTTGGCCGTGCGCCAGAGGTCGGTCATCCGCTCGATGACCGGGAGCGCGGGCTCGCGCGCGACCAGGGCGCCGTTGAGGGCGCCGACGCTGGTGCCCAGCACCAGGTCGGGGACGATCTCGCGCTCGAGGAGCGCGCGCAGCATCCCGACTTCGACCGCACCCAGCACGCCACCGCCTCCGAGCACGAACGCGGTGGTCATGGGCTCAGGTCACCGGCTGGTCGGCGTGCGCGTCGGCGGCGGCCTGGAGGCGGACCCGCCTGGTCGCCCGGTGCTCGGCCCAGAAGCTCAGCACCGGGATGGTGCCGCAGACCAGCGTGACGATCGTGAAGGACGGCTCCCACGCCTCCTTGCGGGCCAGCAGGAAGGCGCTGACCAGGAAGATCATGTAGAGCCACCCGTGGGCGACCCCGAGGTACTCGGTGATCGCCTCGCCGACCTGCTGGACGTCGGAGCCGGGCGTCACCAGGGAGGGCGTGGCCCCGAAGACGCCCCACATGCCGGACCCGTCGAAGTTGGCGAGCGGCACGCCGACCAGGATCAGCACGACCAGCAGGACGCCGACGATCGAGGCCATCACCCGGTAGGCGGCGAGGTTCCGGTTCACGGCTCCGACGGTACCGGGTCGGGCTCCGGCCGGGTCCCGGCGGACTCGGCGTCGTCCTCCGCGCGCGTGACGTCGCGCACCCAGCGCCACCAGATGAAGGCCGCGAACGCGCCGAAGACCCACCACTCGATCGCGTAGAGCAGGTTGCGCAGCGCGGTGAAGGTGCCGGCCGGGGGCAGCTGCTCGAGCGTGGCGGGCTCGAGCCCGTCGAGGGGCTCGGTGGCGACGCCGTAGGCGCCGTACAGGTCCTGGTCGACGCGCTGGATCAGGTCGGCGGTGCGGACCTGCGGGAGGATGTCGTCGCTCCGGTCGGTGTCGACCTCGTTGGTGCCCTGGGTCGGCTGCAGCCAGGCCACCAGGTCCGTCGTACCGCTCGGCGGAGCCGGCGCCTCGTCCGGCTCGGCCACCCACCCGCGTACGACGGGCAGCGCGGGCGCGTCCGCAGCTCCTACGGCCAGCGGCGTGACGACCCAGTAGCCGTCCACCCCGGCGTGCTCGCGCCCGGAGACGTAGACCGTGCCCGACGGCACCCAGGTGCCGCTGACCTCGACCGGCTGCCCCACCTTGTCGCCGGGGAAGGGGTCGTCCGGACCGAGCACGTCCACGAGCGGCTCGGGCTCGAGATCGCTCAGGTCCGCGGCCTCCGCGGCCCGGCGCTCCTGCCACGAGTCGTATTGCCAGTAGCCCAGCAGGCACGCCGTCCCGACGAGGACCAGCGCCAGCAGGTGCGCGCCCCAGAAGCGTGGGGCGAGCAGTCGGGGCACCCCCTCAGGTTACGGGGGTGCCCCGACGGCTCGACCGGTGGATCAGCGCCGGCGAACGACCTTGAACGTGCCGGTCCCCGTCGAGGGGCTGGACGACCAGCTCCCGAGGAAGGTCGCGACGACCCGGTAGCGACGTGGCTTCAGGCTGCGCGGGACCGCCAACCGTGCCGACCCGTTGCGCAGCGTCTTGGTGACGGTGAGCCGGCCGAGCTTCATCCGCACCCTGCCGGTCGCGGGCAGGTTCCCGGCGCTCACCTCGACCCGGATTCCGGGTGTGCGGCCCGGGAGGACCTTCTTGCGGAACACGTCGACCGTCGTACGGCTGGTGATCTTGGCGATCCTTCCGCCGACGACCGTGCGGGGCGACCAGTCCTCGCTCCGGTGGTCCCAGAAGCTGCCCGCCGGGTAGGAGAGCCGCACGCTCAGGACGCGACCCAGGTCGGCGCGGGTCGTCTCGTAGGTGACCCCGAGCTCGTGTGGGATGACCACGCCGTTCCGGAGCCACTGCACGGTCGGCAGCGCGATCCCTCCGGAAGCGCTCAGCTCGGCGATCATCGTGGCCATCTGCGGGGACCAGGTCACCCGCAGCCGCTGGCCGATCACCCGCGACCCGCTGACGGCCGCGGGAGGGGCCAGGCGGATGGTGAGCCGGGCGGGCGTCTCGACGTCGTCCACCGTCACGGCTCCCGAGACCGGGGAGGGTTCGACCTGCAGGCTGAAGTAGTCGCACGGATCGATCCCGGCGCAGGTCATGCCACCCCAGGGCGACATGGTGTAGGCGCCGTACCGAGCGGCGGGGACGTCGACGAAGTCGAAGGTCCCCGGCGCGACCCGCACGCCGTTGAGACCGCCGCTGCCGGGACCCGCCCCCTGTTTCATCAGGAAGAGCTGGGCGTCGACGGGCGCACCGGTGGGATCGAGGATCGTGACGCGCAGCGAGCCCTTGCCATCACCTTCCTCGGCCATCGCCGGAAGGGCGCCGAGGGTCGAGGCGAGGACGCATGCGATCACGACGGCGGCACGCCGGCGTAGAGGGTTCTTCATCGAGTGCTCCAGGAGGGAGGCCGGCGACTCGGGCGTCGTCCGGGTGCGGCGTCGAGCACCCCCGCAGGGCGCGGGGGTGCCCGAGCTCGGGTGCGTCAGCCCTTGCGCACGACCGAGAAACGGCCGGTGCCCTTCGAGGCGCTGTACGACGCGTTGCCCAGGTAGGTGGCGACGACCTTGTAGCGACCCGGCTTGAGCGTGCCCGGGACCGGCACCCGCGCCGAGCCGTTGCGCAGCGTCTTCTGGTAGGTGCGCTTGCCGATCTTGATCTTGACCTTGCCGGTGGCGGGCAGGTCGCCGGCCGTCACGTCGACTCGCAGACCCGGCGAGCGGCCCTGCACGACCTTCTTGCGGAAGACGTCGACGGTGGTGACGCTCGTGGCCCGGGCGACCCTCCGACCCCCGATGGTGCGGGGGGCGGCATCGAAGCCGGCCCCCGGCACCAGGACGACCGAGCTCGGGTAGCTCAGCCGAGCGGACACCACGCGTCCCGCGTCGGCCCCGGTCGGGTCGTAGGTGTTGCCGATCGCGTTCGGGATCGCCACGCCGTCGCGGAGCCACTGGACGCCGGGGGCGAGCGCACCGGCGCCCACCAGGGTGTAGGTGTCGATGAGGTTCTTCATGGTCGGCGACCAGGTCATGGTCAGGCGCTTGCCGACGGCGGCCGTCCCGGTGATCGTCCCGGGCGCGGCCAGACGGACGGTGTAGACGGCCGGGGTCTCGGAGTCGGTGACCGGGAGGACGCCGGGGACCGACACGGTCGTGGCACCCGGCGCGCCCTGCATCCCCAGGTAGTTGCACGGGGTGACTCCGTGGCAGCTCAGGCCGCCCCAGGGGCTCATGGTGCTCACGCCGTACCGACCCACCTCGGTGGCATCGAACGTGGTCGTGTTGGGCGGCGTCAAGGTCCCGGTCAGTCCATCGGGGTCGGCCTCGCCGGACTTGTACAGCTCGACGATGGCGGTCACCGGCTTGCCGGCCTGGTCGACGACCTTGACGACGACGACGCCACGCCCGTCGTCCGGCACGGCTGCGGCCGGTCCGGCCGAGACGACCGGGACGAGGAGGGCCGCAGCGGCCAGGGCGGCCACGAGGCCGCGTCGCAGAGGGTTCTTCTTCAGATGGGAGTCCACGTGTTCGGATGCTAGGGCTCGCGGACCTTCTGTGAGACGGTTCCTCACTCTTGGTCGCCCTGGACTAGACGCCTGTCGGCCGTCACGATGCCCCCGTGAGCGTCACCCACCTGAACTGCGCGTCCTTCCGCCCCGCGCTGACCTTCGGTGGTCGCGCGATGCCGAGGACCGTGGTCGCGCACTGCCTGCTCGTCGAGCGGCCCGACGGCCTGCTCCTCGTCGACACCGGCTTCGGCACGGGCGACCTTGCGGACCCGAGGCGGCTCGGCCAGCCGTTCCGGGCGATCCTGCGCCCGGTCCTCGACCCAGCCGAGACCGCGATCGCCCAGCTGCGCCGGCTGGGCCACGATCCCGCCGACGTCACCGACGTCGTCCTCACCCATCTCGACCTCGACCACGCCGGCGGCATCGGTGACTTCCCGTTCGCCCGGGTCCACGTGCACGCCGCCGAACTGGACGCGGCCCTGCACCCCACCCTGAAGGAGCGCGGCCGCTACCGCTCCCCCCAGTGGGCCCACGGGCCGCGCTGGGTCCGCCACCACACCGCGGGTGACTCCTGGCTCGGCCTGGAGTCGGTCACCGTCCTGGGCGACGACGTCCTGCTGGTCCCGCTGGCCGGCCACAGCCGCGGCCACAGCGCGGTGGCGGTGGCCCGGCCCGGAGGTGGATGGCTGCTGCACGCCGGTGACGCCTACTTCGCGGCGGGCGAGAAGGAGACACCACGCACCTGCCCGCCGGGACTCCGCCTCTTCCAGAGCCTCACGCAGGCCGACTCGCACCTGCGGCACAGCAACCAGGAGCGGCTCCGCGAGCTGTACGCCGCGCACCGTGACGACGTCACGGTCTTCTCCGCCCACGACCCGGCGGAGTACGCCGCGCTGTCAGGAACTGGTGGAGCCTAGGGGACTCGAACCCCTCACCCCCTGCTTGCCAAGCCCAAGATCGGCAGAGTCGCTACCAGTTGCGCCAAGGCCAAGTCCGACGAACGGGAGGTCTGGTGGAGCCTAGGGGACTCGAACCCCTAACCCCCTGCTTGCAAAGCAGGTGCGCTACCAATTGCGCCAAGGCCCCTCATGGTGAAGCAGGGTGGGCGGTCAGGCCTTGCGAGTGACCGCGTCGGTGGCCTCGGCCCAGAGGGCCTGCTCGGCCTTGCCCTCGTCGATCTTCCTCTTAGCGAGGACGGCGCCGGCGGCGGCCAGCGCGAGGAGGACGAGCTTCTTCACAGCGGCTCCTTGGTGCGCGGGGCGGGGTGGTGCTGGTGGGCCTAACAGGACTTGAACCTGTGACCTCTTCCTTATCAGGGAAGCGCTCTAACCGTCTGAGCTATAGGCCCGCTCCCGGCCAGGGCCGGAGGCGGTCGCCGGGCGACCGAGGGGTGACACTACCCCACCCCTGAGGAGCCCGACAAAACGAGGAAGCCGCAGGTCAGTTGTCCTCGGCCAGGGTGACTTCGATGCCGCCCAGGAGGGCCGCGGCCATGTTGTAGAGGAAGGCCCCGAGAGTCGCGATCGCGGTCAGCAGCACCACGTCGACCACGGCGATCAGCATCGTGAAGCCGACGACGCGCGAGGTGCCGACGTAGTTCTCGACGTCGAAGTCCTGGGCGGTGTCGCCGCCGAGGATGTCGCGGACCGAGGTGTTGATCGAGTCCCAGACACCGGCGGCGTCGAGCACGCTCCAGACCATCAGCACCGACACGATCGTGACGATGCCGAAGGCGATCGAGAGCAGGAACGACGTCTTCATCACCGACCACGGGTCGATCCGGGTCAGACGGAGCCGGGCCCGCCGCGGCGGACGCCCGCCCCGGGCGGCCTTCTTCGCCGCCTTGGTCGACTCCGGCGCGGAATTCGCCTTGTGCTCGTCAGCCGCGCTGCCGAGCTTGGCCTGGACCCGCTCCTTCAGGGGCGGTCGTACGGCGGTCTCGTCGCTGGAGCGCTCGCGGCCCGCGTCACGGGCCGGTCGCGCCGGGGCGCGTTCGGCTGAACGGTCCGTCATGCGTCCTCATCCCCGGGCTGGTCCGTCGTCGTGGTCGCATCGATTGTTGCATCCGCGTCCACATCGGACGACTCAGCGAGCGCGTCCTCCTCCTCGGCCTCGTCGACCTTGGCCTCGACCGATCGGGCGACGACCGCGACGGAGTCCTTGCCCTTGGGCGTCACGAAGCGCACGCCCTGGGTCGAGCGGCCGGTCGGGCGGAAGTCCGCGTTGATCGGGCTGCGGACCACCTGGCCGGCCTGGGTGATCGACAGGACCTCGTCGCCGTCCTCGACGATGAAGGCGCCGACCAGGCCGCCACGGTCCTCGTTGGCCAGGGTCATCGCCTTGACGCCGAGCCCGCCGCGACCGGTGATGCGGTACTCGCTGATCCGGCTGCGCTTGGCGAAGCCACCGTCGGTGATGGTGAAGACGTACTGCGGCTTCACCTCGGCGACCTGCTCGCTGGTCGCCTCGACGTCGGCGGAGTCCTCGGTCTCCTCGCTGAGCCCGGCGGCCTCCTCGGCCGCGACCTGGGCCGCGCGGATCACCGACATGGAGAGCACGGAGTCCTCGGGGCTCTTGAACTTCATGCCCGTGACGCCCGAGGTCGCGCGACCCATCGGGCGCAGCTGGCCGTCGTCGGCACGGAACCGGATGGCCTGGCCCTTGCGGGAGACCAGGAGGATGTCGTCGTCACCGCTGACCAGCTCGGCCCCGATCAGCACGTCGTCCTCCTCGCGGAAGTTGATCGCGATGACACCGGCCTGCCGCGGGCTGTTGTAGTCGCCGAGGCGGGTCTTCTTGACCAGGCCGCTGCGCGTCGCCAGGACGAGGTACGGCGCCTGCTCGTAGTCGCGGATGGCCAGCACCTGGGCGATGTTCTCGTCCGGCTGGAAGCTCAGCAGGCCGGCCACGTGCCCGCCCTTCGCGTCCCGCGACGCCTCGGGGAGGTTGTAGGCCTTGGTGCGGTAGACCCGCCCGGCGGTGGTGAAGAACAGCAGCCAGTGGTGGTTGGTGGTCGAGATGAAGTGCTCGACCACGTCGTCGCCGCGCAGGGTCGCGCCGCGTACGCCCTTGCCGCCCCGCTTCTGGGTGCGGTACTGGTCGGCCCGGGTGCGCTTGGCGTAGCCGCCGCGGGTGATCGAGACGACGAGGTCCTCGTCGGGGATCAGGTCCTCCATCGAGAGGTCCCCGTCGGCCGCGATGATCTGCGTGCGGCGGTCGTCGCCGTACTTCTCGACGATCTCGCCCAGCTCGGTGACCACGATCTGCCGCTGGCGCGACACGTTGGCCAGGATGTCCTCGTAGTCGGCGATCTGCAGCTCGATCTCGGCGAGCTCGTCGATGATCTTCTGGCGCTGCAGGGCGGCGAGCTGCCGCAGCTGCATGTCGAGGATGGCGGTCGCCTGCAGCTCGTCGATCTCGAGCAGCTGCATCAGGCCGACGCGGGCCTCGGCCACGTCGGGCGAGCGCCGGATCAGGGCGATGACCTCGTCGAGGGCGTCGAGCGCCTTGACGAGCCCACGCAGGATGTGGGCGCGCTCCTCGGCCTTGCGGAGCAGGAACTCCGTACGACGGCGCACGACCTCGAGCTGGTGGGTGACCCAGTTGGAGATGAACTGGTCGATCGACAGCGTCCGCGGGACGCCGTCGACCAGGGCCAGCATGTTGGCGCTGAAGTTGGTCTGCAGCTCGGTGTGCTTGAGCAGGTTGTTGAGGACCACCCGGGCGACGGCGTCGCGCTTCAGCACGACCACCAGGCGCTGCCCGGTGCGGTCGGAGGTGTCGTCACGGACGTCGGAGATGCCCTGCACCCGGCCGGTGTCGGCGAGCTCGGCGATCTTCAGCGCCAGGTTGTCCGGGTTGACCATGTAGGGCAGCTCGGTGATGACCAGGCAGGTGCGGCCCTTGCTGTCCTCGTCGACCTCGATCACCGCGCGCTGGGTGATCGAGCCGCGGCCGGTGCGGTAGGCCTGCTCGATGCCGGTGTGGCCGGTGATCAGGGCGCCGTTCGGGAAGTCGGGGCCCTTGATCCGCTCGATGAGCGCGTCCTGCAGCTCCTCGCGGGTCGCGTCGGGGTGCTCGAGGGCCCAGGTCGCGCCCTCGGCCACCTCGCGCAGGTTGTGCGGCGGGATGTTGGTGGCCATGCCGACGGCGATGCCGGCCGAGCCGTTGACCAGCAGGTTGGGGATCCGCGACGGGAGGACGACCGGCTCCTGCGAGCGGCCGTCGTAGTTGGGCTGGAAGTCGACGGTCTCCTTGTCGATGTCGCGGACCATCTCGAGGGCCAGCGGGGCCATCCGGCACTCGGTGTACCGCATGGCTGCGGCGGCGTCGTTGCCCGGCGAGCCGAAGTTGCCCTGGCCCTGGATCATCGGCGCGCGCATCACCCAGGGCTGGGCGAGGCGGACCAGGGTGTCGTAGATCGCGGTGTCGCCGTGCGGGTGGTACTGACCCATGACATCGCCGACGACGCGCGAGCACTTCGAGAAGCCGCGGTCGGGGCGGTAGCCCCCGTCGTACATCGCGTAGAGCACGCGGCGGTGCACCGGCTTGAGCCCGTCGCGTACGTCGGGCAGCGCGCGACCGACGATGACGGCCATCGCGTAGTCGATGTAGGCGCGCTGCATCGAGGTCTGCAGCTCGACCGGCTCGATCCGGCCGCCGGGGGTGGGGGTCTCAGTCACGTTCTCGGTCTCTCTCGTCGGCTCTACTGGAATCTAGGGATCTCGCTAGAGAGCTAGATATCCAGGAATCGAACGTCCTTGGCGTTGCGCTGGATGAAGGAGCGGCGCTGCTCGACGTCCTCGCCCATCAGGATCGAGAAGATCTCGTCGGCGTGCGCCGCGTCGTCCAGGGTGACCTGCAGCATCAGCCGCTGGTCGGGGTCCATCGTGGTCTCCCACAGCTCCTTGGCGTTCATCTCGCCGAGACCCTTGTAGCGCTGGACCGGGTTCTCCTTGGGCAGCTTCTTGCCGGCGGCCTGGCCGTCGCGCAGCAGCGCGTCGCGCTCGGCGTCGGAGTAGACGAACTCGTGCTCGGCCGGCTTGTTCCAGCGCAGCCGGTAGAGCGGGGGCTGGGCCATGTAGACGTAGCCGTGCTCGATGAGCGGGCGCATGAAGCGGAAGAGCAGCGTCAGCAGCAGGGTGTTGATGTGGTGGCCGTCGACGTCGGCGTCGGCCATCAGCACCACCTTGTGGTAGCGCAGCTTCTCCTCGTTGAACTCCTCCTGGATGCCGGTGCCCAGCGCGGAGATGATCGACTGCACCTCCTGGTTGCCCAGGACCTTGTCGATGCGCGCCTTCTCGACGTTCAGGATCTTGCCGCGGATCGGGAGGATCGCCTGAATGCGCGGGTCGCGGCCCTGACGGGCCGAGCCGCCGGCCGAGTCGCCCTCGACGATGAAGACCTCGCACTCGGCGGGGTTGGTCGACTGGCAGTCCGACAGCTTGCCGGGCAGGCCGCCGCCGCCGAGCAGTCCCTTGCGCCCGCGGGCCAGGTCGCGGGCCTTGCGGGCCGCGATCCGGGCCTGGGCCGCGGCCTGGCTCTTGCGGACGATGTCCTTGCCCTCGGCCGGGTTCTCCTCGAACCAGGCGCCGAGCTGGTCGTTGACCAGGCGCTGGACGAAGCCCTTGGCCTCGGTGTTGCCGAGCTTGGTCTTGGTCTGGCCCTCGAACTGCGGCTCGCCGAGCTTGATCGAGATGATCGCGGTCAGGCCCTCGCGGATGTCGTCGCCCGTGACCCGGTCCTCGGGCTTCTTCATCAAGCCCCACACGCCGCCCCAGTTGTTGACCAGTGAGGTCAGGGCCGCGCGGAAGCCCTCCTCGTGGGTGCCGCCCTCGTGGGTGTTGATGGTGTTGGCGAAGGTGTGCACCGACTCGGTGAACGAGGTGTTCCACTGCATCGCCACCTCGAGCGACATGTGGTTCTCCTGCGACTCCGGGGTCTCGGCCTCGAAGGAGATGACCGTCGGGTTCGCGATCTGCTTGCTGCGGTTGAGGTGCTCGACGAAGTCGACCAGGCCGCGGTCGAACTTGAAGACCTGCTCGAGGCCGCCGCCCTCGCCCTTCTTGATCCCGGTCGGCCCGCCGTCGACCTCGGGGTCGATGGTCGAGTCGGCGACGGCCTCGGCGATGTCGCCGGCCGCCGGGCGGTCGTCGCGGACGACGATCTCGAGACCCTTGTTGAGGAAGGCCATCTCGCGGATCCGGTGGGTGATCGTCTCGAGCGAGTACGTCGTCGTCTCGAAGATCGTCGGCGAGGCCCAGTAGGTGACCGTGGTGCCGCTCTCCTCGCCGGGCTCCAGCGGGCGGACCTGCTCGAGGTCGGCGTCCGGCACGCCCAGGCTGAAGGCCTGGCGCCACAGGTGGCCGCGGTTCTTCACCTCGACGATGAGGTGGTCGGACAGCGCGTTGACGACCGAGACGCCGACGCCGTGCAGACCGCCGGAGACCTTGTAGCCGCCGCCGCCGAACTTGCCGCCCGCGTGGAGCAGGGTCAGGGCCATCGTGACGGCGGGCATCTCCTGGCCGGGCGCGGTGTCGGTCGGGATGCCGCGGCCGTTGTCGGAGACGCGGATCGCGCCGTCCTCGGTCAGGGTGATGACGATCCGGTCGCAGTGGCCGGCCAGCGCCTCGTCGACCGCGTTGTCCACGATCTCCCAGATCAGGTGGTGCAGGCCGCGCTCGCCGGTCGAGCCGATGTACATGCCCGGGCGCTTGCGGACCGCCTCCAGGCCCTCGAGGACCTGGATCGCGGAGGCGTCGTACTCGCTGTCGACGCGGGAGGAGGAGACGGGGGGCGGTGCGGTGGGGGTCTCGTCGGGCTGGACCGGGTTGACGTCGCTCACGCGCACCTCTTCTGCGGACGGTCGTGACATGGAGAAGGCCGCGTGCGTGAATGCGTGGCGGCCGACCTCCATGATAGCCCCCAGAAGGCCTGATTCCACGGTCTGCACCCCCACAGGGGGGTGTCTGTGGAGGAAATCGTCCCGTGAGCGCCCCCTGCGGGCGTCCGAGACGGCTCGGGAGGGGGTCGGGTGGGTCCCGGTACGCCCGAGGCGCCCGCAGATCGCCCCGTCGGCCCGATCCGGGCTCAGCCGTAGGTGTCGCGGGGCCCGCGGCCGTCCCGCGCCGACCGGGGACCCTTCTTCCAGGTCGGCAGGTTCGGTCCGAGGACGTCGATCAGGGCCACCGTGCCGTGCCCCAGCTGCTCGTTGAGCCGGCGTACGACGGTGGGGGCCAGCAGCTTCAGCTGGGTCGCCCAGGCGGTCGAGTCGGTGCGGACCACGAGCTTGCCGTCGGCGAACGTCTCGGGCGTGCAGTGGGCCGCCACCTCGTCACCGACCAGCTCGGCCCAGCGGCCGAAGACCCCCTGCATCCGCAGGTCGAGCTCCCACCCGTGGTCGCGGACCAGCCGGCCGAGGGTGGCGTCGAGCAGCTGCGGGTCGCGCTCGTCGGGGTGTGAGCCGGACACCCGGCTGCCGGTGGCCCGACGGGGACCGGTCCGGGGCTTGCGCCGGGCCGGGCCGCCTGAGCGGGCGTTGGCCCGGGTGAACGCCTTGGCCAGGTCGAGGCCGTCGTCGCGGCGCTCGGGCTCGACCGCCTCCTCCGGAGCGTCGTCGTCACTGCTCACGGGTGACCTCGCCGCCCTTGACCAGGAAGCGCGCCCCGGCCAGGGCCGGCGGGACGTCGTCGGCGACGGCCGCGGTGACCAGCACCTGCTCCGCACCCGCGACGAGCTCGGCCAGCTGCGCGCGTCGCTCGGTGTCGAGCTCGGCGAAGACGTCGTCCAGGATCAGGATCGGGTCGTCGCCGTCGGCGCGCAGCAGGTCGTACGACGCCAGCCGCAGGGCCAGCGCGAAGGACCAGGACTCACCGTGCGAGGCGTAGCCCTTGACCGGCAGCGCTCCCTCGCCCGGTCCGTGACCGATCGTCAGCAGCAGGTCGTCGCGGTGCGGGCCGACCAGCGAGATCCCGCGGTCCAGCTCGTCCTTGCGCCGGCGCTCAACCTCGGCGAGCAGCACCCCCGCGAGGGCCTCGCGATCCGTGGCTCCGCCGAGGTCGCACGACGGCCGGTACTCGATCTCGGCGTCGTCGCGGGTCGCGCCGCGGGCGACGGTCTCGTAGGCCTTGCCGACGTAGGGCCGCAGCGCCTCGACCAGGGACAGTCGCTCGGCCAGCAGTTCGGCGCCGGTACGGGCGAGGTGGTCGTCCCAGACGCCCAGGGTCGAGAGAGCGCCCTCCTGCGACGAGCTCCCGCGCCGGGCCGCGCCGGCGGTCTTCAGCAGCGAGTTGCGCTGGCGCAGGATCCGGTCGTAGTCGGATCGCACGCCGGCCAGGCGGGGCGCACGCAGGACCAGCAGGTCGTCGAGGAACCGCCGCCGGTCGGACGGGTCGCCCTTGACCAGGGTGAGGTCCTCGGGCGAGAACACCACCGTGCGGACCAGGCCGACCAGCTCGCGGGCCCGGGGCAGCGGCGACTTGTTGACCCGGGCCCGGTTGGCCCTGCCCGGGTTGAGCTCGATCTCGAGGACCGCCGTCCGCCCGTCGCGTACGACGGCCGCGCGGACCACGGCCTGCTCGGCACCGGCCCGCACCAGGGGTGCGTCGGTCGCGACCCGGTGCGAGCTCAGCCGCGAGAGGTAGTCGATCGCCTCCACCAGGTTGGTCTTGCCCTGCCCGTTGCGCCCGATGAACGCGGTGACGCCCGGCTCGAGCGGGACCTCCGCGACGGCGTACGAGCGGAAGTCGTGCAGGGAGAGGTGGGAGACGTGCACGGCCGGTCAGCCGGGGTTGGCGTCTCCGCCCACCGGCGGCTCGGTGTGCACGGCGTGACCGCCGAACTGGTTGCGCATCGCGGCGATCGCCTTCATCGCAGGACTGTCGTCCTGACGGGAGGTGAACCGGGCGAAGAGGGACGCCGCGATGACGTGCATCGGGACGGCGTTCTCGATCGCGGCCTCGACGGTCCACCGGCCCTCGCCGGAGTCCTCGGCGTACCCAGCGATCTTGTCGAGGTGCGGGTCCTCCTCCACGGCCGCGACCAGGAGGTCGAGCAGCCAGGAGCGGATGACGGTGCCGGAGCGCCAGGAGTCGAAGACCTCGGTGACGTTGTCGACCAGGTCGACCTTCTCGAGCAGCTCCCAGCCCTCGGCGTAGCTCTGCATCATCGCGTACTCGATGCCGTTGTGGACCATCTTGGCGAAGTGCCCGGCACCCGGCTTCTTGCCGGCGTGCACGAAGCCGCCCTCGTCGGGCTTGAGGGCGTCGAAGGCCGGCTGCACCTTGGCGACGTCCTCGTCGGACCCGCCGCACATCAGGGCGTAGCCGTTCTGGAGGCCCCAGACACCGCCGGAGACGCCGCAGTCGACGAAGCCGATCCCCTTCGCACCGAGGAGCTCGGCGTTGAGCTGGTCGTCGGTGTACTTGGAGTTGCCGCCGTCGACGACCAGGTCGCCCTCGCCGAGCAGCTCGCCGAGCTGGCGGACCGTCTCGCGGGTCGGGTCGCCGGCCGGAACCATCACCCAGACCACCTTGGGCGAGGGGAGGGCCTCGACCAGCTCCTCGAGGCTGCCGACGTCGGAGACGTCCGGGTTGCGGTCGAAGCCGACGACGGTGACGCCGCCGTCACGCATGCGGGTGCGCATGTTGCCACCCATCTTGCCGAGGCCGACGAGTCCGATGTGCATCGAGTGCTCCTCCTGAGGATGGACGGTGGCACCAGCCTAGAGCCGGTGCTCGAGCGTCAGGAGAGCAGGCGGCGCGGCATGAGCAGGTAGCGGAAGCCGGGGTCGTCCGCACCCTCCGCCGTCGCCCCGCTGATCACCACCGGCTTGGAGGCCTGCGTGAACGCGAGCTCGACCTGCTCCTGGTCGATGGCGGTGAGCCCGTCGAGGAGGAACTGGGGGTTGAAGCCCGTCGTGATGTCCTCGCCGTTGATGTCGGCCTCGATCGACTCGGACGCCTGCGCCTCGTCGCCGGAGCCGGCGTCGAGGGTCAGCACGCCGTCGCTGAAGGCCAACTGGACCGCGGTGTTGCGCTCGGCGACCAGCGCCACCCGCTTGACCGACTCGACCAGCTCGGACTTCTTCACCGTCGCGACCGTGAGGTGCTCGGACGGGAACAGGCTGCGGACCTTGGGGAACTCGCCGTCGAGGAGCCGCGTCGTCGTACGGCGCACGCCGCCGGCGGCCGCGCCCTCGAAGCCGATGATGCCCTCGCCCGATCCGCCCGCGGCCAGCGCGATGGTGACCTCGGAGCCGGCCGTGAGCGACTTGGCCGTGTCGCCGAGCACCTTGGCGGGCACCAGCGCGGCCACGGCCTCGTCGGGCGTGCGCGGGTCCCAGCCGAGCTCGCGGTGCGAGAGCCGGAAGCGGTCGGTGGCCAGCAGGGAGATCGACGAGCCGTCGATCTCGATCCGGACGCCGGTCAGGACGGGGAGCATGTCGTCACGGCCGGCGGCGGTGACCGCCTGGGCGACGGCGTGGGCGAAGACGTCGCTCTGGACCGTGCCGGTCGCGGCCGGCATGTCGGGCAGCGTCGGGTAGTCCTCGACCGGCATGGTCTGCAGGCTGAACCGGGCCGACCCGCAGGTCAGCGAGACCCGCGAGCCGTCGAGGACCATGTCGACGGGCTTGGCGGGCAGGCTGCGGCAGATGTCGGCGAGCAGTCGTCCGCTGACCAGGGCCCGGCCGTCCTCGGCCACGTCGGCCTTGAGGGTGGCTCGCGCCGACGTCTCGTAGTCGAAGGTGGAGAGCACCAGGCCCTCGTCACCGGCCTCGATCAGCAGGCCGGCCAGGACGGGGACGCTCGGCCGGACCGGCAGGCTGCGCGCGGCCCAGGCAACGGCATCGGCGAGCACGTCGCGCTCGACGCGGAACTTCACGATGTGTCGTCCTTCGACTCGGATCCAGGGATGCGCATCCTGCCATGGCGCGGGTCGCGGGGGGAGGTGCGGTCTGGTTGTCCCCAGGTCGGGGCCCGGATGGATGTTGACCGAGGATCGTGATGGCTAGAGGTACGTCGTAGTAAGAGCAAGGGTGGAATCTGTGGACAGGGGGCATCTTCGCAGGTCAGAGGGTGTCTGGACTGTGCACAACGGGTGTGGAGGAACGACGGACGGCCCGAGCCTGCGTGTGGACGCAGGCCCGGGCCGTCGCTGAGTGTGTAGTTCCTCCCCAGCCCTTGTGGACGAACCACGGCGTGGCACCACAGGAAGTCCACAGGGCGAGGGCGTCGCCCGAGAGGCTCAGGCGACCGTGAGAGTGACCTCGACGTTGCCCCGCGTCGCGTTCGAGTACGGGCACACCTGGTGCGCCTGCTCGACCAGCTGCTGCGCCTGGTCGGCGTCGACGTTCGGCAGCGTGATCTCCAGGCCCACAGCGAGCTGGAATCCCCCGGCGCCGTTGTCGCCGATGGAGACGTCCGCGACCACCTCGGAGTCGGAGTGGTCCGCTCCGGCCTTCCCGGCGACCAGGCGCAGCGCGCCGTGGAAGCACGCGGCATACCCCGCGGCGAAGAGCTGCTCGGGGTTGGTGGCACCGCCGGCGCCACCCATCTCCTTCGGGACGCGGACGTCGAGGTCGATCTGGTCGTCGGTCGAGTGGACGTGGCCGTTGCGGCCGTCCCCGGTGGCGACGGCGGTGGCGGTGTAGATAGGTTCCATGTGCACAAACATATTGTGCGCAATCGAATTGCGCAAGCGTATGATGCGGGCATGTCCGCCACCACTCCGCAGCTGTCGCTGGACGACATGGTCTGCTTCCCGCTCTACGCCGCGACACGGGCGGTCACGCGTGCCTATGCGGACCTGCTGGCCGAGGTCGGGCTGACCTACCCGCAGTACCTCACGATGCTGGCGGTGTGGGAGGCCGAGGAGCCGCGGAGCGTGCGCGAGCTCGGCGACCGGCTGATGCTGGACTCGGGGACGCTCACGCCCCTGCTGAAACGGCTCGAGGCGGCCGGTCACGTCGTACGGCGACGCGACGAGCGGGACGAGCGGCGCGTGCTGGTGTCGGCCACGGAGCGGGGCGAGCAGCTGCGGGCAGAGGTCGCCGAGGTGCCGGCGCGTCTGTTCGCCGCGATGGGTCTGGAGCTGGCGGAGCTGGTCGAGCTGCGCGAGCGGCTCGGGGTGCTCCTGGAGAACCTGGGGTCCTCCGCTAGGACTGACGCGCCTGCATCTTGACCCGGTTGGTCAGCTCGGAGACCTGGTTGAAGACCGCACGCCGCTCGGCGAGCAGCTGGTTGATCTTGCGGTCGGCGTACATGACGGTCGTGTGGTCGCGGTTGCCGAACTGGGCGCCGATCTTGGGCAGCGACAGGTCGGTCAGCTCGCGGCAGAGGTACATCGCGATCTGACGCGCCATCACGAGGTGTCGCCCACGGCTGGGTCCGGTGAGCTCCTCGATGGAGAGACCGAAGTAGGCGGCGGTCTGGGCGATGATCAGCGCCGCCGTGATCTCGGGCTCGCCGCCCTCGGGGATCAGGTCCTTGAGGACGATCTCGGCCAGGGTCATGTCGACCTCCTGGCGGTTGAGGTTGGCGAAGGCCGTGACCCGGATCAGCGCACCCTCGAGCTCGCGGATGTTGGTCTGGATCTTGGAGGCGATGAACTCCAGGACGTCCGGCGGAGCCGTGAGGCGGTCCATCGCGGCCTTCTTGCGGAGGATGGCGATGCGGGTCTCGAGGTCCGGCGGCTGGACGTCGGTGATCAACCCCCACTCGAACCGGTTGCGGAGCCGGTCCTCGAGTGCCTCGAGGCGCTTGGGGGCGCGGTCGGACGTGAGCACGATCTGCTTGTTGGCGTTGTGGAGCGTGTTGAAGGTGTGGAAGAACTCCTCCTGGGTCTGGGTCTTCCCCTCCAGGAACTGGATGTCGTCGATCAGCAGGACGTCGACGTCGCGGTAGCGCCGCTTGAACCGGTCCTGCCGGTCGTCGCGGATCGCGTTGATGAACTCGTTCGTGAACTCCTCGCTCGACACGTAGCGCACCTTCGCGCCGGTGTAGAGGCTCCGGACGTAGTGGCCGATCGCGTGCAGCAGGTGGGTCTTGCCCAGGCCGGAGTCGCCGTAGACCAGCAGCGGGTTGTAGGCCTTGCCAGGTGCCTCGGCGACGGCCACCGCGGCTGCGTGCGGGAAGCGGTTGGACGAGCCGATGACGAAGGTCTCGAACGTGTACTTGGGGTTCAGTCGCGTCTCGAGGGCGGACGGCTTGGTGGGACCGGCGTGCAACGGGTCGGCCAGGACCTCGCCCTGTCCGGAGACGACCTGACTCGGGCCGGACCGGCCGACGCCGTTGGTCGACAGAGCGGCCTCGGGCTCCTGGTCGTCGGTGAGATCGTCGTCGGCGACCGAGGGCGCGGCGTCCTCGAGGAGCGGGTTCACGGTGACGGCGATCCGGATCTCGCGGCCGAAGGCGACCGTGAGCGCGTCCTCGAGCTGCGCGCGCAGGCGGCCCTCGAGCTGACCGCGGGTGAAGTCGTTGGGCACGGCGATGATCGCGGTGTTGCCGTGCAGCGTCACCGGCTCGCTGGCTCGCAGCCAGGCCCGCTGGTTGGGCTGGAGCTCCCGGACGACGCGGGACCAGGCCACGACGAGGTCGGCGGCGGGGTCGGCGTCGTGCTGGATGTCCTGGTCCACGGTTCCCGTTTTCTCTGTGCTGGTGGGGGGCTCTCGACACGCCGGCGGCCCGACGGTCGAGTCTGTTTCCACAACTTTGTCCACAGGCTGTGAACCTGGCGGCCACTCGGTTGGGGAGGTGTGTCCGAGACGCAGCCGGCGCGAGTCATCTTCCACGTTCGCGCTGCTCAGAGGCCGTTCTGCCGGATCTGCGGGCTGATCTGAGTCGCGTTCGTGAGGATTGTGTCCGCTGGCTGGCGGGGAACCTCGGTGCGGCGAACCTAACCCGGGCGCTCGCGCTGCGGCAAACCGTCATCCACAGGCTTGGGGCATGGTCCGTACGCTGGCTCCGTCGGCGCCCGACGTCGGTTTGACCCTGCGGAATCGCAGCGCGTACCGTTGGCCGGTCATCCGGTGTCGATCGCCTGTCGTCGAGCAGTCGACGGGCAGCGCCGATCCGCCGGGCCCTGAGGCCTGAACACCCACCGAAAGAGAAGCTCGTGAGCAAGCGTACGTACCAGCCGAACAACCGTCGTCGCCACAAGGTGCACGGGTTCCGCCTGCGCATGCGCACCCGTGCGGGTCGCGCGATCCTGTCGACGCGCCGCCGCAAGGGCCGCAAGAACCTGGCTATCTGACGGCCGCCCGGCCGTCCTCGCGGGAGCTGCGTTGCTGTCGCCGGACCACCGTCTCACGGATGCGGACCAGTTCCGCGCCGCGAGCAGGGGTCGGCGCTCGGGTTCGCGGACCCTCGTCGTCCACCTCGGCACTGCCGAGGAGAGCGGCGTGCCGGCCCGAGTTGGGCTGGTCGTGAGCAAGGCCGTCGGCAATGCCGTCGTCCGCAACCGCGTGAAGCGCCGTCTTCGACACCTGGCCCGGGAGCACCTCGCTGTGCTCCCGGGCTCTGCTGTGCTCGTGGTCCGGGCGCTTCCGGCGGCCGCGTCGTCGTCGTACGACGAGCTGGGTGAGGACCTGACGCGTTGTCTGGGCCGGGTGCTGTCGTGAAGCACGTCCTGGTGGCCCTGCTCCGTGTCTACCGCGCGGTGATCAGCCCGCTGTACGGCCAGGTCTGCCGCTACCACCCGTCCTGCTCGGCGTACGCCCTGGAGGCCGTGCAGGAACACGGCAGCGTCCGGGGCTCCTGGCTCGCGGCGCGTCGGCTCGGCCGGTGCCACCCCTGGGCCGCCGGTGGCTACGACCCGGTGCCCTCCCGAACCCGTCCTCCGCGCTCCGGCGTGGCCGCACCCTCACCCCAGCAAGGAGCCTGATCCGTGGGCATCTTCAGCGACATCGGCAGCCTGATCATGACGCCGCTGTACTACGCGATCTCGGCGATCATGCTCTCGTGGCACTGGCTGTTCACGCAGATCGGCCTGGACCCCGAGGGCGGCGCCTCCTGGGCGCTGTCGATCATCGGTCTGACCCTGGTGATCCGGATCCTGCTGATCCCGCTGTTCGTGAAGCAGATCAAGTCCAGCCGGAACATGCAGCTGATCCAGCCGAAGGTCAAGGAGCTGCAGAAGAAGTACGGCCACGACCGGGAGCGTCTCGCCCAGGAGACGATGAAGCTCTACAAGGACACGGGCACCAACCCGTTCGCCTCCTGCCTGCCGCTGCTCCTGCAGATGCCGATCTTCTTCGCGCTCTTCCGGCTGCTCGACCAGGCGGCGAAGAACGGCACCGCGCACGGTCTGCTGACCGAGGAGCTGGCGCGCAAGTTCGGTGCGTCCGAGATCTTCGGGGTCTTCCCGATCTCCGAGAGCTTCTGGCAGGCCAGGGTCTGGGGTTCCGAGCCCGATGGCGCGGTGATGGTGCTCGCCCTGATCCTGGTGCTGGCGATGACCGCGACCACCTTCACGACGCAGCGCCAGCTGATGAGCAAGAACATGCCGGCCGACGCGCTGAGCGGCCCGTACGCCCAGCAGCAGAAGATGCTGCTCTACGTCCTGCCGGTCGCCTTCGGGCTCGGTGGTGTCGCGTTCCCGATTGGCGTGCTCCTCTACTGGACCACGTCGAACCTGTGGACGATGGGCCAGCAGTTCTACGTGATCCGGAACAACCCGGCCCCCGGTACGCCGGCCTTCCAGGCCAAGGTCGACCGGGACCGCGCCAAGGCCGAGCGGAAGGGCCTGCTGGTCGCCGAGCCTGAGGCCCCGGCCGTCGAGGAGAAGCCGCGGGCGGCGAGCCGTCAGCAGCCCAAGAAGCAGACCCGCCAGCAGCGACGGCAGGGCGGCACGCGCCCGCCGGGCAGCGCGCAGGCGAAGCCGAACCAGAAGAACCCCAGCAAGGGAGAAGAGTCGTGACCGACGAGATCACCGAGGCCCCGGCCGTGGAGGAGTCGACCGAGCAGGAGACGCCGTCGACTGACGAGCGCGTCGACCGCCTCGAGCAGGAGGGCGACATCGCTGCCGACTATCTCGAGGAGCTGCTGGACATCGCGGACCTGGACGGCGACCTGGACATGGATGTCGAGGGCGACCGGGCGGCGGTGTCGATCGTGGGGGCTGACCTCTCCCAGCTGGTCGGCGACCGGGGCGAGGTCCTCGACGCGCTGCAGGAGCTGACGCGGCTCGCGGTCTACCGCGAGACGGGCGAGCGCTCGCGTCTGATGCTCGACGTGTCGGGCTTCCGTGCTGCGCGGCGCGCCGAGCTGGAGGCGCTGGCGGCCGAGAAGATCGCTGAGGCTCGCACCTCCGGCGAGTCGGTCTCCCTGAAGGCCATGTCCCCGTTCGAGCGGAAGGTCGTCCACGATGCTGTGGCCGCGGCCGGGCTCTCCTCGGAGTCCGAGGGCGTCGAGCCGCGCCGCTACGTGGTGATCCTGCCGAGCTGACCGATGGACGATGTTTCACGTGAAACACCCTCCGCACCCGACGTGGCGCGGAGGGTGTTCTCGTCTGAGCGACTTCCGCTGGCCGAGGCCTACGCGGCTCGACTGGCGACCGACGGTGTGGTGCGTGGCCTGATCGGACCTCGTGAGGCCCCCCGGCTCTGGAATCGGCATTTGCTGAACTGTGCGGTGCTGGCCGAGCTTCTCCCCTCGGGCGCGTCCGTCGTCGACATCGGGTCGGGTGCTGGCCTGCCGGGCCTCGTGGTCGCCATCGCCCGGCCGGACCTGCGGATCACGTTGGTCGAGCCGCTGCTGCGTCGTACCGCGTTCCTGCAGGAGGTCGTTGACGAGCTGGCGCTCGATCACGTCGAGGTGGTGCGTGGCCGAGCTGACTCGCTGCACGGGACCAGGGTGTTCGACGTGGTGACGTCGCGGGCGGTGGCTCCCCTCGGCCGTCTGCTGGACTGGTCGATGCCGTTGGTGGCGCCCGCGGGCGCGTTGGTGGCGATGAAGGGCTCGTCGGTCGAGGACGAGATTGCTTCCTCACGAGATGCGTTGGAGCGGTGGGACTGTGCCGAGCCGGAGGTCCGGGTGCTGGGTGGCGAGGTGCTGTCCTCCAGCACGGTGGCTCTGCGAGTGGTGTGGGCCAATCCCACTCAAGTATCGTGGCCGCTTGCGCCTGTCGCGGGTCCGAAGCCGACTGCACGTCCGCGCCGCAAGCCCCGTCGACCCCAGCGAAGGCAGAACCCGTGATCCATCCAGTTCCGCCGGACGGTAGCCAGGAGGATCGGTCCCCCGGAGAGTTTTCCACCGGTCCGGACCGCCCTTCTGAGCGTGCCCATCCACAGATTGCCGGTAGTTCTCCACAGGGCGAGCCGGACGATGTTTCACGTGAAACGCCCGAGGAGACACCCGTGACCTTTCGGATCCGCACGGCCGGGGACGTGGCGCCGTACGCGTCCGACCTGGCCGACAACAGCACCCCGCTGGCCCGGGCCGCCGAGCACATCGTGATGGCCAGGCAGACGGGACCGAACCGGCGAGCCGTGCCCCGACCCACCGCGACCCGGGTCTTCGTGGTGGCGAACCAGAAGGGGGGTGTCGGGAAGACGACCTCGACGGTCAACATCGCGGCCGCCCTGGCCCAGCTCGGTCAGAAGGTGCTGGTCATCGACCTCGACCCCCAGGGCAACGCCTCCACGGCCTTGAACATCGAGCACCGGAGGGGTGTGCCGTCGACCTATGACCTCCTCGTCGACGGCGCCATGCTCGCCGACGTGACGACGCCGTGCCCGGACGTGCCCGGCCTCGACGTGGTCCCGGCGACCATCGACCTCGCCGGCGCGGAGATCGAGCTGGTCAGCGTCGTGGCGCGTGAGGGCCGGCTGCGGCGGGCGGTGCACGGACACCCCCTGGTCGGCGACGAGAGCATCGGCGAGGAGCGCTACGACTACGTGCTCATCGACTGCCCGCCGTCCCTGGGACTCCTGACGCTGAACGCGCTCGTCGCCGGCGACGAGATGATGATCCCGATCCAGGCGGAGTACTACGCCCTGGAGGGGCTGGGTCAGCTCCTCGAGACCGTCGACATGGTCCGGGCCCACCTCAATCCCGAGCTCGCGGTCTCCACGATCCTGATCACCATGTACGACGCACGGACGCGGCTGGCTGCCGGGGTCGCCGACGAGGTGCGCGAGCACTTCGGCGACCAGGTCCTGCAGACCGCGATCCCGCGATCCGTGCGGGTCTCCGAGGCGCCGTCGTACGCCCAGACGGTGATGACCTACGACCCGGGCTCGCCCGGAGCGCTCAGCTACTTCGAAGCCGCACGCGAGATCGCCACCAAGGGAGCCCGCCCGTGAACGCCAGCCGTCCCCAGCAGCGCCGCGGTCTCGGTCGTGGCCTCGGGTCGCTCATCCCGACCGCCCCGCCGCCGTCGGCCCGGGCGGACGAAGCGGGCGCGAGCCAGGAGCCACAGCCCGGCGACCTGGCCCCGGTCGAGGGCGCCTACTTCGCTGAGCTGCCGATCGGCCAGATCGTTCCCAACCACGTCCAGCCGCGCTCCGTCTTCGACGAGGAGGCGATGGCCGAACTGGTGCACTCCATCAAGGAGATCGGCCTGCTGCAGCCGATCGTGGTCCGACGCTCCGGTCCGGACGCCTACGAGCTGGTCATGGGGGAGCGGCGCTGGCGCGCGTCCCAGGAGGCCGGCCGGGAGACCATCCCCGCGATCGTCCGGGAGACCGACGACACCGACATGCTCCGGGATGCGCTCCTGGAGAACCTGCACCGCTCGCAGCTCAACCCGCTGGAGGAGGCGTCGGCCTACTCCCAGCTGCTGGAGGACTTCGGCTGCACCCACGAGGAGCTGGCCGGTCGGATCGGGCGCTCCCGCCCCCAGATCAGCAACACCCTGCGGCTGCTCCGGCTGAGCCCGGAGGTTCAGCGACGAGTCGCCGCTGGCGTCCTCTCGGCCGGCCACGCGCGCTCGCTGCTGGCCGTGGAGGACCCCGAGATCCAGGACCGGCTGGCCCAGCGCGTCGTGGCCGAGGGGATCAGCGTCCGTGGCCTCGAGGAGATCGTCGCGGTCGGCGAGCACGGCGGCGCCCAGCGCCGTTCGCGCCGCAACAAGCCGACGGCCCCTGGCCTGGCGGACCTGGCTGAGCGGCTGTCCGACCGCTTGGAGACTCGCGTGAAGGTCGACCTGGGACGCACCAAGGGCAAGATCACCGTCGAGTTCGCCTCGCTGGACGACCTGCGGCGCATCGTGGACGTGATGGACCCGCGCAATCGGGACGACCGGCCCATTTAAAGCAACAAGCCGATAAGTCGACAAAGCGACTTATCGGCTTGTTGATGAATGACTAGATCAATCCTTGGCTGCCCGGCGCTTCTCGGCTCGGCGGCGCTTCTCCTCCGCGTCGAGGCGGGTGGCCTCGTCGGGAGTCGGTGCGGAGCCACCGAGCCTGGCCGGCAGCCACCAGGAGCCCGGGGGCTGCTCGTCGCTGGGGTAGTCCGCGATGGTCTGGTCGAGCAATCGGCTCATCGCCCCGCGGAGCTGAGCGGTTTCCGCGACCGAATCCTCACCGGTCGGGTGCAGCGGCTCCCCGACGGAGATCGCGATGGTCTTGCCGCGCGAGAAGTCACGGGGGTGGTCCTTGGTCATCATCCGCTGGGTGCCCCACAGCACGACCGGCAGCAGTGGAACGCCGGCCGCGGCGGCGATCCGCGTCGCTCCGGTCTTGAACTCCTTCAGCTCGAAGGAGCGCGAGATGGTCGCCTCCGGGAAGATGCCGACCGCCTCGCCCTTCTTCAGGAAGTCCACCGCCGTGCTGAAGGACTTCAGGCCCTCACCGCGGTCGACCTCGATGTGGTGGAACGACCGCATCACCGGGCCACCGATGCGATGGTCGAAGATCTCCCGCTTGGCCATGAAGCGCACCAGGCGCTTCGACGGGTTGGCGGCGAGGCCGCCGTACACGAAGTCCACGTAGCCGATGTGGTTGAAGGCGAGCATCACCCCACCCGAGCGCGGCACGTTCTCGGTGCCGTTCAGCACGATGCGCTGGCCGAGGAGCCGGAAACCGGTCTTGGCGGCGACGATGATCGGGGGATAGGTGAGGTCCAGCACGGACCGAACCTACAGCGCTGGACGCGCGGGGAGTCAGCTCAGGTCGGTGCTGGGGCCGTCGTACCCCTGGGGTCTGACCTGACGCGCGGGGACCGCGGGGCCGAAGGTGGCCCGCAGCTCCATCTCGGCCTCGAGGACGCCGGCCAGGCGGCGCACGCCCTCGCGGATGCGCTCCGGGGTCGGGTAGCAGAAGGACAGCCGCATGTGGGAGCTGCCGAAGCCGTCGGCGTAGAAGGCGGTGCCGGGGACGTAGGCGACCCGGGCGGTCACCGCGCGCGGGAGCATGCCCTTCGCGTCGATGCCCGGGGGGAGGGTGAGCCAGACGTAGAAGCCGCCGGAGGGGACGTTCCACTGGCAGGCGGCGGGCATCAGGTCGGCCAGCGAGGAGACCATGGCGTCGCGGCGTTCGCGGTACATCTCGCGGAACTGCTTGATCTGCCCCTGCCAGTCGTGCTTCGCGAGATAGGCCGAGACCGCCATCTGCGAGAACTGGGGCGGGCAGAGCGTCGCCGACTCCTGGGCCAGGACCAGCTTCTCGCGGACCGGGTGGGGAGCCAGCGCCCAGCCGACCCGGAAGCCGGGGGCGAAGGTCTTGGAGAAGGAGCCCAGGTAGATGACGTTCTCGGCCTCGTCGGCGCGCAGCGCGCGCATCGGCTCGCGGTCGAAGCCGAGGAGGCCGTAGGGGTTGTCCTCCAGGACCAGGACGCCTTCGGTGCGGCAGATGTCCAGGATCTCGGTGCGGCGCTCGGCCGCGAGGGTCACGCCGGCGGGGTTGTGGAAGTTCGGGATCGTATAGAGGAACTTGATGGTCTTGCCGGCCGCCTTGACCGCGGCGATCGCCTGCCGCAGCGCCTCCGGGACCAGACCGTCGGCGTCCATCTCGGCGTGCACGACGTCGCACTGGTAGGACTTGAAGACCCCCAGCGCGCCGACGTACGACGGAGCCTCGCAGATGACCACGTCGCCGGGGTCGCAGAAGACCCGGGTGACCAGGTCGACCGCCTGCTGGGATCCGACCGTGACCACGACGTCGTCGGGGTGGGCCTCGATGCCCTCGAGCCGCATGACGTCGGTGATCTGCTCCCGCAGCTCGGGGACGCCCTGACCGGAGCCGTACTGCATCGCGACCGGACCCTGGGTGGCGACCAGGTCGGCGATCGCGCCGCCGACCACGTCGAGGGGGAGGCCGGAGATGTTGGGCATGCCGCCGGCGAGCGACACCACCTCGGGCCGCGAGGCCACCGCGAACAGGGCCCGGATCTCCGAGGCCGTCATGCCCGCGGTCCGCGCAGCGTAGCGGTCGACGTACGAGTCGAGCCGGGCGCTGGGCGGACGTGCGGGCGTGTTCTCCATGATCTCCCTAGCATGAATGATGCAGCGGTCGTCCGCACCCGCGGCCCGCGGATTGGGAGGTGTCATGTCCCGCAAGGTGGTCCGGCTCACCGTCGACCACCTCGCCCGCCTGCCCGACCCGGTGCGGACCTGCCTGTTCTGGGAGCTCGACCCGGTACGCCGGTCCCGGGTTCGCCCCGAGGAGGCCGCCGAGGAGAAGGAGGCCTGGCTCAGCGAGGTGCTGCGCGAGTGGGGGTCCTGCGGGCGCGTGGTCCTGGTCGACGACGAGGTCGCCGGCCTGGCGGTCTACGCCCCGGAGGCGTTCCTGCCCGGGGCGGCGGGCTTCCCCACGGCGCCCGTGTCCCCGGACGCCATCCTGCTCGCGACCGTGTACGTCGATCCCGCGCGCACCGGGGGCGGCCTGGGCCGGCTCCTGGTCCAGGGCATGGCACGCGACCTGATCGGGCGCGGCGGGGTGTCGGCCGTCGAGGCCTTCGGCCACCGCACCCGGCGCGGGGTGGCGCAGTGCACCGTGCCCGCCGACTTCCTCGGCAGCGTGGGGTTCAAGACCCAGCGGCCGCACCCGACGACCCCCCGGATGCGGATGGACCTGCGCACGGCCCTGACCTGGCGCGAGGAGGTGGAGTCCGCCCTGGAGCGGCTCGTCGGCGTCGTCCGGCCGGCGCCGAAACCGATGAGGCCCCCGACACCCTCCCGCGTGAGCGGAAGCGTGCCGAGGGCCTCTCAGGACTGAGCGGACGCCCGGGGGGCGTCAGTTGCCGATGAACTCCGACAGCTCGTTGAGCAGCGCGGCCTTCGGGCGGGCGCCGACGATCGTGCGGACGACCTCGCCGCCCTGGTAGACGTTGATCGTCGGGATGCCGGTCACGCGGTACGACGACGGCGTGACGGGGTTCTCGTCGACGTTCATCTTGAAGAAGGTGATCTTGTCACCGTGGCTGCCGGCGATCTCGTCGAGGATCGGGGCGACCTGGCGGCACGGACCGCACCACTCGGCCCAGAAGTCCACGAGGACCGGCTTGTCGGACTTCAGGACCTGCGCCTCGAACTCGGCGTCGGTCACGGCGGAGATGTTGCCCACGGTTGTGCCTCTCTCTCGATGACTGCTGCGACGGGAAGTCTGTACTACCTGAACATCGGTCCGGGGAAGGATGTTCCCCGAACCCGGTCGGTCAGAGACCGGCGGTCTGCACCTGCTCGGACAGCGCCGACCCGGCCACGCCGTCCTGCGCCTGCTGGGCCGTGTGGGCCGAGTGATCGAGCTCGGCGAGGTAGCGCTCGGCGTCGAGCGCGGCCGAGCAGCCCGTGCCCGCCGCGGTGATGGCCTGCCGGTAGTGGTGGTCGACCAGATCGCCGGCCGCGAAGACGCCGGGCAGATTGGTGGCCGTCGAGGGGTGCTGGACCTGGACGTAGCCGTCGTCGTCGAGGTCGACCTGGCCGGCCAGCAGCTCCGAGCGCGGGTCGTGACCGATCGCGATGAACAGGCCGGTGGCCGGCAGGTCGCGGGTCTCGCCGGTGACGGTGTCCTTCAGGGTCAGCGACTCCAGACGGTCGGAGCCGTTGATGGTCTCGACGACGGAGTTCCACTCGATCTCGAGCTTGGGGTCGGCGAACGCGCGCTCCTGCATGATCTTGGAGGCGCGCAGCTCGTCGCGGCGCACGATCAGGGAGACCTTCGAGCCGAAGCGGGTGAGGAAGGTGGCCTCCTCGATGGCGGAGTCGCCGCCGCCCACGACCGCGATGTGCTGCTCGCGGAAGAAGAAGCCGTCGCAGGTCGCGCACCACGACACCCCGCGCCCCGAGAGCTCCTCCTCGTTGGGCAGGCCCAGCTTGCGGTAGCCCGAGCCGGTGGCCAGGACGACCGCGCGGGCGGTGTAGGTGTCGGTGGCGGTCTTCACGATCTTGAGGTCGCCGGTCAGGTCGACCTCGACCACGTCGTCGGCGACCAGCTCGGCACCGAAGCGCTCCGCCTGGGCCCGCATCTCGTCCATCAGAGCCGGACCCATGATGCCGTCGCGGAAGCCGGGGAAGTTCTCGACCTCCGTGGTGTTCATCAGCGCGCCGCCCGCGGTCACCGAGCCCTCGAAGACCAGGGGCTGCAGGCTGGCGCGTGCGGCGTACACCGCGGCGGTGTAGCCGGACGGCCCGGAGCCGATGATGATCACGTTGCGGGTCTCGGACATGACGTCCTCTCGAGTCGGTGGTTGCTCCTGCGACAACCGATCGTAGGCGAGGAAGATTCCCCGCCGCGGGCCCGCTCGGCCCTACGGGACGGGAACCGTCGCCGAACGGAGTACGGCGCCGCTGCCGCAGCGCAGCAGCTCCACCACCGCCGAGTCGCCGGTGGACGGCCGGACGGCCAGCACGGCCGGTTGGCCGTCGTACTGGACGGCGACCAGGCGGCCCGCGCCGAAGGGGCCGGGCTTGCAGGTGAACCAGGTGGGCGTCGCCGCGTATCCCTCCGTCGAGCGGGACTCGTCGCTCTCGGGAGCTGTCGAGCTCCGGGCGTCCTGGGAGAGGATCGCATCGAGGTCCTGGAGGGTGGTCCGGCGCAGCGACTTCAACTGGGCCTCGCTCGCGAAGTCCTCGTCGTCGACGACGAGGGGCTCGGCCGTGAGAGCCAGCGGGGCGTCCCGCTCGAGTGGGCTCGCCTCTTCCAACGCGCTCGGGGCCTCGGCAGCAGCGGCCGGTCCGTCGGCCTCGGCCTCGGCCGAGTCACCTCCCGAGTCCGCGGCGGACCCACCCGCGCTGCTGCCGTCCATGTCGTCCTGGGACGACGACGGCAGCCCGACCTGCCCGAGACCCACGCCGATCACCCCGACCGCGACGGCCGCGACCAGCAGCCGGCGGACCCGCCGCCGGCGCCGCTGCGCGGCCAGGTCGATGGTGCGGTGCTGGTCGGCGACCATCTCGGGCGGCCCCTCCGCGACCAGCTCGGCCAGGACCCGGTCGAGGCGCGCGGCGACGTCGTCGGGCACCGGCTCGTCGTACCGCGCCCCGGCGAGGAGGCGGCGCACGTCGGCCTCGCGCTCGGGGTCGAGACGGTCGTCGGTCATGGGTGCGCCTCCTCTCGGCGGGTCGGGTGGGTGGGAACAGGGGCCTCGCTCGAGCCTACGGAGGGGCCCTGGTGTCCTCCTGGGGTCGGACGGCCGGCGGCGGCAGCGGGTTCCTCGGCTCCGCGTGCCCCGCGTCACGGCCCGGAGCCAGGTCGACCAGCAGCCCGGCCAGCCGGTGCCGACCGCGCGAGCAGCGCGACTTCACCGTGCCGACGGCGCAGTCGAGGATCTGCGCGGCCTCCGCCACCGGGTAGCCCTCCATGTCGACCAGCACCAGCGCGGCACGCTGCTCGTCCGGGAGCTCGGCCAGCGCCGCGAGCACCGCGCGGCGCTGCTCGGAGCGCAGCGACACGTCGGCGGGGTCGTCGACCTCCGGGGCGGCCGAGGCGACCGAGCCGCGGCCGGCGTACTCCTCGAGGTCGTCGGGCAGCGCCTCGGTACGACGGACCTTGGCCGCCCGGAGCCGGTCGAGGCAGGCGTTCACGACGACGCGGTGCAGCCAGGTGGTCACGGCCGCCTCGCCGCGGAACGAGCCGGCGCGGCGGTAGGCGGCGATCATGCCGTCCTGGAGCCCGTCGGCGGCGTCCTCGGGGTTGCCCATGGTGCGCAGCGCGACCGCCCACAACCGATCGCGGTGGCGCGCGAAGAGCACCCCGAAGGCCGCCCGGTCGCCGGCGACGTGGTCGGCGAGGAGCGCGGCGTCGCTGCGCTCCGGGGACGCGGTCACCCGCGCACCGCGATCTCGGCGACCTCGCCCCGGAACCCGTCCTCGACCGAGGGCAGCGCGGTGAGCCAGACGGTGAGATAGCGGCCGGCGACGGGGGCGTCCGGTGCCAGCGAGGCCTCGGTGCCGACCCGCTGGTCGGCCAGGAACGGCGTCAGCCCCTCGACATCGGAGGGCGCCTCGTCGGTGAGGTAGAGCGAGACCACGGTCGGGCGGCCGACCAGACGCAGGTCGACCTGCGCGACGTCGTACGAGCGGCCGAGGTCGACCACGACGCCGACCCCGTCCTTGAGGCCGCCCGGGCCGAACTGCTCGTTGTACGTCGAGGTCCGCCACGTGGTCTCCGGGTCGCCGTCGACGACCCGCCCGACGGTGTCGGGGTTCTCCCGCGGCGGGTTGCCCGCGGGGTCGAGGTCGGTGGCGCGCAGCCCGGAGATCGGCCTGGGCGTGGCCGACGGGGTGGCGCTGGCCGACGGGGTGGTGGTCGGGTCGTCGTCGGGCTCGGCGCCGAGAGGCGTCTTGCCGCGGCCGAGGTTGAAGGCGATCACGACGGCGACGAGCAGGAGCAGCGCGGCGCCGATGCCGAAGGCCAGCCGCAGCCAGCTCCGGCCTGGGACGTCCTCGACGGCCGGCGTGATCCCGGTGCCGGAGGTGGGCGGACCGTCGCCGCCCCAGGGCCAGTACTCGGCGCGGTCCTGGGCCTCGCGCGCGGTCACGGTCGGGCGGACCTGGCGCGCCGGTCCCCCGTCGGCCGGCTCGGGCGCGAAGAGCGGGCGCTCCGGGGGCGACTCGAAGGGGGGCGGCGGGGGAGACGGGGTCTCGGGAGCCTCCAGCCACGACACGTCGTCATGCTCGTCGTCGAAGATCGGCAGGCCGGCCTGGGTGGGCTCCGGCTCGGGGACCGGTGTCGGCTCGGGTGTCGGCTCGGGTTCGGGCTCCGGGTCCGCCTCGCGGACGGGGATCTCGGGGACCTGCGGGAGGACGACGGTCTCGCCCGGGCGCAGGTTGGACAGCGCGAGCTGCTCCGGAAGCCCGGTGGGGTCGCCCACGAAGTCGGCGAGCAGGTCGGCGATCCCGCGCGCCGTCTCGAGGTCGACGTCGTCACGCTGGCGGCCGCCGGAGTAGGGGTTGAGGACCTCGTCGCAGAGCGCGTCGAGGGGACGGGGTACGCCGGCCCGCACCTGGCGCGGCCGGAGCACCCGGCCGTGCTCCTGCGGAGCCGGGGGTACGGCGGACGTCGACACGCCGGCCCACTTGCCGGTGAGCGCGCAGTAGAGCAGCCCGGCGAGGTCGGTCACGTCGGTGGCGGTCCGGCCGGGGGCCAGCCCGTGCAGGGCGGCGTCGACCGAGAAGCCGATCACCTTCACCGCGCCGGTCTGGTCGATCAGGACGTTCTCGGGCGCGAGCCGCCCGTGGGCCACGCCGGCCGCGTGCGCGACCGCGACCGAGTCGGCCACCTCGGCCACCAGCCAGGCCGCCCGGCGCGGGGGCAGCGCGCCGTGGGTGGCGACCACGATGTCGAGGGACGTGCCGGAGCCCCACTCGTTGACGACGTAGCAGAGCCCGCCGGTGCGCTCGGCGTCGAGCACGCGCAGGATCCGCGGGTCGAGCACCGTCGCCGAGCGGCGGGCCGCCTCGACCAGCCCCGCGGCGCGGTCGTCGTCCTCGGCGATCACGTGGAGCGCGACGTGCCGCTCCAGGACCCGGTCGTGTGCGCGCCAGAACCGGCCGTTGCCGCTCTCGCTGAGGAGGTCGACCAGCCGGTAGCGGCCGGCGAGGACGTCGCCGGGTCGGTTCGAGTGCGGCACCGCTCAGCGACTCCTTCCCGACGCCTGGAGGGCAGCGGGGACCGGGCCCGGTCCCCGGGTCATCGTAGGACGGTCAGGCCCGGTGCGCGGGCGGACGTCGCCGCAGGACGGTGTCGATCACGGAGGTCACCTCGCGCAGGCGCAGCAGCGTCGCCACCACGAGGAACACGACCACGTCGACCACGCCCACGGCGACCAGCCGCACCGCGGCCCCGACGTACGACGGGTCGTCGCCGACCGGGCCCGCGAGCGCGAGGTGCACGCCGTACGCCGCGGCGCCGGCGACGACGATCGCGACGGCGGTCCGCACCAGGAACCGGACCAGCTGGGCCGAGCGCAGACCGCCGAGGCTGCGGGAGAGCACCGAGTAGGAGAGCACCGAGCCCACGAGGTAGGCGGCGGCGTACGCGATCACGAGGGACGGGGCGGTGGCGGCGTCGGAGGTGGCGCGCACCAGCAGCACGGCGACGACGATGTTGGTCGCCGCCACCCAGACCTGGATGAGGAAGACGGTGCGGGTCCGCTCGACGGCGTAGAAGCCGCGGAGCACGACGTAGTGGACCGTGAACAGCACGACCGCCGGACCGAACAGCATCATCGTCGGGACGAGGTTCTCGTAGGTGTCCGCGGCCTTGCCGTAGGCGATCAGCTTGGCCAGGTCGGTCGCGACCAGGGGGAGCAGCGCGGCGAAGGGGACGACGACCGCCAGCGCGGTCCGCAGGGTGGTGGCCACCCGCGCGCCCATGCCGTCCAGGTCGCCGTCGGCGGCCAGCCGCGAGAGCCGCGGCAGGGTGGCCGTCGCCAGCGAGACGGTGATGACCGAGTGCGGCACCATCACGATGAGGAACGCCGTCGAGTAGACGAAGATGCCCGTGCCGGCCTCGTCGCCGGCCGCCGTACCGCTCGTGCCGAGGCGGACCACCACGAAGTAGGCGATCTGGTTGGCCAGCACGAAGAGCACCGTCCAGGTGCCGAGGCGCAGCGTGTGGCCGAGGCCGGTGCCCCGCAGGTCGATCCGCGGGCGCAGGCTGATGCCCGCCGCGCGGACGTAGGGCATCAGCACGAGCAGCTGGACCACGATGCCGAGCGTCGAGCCCACGCCGAGGATCAGCTCCTGGGTGGAGGTGAACCCGCCGTCCGCGAGCGGCTCCTCGCCGGCGTACACGACGAGGTAGCCGGCCAGGACGGCGACCGACACGACGTTGTTGGCGATCGGCGCCCACATCATCGGGCCGAAGCGGCCGCGGGCGTTGAGGACCTGGCCGACCAGCACGAAGGCGCCGTAGAAGAACACCTGCGGCAGGCAGTAGCGCGCCAGCGCGATCGCCGACTCGCGCCCCGCGTCCGGCACGGTGCCCGAGAGGGCGAGCGTCACCACCGCGGGCGCGGCGAGGACCAGCACCACCGTGACCGCACCCAGGAAGAGCAGGGCGGCGGTGATGATCCGCGAGGTGTACGCCGCACCGGCGTCCTCGTCGTTGCGCATCGCGCGGACCAGCTGCGGGACCAGCACGGCGTTGAACACGCCACCCGCCAGCAGGATGTAGAGCATGTTGGGGACGGTGTTGGCGACCGAGAACACGTCGCTGTGGACGCCGGTGCCGAGGGCCGCCAGGAGCAGCCCGGCCCGGACGAAGCCGCTGAGCCGGGACACGATCGTCCCGGCGGCCATCACCGCGCTGGAGGCGAGGACCTTGCGGTCGGCCTCGGCAGCCTCGACGGCTGCGTCGGCGTCGGTCGCGGTCATGCGGGAGCCGGCGCCTGCTCGGCGGCCACCGGCTCGGCGGGCGTACGACGGGCCGCGCGGAACCGGCGGACCAGCCGGACGCCGATGGCGCCGAGGAGCAGTGCGCCGCCGGTGCCGATGATCAGCCAGATCACGTCGCTGACCTGGGCGGCGCGGATCGGGAGCCGGTCGCTGGAGCCGACGGCCGTGCCGGCCAGGTCGGTGACCTGCAGGGTGATGTTGTGGACGCCCTGCTGGCCGGTGCTTGCCGTGAGCAGGACGCTGCGCCGGCTGCGCGGCGGGAGGGTGACGTCCTCCTCGGCCATGGAGATCGTGACCACCTCGTCGGCGACGGCGCGGACCTTCACCGTCACGGGCTGGTCGAGGGTGTTCTCCAGGGTGGCCGAGAAGCGTCCGCTGTTGCTGGAGAGGGTGACCTTCGGGGGCCCCTCGATCCGCACGCCGTCCAGCGACTCCTGGATGACGGCGCGTGAGCGCGCGTTGCTGGCGCGGGCGGCGCCCGGGTCGACCCGATTGGCGTAGCCGAGCGAGGCGAACGCCTGGTCGGCGACCTCGCGGCCGACGGTGTCGTTGCGGGTGAGGAGGTACTGCAGGGTGGTGCCGGCCTGGGCGAGCGAGGTCGCGGAGGCGAAGTCGGCCGCGTCGAGCGCCCGCCGCTGCTGCACCCGCGGGTAGACCAGCTCGGCGGTGTCGACCGGGGTGGAGCGGTCGTCGCGGATGTCGTCGACGGTGGTCAGGTCGAGCCAGGTCTGGTCGAGCCCCGCGAAGAAGCCGTCGGGGTCGGCCGGCACCCAGCCGCCGGGGAGCACGACGACCAGCGGCTCACGGGGCCGCGACAGCCGTCGTACGGCGGCCTCGGCCAGGATCCGCTGGCGTACGGCGACGCCCGCCTGCGGGTCGTCGGGCCCGGGCCCGCCGCTCGCGGCGCCGGTGGAGGCGAGGACCAGCCGGTGGCCGGCGATGGTGGCGACGGTGGGGGCCGCGTCGCCGAGGCCGGCGACCATCAGGTCGGTCCCGATCAGCCGCTCGTCCTCCTCGGCCATCTCGATCGCGTCGAGGCTGAGGAAGGCCCGGCCCCCGAGACCGGGGGCGGTGCCGCCCTCGGTCGGCGGCAGGGTGTCGCCCGACCGCTGCCGGGCGCGGGTGTAGGCGGTGGGGTCGTGCTCGGCGGCCGCCGAGACGTCGAGGTCGCCGTACGGCAGGGCCAGGACCTGGGAGCGGTCCAGGGCGGTGGCCAACCGCTCCCGCCACCCGGTCGCCGCCGCGGCCGCATCCGCCTCGGCGGGGCTCGGGGCCTCCGTCTCGTCGGCCTCCTCGTCCTGGGTCTCCTCGGGGGCGGTGGACGTCGCGGGCGACGGCAGCGCCGTCTCGGGCTCGGCGGACGGGGTGGCCTCCGGGTCCTCGGGGTCGGCGAGCAGGCGGTCGGGATCCTCCGTCGCCTCCGGGTCGACGGTCGCGCCGAGCGAGCGGCCCGGGTTGCCGGCCGCGAGCCGGGCCGTGGCGTCGGTGAGCGCGGGGTCGACCAGCCAGGTCAGGGGCCGGCTGCCGGCGGCCTCGCCCAGCCCGACGACCGAGCCCAGGTCGCCGTCCGGAGCCAGCGACTCGGTCCACGAGGCCGGGTCGGCCAGCGAGCCGTCGGCGTCGTACGGGATCGCGGAGCGGAGGGGGACGACGAGCGCGGTCTTCACCTGGCGCTTCGAGCCGCCCATCAGCGGGAGGAAGGTGCGGGCCCGGCCGTCCGCGGTGGGTGCGCCGCCGTCGCCGGCGTCGTCGGCGCTGCGCCCGAGGGCGTGCACGCCGAACCAGTAGACGCCCGCAGCGCTGGTCAGGTCGCCGCCCTGCGCGGCGACGTGGGCGCGCAGGTCGCGGGCGCGGACGCTCACGGTGTAGCCGAGGGACTCCCCGGGCTGGAGCTCGTCGATGGTGTCGTAGGGGCCGCCGGTGGTGACCCGGTCGCCGACCGGGGCCGACGGCTCGGTGAGGGCGGCCTCGGCGATCTCGGTGCGGGTGGTGAGCGGCTGCGCGGAGATGAACGGGTAGAGGTTGATCGTCGACCACGCGACGTCGTCGTCGTTGGTCACCCGGCCCTGGATGGTGACCCGTCCGCGCTCGGGGACCGTCGCGGGCGACATGCGCTCGATGCTCACCGAGAGCGGGGCGTCCGGGTCGGCGGGAGCCGCCTGGGCGGCCTGGGCCGGGGCCGGACCGACCAGCCCGGCCCACGTCGTCGCCGCGACCACCATGAGGGCAGGCAGCAGCGACAGGGGGCGGAGCATGCGCTCGACTCTATCCGTCGGGGGTCGTCGCGAGTCGGAGGCCCGACGACGTCTCCTCTAGACTCACCGCCCGTGTCCGACGTCGAGTTGCCGCCCCTGAACCTCGTCGAGGTGCAGCGTTCCGTCGCGTCCGAGCTCGACCGGATCGCCCCCGTCATCGACGAGCTGGGCGCCCTCTTCGAGGCGGCCGGCCACGAGCTCGTGCTGGTCGGCGGGCCGGTGCGCGACGCGATGCTCGGCCGCCGGCACAACGACCTGGACTTCGCGACCTCGGCCCGGCCCGACGCGACCGAGCGGCTGCTGAAGAAGTGGGCCGGCGCCACCTGGGACATGGGGCGCGCGTTCGGCACCATCGGCTGCCGGAAGGGCGAGTGGGTGGTCGAGGTGACGACGTACCGCTCGGAGACCTACGACCCCACCTCCCGCAAGCCCGACGTCGACTTCGGCGACTCGCTGACCGGCGACCTCGGCCGCCGCGACTTCACCGTGAACGCGATGGCGGTTCGGGTGCCGGGCCGCGAGGTCGAGGACCCGTACGGCGGGGTCGTCGACCTGGCGCACCGGGTGCTCCGCACCCCCGGCCGCCCCGAGGACTCCTTCTCCGACGACCCGCTCCGGATGATGCGGGCCGCCCGGTTCGCCGCCCAGCTCGGCTTCGGCGTCGACCCGTCGGTCGTGGCCGCGATGACGGCGATGGCCGACCGGATCCTGATCATCTCGGCCGAGCGGGTCCGCGACGAGCTGGTTAAGCTGGTCTGCGCGCCGTACCCCCGGCTCGGGCTGGCCCTCCTCGTCGAGACCGGCCTGGCCGCCCACGTGCTGCCCGAGCTGCCGGCGCTGGCGCTGGAGCGCGACGAGCACCACCGCCACAAGGACGTCTACGAGCACACCCTGACCGTCCTGGAGCAGGCCATCGACCTCGAGGACCGGCTCGGCGGCGAGCCGGACTTCATCTCGCGCTTCGCCGCGCTGATGCACGACGTCGGCAAGCCGCGCACCCGACGCTTCGTCGACGACGGCACCGTGACCTTCCACCACCACGACGTGGTCGGCGCCAAGATGACCCGCAAGCGGATGAAGGCGCTGCGCTTCTCCAACGACCAGATCGAGGCGGTCGGGCACCTCGTCGAGCTGCACCTGCGCTTCCACGGCTACGGCACCGGCGAGTGGACCGACTCCGCCGTACGCCGCTACGTCCGTGACGCCGGCGACCAGCTCGAGCGGCTGCACGTGCTGACCCGGGCCGACTGCACGACCCGCAACCAGCGCAAGGCCGACCGCCTGCGCCGCTCGTACGACGACCTCGAGGCGCGGATCGCCCGGCTGTCGGAGGAGGAGGAGCTCGCCTCGATGCGGCCCGACCTCGACGGGAACCAGATCATGGGCATCCTCGGGATCGGCCCGGGCCGCGAGATCGGCCAGGCCTATCAGTTTCTGCTCGAGCTGCGCATGGACCGGGGCCCGCTCGAGCCCGAGGTCGCCGAGGCCGAGCTGCGTGCGTGGTGGGCGGCCCGCTCCGTCGAGTGACGCGAGATGGCTGCCCCGGTGGGTCCGGGGCAGCCGATTTTCGTCACTCGACGGGGACCGAACGGTCGTAGGGTGACGGACGTGACCGACGACCCGATCGCCCAGGCCGTGGCGGAGGGTTACGCCTTCGACGGCGCCGCCCTCGAGCTCGGCGGGTTGGTGCTCGAGGACGGCAGCCTCGCCGGCGTACCGGTCCGGGTGCCGCTGGCGATGCTCAACCGGCACGGCCTGGTGGCCGGGGCGACCGGCACCGGCAAGACCCGGACCCTGCAGCTGCTGGCCGAGCAGCTGAGCGCGCAGGGCGTCCCGGTCTTCGCCGCCGACATGAAGGGCGACCTGTCGGGGCTGGCCCAGCCGGGCGAGGCGAGCGAGAAGCTGACCGCGCGGGCGTCGACCCTCGGTCAGCAGTGGCAGGCGACCGGCTTCCCGGTCGAGTTCTACGCGCTGGGCGGGGTGGGTCAGGGCGTGCCGCTGCGGGTCACGATGAGCGCCTTCGGCCCGGTCCTGCTGAGCAAGGTGCTCGGCCTCAACGACACCCAGGAGTCCAGCCTCGGCCTGGTCTTCCACTACGCCGACCGCGCCGGCCTGCCGCTCCTCGACCTCGCCGACCTGCGCGCGGTCGTCGGCCACCTGCTCAGCGACGAGGGCAAGGGCGAGCTGAAGGAGCTCGGCGGGCTCTCGTCCTCCACCGCGGGCGTCATCCTGCGCGAGCTGATCGGGCTGCAGGACCAGGGCGCCGACGCGTTCTTCGGCGAGCCCGAGTTCGCCTCGGCCGACCTGCTGACGCTCGCCGACGACGGCCGGGGCGTGATCTCGCTGGTCGAGCTGCCCCAGCTCCAGGACCGGCCCGCGCTCTTCTCGACCTTCCTGATGTGGCTGCTGGCCGACCTGTTCCACGACCTGCCCGAGGTCGGCGACGTCGAGAAGCCCAAGCTGGTCTTCTTCTTCGACGAGGCGCACCTGCTCTTCGACGACGCCTCCGAGGACTTCCTCGACCAGGTCGCCCAGACGGTGCGGCTGATCCGGTCCAAGGGGGTGGGCATCTTCTTCGTGACCCAGCGGCCGACCGACGTACCGGACGACGTCCTCTCCCAGCTCGGCTCGCGCGTCCAGCACGCCCTGCGCGCGCACACCCCCAACGACGCCCAGGCGCTGAAGCTGACCGTCGCCACCTACCCCACCAGCGGGTACGCCGACCTCGGCGCCGTCATCACCGGCCTCGGCACCGGCGAGGCGGTCGTCACCGTGATGGACGAGGACGGCGCCCCGACCCCGGTCGCCTGGACCCGGCTGCGCGCGCCCCAGGCCCGGATGTCCCCCTGCGACCTCGACCTGCTCGCCGCCACGGTGGCCGCCAGCCCGCGGCAGGCGTCGTACGCCGCCGCCGTGGACCGTGAGTCGGCCCGCGAGCTGCTCGCGAAGCGCCTCGAGGCGGGTGCGGCGAAGGCCGAGGAGGAGCCGACGGCCCCCGCCCCGCGACGCCCGGAGCAGCCTCGGCCCGCCCCGCGGAAGAAGGCGGAGAAGAGCGTCGTCGATCAGGTCGTCGGCTCGTCCGCCTTCAAGCAGTTCGCCCGCACCGCCGCCCGCGAGATCGCCCGCGGGATGTTCGGCACCGGTCGCCGCCGATGATCGTCGAACGGCGAAGCCCCGCCCGACCCTGGTTGGTCGGACGGGGCTTCTGTGCTCGCTTGACGCTGGTGGGTTTCGACGCGGCCGTCGCGGCTTCGTTCCTCAGCCGCGGGGCTTGCTCAACCTTCGCTCGCGACGGTCCCTCGCTCGTTCCTCGCGAGGGACCTGCTCACTCCTCGCCGGCGATGAAGGCCTCGACGCGGCGGCGACCCTCGTCGTCGGGCAGCTGCACCGGCGGGCTCTTCATGAGGTACGACGAGGCGCTGATGATCGGGCCACCGATGCCGCGGTCCTTGGCGATCTTGGCGGCGCGGAGCGCGTCGATGATGATGCCGGCGGAGTTGGGCGAGTCCCAGACCTCGAGCTTGTACTCGAGGTTGAGGGGGGCGTCACCGAAGGCGCGGCCCTCGAGGCGGACGTAGGCCCACTTGCGGTCGTCGAGCCACTCGACGTGGTCGGACGGGCCGATGTGGACGTTCTTGTCGTGGATCTTGCCCGCGAGCTCGCCGGTCAGGTTGGACGTGACGGCCTGGGTCTTCGAGATCTTCTTGGACTCGAGGCGCTCGCGCTCGAGCATGTTCTTGAAGTCCATGTTGCCGCCGACGTTGAGCTGGTAGGTCCGGTCCAGCACCACGCCGCGGTCCTCGAACAGCTTCGCCATCACGCGGTGGGTGATGGTGGCGCCGACCTGGGACTTGATGTCGTCGCCGACGATCGGGACGCCCGCGTCCTCGAACTTCTTGGCCCAGACCGGGTCGGAGGCGATGAAGACGGGCAGGGCGTTGACGAAGCCGACGCCGGCGTCGATGGCGCACTGCGCGTAGAACTTGTCGGCGTCCTCGGAGCCCACCGGGAGGTAGGACACCATCACGTCGACCTGGCGGTCCTTGAGGATCTGCACGACGTCGACCGGCTCGGCGCTGGACTCGTCGATGGTCTGGCGGTAGTACTTGCCGAGGCCGTCGAGCGTCGGGCCGCGCTGGACCTCGACACCCAGGGTCGGGACGTCGGCGATCTTGATCGTGTTGTTCTGCGAGGCGTTAATGGCCTCGGAGAGGTCCTTGCCGACCTTCAGGTCGTCGACGTCGAACGCCGCGACGAACTCGACGTCCTTGACGTGGTAGTCGCCGAAGGCGACGTGCATCAGCCCGGGGACCGAGCCGGACGGGTCGGCGTCCTTGTAGTACTCGACACCCTGGACGAGGGAGCTGGCGCAGTTGCCGACTCCCACGATTGCTACGCGAACCGAACCCATCGGGATTCCTCTCCTGCCACTGGCTGAATGACGCTGAATGACGTTGATTGTTAGGACTGTGGTGCTGGCGGAACCGGCGGCGCCGCGGGGGGTGGCATGCCGGCACTTCGCTCGGCGTTGATGAGGTCGGAGAGCCAGCGGACCTCGCGCTCGACGGACTCGACGCCGTGCCGCTGCAGCTCGGCGGCGTAGCGGTCGACCTCCTGCTCCGTCATGTTCAGCTCACGCTGCACGCGGTCGAGCCGCTCCTGCAGCCGGATCCGGCGCCCTTCGAGGACGCGCAGCCGGATCTCCATGTCGGTGCGCCCGAAGAAGGCGAACCGGATGTCGAAGTTGTCGTCCTCCCAGGCGGTGGGCCCGACCTCCGACATCAGACGCTCGAACTCACGGGTGCCGGCCTCGGTGACCTCGTAGACGATGCGCGGGCGCCGGGTGACCGGCGTGACCGTGGCGGTGGTCTCCTCGATGAGGGACCCCTTCAGCATCTTCTTCAGGGTCGGGTAGAGCGAACCGTAGGACAGCACCCGGCCCCAGCCGAGCATCAGGTTGAGCCGCTTGCGCAGCTCGTAGCCGTGCATCGGACCCTCGTGCAGCAGTCCGAGGACTGCCAGCTCGATGGTCTCTGCGCGACGTGCCATGAGACCTATCGTAGCGATATATCCACGCGACGTGAATTCGCATCGCATCGAAACCTTGACTCAGGGCGGGAACGGACGCATTGACGGGCCGTTGCGGGCCTCCTAGGTTCAAGCTTCAGCCTGGCCATCTCGGAAGGAAAGCCCATGTCGCACTCCGTCTCCCCGCTCCTACGGCTAGCGTCCACACTCGCGGTCGCCGTCCTCACCCTGGTCGGCCTCCAAGCCGTGATCGCCACTCCGGCCCAGGCGGTGGGGTGCGTCGGCAAGGCGTGCGACGACCAGGGTCCCAAGGGCAACGGCTGCTTCGCCGATCGTGTCAACGTCGCCTCAGGAGGTGGAAACGACACCCGGCTCTTCTACTCTCCGGCCTGCCACGCCTTCTGGGCCTGGTCGCGCAACGGAGCGGCGTACTGGAGCACGGAGGTTCACCTGGAGATGGAGGAGTACGTCCAGAAAGACAGCGTCACCTATGTATGGGTGCCCCGGAAGCGCCTGACCATCAAGAAGCCCACCATGCAGTCCAATCCCGACCCGGAGTGGACCAATGCTCTCGGCGCTCGCACGTCGAGCTTTCGCTTCCGTGCGCTCTGGGTCGACAAGAGCGGTGGCCTCGGTCCGGTAGTGACCCCGTGGGCTTTCGGCGGTCGCCGGTGAGACGTCGCTGAGTCTTCGCTGATCCGCTATCGGGGCGGAGCACTCGGTCTGTGACCGTGGCCCTGCGGAATCCGCAGGGCCACGGTCTGCTGCGTACTCTCTACGGAGGCTGCGCGTCGACGGCGACGCGGCCCAGCCGAACCCCGACCCGTGGAGCAACCGCGCGTGAATGCGAAGCGCCGGGCCGCAGGCCCCGCCCAGAAGAAGACGAAGAAGACCCCCAAGCCGCCCCGCACCCGCAAGCAGAAGGTGCTGCGGGTCGCGAAGTGGTTCGGCATCGTCGGGCTGGTCTGCACGCTGCTCGCGGTCGGCTCGTTCGTCGCGCTCTACCAGGCCATCGACGTCCCGAAGCCGAACGAGAAGTTCCAGGACGAGACCACGGTCGTCAGCTACGCGAACGGTGACAAGCTCGGCACCTTCGCCACCCAGAACCGCGACATCATCTCCTTCGACGAGATCCCGGAGACCCTGCAGAACGCCGTGGTCGCCGCGGAGAACCAGTCCTTCTGGTCCGACCGCGGCATCGACCCCAAGGGCATCCTGCGCGCCGCGTTCAGCAACGCCTCCGGCGGCTCCACGCAGGGCGCGTCCACGATCACCCAGCAGTACGTCAAGATCCTCTACCTCAACCAGGACCGCTCCTACACCCGCAAGGTGAAGGAGGCGATCCTCTCGCTGAAGATCCAGCGTCAGCAGAGCAAGAAGGAGATCCTGACCAACTACCTCAACACCATCTACTTCGGCCGCGGTGCGTACGGCGTCGAGGCCGCCGCGCAGGCCTACTTCCGCCGGCCCGCCAGCAAGCTCAACCTGCGCCAGTCCGTGGTGCTCGCCCGGGTGCTCAACAACCCGACGGCGTACGACCCGGCCAACGGCGAGGACGCCGCGACGAACCTCAAGGCCGGCTACGACTTCATCCTCGACGCGATGACCCGCCTCGACTACGTCACGGCCGACGAGGCCGCGAAGGCGAAGGAGCGGCTGCCGAAGTTCCCGCCCGTCGTCAAGGAGGACTCGTACGGCGGCCAGCGCGGCCACATGCTGACCATGGTCAAGAACGAGCTGGCCCGGCTCGGCTACTCCGAGGACGAGGTCGTCGGCAAGGGCCTGCGCGTGACGACCACGCTGACCAAGAAGGACATGGACGCGGCCCAGGCCGGCGTCAAGGAGGCCCGGCCCGAGGGCTTCAGCGACAAGAACCTGCACGTCGGCGTGGCCAGTGTCGAGCCCGGCACCGGCGCCATCCGCGGGTTCTACGGCGGCCAGGACTACCTGAAGTCCCAGCTCAACTGGGCGGTCGCGGGCGGCCAGGCCGGCTCGATCCTCAAGCCGTTCGCGCTCGCCGCCGGCATCAAGGCAGGCTTCTCGCTGAAGGACACCTTCGAGGGCAACAGCCCCATCAAGATCGGCGACACGGAGTTCAACAACCAGGGCTTCGAGGACTACGGCCGGGTCAACCTGATCAAGGCCACCCAGGACTCCATCAACACCGCCTTCATCGACCTGACGGACAGCATCCCGAACGGGCCGAAGAAGATCATCAAGATGATGAACTCGATGGGCATCCCGCCGGAGAAGGCGCCCTCGACCCGCTCGCCCGGCTTCCCGAACAAGACGCCCGGCCTCGAGCCCGGCGTCGGCGTCGCGCTCGGCAGCGCGACGGTGAGCCCGATCAACATGGCCACCGCTTACGCGATGATCGCCAACAAGGGCGTGTACGCCGAGCCGTACCTCATCGAGAAGATCGTCGACCGGGACGGCGAGACGGTCTACAAGCACCGCGTGCAGGACAAGCGGGTCCTCGACGAGGACATCGCGGCCGACGTCTCCTACGCGATGCAGCAGGTCGTCAAGGCCGGGTCCGGGCGGGCTGCCCAGGCCCTCGGTCGCCCGGCCGCCGGCAAGACCGGCACCTCGACCAACGACGACGACCGTGTCGTCTCGTCGTGGTTCTCCGGCTTCACCCCGCAACTGGCGACCTCGGTGGTCTACACGCGTGGCAAGGGCGCCGAGCCGCTGGACGACTGGCTGCCGAACTTCTTCGGCGGCACCTACCCGGCCCAGACCTGGACCGACGTGATGACCCGGGCGCTCGAGGGCGAGGACGTGCTCGACCTGCCCGACGCGGTCTACGTCGACGGCGACGCGCCGGACACCGGGCACGCGCCGTACACGCCGCCGCCGTCGCCTACGAAGAAGCCGACGAAGAAGCCGTCGGACAAGCCGACCCGTCAGCCGACCCGCAACCCCTCGACCGCGCCGCCGACCACCTCGGCCCCGCCGCCCACCACCTCGGCCCCGCCGCCGACGCCCACCAACCCGACTCCGTCCTGCGGTGGTCTGCTGCCGCCGTGCGAGACGCCGACGCCCACGGACGAGCCGACGCCCACCGACGACCCGTCTGCGGCAGGTCGTCGCCGATGACCGTCCCGCCGACGCGCACCGACGGCGTCGTCGCCGCGGTGAGCGCCGGCGTGGGCGGTCCGCTCGGCACCCGGGCGGGCGGGCACCGCTGGTGGACGCCGGTGCGGGTGGTGCTGGCCATCGCGGCGCTCACCTTCGCGCTCGGGATGGTCCAGAAGGGCAACTGCTACGAGGACACCTGGACCGACGGCACGGCCCGCTACACCCACATGTGCTACTCGGACCTGCCCTACCTCTACACCGGGCGCGGGTTCGCCGAGCTGGCCTGGCCGTACGACGACGACGCCGAGGTCCGGGGCCGCTACCCCGAGGTGATGGAGTACCCGGTCGGCATCTCCTACTGGGCCTGGGCCACGGCCGACGTGACCCACCTGATCACCGGCTCACCGGACCTGGGCGAGCGCTACCAGCGGCCCACCTCGGAGTTCTTCGGCGACCCCACCATCCAGCGCGAGATCCGGGCGTTCGTGATCGTCAACGCGCTCGGGTTCGCGGTCCTGGTGCTGCTGTCCGCCTGGCTGCTGGCCGGGGTGGACCGGAAGCGGCCCTGGGACGCCGCGATGTTCGCGGCCTCACCCGCGCTCGCCCTGACCGCGCTGGTCAACTGGGATCTGCTGCCCGTCGTCCTGGTCGCGGGCGCGGCCTGGGCCTGGGCACGGGAGAGACCGGTGCTGACCGGAGTGCTGATCGGCCTGGGGGCGGCGACCAAGCTCTACCCGCTGTTCCTGCTGGGCGCCGTGCTGGTCATCTGTCTGTGCGACAAGCGGGTCCGCGACTTCGTGCTGACCACGGCCGCGGCCGTCGCGGCCTGGGTGCTGGCGAACGCGCCGGCGTACCTCACCGGACCGGACGAGTGGAAGGTGTTCTGGACCTTCAACTCCGAGCGGGCCGCCGACCTCGGCTCGATCTGGCTGGTGATCTCGCAGGCCACCGACGGCGTCGACGTCTCGACCATCAACACGTGGTCGTGGCTGTTCTTCGGCGCCTGGTGCGTCGGGGTGTTCGTGCTCGGCGTGCTGGCGCCCGAGACGCCGCGCTTCGCCCAGCTCGGCTTCCTGATCGTGGCGGGCTTCCTGCTGGTCAACAAGGTCTACTCGCCGCAGTACGTCCTGTGGCTGCTGCCGCTCGCCGTTCTGGCTCGTCCGCGCTGGCGCGACCAGATCGTCTGGCAGGCCACCGAGGTCTTCTACTTCGCCTCGGTCTGGTGGTACCTCGGCGGCTACCTCGCGCCCGGCGGCGGCGGGGACTCCGGCTTCTACTGGATGGCGATCATCCTGCGGCTCGCCGGTGAGCTCTACCTCGTCGCGCTGGTCGTCCGCGACGTCTGGCTGCCGCACCACGACCCGGTACGGCGCGACGAGAGCACCGACGACATCACGGTCGCCACGAGCGCAGCCGTGCGCTGACGAGGACGGCGAGACCGAGGAGCGTCAGGACGGCGAGAGCCCAGGCGGTCGGAGTGACCCACCCCGCCACGAGGTCGTGACCGGCGTTGCAGGGATTGCGGAACGCCCACCACGGTGGGTCATGGGCAGCGACGTAGTCGGGGTCGTAGGTCTGTCCGCGCAGCCCGCACGCCTCCGCCGGGTCCCAGACCAGCTGGGCGCGGAAGAAGCCGTAGCCCATGACCGCGCACCACGCCACGAGCGGCACGATCACAACCGCGAGCGGGGCGCGGCGGCGGGAACGGTGGGGCACGGGTGCTCCGGGTCGGGGTCGCTGGACGGGTGGTGACGGACGTGACACTATCCAGCCGGCGCAATCTGGCGCCGTTCTCAGCGGCCACCGCCGCGCTCTCGGGTGAGGACACGATGATGGTCGACGAGATGGTCCTGGCTGCCCAGCAATGGGTGAACGCCACCTACCGTTCAGTGAGCGGATTTGTGCCCTGTCGCGAGGACGGGAAGACGGCGTGGTCCGTCATGTACTCGCTGACCCGTGCCCTCCAGCACGAGCTCGGCATCACGACACTGTCGGACAACTTCGGTCCGACGACGATGTCGCGGATCACCGCCCGCGGGGGGATCCACTCGGGCGAGACCAACACCAACATCGTCAAGATCATCCAATGCGCCTACTGGTGCAAGGGCTACAACGCGGGCGTCATCAACGGCGTCTACAACGACACCATCGCCGCTACCGGACGCATGTCTCTCGACGCCGGGGTGCCGCAGTCGTACGCCGACCCTATGTCGGCCAAGTTCGTCAAGGCGCTGCTGACCATGGACGCGTTCGTCATCGTGGCCGGGGGATCGACGGCAGTGCGCAGCATCCAGCAGTGGATGAACCAGCGCTATATCGGTCGGCGGGACTTCTATTACACGCCCTGTGACGGCAACTTCTCTCGCGACGTGCAGAAGTCCTTCCTCCGAGCGGTGCAGTTCGAGCTGGGGATGACCGACGACCAGGCCACCGGCACCTTCGGTCCCGGAACCCAGTCGGGTCTGCGATCACATCCGGTGAGCACCGCCACCAGCGGGGTCTGGGCGAGCCTGTTCACCGCCGCCATGGTCTTCAACGGGTACGGCTCCTTCTCCTCGACCTTCACCAGCGAGCTCGCCGGTCAACTGCGGACGTTCCAGAGGTTCTCGGAGCTGGACCAGAGCGGCACTGGTGACTTCGCCACCTGGGCTCAGCTGCTCGTCTCCACCGGGGACCCGAACCGTGCCGGTCGTGCCTCCGACACCGCCACGCCCCTCGATGGCGCGAAGGCCCGGGCCATCCACGACGCGGGCTACCGCGTCGTCGGCCGCTATCTCGACAACGCTGCGGTTGCCAACCCGCTCAACAAGAAGATTCAGCCCGGTGAGCTGGCGACGATCTTCGGCGCTGGCCTCCGGGTCTTCCCGATCCAGCAGTACGCCAACAACAGTGTCACCGCCTTCACCTACGCCCGGGGACGCGCGGACGCACTACGCGCCCACGACATCGCCCGAGGACACGGGTTCCCGCGCGGCACCGTGATCTACTTCGCGGTCGACTACGACGCGACGCAGCCAGAGATCGACGCCTACGTGGTCCCCTACTTCCGGGGCGTCGCCACCGGCTTGGCCGAGCAGGGCAAGCACTATCTGCACGGGGTCTACGGTTCCCGCAACGTGTGCAGCGAGGTGACACGGACGACGAGCGCCAGGTGGTCCTTCGTGCTCGGCATGTCGACGGGCTACTCCGGCAATCTGGGGTTCACCCTGCCGGCGAACTGGTCCTTCAACCAGATTCAGACCGTGACCGTCGGCAGCGGATCGGGCTCGGTCTCAATCGACAAGAACGTGCAGAAGACCGGGGCGGACCCGGGCGTGGGATCGGTCGGCGGCTCGGTCGGTGACGTTCGCAGCTACGTCGAGCACGTTGAGGCGGTTCAAGCACTCGCCCAAGCCTGGAACCCGTCCGTCGCCAGCCGGTTGACGATGGAGTACCTGCGCCACCCCAACTACACGGGCTACACCTGGGTCAGTCTCTTCGGCCACGTCGACGAGGAGTTCATCGACCACGTCGAGAGCACCGGCCTCCAGCGGGTGAAGTCCTACACCGACCCCTTCTACGGGATCGAGATCGACACAGCCCACTTCGCCGCCTCGTGCAACGCCCTCTACCTCCAGGGAGCGCCCGACCGCGGCGCCGTCAATAAGGGCGACATCGGAGGGTGGGGTGGCGACCTGTGCACCTTCTACGGCGAGTGGCGCCGCGACTCCGACTCCTATGCCTCCGGCTACGTCTACTCGACGCAGCGGTTGGCCAAGCTCGACGTGGCCAGCACGTTCAAGCTCAACGACCTCGTCGAGGACGCCGACGCGTTCGTCGTGGGTCGCAAGCTGCGGGCCGGGAGCGGAAGCTTCGCGAGCCTCGTGCGCCAGCACCTCCTCAACGGGGGTTACCAGCGGCGCATGAGCGACTTCTGGTCACAGCGCTTCGGCACCCGAACCGGCGCCTACGACACCGCCATGGCGTTGCTCACGACCAACGACACGCCTGTCGCCGTCCCGCGCGAAGCGCTCATCCAGCAGACCGACCCGGGCGCCGCTCCACCTGTCCTGTTGCCGGATGGAGTGCTGGAGGACTTCGCGGACGGATTCGCCTCCGTCCTGGAGGACATCGTCAACCTGGAGGCACGTCGATGACCGAGCACGTCCCGACCACCGGATCTTGGTCGATGGCACGACGCGGCTTGTTGATCGCCTCGTCGGCCTCCCTCGCAGCGCTGACCGCGGCCGGACGAGCGTCTGCATCCGCCGCGAGCCCAGCTGGGACGACGGGGACTTGGACCGGTCCGGTTTCGGCCAACGGATGGCCGGTGCTCATGGAGGCTCCGCTCACCCGGGTTGAGGGCAGCGACCTGCGCCTCGCCGTGGCGGCCGGCCCGGTCAGCGCCGTGCTGGTGCACTGTTTGCGCCGCTACGTCTACGAGATCGACGACCAATTGCGTCCGGAGGACGTCGTGGGCTGGATTCCCCGCGGCTCGGTGGGCGCCGACTTCGAGAGCAACCACTTCTCCGGCACCGCACTGGCCATCCGCCCCCGGGCATACCCGATCGGCGCTCCCGACGGGCTGGCCACGAGAGACGCGACCGTCGTTCGCGACATTCTGGCGGAGTGCGAGGGCGTCGTCGGGTGGGGCGCCGACGCGGTTCCGGAGAAGCAGTCCCACTTTCAGATCGTGGTCGAGCCGGGCGATCGCGCACTCAGCGACGTCGCGGCCAAGCTGGCCGGTTGGTCGACTCGTCCCGACCGGGGCCCGGGGACGAGCGTGGATCCATTCAGCGCGCGGCGGCGCCGCGTGGCCATCGACGTTAAGCGGGCCCAGGGCGTGCTTGACCGCTAGGCGCGGCGCGCTCCGCGTCGCGTTCACCCACTCCATCTCGGGAGATCTCGTGTTGCGAAGAATCCTGTTCCTCGCCGTGCTGATCGGCTCCACCCTCGTCGCCATTCCCTCGGCCCCGGCCGCCGCCACCTACGGCTGCCCGGGTAATCGAGACAGCTGGCGTGAGTACCGCGACAGTGCTGGAGTCGTCGCTGCCGCCCTGCAGACCTACAAGACGGCCGACGGTGTCTGCGTCAGCTTGGTGGCGAAGAACAAGTACGCCGGTCGGTCGAAGTTCATGAGCCTGAAGCTGTGCAACACGGCCCGTCAGCAGTGCACGGCCGTGGACGAGGGGATGTTCAAGGAGTACGCCGGGCCGATCTACTACTCCGCCCGTTGCGTCTACGCCTTGTCGCGGATGAACGACGGCCAGGGCGGCGTGATCATCGACGGTCACTGGAACTCTGCCGGCGCCTGCAACTGACGCCGAAGTCCCCTCAGGACACGACGACGCGGTCGAACGCCGTCGCGGTGTAGCGGACCCGCACGTCGACCTGCTCGCCGACCTCGGGCACCCGGGGCCCGTGGGGCAGGAACAGCATCGAGGCCTGCATATGGGGCGGCTCGGCGAAGAGCCGCTGCTTGCCGTCGATCGAGAACGGCGAGCGCACGAAGCCGACCGCGTCCAGGCCGCCGCGGGCCAGGGTGGCGGCGCGGGCCTTGATGCTCTGGTCGCCGGTCGGCGCCTCGAGCCCGATGCCGTGGGCCGTGCCGCCGCTGACGATCAGCAGGTGGCCGGACTTGGGCGCGGTGCGGCCGCGGTAGCCGAACGCGTCGCCGCGCTCGACCTCGTGCACGTCGAGCACGGTCGCGGTCACGCGCAGCGCGGCGCGGTCGCCGAGCCACAGACCGGTGCCGATCCGCGGGCGGATGTCGTAGTCGGCGTACGACGCCCGCAGCTGGGCGAGCTCGGCGTCGGTGAGGTGGCTGACCCAGATCGTCCGGGTCGGCAGCTCGGCGGCGACGACGTCGTTCATCAGCCGGCCGACCTCGGAGAGGTGGGAGCCCTGGGCCAGCGGCAGGTGCAGGGCGATGCCCTCGACCCGGGCGCCGGGGTGCTGGTCGTGCAGCACCCGGGAGGCGGCCCAGAGGTCGCGGGCCGAGAGGCCGTGGCGCAGCATGCTGGTCGTCCGCTCGAGGACGAATCGCGCGTCGGGCTGGCGGGCCAGCAGGTCGGACACGTCGGAGACCCGGCCGAGGGTGTGCACGATCCGGCCGGCCAGGGCCGGGTCGGTCTCGAGGGCCGCGCCGAACGGCCGCCAGGGTGTGAGCACGAGGAGGTCGCCGTCGAAGCGGCTGCTGACGTGGGGCAGCTCGTCGTACGTGCCGACGGCGATGGTGTCGACCCCGAGCCAGGCGGCCTTGCGAGCCAGCCGGCCGAGCGTGAAGCCGTAGCCGTTGCCCTTCACGACCGGGGTCAGGCCGGGGTTGGACTCGGCGACCGCACGCAGGTGGGCACGCCAGCGGTCGCCGTCGACGGTCAGGGTGAGGGACATGCTCAGCGCCGCTTCATGTAGAGGTCGAAGGCCTGGTAGAGGACCCGGTTGAGGGGCAGGTCCCACTCGCCGGCGTACTCGACGGCCTCGCCACCGGTGCCGACCTTGAACTGGATCAGGCCGACGTGGGAGTCCTCGGCGTCGAGGGTGTCGGTGATGCCGCGCAGGTCGTAGACCTCGGCGCCGGCGGCGATCGCGTCCTGCAGCATCGCCCACTGCACGGCGTTGGAGCCGCGGACCTCGCGCTTCTCGGTCGAGGAGGCGCCGTAGGAGTACCAGGCGTGCGTGCCCACGCGGACGGCGATGGTCGCGGCCACCAGGTCGCCCTGGTGGTGGGCGAACCAGAGCCGGATCCGGTCGGGGTCCTCGGCGCTGAGCGCGTCGACCATGGTGCGGAAGTACGACAGCGGACGCGGGGTGAAGTGGTCGCGCCGGGCGGTGTGGACGTAGAGCTCGTGGAAGGCCTCGAGGTCGGTGCCGACCGTGACCGTCACGCCCTCCTTGGCCGCCTTCTTGATGTTGCGGCGCCAGAGCTGGTTCATGCCCTTGAGGACGTCGTCCTCGGAGCGCGGCTTGCCGTCGGCGTCGACGAGCGGGACCTGGAAGACGTACTGCGGCTGCCCGGCGGCGAAGCCGCCGTCGGTGACCTGGGGGCGCCAGCCCAGCTCGTGGAGCTGGGTGACGACCCGGGCGCCGGTGGCGTCGCGCTCGGTGGGCGGCAGGTCGCCGAGGCGTCGTACGCCGGCGTCGGCGATGCCCTCCTTCACCTGGGCGGCGGTCCAGCGGCGGGTGACGACCGGGGGGCCCATCCGGACGCCGAACGCCCCCTGCTTCCTCAGGTGGGCGGCCAGCGGGGTGAGCCAGGCGGCGAGCTGCTCGGTGTCCCAGTCGATGACCGGACCCTCGGGCAGGTAGGCGAGATAGCGCTTGACCTTCGGCAGCTGGCGGTAGAGCACGAGCGCGACGCCGGCGAGGCGGTCGCCGTCGTACCAGCCGAGCGACTCGCGCCGCCACTCCGCCTTGACCTGTCCCCAGGCGGGCGTCTGGAGGAAGGAGGCGGACGAGCGGGTGCGCAGGAACGCCAGGTGTTCCGCGGGGCTGATCGTGCGCACGTCCATGGGGCCCGAGGCTAGACGAGCCTGCCGACTGGTCTGAACCCCGTGGCGGGCGGAGGTGGTCTGCACCACCATGGAGGCGGACGTATCAGGACCCGGACCCCCTGCTCCTCGGGGGCGTGATGGTGACGGAGGCGAGGATGGCGGCGAGACGACCGGCCGCGCGGGTCGTGACCGGGGCGAGCGCCCCGCCCGACGGGCTGTGGGCCGACGCGAGCCGGGCGTTCGTGCGCTGGCTCGACGGCGACCCGGCCGGTCTCGACGAGCTGGTTGCCGTCATGACCCCGGTGCTGTGGCACGTGGTGCGCGCCTACCGGCTGCCGCAGGAGGCGGCCGAGGACGTCGTGCAGTCCACGTGGCTCGCGCTGGTGCGCCGTCGTACGGCGATCGCGGACCCGGCCGCCGTGGGCGGCTGGCTGACCACGACCGCGCGGCGCGAGTCCTGGCGGGTGGCGAAGGCCGGCCAGCACGTCGCGCCGGCGGCCGACGAGGAGCTGGCCGCCCGGCTGCCCGCCGAGTCCTCCGCCGAGACCTCCGCGGTCGAGGCCGACTCGCGGCACCGGATCTGGTCCGCGGTCGACGCGCTGCCCGAGCGCTGCCAGCGGCTGCTGCGCGTGGTCGCCTTCGAGCGGCGACCCGACTACCAGTCGCTGGCGAGCGACCTCGACATGCCCATCGGCAGCATCGGGCCCACCCGCGGCCGCTGCCTGGCCAAGCTGCGGGTCGCCCTGGTGCAGGCGGGAGAGATCTGATGAACCACCCCACGAAGTTCTCGTCCTCCCCCGCTGCGCTCCTCCGTCCGACAACCTCGAGGGGACCCCGATGAGCGAGATGAGCCGCGAGGACCTGCTGGACGTCGTACGACGGGTACACGAGGAGCGTGACCCCGTCCCGGACGACCTGGTCACCCGCATGCAGGCCGCCGCCGCGTTCGCCGCGAGCGACCTGGACGCGGAGCTGCTGGGCCTGATGGAGCTGGTCGACCGCTCTGACGAGCTGGTCGGCGCGCGCGGCACCGCGACGTACACGCTGCGGTTCGTGCACGGTGAGACCGACCTGCTGGTGCGCGTCGCCGTCGAGGACGGCGCGTCCCGCATCGACGGCTGGGTGGTGCCGCCGGAGGCGATGACCGTGCGGGCCGGCACCTTCGTCGCCAGCGTCACCGACACCGGCCGCTTCGAGCTCACCGGCCTGCCTCTCGGGTTGCACCGGCTCAGCCTCGAGCCGCACGACATCACCCGCCCGGCCTTCTCCACCCCCACCTTCGAGATCTGAGGAAGCATGGCCCTGCCCGACGACGAGAAGCGCCCGGCGCCTCGCAAGCCGCTCGACCGCGACCCCAACCCGCCCCGCCCCGGGGTGATCGCCGGCGTCGAGGGCCGGGTCCTCGACCCCGCCACCGCCCTCACCGTGCGCGGCGTGCGCCCGCGCCCCACGGTGTACGTCGGCCCGCGGCTGCTGATCTCGAAGTCGGTCGACGTCGACGGTGCCCTGGCGGTGCTGCGCGCCGTGGCGAAGCCGCTCGGCTGGGACGTCGTCGCCGAGCGCGAGGACCCGCGCACGGTGAACCTGCGCTTCGGCGTCCGGCCGGTCCGGCTGGTGGTCGCGTCCGACCGCGCCACGATCGCGCCCGACGGGTGGACGCTGCTGCAGCAGACCCGGGCTCAGTTCGGCGTCGAGTCGGTCCGGGGGGTGGGGCTGGAGCACGTGGTGTTCTCGGGCTCCCTCGAGGCCAATCCGTACCACTCGGGCAACCCGTACCACTCCGGGAACCCCTACCACTCGGGGAACCCCTACCACTCGGGCAACCCGGCGGCCGACGCGTCGTCACCGGTCGCGTCGTACGGCGCCGCCGGGTCCGGCGGGCGACAGCCCGTCGCCTACGTCGGTCCGGCCCCCGTGCGCAGCGACGACGGGCCCACCCGCAGGCCCGTCGTGGCGCTGCTCGACACCGGGTGCGGATCGCACCCGTGGCTCGACGACGTGGTGCGCACCGAGGTCACCCTCGACGGCACTCCGATCGGCTACGTGGATCCGGACACCGATCCGGAGACGCACGGCGACCTGGCGGGCCCGCTCGACGGCGTCATCGATCCTCTGTCGGGGCACGGGACCTTCATTGCCGGACTCGTGCACCAGGGGTGCCCGGACGCCGACATCATCGCCTGGCGCGTCGTCCCGTCAGCCGGCCCGATCCTCGAGTCCGACCTGGTCGCCTCGCTCGCCCAGATCGCCGAGCTGGCGCGCCGGCACCGTGAGGGAGGGCCCGGCGGCCAGGCCATCGACGTCCTGAGCCTGTCCATGGGCTACTACCACGAGACGCCCGAGGACGAGCTCTTCGACCCGACGCTGTTCGACATCCTCAGGGACCTCGCTGCGGGCGGCACGGTGGTCGTCTGCTCCGCCGGCAACGACGCCACGAGCCGACCCAGCTTTCCCGCCGCCTTCGCGCCGTGGGCCGACGGGGCCGGGCCGTACGGGGCGTCCCGCGAGGTCGCGCCGATCGTCTCGGTCGGCGCCCTCAACCCGAACCTGGCCTCCGACGCGCTGTTCACCAACGCCGGCCCGTGGGTTCGTGCCCACGTGCCGGGTGCCGCCCTGGTGAGCACCATGCCGTCCTTCCAGGGCGGCTTGCTGCCGCCGGCGCGGATGTCCGCCTTCGGCCGGGTGCGGGAGGCGATCGATCCGGACGACTTCCGCGGCGGCTTCGCCGTCTGGAGCGGGACCTCGTTCGCGGCGCCCCTGCTGGCCGGCCGGTTGGCCACGCTGATCGCGGCCGAGCTCGGGACGGGCGAGGAGCCCGCCACCGCCGTCAGCCGCGGGTGGGCGGTGGTGGAGAACCTGACGGGAATCAGTCCAGACTGAGCGAGTGCTGTCTGCCGGGGAGCTCCATCAGCGGGGTGTCGTCGCGACGAACGCGGGCCGCTACGCCACGGCGCGGCGACTGCTGCGGCTGGCCCTCACCCGGGTCGGTGACGATCCACGTCTCTCGGCCGAGGTGGAGTCGAGCCTGGCGCACCTGGAGGCGGAGACCGGGGACAGCGAGGCCGCTCTCGAGCGGTGTGGCGCGGTCCTGGACCGGGCGAGCCTGCCGCAGGTGACGCGGGCGTCCGTTCTCAGCCAGCGCGGCATGCTCCTCATGCTGGCCGGTCGGACGCAGGAGGCTCTCGCCGACTTCGACACGGCCGGCGAGCTGCTGGACGACGAGGACGACCTGCTGGGGCGCATCCACCTCAACAGGGGTGGCGTGCACCTGCGCCACGAGGACCTGCCGGCGGCCGAGCGCGACTTCGCTGCGGCCACCCCCCACCTGCTCCGGGCCGGGATGCCGATCGAGGCGGCGATGGCCCGGCACAACCTGGGATACTGCCGCTTCCTGGCCGGTGACCTCGTCACCGCGCTGGGCCTGATGGACGCGGCGGCGCCGGTGCTGGCTCCGCTGAGTCCCGTCAGCGAGGCGGTGGGCCAGCAGGACCGGGCCGAGGCGCTCCTCGCCGCCGGGCTCGTGGGAGAGGGACGTCGGGCGTTGGAGGCGGCGGCGCGGGCGTACGGCTCGCGGCGGCTTCGGCGCCGTCAGGGCGAGGCCGAGCTCTCCCTGGCCCGCGCGTTGGTCGCCGCCGGACCGGACGAGGCGGGCAGGCTGGCCCGGTCCTCGGCACGGCGGTTCCGTGACGCCGGCGCGCCGGCGATGGCCCGCCGCGCGGAGGCGGTCCGGCTGGCGGCCGAGCGACGGTCAGGAAGGACGCGGACCCGCTGGCTGACGGACGCGGACGAGCTCGCCTCGGCACTCGCCGAGGACGGCGCCCGCTGGGACGCCGTCGTCGTCGGTCTCCACGCCGCTGCCGTCGCGGCGGCGAGAGGTGATCTCGTCGAGGCGCGCGAGCGCATCCGCCGCACGCCCCGTCGACGGGAGGCCCCGCTCTCGGTCCGCCTCGTGCACGCGGAGACGGCGGCGACGATCGACGAGGTGGCCGGGCGCAGTGCCCGTGCCCTGGGCCACCTCCGCGCCGGCCTGGCCGATCTGCACGCGTGGCAGAGCTCCTTCGGCTCGCTCGACCTGCAGACCGGGGTGGCCGGGGCGGGGGTCCGGCTGGGGGTGCGCGGGCTGGCGCTGGCCGTGGAGTCGCGGCGGCCCGCCGTACTGCTGGAGTGGTCGGAGCGGGCCCGGATGCTGGCCAGCCGGGTGCAGCCGGTGCGGGCCCCCGAGGATCCCGCCCTGGCCGCCGACCTGGCCGAGCTGCGCGGCGGGCCGTCGGCGGCGCGCGAGGCCGAGCTGCGCCGGCGCGTCCGCGAGCGGGCCTGGCAGCACCGCGGGTCCGGCGAGGTGGCCGACCCGGTCACGCTCGACGCATTGCGCGAGGCCCTCGACGCGGACTCGGCGCTGGTCGCCTACGTCGTCACCGCCGACGCGATCGTGGCGCTGGTCGTCACCTCCGACGCCAGCAGCTGGGTCGACCTCGGCGGTCGCGCCGAGCTCGACGCCCTGCTCGGCGGCCTGCTGCCCGACCTCGACGTCGCGGCGGCCGACCTGCCGGAGCCCGTGGCGGGCGCGGTCCGGGGCGCGCTCGCCGTACGTCTCGACGAGCTCGCTCGTCTCCTCGTGGCCCCGGTCCTCGACGCGGTCGGCGACCGGCGGGTGGTGCTGACGCCGTCGGGCGTGCTGGCCGGGGTGCCGTGGACCCTGCTGCCCGGGTACGTCGGACGGCCGGTCACCGTCGCGCAGTCGGCCACGTCCTGGCTGGCGCGCCGTACGACGCCGCTGCGGACCGCGACCGCCGGCTTCGTCGCCGGCCCGCGGGTGGTGCGCGCCGAGGACGAGGTCAACGCCGCGGCCAAGGAGTGGCGCGACGCCCGGGTGCTGGTCGGCACCGACGCCACGGCCGACGCCGTCTCGGGGCTGGCCGAGCAGGTCGACGTCCTCCACGTGGCCGCTCACGGGCGGCACTCCGCCGAGAACCCGCTCTTCTCCGGCCTGCTGCTCGCCGACGGCTCCTGGTTCGGGTACGACGTCGACCGGCTCCGCTCGGTCCCCGACGTCGTCCTGCTGTCGGCCTGCGAGGTCGGCCGCTCGACCGTGCGCTGGGGCGAGGAGCTGATCGGCATGTCGGCGGCCTGGCTGCACGCCGGCGCCCGCTGCGTGATCGCGTCGGCGGCCGCGGTCAACGACGCCGCGGCGTACGACGTGCTGGTCGCCGTGCACCAGCAGCTCGCGGCCGGCGTGGACCCGGCCACGGCCCTGGCCGCGGCGGTGCCGGCCGTCTCGACCGGCACCGCCCCGGTGCCGCTGGTCTGCTTCGGCTGATCCTGCCCCCACTCCGACGTATCAGCGTGGACGGGCACTGCTCCTCAGCCTCGACAACCCAGGGCGAGGAGGCAGTCATGTCGGTCGGAGTGCAGCAGCGGATCAGCCGTCACGTCCTCGAGGACCCCGCGTCGGGGCAGGTGATCGACGCGGGTGTCGGCAGCTGCGTGCGCGTGAGCTTCCGGCGCCACCTCGGGGACAGCCGGTGGCAGGTCCTGGACCGGCCGGCGCACCTGGTGCCGATCGAGGAGAACGGGCACGACTTCGCGTTCCTCGTCTTCGGCCCGGAGCAGCCCGCGCTGGGGCCGGTCGGCAGCACGTTGCGGCTGGTCCGCCAGCGCAGCGGCCGGCCGGACTCGTCCGAGGTCCGGTGCCTCACCGTCACGGTGTCCTGACACCGGACCGACCCCCCACGGGACGGGTCCTGCGGGTCGGCCGCTCGCGGGGGTGGCCGGCCCGCAGGCGTCGCTCGCCCCGAGGTCAGAGGCGCTCGCGCAGCCAGGCGAAGTCGGCGACGTGTGCGTCGGCCGGTCCGGGAGTCTCGCAGACCACCGGAGCCCCGGCGTCGCGCACCACGGCGGCCAGCAGGTCGGGATCGATCTTGCCCGCGCCGAAGTTGGCGTGCCGGTCGGCGCCCGAGTCGAACTCGTCGCGGCTGTCGTTGCAGTGCACCAGGTCGATCCGGCCGGTGATCCGCCGGACGTCCTCGACCACGGTCTCCAGCGCGTTGCCGCCGGCGTGGGCGTGGCAGGTGTCGAGGCAGAACCCGACGAGGTCGGCCTGCTCGGTGCCGGAGATCGCCGCCCAGACGCCCTCGATGCGATCGAGGTAGCGGGTCATCGCGTGGTCGCCGCCGGCGGTGTTCTCGATCAGCAGCGGCAGCTTGAGGTCGGTCGCCTCGATCGCCTTGCGCCAGTTGTCGAACCCCTTCGCCGGGTCGTCGGCCTTGTTGACGTGACCACCGTGCACGATCAGCCCCTTGGCCCCGATCGACGCCGCGGCGTCGACGTGCTGCTGGAGCAGCTTGCGGCTGGGGATCCGGATCCGGTTGTTGGTCGTCGCCACGTTCACGATGTACGGCGCGTGCACGTAGAGGTCGATGCCCGCCGCCTCGGCGTCCGCCTTCAGGCCTTCGGCGCCCCCGGCGTACGCGAACTCGGGGCCCTGGTAGCCCTGGGGGTCGCCGAGGAAGAACTGCACCAGCGGCGCGTTGCGCGCCCGGGCCTCGGCGATCGGGTCGGTCTGGTCGACGTGGGCACCGATGGCGAGCTGGGTCATGGGGCCATCGTAGGAAGGCCCGCCGACAGCCGGCGCTCAGGCCGCGACGTACCCCGGGATCTCCTCGACCGCGTGCCAGACCGGGATCCCGCGCTCGCGCGCGATGGCGACGTCCTGGTCGGCGCCGGTCGAGGCGCCGGGGAGCCGGAGGACGCCGTCGCAGTGCTGGAGGAGGCGGTGGGCGGTCGGGTACATGACCTGCTCGGCCAGCGGATCGGCCAGCCCGTCGGCCCCGGCGCTGCTCAGCACGGGGAGGGCGACCCACTCGCCGATCATCGGCACGTGGCCGGCGCGGAAGACCGGCCAGGCCGCGGACTCGAGGGCGCGGAGGTTGGCGGCGAGGAGGGCGGGGTCGTCGCCGGTGCCGGAGCGGTAGGGGCCGGCGATCAGGATCATCAGAGGCTTCGTCATGCCGCCGACACTAACGTGCAGAAACGTGCAGACTCAAGCAATTTCGTGCAGACCGTCTAGAGTGGTCCCGTGCTCGCCGCTCAGCGCAAGGACCGGATCCTCGACCTCCTCCGTTCCGACGGTCGCGTCGTCGCCAAGGAGCTGGCCGCGACCTGGGACCTCTCCGAGGACACGGTCCGCCGCGACCTGCGCGAGCTGGCCGCCGACGGGCTGCTGCACCGTGTGCACGGCGGAGCCCTCCCGGCCTCGCCGGCCGTCGCCGACTTCACCGCCCGCACCGCGATCGCCACCGACGCGAAGTCCGAGGTGGCGCGGCTGGCGGCGTCCCTCGTGCGCCCGGGCCAGACGGTCGCCATCGACGGCGGTACGACGGCGCGCGAGCTGGCCCGCCGGCTCCCGCCCGACCTCCGGGCCACGGTCGTCACGCACAGCCCGACGGTCGCCGTGGAGCTGGCGACCCACCCGACGGTCGAGGTGATCATCGTGGGCGGGCGGCTGTTCAAGCACTCGGTGGTGGCCGCGGGCGCCGCCGCCCACGAGGCGATCGGCCGGGTGTCCGTCGACGCCTTCTTCCTGGGTGTCACCGGCATCCACCCGACGGCCGGGCTGACCACCGGGGACGCCGACGAGGCCGCCGTCAAGCGGGCGTGGGTCGGCCGGGCAGCGGAGACCTACGTGCTCGGCAGCGGAGAGAAGATCGGCGCCGCGTCCCCCTTCGAGGTGGTCCCGCTCGCCGACGTGACCGCGGTGCTCACCGACGCCGCCGCCCCGGAGCGCGGGGTGGCCGAGCTCCGGGCCGCCGGCGTGGACGTACGGCGCTCCTGATCCGGTTGCACGTGAAACACGCTCAGCGCAGCCACGCCCGTCGTACGACGGGGTCGGGGCCCAGCCGGTCGCGGACCGCAGGCCAGGCCGGACCCCGGCGGACCGGCAGCGACCGGAGCCGGTCGAGCGCGTCCGACGCGCTGGGACGCAACCGGGCCTCGGGCCGGGCGAGGGAGTCGAGCAGGGTCGCGACCGGGGCGGGTCCGGCCAGCAGCCGGCGGCCGGTGATCCCGAGCGCGTAGAGGTCCTGCGCCGGCTCCGGTGGCGCGCCCGACTCCTGGTCCGGAGCCAGGTAGCCGGCCGTGCCCACCGGACCCGCGCCGGTGAAGACCACCCGGTCGTCGCGGCCGGTCGCGACCCCGAAGTCGGCCAGCCGGAGGTGCGGGCGGCCCGACCCGGTGGGCTCGAGCAGCAGGTTGGCCGGCTTGACGTCGCCGTGCACGACGTCGCCGGCGTGCACGGCGACCAGGGCCTGCAGCGCCTGGTCGAGCAGGGCGACCACGAACCCCTTCGGCAGAGGCCCGGCGGACCTCCGGAGGTCGCTCACCGAGCCGCCGCGCACCAGGTCGCTGACGATCACGGCGACGCCGTCCTCGGCCGCCCAGCCGCGAGGAGCGAGCACGTGGGGGTGACGGATCCGGACGGCCTGCTCGCGCACGAACCGCAGCAGCAGCTCCTCGTCGTACCGCCGCAGGAGCTTGGCCGCGACCCACCGCTCGGACCGCAGGTCCCAGGCCCGCCAGACCGTGCCCGAACCACCCACGCCGACGGGGTCGGCGAGGCGGTAGCGACCGACCAGGGCCGGGCTGCGGGTGCGGGTCACGACCTCGACGCTAGGCGCGGCCGCCGACGGGTGCGGACCTCTCTCCACAGGATTGGGAGGGGGTACGACGCCGCTGCTAGCCTGTGCTGTCCGCTGCGCCCTGCCCACCGACGGGACCAGGTCGCCGCGCGACTCCCGTCACGACCTCGGTCTCGACGGGGAACGAACCCCCTCCTGCCACGGAGAGACCGTGGCCGCTGAGTCCAAAGGAGGACGCGCTTTGCGCGCTTACGAAGTCATGGTCATCCTCGACCCGAGCCTCGAGGAGCGGACCATCGAGCCGTCGCTCGACAAGTACCTCAACGTGATCCGCAAGGACGGCGGCTCGGTCGAGTCCGTCGAGGTGTGGGGTCGCCGCCGGCTGGCCTACGAGGTCAAGAAGAACGCCGAGGGCATCTACGCGATCATCACGCTGAACGCCGAGCCGGCCACGGTCAAGGAGTTCGACCGCCAGCTCACGCTCAACGAGTCGATCCTGCGCACCAAGGTCATCCGCCCCGACGCTCACTGAGCAGTCGGCAGGCAGTCGGCAGGCAGTCAGCAAGCATCGCCTGTGGACGACCCCTTCCGGCTGTCGGCGCCCTGCACCACGATGGGCGCGACGACGACCGGACACGATCAGACAAGAAGCTGAGGAGACCTCATGGCAGGCGAGACCGTCATCACGGTGGTGGGCAACCTCGTCGACGACCCGGAGCTGCGCTTCACCCCCTCGGGTGCGGCAGTGGCGAACTTCCGGATCGCCTCGACGCCGCGCACCTTCGACCGGCAGACCAACGAGTGGAAGGACGGCGACGCGCTGTTCCTCTCCTGCTCGGTCTGGCGGCAGGCGGCGGAGAACGTCGCCGAGTCGCTCCAGCGGGGGATGCGCGTCATCGTCCAGGGCCGGCTGAAGCAGCGGTCCTACGAGACCCGCGAGGGTGAGAAGCGCACCGTCGTGGAGCTCGAGGTCGACGAGGTCGGTCCCGCTCTCGCCTTCGCCACGGCCAAGGTCACCCGGGCCTCGCGCTCGGGCGGCGGCGGTGGCGGCGGGTACGGCGGCGGTGGGGGCGGTCAGTCCCGTCCCCAGCAGTCCGGCGGCAACGACCCCTGGGCCACCCCGGCTCCTCAGGGTGGCGGCTCCGGCGGCGGTGGCGGTGCTCCCGCCAACGACCCGTGGGGCGCCCCCGGCGTCGGCTCGGAGGAGCCGCCGTTCTGACGCCCCGCTGCCGAGCCTGCGAGGCAGCGGAATCAGGCGGGAAGGACGAGTAGCCCCACGACTGAGCGAAGCGAAGTCGTGACGGGCGTATCGAGACCTGAGCCTCAGCTTCAAGATCGAGCATTCAATCCGAACACCCTCAACCATTCCGGCGCGAGCCGGGCTTCTAGAAAGGAAGCACCACAATGGCCAAGGCAGTGATTCGCAAGCCGAAGAAGAAGGTTTGCCAGTTCTGCAAGGAGAAGGCGGGCGGTGTCGACTACAAGGACACCACCCTGCTTCGCAAGTTCATCTCCGACCGCGGCAAGATCCGTGCGCGTCGCGTGACCGGCAACTGCGTCCAGCACCAGCGGGACGTCGCCATCGCGGTCAAGAACGCCCGCGAGGTCGCGCTGCTGCCCTACACCTCCACCGGTCGCTGAGAGGGGACGGAGACATGAAGATCATCCTGACCCAGGAGGTCACCGGTCTCGGTGGCCCCGGCGACGTCGTCGAGGTGAAGGACGGCTACGGCCGCAACTACCTCGTCCCGCGCGGCGTGGCGATCCGGTGGACCCGGGGTGCCGAGAAGACCGTCGAGTCGATCAAGGCCGCCCGGGCGAGCCGCGCGGTGCGCGACCACGACCACGCTGCCGAGATCAAGGCCAAGCTCGAGGCCCAGCCGGTCTCGGTCAAGGTCCGCTCGGGCCAGGGCGGCCGCCTCTTCGGCGCCGTCACGGTCTCCGAGATCGCCGGCGCGCTCACGGACGCCTCCGGCGAGCAGGTCGACAAGCGCACGATCGTCCTCGGCAACCCGATCAAGGCGCTCGGTTCGCACGAGGTCTCGGTCAAGCTGACCGACGAGGTGTCCGCCACGGTGGCCCTCAACGTCATCCCGGCCTGATCCAGGCCGACCCCGCAGCACCCAGCAGGGCCCGTCCCTCCTCGTGGAGGGACGGGCCCTTGCTCGTTCTCAATGCGCCAGGATCCCGTCGAGCTGGACCCGCCCGCGCACGACCCGGATCTCGACCCGGCCCGGGAGCGGAGCGGCGCGGTGGTCGCGCACCCGCACCTGGTCGTGGACGGTCCTGGTCGTGCGGCGCAGGTCGACCCGCTGCCAGCGCCGGCCGAGCCTGACCTCCACGACCCCCGCGCGCGGACCGGTGGTGGCGAGCAGCCGGAGCTCGCGGAACCGGCCGACGCGCAGCACCATGCGGGCGTCCGGACGGCTCGACCGCAGGTAGTCGCCGCCCAGGTAGCCGCGGCGCCGTACCTGCTTCCAGCCGGGGGTGCGACCGCGCGGCGCGAGGTTGGCCGGTACGGCGAACCGCACCGTGGCGGGCGAAGGATCGACGTTGCCGGCCCGGTCGACGGCCGCCACCTGCAGCACCTGGTCGCCTGGTCGGAGGGCCGGCAGCGTCGTCGTACCGCCGGTGCAGGGCACGTCGACGCTGTTGACGGTGCACTGGAAGGTCGCCGCCTCGGTCGCGCTCAGCCGCAGGCGCGGGCGGGCGGTGCCGACCATGGGCAGCTCCGGGCGGAACGGGTCCTGGGGCAGTCCGGCGACCCGGGTGTCCGGCGCGACGTTGTCGATCCGGAAGGTCAGCCGGACCGGCGTGGGGTCGACGTCGTCGACCGGCTCGTCGTTCGACGAGAGCAGGTTCCCGTCGGACCAGCGGACCGAGAGGTCGGCGCTGTCGACGGCCCGGATCCACAGGACGTACGGCGTCGTGCTCGGCGTGATCCGGCGGAAGACCCGGTCCTCCGGGCAGTCGTACCACTCCTGGTCGGTGGGCACCGCGGGGTCGGTGCCCAGGGAGCACTGGAACGCGATCGGGTCGGGGTCGGCGTCGGTGTGCCGACCCGTGTAGCCGACGCGCAGGGTCCGCTTGTTGATCCACCCACTCGCCGTGATCCGCGGCGCGGTCGTGCCCACCTCGGTCACCGGCGGGGTGGTGTCGTCGCACCCACCGGGCGTCAGGATCGGGACGACCGGGACGTCCTGCAGGCATCCCGGGGCGGCCTGCGCGGGCGTGGCCGTGGCCAGCGGCAGCACGGAGCCGCCCAGCAGCAGTGCGAGGACGATGGTGCGGCGTCGCCGATGGCTCACGTGGTTCCTCCTCGGATGTGACCCCGGTCTCACTTCCCGTCCCAACGGGTTCCGAACCCGATCGGCTACGGCGGAGTGCTCAGAGCCTCGACCGGTCTGGACCGGTGACCAGCCAGGCGTCACCGCGGGCGCGGTGCAGCAGGACCACCAGGCGCGCGCCCATGAAGAGGAAGGCGAAGCACAGCCAGACGGCGACCAGCCCGCCACCGGCGAGGCCCGCGACCAGGAGCACGACCGGCGCGTAGACGACCAGCGTGACCACCCCGCCCCGAGCCAGGTAGCGCCCGTCGCCGGCACCGATGAGCACGCCGTCGAGGACGAAGACCACGCCGGCGATCGGCTGGGCGAGCGCGGCGACCACCAGCACGGGCACCAGCGCGTCGCGCACCGCCGGGTCGCCGGTGAAGAGATGGCCGAGCAGCGGGCTGCCCGCGGCGAGCAGCACCCCGGTCACCACCCCGCTGCCGACGCCCCACTGCACCATCCGCCGGGTGACCTCCCGGGTCCCGGTCGCGTCGCCGGCGCCGAGCAGCCGGCCGGTGATCGCCTGGGCGGCGATGGCGATCGCGTCGAGCACGAAGGCCAGGAAGGTCCACAGGGTGAGCGCCAGCTGGTGGGTGGCGAGGTCGACCGACGAGTCGGTGGCGTCGACCGCCCCGAGGGTGACGGCGTACGTCGTGACCAGCAGCGCGGCCCGCAAGGTGAGGGTGCGGACGACGAGCGGCACCCCGGCCCGCCCGGCGGCCCGGATGCCCGCGACGTGCGGCCGCAGCGACGCCCCTTCGCGTCGGGCGCCACGGACCACCACGGTCAGCAGCGCGGCCGCGCTCGCGACCTGGGCGAGCACCGAGCCGATGGCCGACCCGGGCAGGCCCAGGCCGGCCACCGGGCCGGCGCCGTACACGAGCAGCAGGTTGAGCACGATGTTGAGCGCGTTGCCACCGACGGCGACGACCAGCGGGGTGCGGGTGTCCTGGAGGCCCCGGAGCACCCCGGTCGCGGCGAGCATGATCAGCAGCGGGACGGTCCCGAGGAAGGCGATGCGCAGATACGTCGTCGCATGGTCCGCGACCACCGGCGACGGGTCGAAGACCGCGACGACCGGTCCGCTGGCGGCGATGCCGACGACGGTCGCGACGGCGCCGATGACCACGGCGAGCCAGAGGCCGTCGACCCCCTGGGCGAGCGCCCCGCGCCGGTCGCCGGCCCCGAGCCGGCGGGCGACACCGGCCGTGGTGCCGTAGGCCAGGAAGACGCACAGCCCGACCACGGTCTGCAGGACCACGGCGGCGACGCCGAGTCCGGCGAGCTCGGGGGTGCCGAGGTGGCCGACGATCGCCGCGTCGGAGAGCAGGAACAGCGGCTCGGCGACCAGCGCCAGGAACGCGGGTACGGCGAGCCGCAGGATCTCCCGGTCGTGAGCGCGCCGCACCCGGGAGAGCCTAGTCATGTAAGGACCACGCGCCGCTTCTGACCCCGACGTGACTAGTCACCGGAGGCGGTGGATAACCCACATCACCCTGTGGACGGAGTGTCGGACCGGGCGCTTTGTCGACATGGCGACGGGCTACGTCCAGATGTCGGTCAGGTGAACGAGGCTGCGAGAAGAATTTCTTCATCCACACGTGGAGAAGCGTGTTTACGCAGGTCAGAGCGGTGATGGCGGCCTCGCGCGGCGTGTCGTCCACAGCGTCCTCCCCATCCTGTGCACATCTCCGTGCGTGTCGTCCACGCCCCCGACCGAGTTATCCCCAGGTCCTGTGGACAAGGTGGTGTCGCCGGGCCAGGCGAACGTCGTACGGTCCCCCGGTCGTCGTCGCCCGCGGCGGCCGCTGTCGGTGGTCGTCCCTACCCTCGGCACCATCATCCGAGGTCGATCCGGGCACGATCGTGGGAGGGCACGTTGAGCGTCACCGAGCAGTCCGGCCGAGAGTTCCCGGAGCCGTCGTTCGAGGACTGGGGCGACGGCCCCGTCTCGTACGCCCCGGGCGAGCGACCGACCTCGCCGGGCGACCGCACCCCGCCCCAGGACATGGCCGCCGAGCAGTCGGTGCTCGGCGCGATGCTCATCTCCAAGGACGCCATCGCCGACGTCACCGAGAACATCCGCGGGACCGACTTCTACCGCCCCTCCCACGAGACCATCTACGACGGCATCATCGATCTCTACGGGCGAGGCGAGCCGGTCGACATGGTCACCGTCGCCGCCGAGCTCCAGCGTCGCGGCGAGCTCCAGCGCATCGGCGGCGCGTCGTACCTCCACACGCTCTCGGCCAACGTCCCGATCGCGGCCAACGCCGGCTACTACGCCGAGATCGTGCGCGAGAAGGCGATCCTGCGCCGGCTGGTCGACGCCGGCACCAAGATCGTCCAGATCGGCTACGCCGGCGAGGGTCAGGTCGACGATGTCGTCGACCAGGCCCAGGCCGAGGTCTACAAGGTCGCCGACAAGCGCACCGGCGAGGACTACGCGCCGCTGAGCGAGATCATGACCGGCGTCCTCGACGAGATCGAGGCGATCAGCAACCGTGAGTCCGGCATCTACGGCGTCCCGACCGGCTTCGCCGACTTCGACGAGCTCACCAACGGTCTCCACTCCGGTCAGATGATCATCGTCGCGGCACGTCCCGCCATGGGCAAGTCGACCCTGGCCCTCGACTTCTGCCGTGCCGCGTCGATCCACAACAACCTGGCCAGCTGCTTCTTCAGCCTCGAGATGACGCGCGCCGAGATCACCATGCGACTCCTCTCGGCCGAGGCCAAGGTGCCGCTCAACCACATCCGCAACGGCAACATGACCGACGACGACTGGGTGAAGCTGGCCCGCAAGATGGGCGAGGTCTCGTCGGCCCCGATGTTCATCGACGACTCACCCAACATGACGATGATGGAGATCCGGGCCAAGGCGCGGCGCCTCAAGCAGCGCCACGACCTCCGGCTGATCGTGATCGACTACCTCCAGCTCATGTCGTCGGGCAAGAAGGTCGAGTCCCGCCAGCTCGAGGTCTCGGAGTTCTCCCGCCAGATCAAGCTCCTGGCCAAGGAGCTCGAGGTCCCGGTCATCGCGCTCTCCCAGCTCAACCGTGGTCCCGAGCAGCGTGCCGACAAGCGGCCGATGGTCAGCGACCTGCGTGAGTCCGGCTCCATCGAGCAGGACGCCGACATGGTCATCCTGCTCCACCGCGACGACGTCTACGAGAAGGAGTCGACCCGCCCCGGCGAGGCCGACCTGATCGTCGCCAAGCACCGCAACGGCCCCACCCGCGACATCACCGTCGCCTTCCAGGGCCACTACTCGCGGTTCGTCGACATGGCCCACTGAGCGTCAACGACGGCTCGTCTGTCAGGCCGCCCACTGCGCGGACGCGAGGACTGAGTCGATCAGCTCCCGCTTCTCCCGGGCCGACAGCATCGGCGCGAGGGTGAAGCCGAGGTAGACGCGAGCTCCGTTGTGGATGGTGCCGAACTCCCAGAAGTCGGCCATCCCCCGCTTGCCGCGGATCTGGTAGGCCTCGGCGCCGCCGCCCATCGTGACGTTCTCCACGCGCTTCAGGGCCGGGTCGTCGTAGGCCTTCAGGGCGTTCTCGGCGGCCTGGTCGAGCGAGGGGGCGGCGCTGTCGGGGGAGTCGCTGAGCGACACCCGGCTCCCGGTGGTCCCGTCGGTCGCCGAAGAGATGTCGGCCGACACGTTGCTCTCCTCGACCGTCCAGCCCTCCGGGAAGGTGAACGTGACGTCCTCCTCCACCATCAGCCGACTCGGATCCACCGGCGGTGCCGTCGACGGAGGCGGGGTCGGCGAAGTGGACGGGGTCGTACTCGCCGACTCGTCAGGTGAGGTCGTGGGAGGCGCGGCGGCCGACGAGCTGGCGGTCGGGTCGGCCTCGGGGCTGGAGCTGCTGTCGCTGCAGCCAGCCAGCAGCAGCGGTACGACGAGCACCGACCCGGCGGTCGTACGGAGCGCGCGGCGAGGGCGCCCCGCAGGCAGTGGTCCAGGTCGTCGTTTCACGCAGCTCTCGCTCTCCCGAGTGGGTCGTCTCACATCCGATGGAGGAGGCATACCCGCGCAGGTTTGGTCGCACACCGTCCCGGGAATCTCCAGACACGTCAGCCGTGACCCGTCCCGTTCGCCCGCGTTGGACAGCCGAAGGTCACCATCCCGGGGCTCGATGAGGAGGCACCGCCATGCTCGCTGCTGTGGACATCCTGCGCGGAGTCGGCGTCGACGAGGCGCTGCTCGCGAAGATCGAACGGATGCTGGAGGTCGACTCGACCAAGCTCAGTCGCCAGCAGCCCGTGAACGCCTCCGCCGGCAAGTTCGGCGGCTCCGGCGCGGGTGCCAACCTCGACCACCACGCCTCGACCGCCCACCAGCACGTCGTCGAGGCTCTCAACGAGATGGTCGCGGGACTGCAGAACTTCCACCTCGGGGTGCGCGACTTCGGCCGCTTCGTCGTCGACGCCGACGACACCGCACAGGTGGATACCACGCGCATCCAGCAGCGCACGGATGCCGCCCTCGACTGCGCCGGCGGCACCGACTTCCGCAACCAGCAGCCCACGACCTGCGCGGCTCCGTCCCCCGAGGACCTCGCCGGCTCCGACGACGAGGGAGATTCCTGATGGCCGGACCCCAGGAGCTCCGACTCCAGCAGGCGCTCGGTGGTGCGAAGCCCGAGCTCATCGACGCCGATGCCAAGGAGTGGGCGGACTGCGCCGCCCTGCTCAACAACATCGCCGACGACCTGGCCAACGCCCGGATGCCCGTGGAGCCCGGAGAGCTCGGGCACCTGACGGCCGAGGCCATGCACAAGGCCTTCGACGAGAGCGCCGCCGGGATGCGCAAGCGCGCCCAACACCTCACCGACGGGGGCACGGCCCTCGCGAACGCGGCGATGGCGGTCTACGCGGCCGAGGCTGTGCGGAAGGGCGAGTCCGACGCCCCGAAGGCGCCGGTGACCAAGCCGCACCCCGACCCGGGGTCCGAGGAGGCGCTGCGGGCCGAGGCCAAGGACCGCGCCGACCAGAAGGCGTACGAGCGTGCGGTGGCCGACCGCGAAGAGGCCTTCCGCAAGGCCGCGGACCAGCTCGACCTGACCTACGACGCGTCCGCCGAGACGATGAAGAAGATCCACGGCGTCCCCGACACCGAGATCCCGCCGCCTCCGCGAGACGAGAAGCAGCCCGGACCCGGTGGACGGACGCCGGTCGGCGGAGGATCGACTCCTCCTGTCCACGTCGGCGGAGGCGGGGGCGGAGGCGGAGGCGGGAACGGCTCGGGCGGCGGGGACGGATCGACCGAGGTGCCTGTGCCGGAGGAGACCGAACAGCCCAACCCCACGACCCCGACGACTCCCACGACTCCCACGACACCCCTGCCTCCGGGCGGCGGCGGGGGCGGAGGCGCTCTCGGCCCCGGGGACACCCCCGTCACGCCTGGACCGGGCGCGGGCGGTCCGGGTGCGCTCGGCAGCCCGACGCCGGCCGCGTCGGCCGGCGGGCTCGGCGCGGGTGCCGCGGCCGGTGCCGCCGGCATCGGCGCCGGTGCTCTCGCCGCCGGTGGTCTGCGCGGCGGACCGACGGCGGTCCCGACCGGCAGTGCCGGCAGCCCGACCGGCCGGTCGGCCGGTGCCGGGAGTGCCCGGCAGATCGGCGCGGGCGGCCGGGCCGGGACCAGCGGCGCTCTCGGCCGCGGGCCCGTGGCCGGCACCGGGCAGGCGGGCGGCGCGCGCACCGCCGGCGGAGCGGGGAAGGCCGGCGGACGACGGGCCGGAGCCGCCGCGGGTGCGGGCAAGGCCGGTTCACGGGCCGGTGCCGCGTCCGGTGCCGGGGCCGGTGGCCGGTCCGGCAAGGCGAAGGACCGCGAGGCCCAGCGTCAGGGGTCGGAGTTCACCGAGGACTGGGTGGACGAGATCGAGGACGCAGCACCGCAGGTGCTCGAGTAGCAAGCACGGTGCGGGAAGGGGCTTGACCCTGACGCAGCGTCAACCCCGCACGCTGCTCGCATGACCCCTTCCACCACCGCGATCGAGGTCGCCGGGATCGCCAGGTCGTACGACGACCACGCCGTCCTGACGGGCATCGACCTCACCGTGCCGACCGGCACCGTCTACGCCCTGCTCGGGCCCAACGGCGCCGGCAAGACCACCCTGGTCCGCATCCTGTCCACGCTCACCCTTGCTGACGCGGGCACCGCCCGCGTCGCCGGGTACGACGTTCGTCGCGAGCCCGACGGCGTCCGCCGCGCGATCGGGCTGACCGGTCAGTTCTCCGCCATCGACGAGCTGCTGACCGGCCGCGAGAACCTACGCCTCATGGCCGCCCTGGCCCACCTGCCGCGGTCCGCGGGGGCCGCGCGGGTCGAGGGGCTGCTGGCGCGCTTCGACCTGACCGAGGCGGCCGACCGGCGGGCGGCGACGTACTCCGGGGGGATGAAGCGGCGCCTCGACCTGGCCATGACGCTGGTGGCCCGGCCGCAGGTGATCTTCCTCGACGAGCCGACCACCGGGCTGGACCCGCGCAGCCGCCGCGACCTGTGGCGGATCGTGCGCGAGCTGGTGGCCGACGGGGTGACGGTGCTGCTGACGACCCAGTACCTCGAGGAGGCCGACCAGCTCGCCGACACCGTCGGGCTGCTCGACGGCGGCCGGCTGGTCGCCGAGGGGACGCCGGCGGAGCTGAAGGCCCGGGCCGGCGGCGACACGCTCGACGACGTGTTCCTCGCCCTGACCGGGCACGGCGTCACGCCGGAGCCGGACCAGGAGGCGGCCCGATGAGCACGATGACTCTCGCCGCTCGCGATTCGGCCACGATGCTGGGCCGCCAGCTCAAGCACCTGCGCCGCTACCCGTCGCTGACGATCATGCTGATCGCGCAGCCGGTGCTCCTGCTGCTGCTCTTTGTCTACGTCTTCGGCGGCACCATGGGCGCCGGACTCCCGGGCGGCGACGGACGCGCCGACTACCTCGACTACATCTCGCCGGCGATCCTGGTGATGACGGTGGCCTCGGTGGCGCTCAGCACCGCCATCCACATCGCGAAGGACGCCACCGAGGGGATCATCGACCGGTTCCGCACCCTGCCGATCGCGAAGGCGTCGGTGCTGACCGGTCACGTGCTCGGCGCGCTCGTGCAGACCGCGGTCGCACTGGTCGTGGTGCTGGGCGTCGCGCTGCTGCTCGGCTACCGGCCGGAGGCCGGGCCCGGCGGCTGGCTGGGCGCGCTCGGCCTGCTCCTGCTGATGACGGTCGCGTTCACCTGGCTCTGCCTGCTGCTCGGCCTGGCCGCGGGCAGCGTCGAGACGGCGAGCAACACCCCGATGTTCCTGGTGCTGCTCCCGTTCCTCTCCAGCGGATTCGTCCCGACCGACACCATGCCGGCCGGCCTGGCCTGGGTCGCCGAGAACCAGCCGTTCACCCCGATGATCGACACCCTCCGCGCCTGCCTGGCCGGGACCTCGCCGGGCGACGCGGCCGGGTGGGCGGTCGCCTGGTGCGTGCTGATCACGGTCGCGTCGTACGCCGGGGCGCGTCGCCTCTTCACGGCGGCTCGGGCAGGCTGAGCGCGTGCTGACGATCGGCCAGCTGGCGGCGTACTCCGGGGTGACCATCCGCGCCGTGCGGCATTACCACCAGGTCGGGCTGCTGCCCGAGCCCGAGCGGGACGCCTCCGGCTACCGCACCTACACGGCGCCGGACGTCGTACGCCTGGTCCGGATCCGCACGCTGGCCGAGGCCGGGGTGCCGCTGGCTCGGGTGCAGGACCTGCTCGAGGCCGGCGAGGAGGAGTTCGCGGCGGCGGTGGCCGACCTCGACCGGCGGCTGCGGGCCCAGGTGCGCGAGCTGCAGGAGCACCGCCGGCGGATCGCCCGGCTGGCCGCGGGCGACAGCCTCGCGCTGCCGCCCGCGGTCGTCGCGTACCTCGACCGGCTGCGATCCCTCGGCGTACCGGAGGCGATGGTGGCGGGCGAGCGCGACGCCTGGATCGTCATCGCCGCGCGCTGGCCCGAGCAGATGGGCTCCTTCATGGCGGACAAGAACGCCCAGCTCGACGACCCGCGCACGGTGCGCCTCTACCGGATCCTCGGCGAGCTGATCGAGCACGGCCTGGACGAGGACCGGCTGGTCGAGCTGGCCGACCTGATGGCCCAGCAGATGGCCGAGTACGTCGCCGGGGGAGGGACCGGCGACGTCACGGCCATGTCGGACGACACGGTCGTGGACCTGCTCGACGCCTGGGCGGACGCCTCGCACCCGCTGGTCGAGCGGCTGCGGGAGCTCCTCGCGGAGCGGGGCTGGACCGGGTGGATCCGGATCGAGCCCGCTACCCCGCCAGCGCCCGGGCCTTGAGCCCCTCGAACTCGCGCTGGTCGATCACCCGCTCGTCCAGCAGCGCCTTGGCTCGGGCGATCTCGTCGGCCGGCGACGTCGAGCCGGCCGAGACCGAGCGGATGTAGTCCTCGGTGGCGTCCTGCGCCCGGCGGGCCGCGGCCGCGCTGCGCTCCGCCATCCCCTGGCCACGGGCGACCAGGTAGACCAGCGAGGTGAGCAGCGGGAGGACGACGAGGAAGAAGACCCAGACGGCCTTGACCAGGCCGCTGGTGTCGCGGTCCCGGAAGAGGTCGGTGATCACCTGGAAGAGCACCACCAGGTAGGCCATCAGCAGAAAGAACGACACGGTGAACCAGAAGAAGTCCCAGAACGAGTCCATGGGCGCGATCGTGGCCCGTCTCCGCTCAGGGCGGGCCACCCGAACCGGGTGAGGGCGGCCGCGGGACGAGGGTCGCGAGCCGCTCGGGCGCGCGCAGGCAGTAGGCGTCGGTCAGCAGCTCGGCCAGCTCGTCCCAGTCGGTGCCGTCGTCGAGCACCAGGCCCACGACGTCGCGGCCGTAGCCGGCCCGGAAGTACGGCGCCCCGAGGTGCTGGAAGGCCATCACCTCGTCGGGCTCGGCGCGGAAGGTGATCCGGACCAGCCCGTCCTCGCCGCCGAACGCGTGCGCGACGCTCTTCGACGCCACCTGCCACTGCACGCCGACCCAGGCCTCGACCCGCTCGCACTCGGGCAGTGCCTCGAGGACGGCGGCGATGCGTCGTACCCAGGCGGCCGGGACGTCCGGGCGGCTCACGAGCCGGCGCTCACGAGGCCGGCCTCGTAGGCGGTGACGACCAGCTGCGCGCGGTCGCGGGCGCCCAGCTTGGTGAGGATCCGGGACACGTGGGTCTTGGCCGTCAGCGGCGACAGCACCAGGTGCGCGGCGATCTCGTGGTTGGACATGCCGCGGCCGACCAGGGCGAGGATCTCGCGCTCGCGCGGCGTCAGGTCGGGGAGCGCGACCGGCGGGGCGGGGACCGGCGTCGCGGGCGCGGCGACGTACGCCTCGATGAGGCGGCGGGTGACCTGCGGGGCCAGCAGCGCCTGGCCGTCGTGGACCAGGCGTACGGCGTCGAGGAGCGCCTGCGGCTCGATGTCCTTGAGCAGGAAGCCGGAGGCGCCGGCGCGGAGGGCGCCGAAGACGTACTCGTCGAGCTCGAAGGTGGTCAGCACGACCACCCTGGTGGCGGCCAGCGCCGCGGTGCCGGTGATCCGCGCGGTGGCCGCGAGGCCGTCGACGCGGGGCATCTGGACGTCCATCAGCACGACGTCGGGGGCCGTCTCCGTCGCCAGCCGGACCGCCTCCTCGCCGTCGGCGGCCTCGCCGACGACCTGCAGGTCGGGGTCGGAGTCGAGGAGCGCGCGGAAGCCGGCGCGCACCAGCGCCTGGTCGTCGACCAGCAGCACCCGGATCACACCGACACCTCGACGGGCAGCGTGGCCGCGACCCGCCAGCCGCCCTCGGGGCGCGGTCCGGCCTCCAGCGAGCCGCCGACCGCGACGGCACGGTCGCGCATGCCCGCCACGCCGGCCCCGGTGCCCGTGGCCCGCAGCGGCGCCGGGGCGCTGCCGCCGTCGTCGACGACCTCGATGACCACGTGGTCCCCCTGGCGGGTGACCCGCACCCGCGCGGACGTCGTACCGGAGTGCTTGAGGGTGTTGGTCAGCGCCTCCTGGACGATCCGGAAGCCGGTCGCGTCGACCGAGGCCGGGAGCGCCCGGGCCGCGTCGTCGATGTCGACGCTCAGCCGGAGGCCGGTCCCCTCCAGGTCGGCGAGGTCGGCGAGCCGCTGCACCGGCAGCGCGACGCCGTCGGCGCCGGCCTCGGCGTCGCGCAGGACGCCGAGGACCGCGCGCAGGTCGGTCAGCGCGTCGCCGCTGACCTGCTTGATCGCCCGCAGCGCGGCGTGCGCCTGGGCCGGGTCGCGGTCGATCAGGTGCGCCCCGACCCCCGCCTGGACGTTGATGCTGACCATGGCGTGGGCGACGACGTCGTGGACGTCGCGGGCGATCCGCAGCCGCTCCGCCGACCCGGCCTTCTCGACCAGCGCCGCGGTGTAGGCGCGGCGCTCGTGGTTGGCGACGCCGAGCGCGAACGGCAGCCCGACCGCCGCGAGGTAGCTCGCCGTCGGCCAGCTGAGCAGCACGTGCGGGCTGTAGATCTGCAGGATCACGAGCGTGAGGGGCAGCGCGAGGGCCGCGACCAGCGCCGCCGTACGACGGCCGCGCTGATCGGCCAGGGTGAAGGCGCAGATCACGGCCGGGGTGGGGATCGTGTTGTAGACGCTGCAGGTCTCCATCACCGGGAACAGCAGCGCGAGGACCGCGACGAACGTGCCGACCGGCCAGCGCCGTCGTACCAGGACGGGGAGGGAGGCGGCGAGGATGGTCACCACGGCGAGCACGCTCGGCTCGGCCTTGGGTCCGACCCACAGCTCGACCAGCATCGCCCCCGCGCACAGGGCGGCGAGGGCGGCGTCGAGGCGCGTCAGGCCGAACCGGGTCACCCGCGCAACGGTAGTCGCGGGCGACCCGGTTCGGGGGGCTGTCACGGGGTGAGCACCAGGCGGTCGACCGGCTTCTCGCCCTCGGAGAGGCCGACCCGGTCGTGGACCCGGCGCAGCCACATCGGCGCCCACCAGTTCCACTTGCCCATCAGGCCCATCAGGGCCGGCACCAGCAGCGACCGGACGACGAACGCGTCGACCAGGACGCCGACCGCGGTCGCGATGCCGATCTGCTGCATGAAGGAGATCTCGCTGGTGCTGAAGGCCCCGATGGCCACGGCGAGCAGGATCGCGGCCGCCGTCACGATGCCGCCGGTGCGGCCCAGGCCGGTCGCGACCGCCTCGCGCTCGGTCAGGCCGGAGTCGCGGGCCTCCTTGATCCGGCCGAGGAGGAAGACGCCGTAGTCGGTCGAGAGGGCGAAGACCAGCGCGGCGGCCACCAGGAAGTTGGTGGGCTCGATGCCGCCGTTGGGCGTGTAGCCGAGCAGGCCGGTCAGCCGCCCGCCCTGGTAGATGAAGGCGATCGCGCCGAGGGCGACGCCGACCGTCAGGACGTTCATCACCACCGCCTTGACCGGCAGCACCACCGAGCCTGTCATCAGCCAGAGCACGAGCATGGTGAGCACGACGAGCAGCCCGACCGCGAGCGGAAGGCTGTCGGCGATCGCGGCCTGCTGGTCGACGAACTCTGCGGCCGGCCCGGTCACGAGGGCGTCGGCCCCGGTGCTGCCGGCCAGGTCGCGCACCTCGGCGACCACGTCCTGGGCGGCGTTGCCGGCCGGGTCGCCGTCGACGACGAGGTCGAGCTGCCAGACCCCGCTGCCCAGCTCGGTCGCCTGGGCCGGTGCGAGCACGCCCGGGAGTGCGGAGGCATCGGTGGCGAACGCGGCCACCTCCGCCGGGTCGTCGCTGCCGATGGCCACGGTGACGGGGGTGCCGGCGTCGCCGTCGTACTCCGCCTCGAGGGTGTCGCTGACGATGCGGGCGCTGAGGTCGGTGGGGACGACGGTGCCGTCGACCGGGGTCCAGCTGGCCTGGAGGGCCGGGGCGGCCAGGACCAGCATCACCGCGGCGGTGCCGGTGGCGACCAGGCCGGGGCGGCGCATGACGGCGTGGGAGAAGCGGTACCAGCGGCCCTCGGTCGCCGCCTCACCCCGGGTACGGCGGGCCAGTCGGGCCCCCCAGAGGCCGAAGATCGCGGGGGCGATCAGCAGCGAGGCGACCGCCGCGACGACCGCGACCGCGGCGCCGGCGATGCCCATCGAGCGCAGGAAGCCCATCGGGAAGACGGCCAGGGTGGCCAGCGCGACCGCGACGGTCGCGGCGGAGTAGACGACGGTGCGCCCGGCGGTGGCCATGGTCGTACGGACCGCGGCGGCGGTCGGGCCCTGGCGCTGCAGCTCCTCCCGGTAGCGGCTCAGCAGGAACAGGCTGTAGTCGATGGCCAGGCCGAGCCCGAGGCCGATGACCAGGTTCAGGGCGAAGATGCTGAGTCCGTAGACCTGGTTGGCGCCGGTGAGCACCAGGAAGGTGCCGAGCACGGTCGCGATCCCGACGACCAGGGGCAGGACCGCCGCGCGGCCGCCGAAGATCAGGATCGAGAGCAGCACCAGGATCGGCAGGGCGAGCAGCTCGGCGCGGGTGAGGTCCTGCTCGACCTGCGCGCCGAGCTGGAGCCCGGCGACCGCGGACCCGCCGACGGTCACCGCCTCGTCGTCGGCGAAGGCCTCGACGACGTCGTGGGCGACCGCCTCGTCGTCGACGCCGGCGGTGACCGTGCCGAGGACCAGGGCGGACGAGCCGTCGGTCGACGTCCCGCCCGGGGTCACCTCGGCCAGGCCGTCGATCCCGGCGAGGGCGTCGGCGACCGCCCCGGCGTCGGCGGCCGGCTCCACCAGGAGCACGAGGCCGGCCGAGGCCTGCTGGCCGGTGGCCGCCTCGATCCGCTCGACCGCACGGGCGGACTCGGCGTCGGCCGGCGCGAAGCCGCCGTCACTCTGCAGCGCGCCGGCGACCGGGCCGCCGATCACACCGGCCAGGGCGACGAAGAGGAGGATCGCGGCGAGCGAGCGCCGCGGGAAGGCGTGGATCGTGGTGAGGAGCCGTTCGACTGGTTTCATGCCACGACCCTCGCCGTCCGTGGGGGTCCGGCGCGTCCGCCCGGAGGAGGCAGTCGGCGGGGCGCCTACTCCCGGTGGAGTACGACGCGGCGAGCATCCGCGGCCCGCATCCCCGCCGTCACTGCGGCCATGCCGACCCCGGCGACGGTCCACGGGCGTCGTACGCCTCGCGCCTCGAGACGCCGTACGGCGGCCGCGGTGAGCCGCTTGGTCCCGCGCGCGGTCGCGAACGAGGCGACCACGGCGGCGGTGACCTTGGCGACCGCGAGCTTCGAGGGGGGACCATCGGGCAGGTCCGGCTCCTCGTGGGAGGGCCGTTCCAGCAGGAGGTAGGCGCCGGTGGTGCCGGCCAGGATCGCCAGCCGGGTCACCCGGCGCGGCCACGGACGGGTGACGTAGTCCGGCACGGCGATCCACGCCACGGTCGTCACCGCCTGCAGCACCAGCTCGGCGGGGCGGGGCGGGGTGGAGTCGCTCACGCTCCCAGTCCACCATGGGGATGGTGAGCACCCGTGAGCAGCGTCGCCGGGCCGCGCGCGGGTCGCGCCAGGCCCTGCTGGTCACCGTGCTGGCGCTGGCCTGGGCCCGGTTGTGGCGCCGACCGGTGCGCTTCGACGAGGCGGCCGGCATCTTCGTGGCGGTCGGCGTCCCGCTCGGCGCCGTCCGGGCCGGGACGTCGTACGCCGGGGTCTACCTGGCTCGCCGCGAGCCGGACGCGGCGATGCTCCGGCACGAGGCCGTGCACGCCGAGCAGTGGGCGCGCCACGGCCTGAGCTTCCCGTTCCGCTACTGGCTCGAGGAGCTGCGGCACCGCGGGTCGCAGAACCGGTTCGAGATCGAGGCGGGGCTGGAGGACGGGGACTACGGGGGCTGACCCGGGGCCGTCGTACCGGTGAGGTGGCGGGCGGCCGGTAGCGTCGCGCCCGTGATCGGCGAGGCCGCCCGGGAGGCGGCGGACAACCTGCTCCGCAAGGCCGCCAAGGCGCTGGCCGCGGACGACGAGGAGCGCGCCGCACGATTCGTCGCCCGCGCCGTGGCGCTGCCCTACGACGCCGTCGACGAGATGCACCCGGCCGCGGCCTCCGCCGCGATGATGCTCTTCACGATCGTCGGCGACGAGGCGGAGGCGCGGAACCCGCGCTGGATCGACGCCGCCGCAGAGGTCCTCCCGGCCGAGCCCGGCTGGGGGCGCTCCGAGCTGCTCGTCACGCTCGGCGCGGTGTGGGACGACTACGACCTCGACCCGGACGAGGTGGCGGGTCTCCGCGCACTGCTCGCCACGCCCGTCGACCGGCCGGAGCTCCAGTCTGCCGAGCTGGTCGGGGACGAGCTCGCTGCGGCGGTGACCGAGGTGCTGAACGTCGTCGCCGACTACGTCGCCGTGCTGGAGTCGCGGGGCTGAGGATCGATCCGTCGGGCTGGCCGCGCCGACCCGATCAGCAGTAGGCAGAGGGGGCTACCTGGCCCCCTCAGGACCAGCGGAACCTCCGGATCGAGGGAGCGAGGATCCTGGCCCGCGAGAGGGCGCCGAGCAGGAGACAGCCGAGGGCGCCGCCGATCACGTTGAAGACGAGGTCGTTGACGTCGGCGATGTGGCCACCTCCGAGGAGGTGGGCGGTCGCGTACTGGCTGACCTCGATGGACAGGCTCAGAGCGGCCGTCGCGGCCAGGACGCGCCACCAGGACCACCGGGGCACGGCCAGGGACAGCAGTACGCCGAGCGGCACGAAGACGCAGATGTTCATCACCGCATCGGCGGCCTCATAGCCCGCGATCGGCGTGAGGTTGATGAACTGGGTCCACGGGACGTTGCTGGTGGGCTTGTCCAGGAAGATCGGGAAGAGGGTGTTGGCGACGATCCCCGCGGCGTAGACGCTGACGACGAGCGCCACGGCGGCCCGGGGCAGGGTCAGCAGAGCGCGTCGCTGCAGGTGCCACCACGACACGGCGAGGACGGCCGCGGCGAGCGGAACGACGACGGGCAGGACGGGGACCTCGGCGAACAACGCCACCTCCTCCGATCTCCGAGCGAGCTCGGCAGACGCGACTGATCGGCCGGGTGCCGACGACGGAGATCATCTCGACTGGCACGGACCCGTCTCATCGGCCTGGGGTACCGGATCGCCCGCCGGAGGTACCGGTCGGGGGGTGGCCGAGCCGGATCCCGGACGGGCTCAGCTCCTGCGGTCGCGTCCGAAGCCGCCACCGAACAGCGCCCAGAGGACCAGCACCGGCTGGAAGAACAGCCGTACGAAGCGCTTGGTGTCGGTGTCGAGGCCGAAGGCGTCGGTGTGCTCGACGTACTGGGCGATGTTGCCGGGGAAGATCGCGACGTAGAACAGCGCGAGCAGCGCGCCGACCGTGCGCTGGTGCTTCGGGAGGGCGACGAAGGCGGCGCCGAGGCCGATCTCGACGACGCCCGAGGCGAGGACCACCGCGTCGGCGTCGACCGGGAACCAGTCCGGCACCTGGGCCCGGAACTCCTGGCGGGCGGAGGTCAGGTGGGTCACCCCGGCACCGACCATGATCGAGCCGAGGGCGACGCGGGCGACGGTGCGGGCGAGCCTCATGGAGGCACGGTAGCCACCGCCGGGGAGAATGACTCCCATGGCCGGCGCTCACTCCCACCGACGTGAGCGCCGACGTGACGACCACGCCGGCCACTCGCACACCCACGACGCCCCCGACCTGCGCATCGGCCGCGGCCCGCGGACGGTCCTGCTGGCCTTCCTGGCGCTGGTCGCGGTGGTGACCGCGGTGGGTGTCTGGCAGCTGTGGCCGGACGGCGGCAAGGTCGACGAGCTGACCAGCTCGGTGCCGTTCGCGGCGCCGGGGGTGGAGTTCCCGACCGCCGAGGTGGTCCGCACCGAGGCCGACCAGCTGGTGGTGTCGTACGACGGCGAGGAGGTCGGCCTGCAGGTGCCGCCGCAGGTCCTCGACTCCGACCTCGGGGCCGGCGACACCGTCCGGCTGGTGGTCACGCCGGGCGCGACGGGCGAGCCGGACCGGGTGAGCTGGTTCGGCGTCGACCGGACCCGGCCGATCTGGATCATGGTCGGCCTGTTCGCGCTGGTCGTGGTCGCGGTGGCCCGGCTGCGCGGCGTGCTGGCCCTGGTCGGGCTGGGCTTCGCGGGTCTGGTGCTGTTGCAGTTCGTGCTGCCCGCGTTGCTGGTCGGCGAGCCCGCGATCGCGGTCGGGCTGGTCGGCTCCGCCGCGATCATGTACGTCGTCCTCTTCACGACCCACGGGTTCTCGATCCGGACCAGCGCGGCCCTGGCCGGCACCCACGTCGGCGTCGCCCTCACGGCGGTCGTCGGCTGGCTGGCCGTGCGCGCGACCAGCCTCAGCGGCATCGGCGACGACGGCTCGACGGTGCTGTCGGGCTTCGCGCCCGACCTGGACTTCTCGGGCCTGATGACCTGCGCCGTGATCATCGCGGGGCTCGGCGTGCTCAACGACGTCACCATCACCCAGGCCTCCGCGGTCTGGGAGCTGCGCGGGGCCGCGCCGGGGATGAGCCGGTCGCGGCTGTTCGCCAGCGGCATGCGGATCGGTCGCGACCACATCGCCTCGACGATCTACACGATCGTCTTCGCCTACGCCGGCACGGCGCTGACCGTGCTCCTGGTCCTGGAGCTCTACGGCCTCCCGGTCGTCGACCTGCTGGCCACCGAGGAGATCGCCCAGGAGGTGGTCCGCACGCTGGCCACCAGCATCGGCCTGGTCCTCGCCGTCCCCGTCACGACCGCGATCGCCGTCGCCACGGTCCCGGCCCCCACTTCTAATTCCGATAAGGATGCCTTAGTCTCCTAAGGGTGAGCCTGACCGAGCGGGAGAGCGAGATCGTCGCCCTGCTGCGCCGCGACCCGCTGCTCGGCTCGGCGGCCCTCGCGGACGCGCTCGGCACCACCCGCGCGGCGGTCAACGTGCACCTGTCCAACCTGGGCAAGAAGGGCGTGATCCTCGGACGCGGCTACGTGCTCGGCGACGGGCCCTCGGTCGTGGTGATCGGCGGCGCCAACATGGACGTCAAGGCGCGCAGCGCCCGCAGCGCCCGGCCCGGCACCAGTAACCCCGGCCACTCCGCGCTCGCCGCCGGCGGGGTCGGCCGCAACGTCGCCGAGAACCTGGCCCGCCTCGGCACCCGCACCCACCTGGTGGCGGCGGTCGGCGCCGACCCGCTCGGCGACCAGGTCCTGGCCGCCACCTCGGACGCGGGCGTCCGGGTCGAGCACGTCCTGCGCAGCCCGCACGGCACCGGCACCTACACCGCGGTCCTCGACGCCGACGGCGAGCTGGTGGTCGCCGTCGCCGACATGCGCGCGACCGACGAGCTCGCCCCGGCCGACGTCGACGCCGCCCGCGACCTGGTCGCCGCCGCGAGCCTGGTGGTCCTCGACGGCAACCTGGCCGCGCCGACGCTGGGCTACGCCCTCGACCTGGCCGCGGCCGCCGGCGTACGCGTCGTCCTGGAGCCGGTCAGCGTGCCGAAGGCCGAGAAGCTGCGGGACCTGTTCGACCCCAGCCGACCGGTGTACGCCGTCACGCCCAACCGCGACGAGCTCGCGGCGCTCGGCGGCGACGCCGACGCCCTGCACGCGCGCGGCGTGACCTGGGTCTGGGTCCGCCTCGGCGCGGAGGGGTCGCTGCTCAGCGGGCCGACCGGCGTCCACCGCATCCCCGCCGTCCCCGCCGCCGAGGTCGTCGACGTCACCGGCGCCGGCGACGCGATGCTCGCCGCCTTCTGCCACGCCGTGCTGGCCGGCGAGGACGAGGTCGCGGCCGCGTCGTACGGGCACGCGGCGGCCGCCCTCACCGTCGCCAGCACCCACACCGTCCGTCCCGACCTCACCGACCGCCTCGTCAGGAGACACGCATGACCCACCCGATGCTGACCGTGACCCCGGAGGTGGCCGACGCGCTCGCCGAGGGCCGGCCGGTCGTCGCGCTCGAGAGCACGATCATCAGCCACGGGATGCCCTACCCGCAGAACGTCGCGATGGCCACCGAGGTCGAGGGCATCGTCCGCGAGCACGGCGCCGTCCCAGCGACCATCGCCGTTCTCGACGGCACGCCGCGGATCGGGCTGAGCGCCGAGGACCTGGAGCTGCTCGCGAGCCACGGCGACGTCACCAAGGTCAGCGTCCGCGACCTGCCGTACGTCGTCGCCCGCCGCCTGCACGGCGCCACCACCGTCGCGGCGACCATGCGGCTGGCGGCCCTCGCCGGCATCAAGGTGTTCGTCACCGGCGGCCTGGGCGGCGTGCACCGCGGCGCCCAGCAGACCTTCGACATCAGCGCCGACCTCACCGAGCTCGGCCAGACCGACGTCGCCGTCGTCAGCGCCGGCGTGAAGAGCATCCTCGACATCGGGCTCACCCTCGAGACGCTGGAGACCCTCGGTGTCCCGGTGCTGGTCGACGGCAGCGACGAGTTCCCCTCCTTCTACTCCCGTTCCAGCGGCCACGCCGCCCCGATGCGGGTCGACGGCCCCGAGCAGGTCGCCGCGGTCCTGCGGGCCAAGTGGGACCTCGGCCTGGGCGGCGGCGTCGTCGTCGCGCACCCGATCCCGGTCGAGGACGAGATCCCGGCCGCCGAGATCGGCGGGATCATCGACCAGGCCCTGGCCGACATGGACGCGCTCGGCATCCACGGCAAGGAGGCGACGCCGTACCTCCTGGGTCGGATCGTGGAGATCACCGGTGGCGCCAGCCTCACCGCCAACATCGCGCTGGTGCGCGCCAACGCCCGCCTCGGTGCGGCGATCGCGGCGGCCTACGCGGGCTGACCCAGCACGTCGACGACCAGCAGCGCGACGTCGTCCTCGCTGTCGCCCCAGGTCGCGACCAGGGCGTCGGCGAGCTCCTCGGGCGAGCCGCCGGCCGAGGCCGCCTGGGCCGCCAGCCGGTCGATGTTGACGTCGATCGGCTCGCGGCGGCGCTCGACCAGGCCGTCGGTGAAGAGCAGCAGGCGGTCACCCGCCTCCAGCTCGTACGTCGTCGACGGGTGCCCGCCGATCATCGCCCCGAGCAGCGGGCCGCGGGCCTCGACGGGGCGGGCGGTGCCGGACCGCACGAGCAGCGGGGCGGGGTGGCCGGCGCAGACGACCTCGACCGAGCGCCGGTCGGCGGCGACCGCGAGCACGGCGATGGTGGCGATCAGGCCGGAGCCGGAGCGGTCCAGGAGCCGGTCGAGCCGGTCGACGACGGCCTCCGGGCCGTGGCCGTCGTACGCGTAGGCGCGCAGGGAGTAGCGCAGCTCGGCCATCACCACCGCCGCCTCGAGCGAGTGGCCCTGGACGTCGCCGATGACCAGGAGGCAGCGGCCGTCGACCTCGAACGCGTCGAAGAAGTCGCCCCCGACCTCGGCCTGCTGCTGGGAGGCGCGGTAGCGCGCGGCCAGGACCAGGCCCTCGGGCTCGGGCAGCACACCGGGGAGCAGGCTGCGCTGGAGCATCAGGGCGGTGCGGTGCTCGAGCTCGAGCGCCCGGAGGTTCTCGGCCGCGACCGCGGTCGCCTGGGCCAGCCGCTGCAGGAGCACATCGACCTGGTCCTCGTCGTCGTCCGGCCCGGCAGCCGGTACGGCGACCGCCCCGATCGCCCCGCGGTCGGTCGCGATCGCCCAGCTGGTCCAGCCGCCGGCGACGGTGGGCAGCCGGTCGGTCCAGGCCTCCGGGTCGGGGTCCGGGAGCGCGGTCGACGTCGCGACGGCGTCGGACTCCGGCCCGGTGACGACGGTCCGCCAGGCGGTGCCCTGGTCGTCGACGAGCTGGGCCGCGGCGGCCCCGCCGACCACCTCGGCGGCGGCCCGGGCGCTGGCCTCGGCGAGCCGGGCCGGGCTGGCTGCCACGTGCAGCCGGACGACGGCGCGGTTGAGTCGGCCGAGCCGGGTGGCGAGCAGCTCGGCGTCGCGGCGGGCGCCGAAGGAGCGCAGCAGCGCCCGCACCGTCGAGAGCAGCTCCTCCGGCTCGATCGGGTCGACCAGGTAGGCGTCGGCGCCCTGGTCCAGCGCGGTCACCTTGTCGGAGGTCTCCATCGCCACCGCGGACACGTGCACGACCGGGGTCGAGGCCAGGACCGGGTCGGCGCGGAGCGCGCGCGTGATGTCCAGGCCGTTGCCGTCCGGCAGGTGGATGTCGAGCACGGCGAGGTCGACCGGCTCGTGGTGCAGCAGCTCGAGGGCGCCGGCGGCGGTGTCGCACTCGACCACGCCGTACCCGGAGCGCCGCAGCCAGCTCGCGAGCACGTAGCGCTTGGCCGGGGTGTCGTCGCAGACCAGCACGGTCGGGGTGCTCACGGGGCGGGCTCCGGCGGCCGCAGGGGCAGGCGGAGGGCGAACCGGCTGCCGAGCTCCGGGGTGCTGGTGACCTCGATGTCGCCGCCGAGGGCTTGGGCGACCCCGAGCGCGAAGGGCAGGCCGAGGCCGGTGCCGCGGGCCGTGGCGTGGAGGGGGGTGCGGGCCTGGAAGAACTCCTCGAAGACCCGCTCGCGGTCCTCCTCGGTCAGGCCCACCCCGGTGTCGGTGACGCTGATCGTCGTCCCGTCGGCGTCCTGGTCGGCCGCGAGGGTGACGGTGCCGGCCTCGGTGAACTTCGCGGCGTTGCTGAGCAGGTTGCGCAGCACGTGCCGGACCATGTCGGGGTCGGTGTGCACGACGGCGCCGGGCCCGCCCGCGTCGACCACGAGGCGTACGCCGTCGCGCAGCAGCGGGCCGGTCATGTTCGCGAGGTCGTCGAACAGCTCGCGCAGGACGAGGTCCTGCGGGTCGGGGACCAGCCGACCGGACTCGGCCTTGGCCAGGTCGAGCAGCTCGTTGACCAACCCGAGCAGGTCGGTGGCGCTGGTGCGGATGAAGCCGACCTGCTCGGCCTGCTCCGGGCTGAGGCTGCCCGCCCCGGGGTCGGTGAGCAGCCGGGTCAGCCCGAGGACGGAGTTGACCGGCGTGCGCAGCTCGTGGCTGATGCTGCGCAGGAACCGGCTCTTGGCCTCGCTGGCCGCGCTCAGCCGGTCGTTCTTGTCGTCGATCTCGGCGTAGAGCGCCACCACGCCCTGGTTGGTGCGCTCGAGCTCGCCCGACAGCTCGTGGTAGAGCGCCATCACGCCGTGGTTGGTCTCCTCGAGCTCCCGGTTCAGGGTCTCCAGCTCGACGTTCTTGGCGCGCACCTCCTCCAGGACCGAGACCAGCTCGGCGTGCTGCTGGCGCAGCTCCTCGATCGGGGTGCTCTGGTCGTGGAGGCTCACCCGCCCGCGGAGCTGCTGCACCTGCGCGGGGGAGAGCACGGACGGCGTGGGCGGCACCTTCGTGACGACCACCGTCACGTGGTCGCCCTGGCGCTCGTGGACGAGCGAGTCGACCAGCCGGGTGGCCGCCCGGACGCTCTCGTCGTCCGGCCCGAGACCCGCGGCGGCGCGCACGACCGCGACCAGCTCCCCGGACTCGCGCACGGCGTACGTGACCCGGCCGCCGCCGACCGCCACGGCGACCCGGGAGAGCTCGCTGATCGCGGTGGCGACCCGGGTCGCGTCCAGCCGGTCGAGACCGAGCGAGCTCGCCAGCTCGCGGCCGAGCTGGCGGGCCGTGAAGACGTCGGCGTCCTCGGCCAGGACCAGCGTGGTCAGGTCGTGCTGCGGGCTCATGCGCTGACCCGCATCGCCAGCACGCTCGCGTCGTCGCGGCGCGTGCCCGCGTCCCGCAGCAGCGCCGCGGCCACCACGGTCGCGCCGTGCCGGGTGACGGGGGGCAGGTCCTCGGGCGACCACTTCTCGGTCAGGCCGTCGCTGTGCAGGACCACCAGCTGGGAGTCGTCCAGGTCGACCGGCTGCTCCTGCACGCGGGGCAGGTTGTGCCCGACGATGCCGGGCTGCGACGGGAGCCAGCGCGCCCGGCGTCCCCCGACCAGCCGACAGCTGACGTTGCCCACGCCGGCGTGCACCAGGGTCCGCCGAGCCGGGTCGACCAGGCAGACCACGATCGCCGCGCCGCGGGTGCCCGACAGGGCCTGGTGCATCCGCCGCACCAGGTCGGCGGGCGACGTGGACGAGGCCGTGTGGAAGACCTCCAGGGCGCGAGACGACGCCTGCGCCGCGAGGGGCCCGTGCCCCAGGCCGTCGGCGACCACCAACAGGGTGCGGCCGTCGACCTCGCGGTGCCCGACCGCGTCGCCGCAGACCGTCTCGCCGCGCAGCGGCCGGCGCAGCTCGGCCACCAGCGGCTCGTGGTCGCTGCCGTCGGCGGTCAGGCCGGCGACCACGACGGTGCCGCGGGTCGGGGCCGACCACATGCCGACGCGCGCCGAGAGCCGCCGTACGGCGCCGAGGCCGACGCCCAGCGTGCCGGCGCTCGACCGGCCGTCCCCGGCCATCGCCTCGAGGTGACGGGTGCCCGGGCCGGCGTCGACCGCCACGACCTGGAGGCCGCCACCGTCGGCCTCCGGCAGGCGGCGGAGCACCAGGTCCCCGCCGCCGCCGTGCTTGACCACGTTGGTCGCCAGCTCGCTGACGACGATCTCGACCTCGCCGACCCGGTCGGCCGACAGCCCTGCGGCCGTGGCCAGGGCACCTGCCCGGCGCCGGGCGCCGGCGACCGCTGCGGTCTCGTCGACGGGGATCCAGAGGTCGTCGTGGACGACACCGGACCCGTCGGCCGAGGTCATCGTCTCCACTTGACGATCCGGACCCGCGTGCCGCGGTCCGGAGCGGTGTCGACCTCGAAGTCGTCCACGAGCCGCTTGGCGCCGGACAGCCCGAGACCCATCCCGCCGCCACTGGTCCAGCCGTCGGTCAGCGCGAGGTTCAGGTCGGGGATGCCCGGCCCCTCGTCGCGGAACCAGATCTCGATCCCGGGCCGGCCGGCCTTGTCGAGGAGGGCGACCAGGGCCTCGCCGCCGCCGCCGTACACGAGGGTGTTGCGGGCCAGCTCGCTGGTGGCGGTGACCAGCTTGGTCTGGTCGACCAGGGAGAACTTGGCCTGCACGGCCAGGTCCCGCACCGCCTGGCGGACGCGGACCACGTCGGCGTCCGCGGCGACGGCGTACGTCGTGGGCTCAGTCGTCGAGCTGGTCATCGTCGTCCGCCTCGGCGACCACGCCGCTCTGGCGCCCGGCCAGGATGGCCAGACCGCGGTCGACGTCGAGGGCGGTGCGGACCCCGCTCAGGGTGAGGCCCAGCTCGACCAGGGTGATCGCGACGGCCGGCTGCATGCCGACGACGACGGTCTCGGCGTCCAGGACCCGCGAGACCGCGGCGGTCGTGGAGATCATCCGGCCGACGAAGCTGTCGACGATCTCGAGCGCGGAGATGTCGATCAGCACGCCCTTGGCGCCGGTGTCGACGATCCGCTGGCTGAGGTCGTCCTGGAGCGCGAGGGCGATGTCGTCCTGAAGGTCGACCTGGATCGATACCAGCAGCACGTCACCGATGCGCAGGATCGGCACCCGGTCCATCAGCCGCGACCCCGTCCGGTCTTGATGACGTCGTGGCCGGACCGGCGCAGCGCCAGCAGCATGGCGTCGGACAGGTTGGCCTTGGTCTGGATGTCGCCGAACTCGATCCCGAGCGCGACGACGGTCTGGGCGATCTGCGGCCGGATGCCGGAGATGATGCACTCGGCGCCGAGGAGGCGGGCGGCCTGCACGGTCTTCAGCAGGTGCTGGGCGACCTGGGTGTCGACGGCCGCGACACCCGTGATGTCGATGATCGCGTGCTCGGAGCCGGTGTCCACGAGCGCCTGGAGGAGCGCCTCCATGACCACCTGGGTGCGGGCGGAGTCGAGGGTGCCGACCAGCGGCAGGGCGACGATGCCGTCCCACAGCTTCACCACCGGCGTCGACAGCTCCAGCAGGCTCTCGGCCTGCTCGGCGATCACCGTCTCGCGCGTCGCGGAGTAGGTCTCGACCATGAACAGCCCGAGCTCGTCGACCAGGCCGGAGAGGTCGGCGAAGGCGCGGTAGCCGCGCAGGTCGCCCGACGCCTGCAGCAGGCCGAGCACGGCCTCCTTGAGCGCGAAGACGCTGACCGCGGTCTCGGTGGGCGTGAAGCCCTGGCGCGCGCGGGTCCGGCTCAGCTCCGCCAGCAGCGAGCGGAGACCGTCGTACGACGGGGACCGCACGTCGGTGCTGCCCTGGCCGGCCAGCAGCGCGTCGAGGACCTCGCGGAGGTCGTGCGACGACTCCGTGGCGCTCATCCGGCCGGCGAGGCTGCCGCGGACGATCTCGGTCCAGCGGTCCAGGACGTCGTCGCGGTTCTCCTGGAGAAGTCGGACCCAGTCGTACGTTTCCTCAGACACCTGCGCGTGCTCCTCACTTCTTGTTGACCGGTGAATCGTGTCACGGCCGCCGCCAGCGGCAGTACCCACCTGCGGGGGAGAAGGAGGAGGTGTCCAGACCGGTGGGTCGGGGACCACCGGTAGGGCAGGCTGTGCCTCGTGCAGCAGCCCGTCCACTACATCGGCCTCGACCTCGCCTGGGGCCCCAAGGGTCCGACCGGCGTGGCGGTGATCGACCCCGAGGCGCGCCTGCTGCACGTGTCGACCCGCCGCAGCGACGAGGAGATCGACGCCGCGCTGGCGCCGTACGTCGGTGAGGCCTGCCTGGTGGCCATCGACGCGCCGCTGATCGTGCGCAACCCGACCGGCTCGAGGCCGGCCGAGAAGGCACTGTCCAAGGACTTCCGGCGCTTCGAGGCCGGCACCCACCCGTCCAACACCGGCAAGCCGGAGTTCGCCGACGGCGGCCGCGCGTGGCAGCTCGCCAAGCGGCACGGCCTTGACGTCAACCCGCGCTCGGGCCGGGCCCGGCGGGCGATCGAGGTCTACCCGCACCCGGCGACGATCGTGCTGTTCGGGCTGGGCCGGACGCTGAAGTACAAGCACAAGACCGGCCGCGACCTCGAGCTGCTCCGCTCCGAGCTGCTGGAGCTGATGCGGCACGTCGAGTCGGTCGTGACCGTCGACGAGACCTGGCAGGCGCTGCGCCGCCAGGTCGAGCAGGCCGCCCGCAAGAGCGAGCTGCGGGTCGTCGAGGACCAGGTCGACGCCGTGGTCTGCGCCTACGTCGGCCTGTTCGCCGACCGCTGGCCGGACCGGACCACGACGTACGGCGACCTCGAGACGGGCTACATCGTCACTCCCGCGCTGCCCGACGAGAGCGCGGTCATCGGCCGCGCCGTGCAGGAGTACGCCGCCAGCCACGCCGGCCTGGTCGCGGCCGGGGAGCGGGCGCTCGGGCTGGTGACCTCGATCCTCGACGAGGCCGGCATCAACTACCTCAGCGTCACCGGCCGCACCAAGAGCGTGTCGTCGTTCGCGGAGAAGGCCGGCCGGATGGCCGACGGCAAGCCGCTCTACTCCGACCCGCTGCGCGAGATCACCGACCAGATCGGCCTGCGCGTCATCACCTACGCCCAGAGCGACGTCGACGCGGTCGCCCGGCTGCTGGCCGACCAGGTGGTCGTCGTCGACGACCGCGACATGGGCCGCGAGACGGCCAGCGAGGGCCGCTTCGGCTACGCCAGCCGGCACCTGCTGGTCGAGGTCGGCGTGGGCCGCGTCGTCCAGGTCCAGGTGCGGACCGTGCTGCAGCACGCCTGGGCCGAGTTCGAGCACGACATCCGCTACAAGGGCCAGATGCCGGCCGAGCACGCCCGCGACTTCGACCGCCGCTTCACGCTGGCCGCGGGCCTCCTCGAGCTCGCCGACCGCGAGTTCTCCGCGATCCGCGACAAGCTCCGCGAGGCCGCCACGCCCACGGTCGCCGTCCCCGACGACGACCCGCGCCTCGACCCGCGCGAGCTGGCCGCCTTCCTCGCGGGCCAGTACGCCGACGCGGGCTGGTCGCGCACCGACCACTACGCCTGGATCTCCGGCCTGCTCCTCGAGCTCGGCATCACCTCCCTCGACGAGCTCGCCGACACGCTCCGCCCGACCGCGACGATGGCCCTCAGCGAGCGGATGGACTACCGCTACCCGCCCGGCGCCGTACGCCGTCTCGACGACGCGCTGCTCGCCGTCTTCGAGGAGCGGTACGTCGACCTGCACGGCAACGCCCACCGGGCCCCGCTGCTGCGGCAGCGGTTGGAGAAGCTGCGCGCCTGAGCGGGCAGCGTCACGACCTCAGATCTCCGGCAGCTCGCGATCCGGCTCGGAGCCGGACCCGATCCGGGAGGCCACGGCCTGCACCGGCCGGGACGCGGCGAGCTTCGTGCCGGTCCGGAACAGCGCGACGCCGAGCCGCGACTTCGGGTTGGCGACGCGCGGCACGCCCGGCGGGAGGTCCTGGGCGTCGGTGACCATCGGCCGCATCCACTCCTCGTACGACGCGAACGCCGCCGCGGGCGAGGACTCCCGGGCCAGGGACGCGGCGAGGACGTAGCCGCCGATCAGCGCGAGCGAGGTGCCGAAGCCGCCGACCGGGGTGATGCACCAGGCAGCGTCGCCGGTGAGGACCACACGGCCGACCGACCAGGTCGGACAGCGGACCTGGGTGAGGTCCTCGACGTAGAGGTCGTCGACGTCGTCGAGCGCGTCGAGGACGCGGGGGACCTCCCAGCCGAGGTCGCCGAACCGCTCGCGCAGGCCCGCGCGCTGCTCGTCGAGAGGGAGGTCGACGAAGCCGGTGTCGTCGCCCATCCAGTTCAGCATGACCCGGGTCGTGCCCTGGTTGTCCGGCCGCAGCGACATCGACCGCGACCCGGGCACGCTCATCCAGCGCCACCAGTCGTCGTCATCCGGCGTGCGCGGGATCGTGCCCCAGGCGATGTGCATGCCGAGCCGGTCCAGCTGCGGGGCGTCGTCGCCGGTCAGCACCAGCGACCGCGTGCGCGAGCCGGCGCCCTCGGCGACCACGACCAGGTCGAAGCGGCGCAACTCCCCGCTCTCCAGCCGTACGTCGACCCCCGCGTCGTCCTGGTCCAGCCCGACCACCTGGTCGCCGTACCACCAGGCGACCCGGTCGCCGCAGGCCTCGGCCAGCACTCGGGCCAGCTCGCCGCGCAGGATCTCCAGCTCGGCGGTGGGGCCGTCGCCGGACTCGGCGTCGGTCGGGAACTCCGAGACCGTCCCGCCGTCCTCGTCGACGAAGCGGGTGCCGACCTCGCCGGTCCCGGCGGCGCGGACCACGTCCTCCAGGCCCATCCGGACGAGCACGTCCCGGGCCTGGCCGCGGACGTCGACGTTCTGGCCGCCCTCGCGCGGACCGTCCGTGCGCTCCAGGACGGTGACGTCGTACCCGACCTGGGTGAGCCAGTACGCCGTCGCGGGTCCGGCGATGCTGCCGCCGGTGACGAGCACCCGCCCGCGGGTCACGACGACGCCGCTCGCAGCTTCTCGAGCAGCGGCTGCGCCACCTCGTCGAGGAACCGCTCCTGCAGCCGGTCGCCGACCTGGACCAGCGCGACGTCGGTGAAGCCGGCCTCCCAGAACGGCTGGACCGACGCCACGATCGCGTCGAGGTCGGGCCCGCAGGGGATCTGGTTGGCCACGTCCTCCGGCCGGACGAACTGGGAGGCTCCCGCGAAGCCGGCCGGGGTCGGCAGGTCGGCGTTGACCTTCCAGCCGCCCGCGAACCAGCGGAACTGCTCGTGCGCCAGCGCGACGCCCTCCTCCTCGGTCGGCGCCCAGCAGATGGGGATCTGGCCGACCGCGCGGGCGCCGTCGCCGATCGTGGTCGTGCCCTCGGTCGCGTTCCAGGCCCGCACCAGGTCCTCGCGCGGCTCGACGGCGACCAGGTGGTCGCTGATCGGCCCGAACTCCTCGATCGACCGCTCGCCCGACACCGCGACGCCGATCTCGACCGGCTGCTCGGGCAGGTCCCAGATCCGCGCCGACTCCACGTCGAAGTGCGCGCCGCGGTAGTCGACCAGCTCGCCGCCGTGCAGCTCGCGGATGATCTCGATCGCCTCGCGCAGCATCTCCTGGCGTACGCCGACCGCCGGCCAGCCGGCCCCGACCACGTGCTCGTTCAGGTTCTCGCCGCTGCCCAGCCCGAGGGTGAACCGGCCCTCGGCGAGGATCTGCAGCGTCGCCGCCTTCTGGGCGACCACCGCCGGGTGGTAGCGCAGCGTCGGGCAGGTCACGTAGGTCATCAGCCCCACCCGCTCGGTCGCCTGGGCGACGGCGCCCAGCACCGTCCAGGCGTACGGCGCGTGCCCCTGCTCGGTGAGCCAGGGCGAGTAGTGGTCGCTGGAGACCTCGAAGTCGAAGCCGGCCTGCTCCGCGGCGACGGCGTACCGCACCAGCTCGCGGGGGCCGCTCTGTTCGGTCATGAGGGTGTAGCCGAAGGACGTCATGGCCTCCCGGTAACCCGCATTGGGTCCCCGTCGTACCGTCCGAAGGTATGACTCCCGCCGAGCTCCTGACCGAGTCCCTCGAGCGCGTCCTCGAGAGCGGTCGCGCCGTCGTCGACGGCCTCACGCCCGACCAGCTGGCCGCTAGGCCCGCCCCGGACGCCAACCCGATCGGCTGGCTCGTCTGGCACCTCGCCCGCGTCCAGGACGACCACGTCGCCGACGTCGCGGGGACCGAGCAGGTCTGGACGGCGCAGGGGTACGCCGACCGCTTCGGCCTGCCGTTCGAGGTCGGCGACATCGGCTACGGGCACAGCAGCGAGCAGGTCGGCCAGGTCCGCGCCGACGCCGACCTGCTGGCGTCGTACCTCTCCGCGGTGCACGCGCAGACGGTCTCCTACCTCCGCGGCCTGTCCGCCGACGACCTCGACCGGGTCGTCGACGAGCGCTGGGACCCGCCGGTGACGCTCGGCGTCCGGTTGGTCAGCGTGGTCAACGACGACACCCAGCACGTCGGTCAGGCGGCGTACGTCAGGGGGCTGCTGGGGGCGTAGCCGCCTCCAGCTCCTGCTCCTCGTCGACCTTCCGCTTGATCCGTCCCATGCCGGGCAGCTTCGCCAGCATCTCGTTCAGCTCGCGGCTGACGTCGAGCAGGTCGTGCAGGTCGGGGGCGACCGTCGACAGGGTCCGGAGCATCGGGATCACGTCGGCCTGGACCGCGTCGGCGATCACCGGGAGCCGGTCGATCAGGTCCACCATCGCGTCGACCTCGCGCGGGTCGGTCGTCTCGGCCAGCCGCTCCAGCAGGGGCAGCAGTCGCTCGACCGGCCCCTGCACCGACCCCAGCAGCAGGTCGGCCCGCTCCCGGGTCTCGTCGACCGCCGCGATCACGAACCCCGCGTCGGCCCGCGTCGCCTCGATCCGGTCCAGCAGCCGCCGTACGTCGGCGAGGAGCGCCTCGGCCCCGCTCACCAGCGCCGTCGCGCGAGGCAGCAGTCCGAGCGCCTGCCGGACGGTCTGGTCGAGCACGCTGATCGGATTCAGGAAGGGGATGGCCACGGCGCTCCGGTATCCGAACGCGCCGCAGCTGTAACGCGATGTTCGCCGCACTAGGTACGCGCTGCAGCGCGTCCCCAGAGCAGCGAACGTCGCGTTACAGCTGCGGCGGCGGCCCGGCGGCGGCCCGGCGGAGGCCCGGCCGACCCGGTCACCAGGGGCTGGGGACGTAGTCCTTCAGGAAGTGGCCGTAGAGGTCCACTCCGGCCTCGCCCTGCACGATCGGGTCGTAGACGCGGGCGGCGCCGTCGACCAGGTCGAGGGGGGCGTGCCAGCCCTCGGCGGCGATCCGGAGCTTCTCCTGGTGCGGGCGCTCGTCGGTGATCCAGCCGGTGTCGACGGCGGTCATCAGGATCTTGTCGGTCTCGAACATCTCGCCGGACGAGGTCCGGGTGAGCATGTTGAGCGCGGCCTTGCTCATGTTGGTGTGCGGGTGGCCCGGGCCCTTGTAGCGGCGCGAGAACTGCCCCTCCATCGCCGACACGTTCACGACGTACGCGCGGCGCGCGCCGGCCGCGACCGCCGCCCGCATCGATGCGCGCAGCCGCGAGATGAGCAGGAACGGCGCGGTCTGGTTGCAGAGCTGGACCTCCAGCAGCTCCAGCGGGTCGACCTCGTCGACGTGCTGGGTCCAGGAGTTGGTGCGCTGTAGGTCGGGCAGCAGGCCGCCGGCGTCGACGGCGGTGCCGTCGAGGTGCTTCTCGAGCGACGCGTGGCCGGCGGTGAGGGCCAAGGCGGTCAGGTCGGCGGCGGTGCGGGCGGCGACGGCGGAGCCGGACTCGGGGTGGGAGTGCACGTGCTCCTCCAGGGCGCCGGCGATCATCGCGGGGTGCGCCTCGCTCACGCCGTCGAAGGTGACCATCGACGGCAGCGCGACATCGGTCGGCAGCGGCGCGGACTCCATCTCGACCAGTCGTGAGTAGGCGCCCGGGGAGCGTCGTACGGTCTGGCAGGCGTTGTTGATGAGGATGTCGAGCGGCCCGGCCTCGGCGACCTCGTCGGCCAGGGCCACGACCTGGGTCGGGTCGCGCAGGTCGATGCCGACGACGTGCAGCCGGTCCAGCCAGTCGGCGGAGTCCTCGAGCCCGGCGAAGCGTCGTACGGCGTCGCGCGGGAAGCGGGTGGTGATCGTCGTGTGGGCGCCGTCGCGCAGCAGCCGCAGGGCGATGTACATGCCGATCTTGGACCGGCCGCCGGTGAGCAGGGCTCGCTTGCCGGTCAGGTCGGTGCGGGCGTCGCGCTTGGCGTGCGAGAGCGCGGCGCAGGTCGGGCAGAGCCAGTGGTAGAACGCGTCGACCAGCGTGTAGTCGTTCTTGCAGATGTAGCAGCCGCGCGCGTTGATCAGCTCGCCCGCGAAGGCGCCGGTCGTCGAGGACACCAGCGGGATGCCGGCCGTCTCGTCGTCGATCCGCAGCGCCGATCCGGTCGCCGTCGCCTCGGTGATCGCCCGGTCGTGGGCCAGCTCGGCCTCGCGCTTGCGGGTACGACGCTCGGCCTTGAGCGCCTTGTACATGTGCGACGCCGCGTGCTTGACCGTCGTGATGTCCGGGTGGTCGGACGGCAGCTCGTGGAGCTGGCGAAGCACCCGCACGGTGGTGGCGAGGTCGGCGGGGTCGATCCCGTCGAGCTCTTCAGGGGTGGGCACCGGAGGGATTCTAGGCCGGGGTGCGGGTGATCCGATAACGGACGAACGACGGTACGACGAGCGCCGCGACCACCGTCCCGACCACCACCAGGACGCCACCCCCGGCCGCGGCGGCCGCCGTACCGACCGCGGCCGCGCTGGCGCCGTGCAGCACGTCGGCGATCCGCGGGCCGCCCGCGACGACCACGATGAACACGCCCTGGAGTCGGCCGCGCATCTCGTCGGTCGCCGCGGCGAGCAGCATCGAGGAGCGGAACGCCGACGACGCCATGTCGGCCGCGCCACCGACCACGAGCATCGCCAGCGCGGCCACCAGCATCGGACCTCGCCACCGGTCGGCCAGCCCCACCGCGAGGCCGAAGCCCACCATGGCCAGGCCCCACAGCAGGATGCAGACGATCACCGCGCGGCCCTGCCGGTCGACGTGCGAGACCCAGCCGCTGAGCACGCCGCCGATCACGGCGCCGGCGGGGATCGCCGCGAACAGCAGCGCGAAGACCAGGCCGCCCTCGTCGGGCCCGCCGAAGTCGAGGTGGGCGATCTCGGGGAAGAGCGCCCGCGGCATGCCGAAGACCATCGCGATCAGGTCGACGACGAAGCTCATCAGCAGCACCGGCTGGTGCCGCAGGTAGGCGAACCCGTCGATCACGGCCCGCACGCCCGGCGCCGCGCCCGTCGCGATCGCCCCGAACCGCGGCAGGCGTACGACGGCCGACAGCGTCGCGAACAGCGTGACGGTGTCGACCAGGTAGAGCCAGGCGAAGCCCACGAACGGGATCAGCACGCCCGCGAGGAGCGGACCGGCGATCGCCCCGGCCTGGAAGACCGTCGTGTTGAGCGCGTTCGCCGCGGGCAGCAGCTCGGTCCGGACCAATCGCGGGAGCAGCGCGCTGCGGGTCGGCTGGTTGACCGCGAAGAACGCCTGCTGCACCGCGAAGAGCGACAGGAGCAGCCACACGTTGGTCGACCCGAGGGCGGCCTGCACGAAGAACAGCCCGCTCGTCCCGATCAGCCCGAGCGTCGTCACCACGAGGATCGAGCGACGGTCGAAGTGGTCGGCCAGCGCGCCGCCGTACAGGCCGAAGACGACGAGGGGCACCAGGCCGAAGAGCCCGGTGAGCCCGACGTACGCCGAGGAGCCGGTGTCGGCGTAGATCTGCGCGGGGACCGCGACCACCGTCAGCTGCGCGCCGACGACGGTGACGATGTTGGCCAGCCACAGCCGCCGGAAGTGCGGCTCCTGCAACGGGCGGGTGTCGGCGACCAGACCCCGGAGACGCGACACGACGCAGAACGCTACGCGCGCGGCGATGAGGGCCACGGACCGGTCCGGTCTGTAGAACCATGGACACCATGACGGAGCAGAAGAGCGCGAAGGTGCAGGGGCCGGCGTCGTACTTCCCCTCGATCGAGAAGAAGTACGGGCGACCGATCACCGAGTGGAAGGCGCTGCTGCGCGCGAGGGACGGGTACGCCGAGGCCAGGCACATGGAGCTGGTCTCCTGGCTGAAGGCCGAGCACGAGATGGGCCACGGCCACGCCAACGCCCTGGTCGCGCACACGCTGCAGGAGGACCGCGGGTGAGGCTCGGCCCGCCCGCCCCCCTGGCACCCTGGACCTCATGACGACCACCCGGACCCGCTGATGCGCCGCCCCGTGCCCGAGCGACCCGGCCCGGGCCAGGAGTCGGTGTGGGACTATCCCCGGCCCCCGCGCCTGGAGGAGTACGCCGGGTCGCTGGTGATCGAGCTCGGGGGTGTCGAGGTGGCCCGGACGACCCGCGGCTGGCGGGTGCTGGAGACCAGCCACCCGCCGACGTACTACCTGCCGCGCGCGGCGTTCCTCGAGGGCGCGCTCCGCGAGGCGGCGGGGTCGAGCTGGTGCGAGTGGAAGGGGCAGGCGTCGTACCTCGACCTGGTCGGGGGCGACGCGGTCGCGCCGCGGGCGGCCTGGACCTACCTGACGCCGACCGCCGGGTTCGAGCCGATCGCCGGGGCGATCGCGGTGATGGCCGCGGCGACCGACCGGTGCCTGGTCGACGGCGAGGTGGTCGAGCCGCAGCCCGGCGGGTTCTACGGCGGCTGGGTCACCTCGACCGTGGTCGGCCCGTTCAAGGGGATCCCGGGCTCGACGGGCTGGTGAGGCTCAGCAGCCCCCGTCGGGGACCCGGCCGAGCAGCCGGTCGGCGAGCAGGTTCGACCACTGGCCCGAGGACGGCCCGCCGCACTCGGGGCCGTCGGACTCGCCGGGGTGCTTGACCCAGAGGGTGCCGTCGAAGGCGCCCTTGAAGCGCAGCTTCGGCGCGGCGCCGAGGCGGGCCCAGGTCGGGTTGATGACCCGGCCGTCCAGCGGGCCGCCGGAGCGGCCGTTGCGGGAGGTGTCGACGACGTACTTCTTGCCCTTCACACCGACCTTGCGCAGCTCGCGCAGGAGCGTGTTGGCGTAGGCCTGCTCGGCCGCGGTGGTGCGGAAGTTGGAGACGTTGGTGCTGAACCCGCGGGCCCACCGGATGCCCGAGCGCTTCAGCAGCGCGGCCCGACCGGGCACGCCGCCGTTGGCGTTGGACCAGTTGGAGTGCGCGGAGTCGAGGTAGACCCAGGCGCCGGCCTTGGTCAGGGTGCGCGAGGCGTAGCTGAGCAGCGCGGGCCAGGAGCGGGTGCCGGCGCACGAGGTGTTGTCGGCGTAGAACCCGATCGCGTCGGGCTCGAGGATCAGCAGCGGCTTGGCCTGGCTGCGCTTGATGCCCTTCGCGACCTGGCGGACCCACTTCTTGTAGGCCGCCGGGGTGCGCAGGCCGCCGGCGGAGTGCTGGCCGCAGTCGCGCCCGGGGATGGCGTAGACGACCATCATCGGTGTCTTCCGCGCGGCCTTGGCCCGGCCGAGGTAGTCGCGGGCCGCGCCCGCGACCGACCCGGTCGCGTAGTAGTCGGTGAACCACAGCGCCTGCGGCTGCCGCGCGATGGGCTGGTACGCCGACCCCTGCTGGGCGGCCGGCATCCGCGGGTCGACGAACAGCCCGAGCCGCTTGCGCGGGTCCTTGGCCTTCTTCTTCGCCACGACCTTCTCGACCGGTGCGGCCACCGGCGCGGCCTCGGCGGAGGCCGGGGTCACGGCGTGGAGCGGCGCGGTCAGGAGCAGACCGGCCGCGAGCAGGGCGAGGCGACGTGGGAGCACCCGTCCAGGGTAAGCGGCCTACGGCGTCGGCTGGTCGTCTTCGCGAGGACCGAAGACGCAGATCACGTCGAGCTGGTCCTGGTCGAGCGGCAGCCCCCAGGCCGCCATCTGCGCCCGGGAGCGCCGCGAGAACAGCCCTCGGAACAGCTCGTACGGCGCCACGCCCTCCGCGGCGACGTCCCCCAGCATCATCGGCGCGACCGCGTCGAGGACCGGTCGCCACAGCCGCTCCGGCGGGATCCCGAGCCCGAACGCCTCGTGCAGGTCGGCGTGGTGGACGGCGATGTCCCACACGATGGCCGGGCGCGGGGTGTCGACGGTGGACGCGATGACCGCGCCCTGGTGGGACAGCAGCTCCTCGACCAGGTCGGCCACGGGCAGGTGCATCCGCTCGTTGACGTGCCGGGCCGTCCACTCCGGGCCGGGCGCGCCGTCCATCCGGCCGGTGACCAGGTCGGCGGGCCCGCCCGCGAGGTGCGCGAACACCTCCTGCGCGGTCCAGGCAGGAGACGCGGGGACCGCGGTCGCGAGCTGGATCGGCGTCAGCCCACGGCCGAGCGCCGCGACCGCCTCCGCGTTGCCGCGGTAGAGCGAGCCCCAGTCCGACATCTCAACCTCCGGGTGCGACGAGGCAGAACGGGTGTCCCGCCGGATCCAGCATGACCCGCACCAGCTCCTGCGGCTGGTACGACGCCGGCCGCGCACCGAGCTGCTGCGCGCGGGCGACCGCCGCGGGCAGGTCGTCGACCGCGACGTCGAGGTGCAGCTGCATCGCGACGTCGCCCGGGCCGGCCGGCCAGGTGGGCGGGACGTGGTCCTCCTCGAGCTGGAAGGCCAGCCCGGCGCCCTCGTCGTACCCGGGAGGCTTGAGGACCACCCAGTCGTCGCCCGCCGCCGGCTCGCCGTCGCGGAACCGGTAGCCGAGCAGGTCGGCGTAGAACCGGGCCAGCCCGACCGGGTCGGGGCTGCCGAGGACGGTGCTGGCGAGGCGGAACACGGGCGCGGTCACGGCCCCTCCGAGAAAGTCTGAAAAAGTTCGCTCACGGCTGTCGTACCCGGTGCTCGTCGCTCGTAGACCGGGTGAGAGGCAGCCAGCAGCGGCCGCCGTCCACCGAGGAGAACGCGATGACCCAGTACTTCCTGTCCGTCCACCACGACGAGGCCGGCCAGGCCGAGATGGAGGCCTTGACCGACGACGACCTGCAGCGCATGTTCACCCAGGTCGGCGCGTTCAACGACAAGCTCCGGGCCGCGGGCGCGTGGGTCTTCGCGGGCGGCCTGCAGCCGATCGAGCAGTCCACCTGCGTCGACGCCACCGGCGAGAAGCCGGTCGTCACCGACGGCCCGTTCGCCGAGTCGAAGGAGTACCTCGGCGGGTTCTGGATCATCGAGGCCGCCGACCTCGACGCCGCGCTGCAGTGGGCCACCGAGGGCTCGGCCGCCTGCGAGGGCAAGGTCGAGGTGCGGCCCTTCCAGTCGGAATGACCTCCGCGATCGAGCGGATCTTCCGTGACGAGCACGGCCGGGTGGTCGCCTCACTGGCCCGGCGCTTCGGGGACCTCGACGTCGCCGAGGACGCCACCAGCGAGGCCCTCCTGGTCGCGCTCGAGAGGTGGCCGGTCGACGGCGTCCCCCCGAACCCGGGCGCCTGGCTGACCACCACGGCCGGCAACAAGGCCATCGACCGGATCCGCCGCGAGCGGCAGCGCGACGTCAAGCACCAGGCGGCCCTGATGATCAGTGACGACACCCCCCACGAAGCGACCGGCCTGGTCGAGGACGACCGGCTCCGGCTGGTCTTCACCTGCTGCCACCCCGCCCTCGCCCCCGAGGCCCGGGTGGCCCTGACCCTCCGGCTGCTCGGTGGCCTCACGGTCGCCGAGATCGCGGCGGCGTTCCTCGTTCCCGAGACGACGATGGCCCAGCGGATCACCCGCGCCAAGGCCAAGATCAAGGGCGCCCGCATCCCCTTCCGGGTCCCCGCCGCGGCCGACCTGGCCGAGCGGCTGGCCGGCGTGCTCGCGGTGGTCTACCTGGTCTTCAACGAGGGCTACCTCTCCTCGTCGGCCGACGCCGAGCCGCTGCGCGAGGAGCTCACCGACGAGGCGATCCGGCTCGGCCGGATCCTGCGCAGCCTGCTGCCCGACGAGCCCGAGGTCGCTGGTCTGCTCGCGCTGATGCTGCTCACCGACGCCCGCCGCACGACGCGGGTCGCCGGCGGCGAGCTGGTCCCGCTGCCCGAGCAGGACCGCGGCGGCTGGGACCGCGCGCTGATCGGCGAGGGGCACGCCCTGGTCCGCGAGTGCCTGGCCCGCAACCGCCCGGGCCAGTACCAGCTGCTCGCCGCGGTCAACGCCGTCCACACCGACGCCGCCACGGTCGCCGACACCGACTGGTCGCAGATCGTCACGCTCTACACCCACCTGGGCTCGATCGCGCCCAGCCCGTTCGTCGAGCTCAACCGCGCGGTCGCCGTGGCCGAGCTCGACGGACCGGAGGTGGCGCTGGCGCTCGTCGACGGGCTGCCGCTGACGTCGTACCACGCCTTCCACGTCACGCGCGCCGACCTGCTGCGCCGCCTCGGCCGCAGCGCCGAGGCCCGCGAGGCGTACGACGCCGCCCTCGCCGCCACCGAGAACTCCGCCGAGCGGGCCTACCTCACCCGGCGCCGGGACCAGCTCAGCGCCTGACCCGTTCGTCACATGAACGCAAGATGAACGTGGCACCCTGGTCCGGTGAACGGACCCGGCGTGACGCTCTGGCGACTGACCGTAGCCGCGAGCGCGGCGACCGGGGTCTGGCTCGCGGCCCAGCAGTACGACGTGTGGTGGACCGCGCTGAGCCAGCTGGCCAACCTGGCGGTCGCGGCGTCGTACGTCGGCCTCGCGGTGCGCGAGCCGCGCTCGCCCTGGCTGCGCGGCGGGCTGACCAGCGTGATGCTGCTGGTCGCGCTGGCCTACCTGCCGATGGCCAACGGCAACCTGCTCGAGCCCTGGTCGCTGCTGGAGCACGTCGTCACGCCGGGGCTGGTGCTGGCCGACTTCCTGCTGGTCGGGGTCAATCAGGGTGGGCTGCGCTGGTGGCACCCGCTGACCTGGCTGGTCGCGCCCGCGGCGTACCTCGGCTGGTACGTCGCCGCCGACCTGGCCGTCTACGACGCGCTCGATCCTGCCGCGTCCGGGGTCTTCCTGGCCCGGCTCGCCCTGCTGCTGACCCTGCTGCTCGCGGCCGGCTTCGCACTCTGCCTCGCCGGTCGGCGGCGCGTCCTACGCTTGCCCGCGTGACCCTCTCGCCGCTCGCCCTGCCCGGTCCCGACGACGCCCTGGCGTGGGTGCGGGCCTACGCCGCCGACGGCCTGACGACCGCTCGCCGCCTGGTCGACGAGCTGCGCGCGACCCCGCCGGCCGACACCCGCGACGCGCTGCGCCAGTGGGACGAGATCAACCGCCAGCTCGGCAACGTGGCGGCGCTGGGCTCGCTGCTGTCCAACGTGCACCCGCAGGAGGACGTCCGCACCAGCTGCGAGGAGGCCGAGGTCGAGGTCGACCGCCTGGCCACCTCGTTGCGCCAGGACCGCGCGCTCTTCGACGTCTTCGACGGCCTCGACCCGGCCGGTCTCGACGATCAGGCGGCCCGGCTGCTCGACAAGGTGCTGGCCGACTTCCGCCGGGCCGGCGTCGACCGGGACGACGCCACCCGCGCCCGGCTGGCCGTGATCAACGAGCGACTGACCGCGCTCGACCAGGAGTTCGGCCGCAACACCCGCGACGACGTCCGCACCGTCACCGCCCCGGCCGCGCGCTTCGCCGGCCTCCCCGAGGACTGGCTGGAGGCGCATCCCGCCGACGAGCACGGCGACGTCACCGCCACCACCGACTACCCCGACTCCGTCCCGGTGCGGATGTTCGCCCACGACGCCGACCTGCGCCACGACATGTCGGTCGCCTTCCTCACGCGTGGCTACCCCCAGAACGAGCCGCTGCTGCACGAGCTGTTCGCGCTGCGCCACGAGCTGGCCACCCTGGTCGGCTACGCCGACTGGGCGTCGTACGACGCCGACGTGAAGATGATCGACTCCGGCCCGGCCATCCCCGAGTTCATCGACCGCATCTCCGCCGCGGCGACCGAGCCGATGGAGCGCGACCTCGTCGTCCTCATGGAGCGCTATCGCCAGGACCGGCCCGACGCGACCGAGATCCCGGGCAGCGACGCGTCGTACTACCAGGAGGTCGTGCGCCGCGAGCAGTACGACGTCGACGCCCAGCAGGTCCGCCGCTACTTCGACTTCGCCAAGGTCCGCCAGGGCCTGCTCGACGTCACCGGCCGGCTGTTCGGCCTGTCGTACGTCGAGGTCGCCGACGCGCCCGTCTGGCACGAGGACGTCACGGCCTACGACGTCGTCGAGGCGGGCTCGGACGAGCCGTTCGCGCGGATCTACCTCGACCTGCACCCCCGCGAGGGCAAGTACAAGCACGCCGCCCAGTTCACCCTCACCGACGGCGTCGCCGGCCGGCAGCTCCCCGAGGGCGTGCTGGTCTGCAACTTCGCGCGCGGACTGATGGAGCACGACCACGTCGTCACCCTGTTCCACGAGTTCGGCCACCTGGTCCACCACGTCCTCGGCGGCCGCGGGGAGTGGGCCCGCTTCTCGGGTGTCGCCACCGAGTGGGACTTCGTCGAGGCGCCCAGCCAGATGCTCGAGGAGTGGGCCTGGGACGCCGACATCCTCGCCACCTTCGCCACCGATGCGTCCGGTACGCCGATCCCCGCCGACCTGGTCGCCCGGATGCGCGCCGCCGACGACTACGGCAAGGGGATCTACGCGCGGGTGCAGATGTTCTACGCGTCGATGTCCTACTGGTTCCACACCTCGCGGCCGGACGACCTGACGGCCGCGATGCGCGAGCTCCAGGCCCGCTACTCGCCGTTCCCCTACGTCGAGGGCACCCACATGTTCGCCAGCTTCGGCCACCTCGGCGGCTACTCCTCGGCGTACTACACCTACATGTGGTCGCTGGTCATCGCGAAGGACCTCTTCAGCGCCTTCGACCCCGACAACCTCTTCGACCCCGAGGTCGCCGGCCGCTACCGCGACCGCGTCCTCGCCCCCGGCGGCGCGCAGGACGCCGCCGACCTGGTCGCCGACTTCCTCGGCCGGCCGTACTCCTTCGACGCGTTCGCGGCCTGGCTGGCGCGGTAGGGCCGGTGTCCTAGTTACCCGGTTCACCGGGTAACTAGGACGTTCCTGGGGGTTGCGTTGCCCGGGAACGTCCTACTTACCCGGTGATCCGGGTAAGTAGGCGACCCTGCTTGAGCCCAGCAACACATCGGCGTACGCTCACGATATATCGCGAACAGTTGCCGACAGTCACTCGGACCGCCAGGCCGACCGCGGTACTCCAGATCAGGAAGGAGTCCCACGATGGGACAGCGAGGATTCAACCGACAGTGGTCGCGGTACGCCGACGACCAGATGCAGCAGCACCGGGGTCGCGGCGGACGCGGCGGCCCCTTCGACGGACCGTGGGGCGCCGCCGGCCCCGGCTGGGGTGGCGGCCGTCAGGGCCCCCCGCCGTGGGTCGCGGGCCTGTTCGGTCTCGACCAGGGCGACCGGCGCCGGGGCCCGCGGGTCCGGCGCGGTGACGTCCGCTCCGCCATCCTCGACGTGCTCCGCACGGCGCAGGAGGGTGAGCCGGTCAACGGCTACCAGGTGATCCAGCAGATCGCCGAGAAGTCCGGCGAGGCCTGGCGCCCCAGCCCGGGCTCGGTCTACCCGACCATCCAGCAGCTCCAGGACGAGGGCCTGGTCGAGGTCGACGAGGAGACCAAGCGTCGTACCGTCCGGCTCACCGAGGACGGCGCCACGTACGTCGCCGAGCACGCCGACGAGCTCGCGGCCGTGTGGGCGCCCTTCGAGGCGCGCGAGCGCGAGGCGAGCAGCGACTTCGCCGACCTCAAGCCCGAGATCGGTCAGGTCATGGGGGCGGTGTGGCAGGTCGTCACCACCGGCTCCGAGGCGCAGCGCCGGGCCGCCGTCGACGTCCTCGTCGACGCCCGCCGCAAGCTCTACGGCATCCTCGCCGAGGGCGACGCCGCCGAGGAGGCGGACGAGCGATGAACGACGCCCAGCTGCGGATCGGCGACGCCGAGCGCGAGCAGGCGGCGGCCGCCCTGGGCGACCATTTCGCCCAGGGCCGGCTGAGCTCCGACGAGCACGGCGACCGGCTCGACCGGGTCTGGGCCGCACGCACCCGCGCCGATCTGGCCCCGGTCTTCCGGGACCTCCCGGGCCACCGCGACCCCCGTCGTACGGCGCCCCGCGGCTACTGGAGCGGCGGGCCGAGGATCTTCCCCGGCCCGCTGCTCCTCGTCCTCGGCGTGCTGATCACCCTGACCGTGCTCACCCACCTGCCGTTCGTGCTGGTGGGGGTCCTGGTCGCGGTCTTCGTGATGTCGCGCCGGCGGCACCGCCGGTCGGGGCCGCCGCAGCTGGGCTGGCGCTGACGTGCTCGCGAGACCCGGGCGGGGTCTCGACACGCGCCTTCTGACTTCGCAGGCTCAGTCAGAGCGCTCGCTCGACCACCGACGTCCGGTCCGCTGACGCGTCCCGGACCGACACGCGCCTTCTGACTTCGCAAACTCAGTCAGAGCGCTCGCTCGACCACCGACAGCGAGTCCGCTGGCGCGTCCTCGCTAGATCCACCCCAGCCGCCGCGCGGTGGCGGCGGCGTCGTGCCGGTTGGCGGCGTCGAGCTTGGTGACGGCGCTGGAGAGGTAGTTGCGCACCGTGCCGGGTGAGAGCGACGCGCGGCGGGCGATCTCGTCGACGGGGGCGCCGTCGGCGGCCAGCTCCAGGACGTCGGCCTCGCGGGGGGTGAGCGGACTGTCGCCGGCGGCGATCGCCTCCGCGGAGAGCTCGGGGTCGACGTACCGGCCGCCGGCGTGGACCGAGCGGACGACGGAGGCCAGGGTCGCGGCCGAGGTGGTCTTGGGCAGGAAGCCGCGGACGCCGGCGGACAGGGCGCGCTTGAGGTGACCGGGCCGACCGTGGCCGGTGACGATGACGACCGCGCAGCCCGGCTGCAGGCGCAGCAGCTCGGTCGCGGCGCTGATGCCGTCGCGGCCGGGCATCTGCAGGTCGAGGACCGCGACGTCGAACGACTCGGCACGGGCCACCGCGACGACCTCGTCGCCGGACGCGGCCTGCGCGACCACGGTGAGGTCCTCCTCCAGCTCGAGCAGCTGGGCGAGGGCGGTGCGGATGAGGTGCTCGTCGTCGGCGAGCAGCAGCCGGATCATGCCGGCACCTCCACCGACGAGAGCCGTACGACGACCGCGAAGGACGTCTCGTCCGCGTCGATCTCGAGCGTCGCGCCGACGCCGGCCAGCCGGGCCGCCAGGCCGCTCAGCCCGGTGCCGGACGCGTCGCCGCCGGGCCTGGGCCGGTCGTTGGTGACCCGCAGCGTGCCGACGTCGTAGGCGATGGTGACGGTGGTGGCGTCGGAGTGCCGCAGCACGTTGGTGACCGCCTCGCGGACCACCCAGCCGGCGGGCTCGTGCCACGCCTGCGGCAAGGAGTCCACGGAGAGCGAGACCGCGATGCCGGCCGAGCGCAGCAGCGACCGGGCCCCGTCCAGCTCCTGGCCCAGGTCGGTCCGGCCGTAGCCGCGGGCCAGCTCCCGGGCCTCGCGCAGCGTCTCGTGGGCGGTCTCGCGGACCTCGAGCATCCGGTCGGCGGCGGTCGGGTCGCCGCGTCGGGCGAGGGTCGCGGCCAGCTCGGCCTGCAGCCCGATCGCGGACAGCCGTCGGCCCATCACGTCGTGGACGTCGCGCGAGAACCGCAGCCGCTCCTCGGCCACGGCCAGCGCGGAGCGGGTGGCGCGGGCCCGGTCGAGCTCGCGGACCACGCCCAGCATCCACAGCGACGCCCGCACGGTGAACATGAAGAACAGCGCGATGCCGAGCCCGCCGACCAGGAACCACGGCTCGCGGGCGGCCAGGGCGGGCGCCCCGGCGAGACCGACCAGCACCGCGATCGTCGTACGGCGCCCGCGGAGCCCGACGAGCGACCAGGCCAAGGCCGACCAGAGCACGAGGACGGCGAGCCCGCGGACCTCCCTGGGCAGCCCGAGCGAGGCCAGGAAGCCGACGGCCTCGAGCCCGAGGAAGGGCCCGAGGCTGCGCCAGGGGACGGGGCGGGTGGCGGGGTAGAGGGCGATCACGTCGCTGAGCACCCGGTGGCCGGCGTACGTGACGACGGTGCCCCCGACGAGGACCGCGACCGCGAGGTCACGGTCCCCGGCGGGAACCTCGTTGAACGCCTGGATCGCGAAGATCACGAAGAAGCTCCACAGCAGCGCATAGAGCGACTGGCGGGTGTACATGTCGACGCGGGCGACCTGGTCCCGGTCGGCCCAGGACCACCACCGGTGGGAGCTCATGCCGCACAGCCTGCCCCGGGACCGGTCGTCACGAACGCGGCTCCCACCGCATCGACCGCGCGGCGAGCCAGGCGGCGAGGGCGGCCCAGGCGGCGAGCACCAGCAGCGGCTGGCCGGCGGCGGCCCAGGTCTCGCCGAAGGACAGCGACGGGTCGGTCGAGGGGCCGTCCAGGCCGAGCCACGAGGAGCGGACCAGGTCGGTGATCGCGGCGCCCGGCGTCAGGTCGATCCAGCGGCGGACCTCCTCGGGGAAGCTGATCGCCACCTGGCCGACCACGGCCAGCAGGATCACCGGCATGCTGGTGATCTGGGCCGCCTCGGCGTTCTTGGTCCAGGCCGCGGTCCAGAAGGCCAGGACGGCGAAGACCAGCGCCGAGACCAGCACGGTCACCACGAAGAGCACCGGGTTGACCGGCACCGGGGCGCCGAGCGCGAGGGCGAGCGGGATCGCGCCCAGGCCGACGATCATCGCCACCGCCACGCCGGGCAGCGCCAGCGAGGTCAGCAGCTCCAGGTCGCGGGTCTCCCCGGTGCGGATCCGCTTGAGGACGAGCTCGTCTCGGCGGGTGACGGTCATCGACAGCACGTTGTAGTAGACGGGGAAGAGCGCGGCCATCACGATGACGGAGACCAGCGCCATGCCGGCCGAGCCGACATCGCCGCGGTCGCCGACGAGCAGGAACGCGAGCGGCAGCAGCGGCAGCACGAACCCGTAGGCCAGGTTGAGCCGGTTGCGCAGCATCAGCCGCCCGTTGGCCTTGGTCAGCCCCGTCGTACGACGAAGCGCGGGGGAGGTGGACGAGAAGGTCATCGTGGTCATCGGACGGCTCCTTCGAGGTCGTCGGTGCTGGCGTCGGTGGCAGGGGTGTCATCGGACCGGGGCGTGCCCGCGATCGCGAGGAACGTGGACTCCAGCGAGGCGTGCCGGGCGTCCAGCCCGGAGAGGCGTACGCCGTGCTCCGCGGCCCAGGTGAGCACCTCGGTGAGGGTGGTCTGCAGGTCCTCGGTCTCGAGGGTGGTGGTCTCGCCGTCGGGCGTCGTGTAGCGGACGGTCGACGGCTGCTGGCCGACGACCTCCGCGAGGGTGCCCTCGCGGACGATCCGGCCCGCGTGCATGATCGCGATCTGGTCGGCCAGCTCCTCGGCCTCGTCGAGGTAGTGAGTGGTGAGCAGGACGGCGGCGCCCTCGTCGCGGAGGTTCCGGACCAGCTCCCAGACCCGGCGCCGGCTCTCGGGGTCGAGACCGGTGGTGGGCTCGTCGAGCATCAGCAGCTCGGGCTTCCCGAGCAGGGCGCAGGCCAGGTCGAGCCGGCGGCGCTCGCCGCCGGAGAGCGAGAGGACCTTGGTGTCGACGCGGTGCTCGAGGTCGACCAGCGCGACGACCTCGGAGACCGGCCGCGGGTCGGTGACGGTGGCGGCCTCCATCTCCAGGGTCTCGGCGACGGTGAGGTCACCGGAGAAGCCGCTGACCTGCAGGACCACGCCGGTACGGCGCCGGGCCTCGGCGCGGTCGGCGACGGGGTCGAGGCCGAAGACGCGCACCGAGCCGCCGCTCGCGGCGGCCAGGCCCTCGACGACCTCCATGGTGGAGGTCTTGCCGGCACCGTTGGTGCCGAGCAGGGCGAGCAGCGTGCCGCGCTCGACGGTCAGGTCGACGCCGCGGACGGCCTCGTAGGCGGACTCGCCGGTGCCGTAGGTACGGCGGAGCCCGCGGATCTCCAGAGCGGGTGTCGTGTGGTTGTCCATGCCTCCAGCCTCACGCCACCGGGAGCCGCCCAGTAGTGCGTGGCGTCAGCAGAACCCCATGACAGATGTCAGGTGGGGAAGGCTCAGGACGAGAACGCGCGCAGCCGGTCCTGGTCGCGGATCGTGATGACCCGCTGCTGGACGTCGATCCAGCCCTGCGCCGCGAACCGGGCCAGGGCCTTGTTGACCGTCTCGCGGGCGGACCCGACGAGCTGGGCCAGCTCGGACTGGGTCAGCTGGTGCTCGACGACCAGCGAGCCGTCCTCGGCGGGGACGCCGAACCGCTCGCCGAGCCGGACCACGAGCCGCGCGACCCGGGCCGGCACGTCGGCGAAGACCAGGTCGGAGACGGTGTCGTTGGACGAGCGGAGCCGGCGGGCGAGGTGGCCGAGCAGCGCCCGGACCAGGTCGGGCCGGCGTCCGAGCTCCTCGTCGAAGCGGGCCCGGGACAGCTCCAGCAGGGTCGTCGCGGCGACGGCGGTGACGGTCGCGTCGCGGTCGTTCGCGTCGAGCAGGGACATCTCGCCGAACACGTCTCCGGTGCCGAGCACCGCCAGGATCGTCGGGCGGGACTGGGCGTCGGCGCGGGTGACCTTCAGGCTGCCGCGGGCGACGACGTACATGGAGGCACCCGGGTCGCCCTGGGCGAACAGGATGGAGCCGCGCTCGAGGTGCACCCGCGTCATCAGGGCCAGGAGCTCCTCGGCGGCGGCGGGGTCGGAGCCCGCGAAGTCGTGCAGGGCGGCGCTGAGCTCGGACGACACGGTGGTTCCTTCGAATTGAAGTAAAACGGGTGGGGAACCAACATTTTCGGACACTCCGCGCGAATGCGCGACCCCGGACGGGATGAGATCCGCCACGTCCGAGCCGGCAACTCCGCTCAGGCCGGTGCCAGGACCCGCTCCAGCTGCTCGCGCAGGGCCCGTCGCGGCCGGCTGCCGACGAGCGTCCCGACCACCTCGCCGTCGCGGACCACCAGCACGGTCGGCAGCCCGAGCACCCGCAGCTCGGCCGCGGTCACGGGGTTCTCGTCGGCGTTCAGGGCGACCACCCGCAGGCCCAGCTCGGCCGCGACGTCGACGAGCACCGGCGTCAGCTGGTGGCAGGGGCCGCACCACGCGGCCCACACGTCGACGACGGTGGCTCCGGGGGCGGTGAGCACCTCCCGGGCGAAGGTCTCGTCGGTCACGGCGGGCAGGTCGGTCAGGGTGGTCATCGGATCTCCTCGGGGACGAGCTCGCAGCGCGGGGCGGGTGCGGTGCGGGCGGTGGCGTCCGCGAGGCGTACGACGAGCGCGTCCCGCCGCTCGACCAGCCGGTCGATGCGGGACGTGAGGTCGACGATCGCCTCGCGGTAGGTGTCGAGGGAGGCGGGGCAGTCGTCGCCGGACGCGGCGCCCGACGCCAGGCAGTCGAGGAACGGCCGGGTGCGCTCCGCGGTCACACCGAGCTCCCCGAGGGTCCGGATCTCGCGGATCCGGAGCAGTTGCGCGTCGTCGTACTCCCGGTAGCCGTTGGGCAGCCGGTCGGCCCGGACCAGCCCGAGCGACTCGTAGTAGCGCACGGCCTTCACCGTCACGCCCGCCGCGCGGGCGACCTCGCCGATCCGCATGCCTGCCTCCTTCACACCTCACCCTCGACCCTGACCCCAGGGGCAAGGTCAAGCGTCGGTCGGGGATTCCCGGGCACGATGGGACGGTGAGCCGGATCCGTTGGGCGTGGTGGTCGGGCCTCGTGCTGCTCGTGGCCGGGGTGCTGCTGGGTGGCTGGGTGGCCTGGCAGTACTGGGGCACCACCTGGGTCTCCGAGCGCCGCCACGACGCCGTGGCCGACGAGCTCCGGGGAGCGTGGGACGCGGGGACCGACACCGCCAGCGTCGACGACCTCGGGACCGCCACCGCCCTGGTCCGGGTGCCCGCCCTGGGCGAGGACTGGGTGGTGCCGCTCCTGGACGGCACGTCCGACGACGTGCTCGCGAGCGGGCTGGGCCGCTCCGAGGACGGGGCCGAGCCCGGGGAGGAGGGCAACCTCGTCGTCAGCGGCCACCGGGTGACCCACGGCGAGCCGTTCGCCGACCTCCCCGACCTCGAACCCGGCGACGAGGTCCTCGTCGAGACCCGCACGCACACCTACGTCTACCGGCTCGACACCGGTGGGGACGACCTCGACCTGCCCTTCACCGCCTCCTGGGTGCTCGCCGCCAGCCCGGTCAATCCGGACGCGTCCGGGCCCGGGCCCGAGACGGGGGCCACCCGGCTGATCACCCTGGTCACCTGCGCCGACCTCTTCCACAGCGACCGTCGCCTGGTCGTCTTCGGCCACCTCACCGGAGTGCGGCCCCGGACTTGACCCTGTTCGGATAGCGACCGCTCGGGTTAGCCTCGGATCGCCCGACGCTCGGCCGGGCGGAGCGGGGGGACCGATGACTCGGCGTCGGAAACTGAGGGGCGCGTCGGCGCTGGCGTGCGTGGCCGCACTGGTGGTCGCGACCGCGGCGCCGGCCCACGCGATGACGGACCGCTGGTCGGCATGGGCGCCGATCGCAGGGTCGTCCAACGACTACACGACCCGGATGGAGCAGCGCTCCCCCGGCTTCCCGGCCGCGGCGGTGGCGTCCGACTCGCGCGGCAACGTCCAGCTGGCCGCCGGGACGAGCACCTACCTGCGGGCGACCACGCCGCCCGGTGCGAAGTACGGCTCGAGCCTCGGCTCGCCGTACCTCGTGCTGCGGCCGCGCGCGGACACCCCGACCGCGCCGTCGACGACGACCTACAGCTTCGACCACCCCACGCCCGACACCGGCTGGGGCTTCGTCCTGGGCGACGTCGACGCCGACCAGGTGCGGGTCCGGGCCACCGCGGCGGACGGCAGCGCCGTACCGGCGGCGGACATCGACGGCTGGTTCCAGGGGACGTTCAACCACGCCGGCGGCACCGACCAGCCGAGCTGGAACGCGGGCACCTCCACGCTGACGGGCAACCCCGCGGCCCTCGACACCGACGGCGCGTCCGGCTGGTTCGAGCCCGACGTCCGCCTCTCCAGCCTGACCTTCGTCTTCACCCGGCGCGCGGGCTTCCCCGTCTACCAGACCTGGTTCGTGAGCCGGGCCCGGCCGATCAGCGGTCGGGTCGACGACGTCTCGGCCCCGGGCCGGAGCTGCCCGGTCGAGGACGCCGTGCTCACCCTGGTCTCGCCGTACGGCGAGGAGCTCGCGACCACTCGTCCGGCCGCCGACGGCAGCTACGACCTCGGCGAGTTCGCCACCCAGGACGGGTACGTCGTCCGCCTCACGCCGCCGGCCACGTGCTCGGCGTCCGGCGCGGTCGAGGACGTCGTCGACAACCGTGGGAACGACGGGTCGACGGACTCCCGGGCCGAGTTCGAGGTCCGCGAGATCGTTCCCCAGCCGATCAGCGGCACGGTCCGCGACGCCGACGGCAACCCGGTCGCCGGGGCGACCGTGACCGTGGTGCGCCCCGGTGGCGGCGGCTCGGTGCCCACCACGACCGGGCCGGACGGGACCTACCTCGTCGACGAGAACGCCCTCGGCACCGGCTACCAGGTGGTGCTGACCGTGCCCGACGGCTACGCCGCCGGTCCGGGTGGGACGACCCGCACCGGCATCGAGATCGCGACCACGCCGGTGACCGGCCAGGACTTCGTCGTGCAGGCGCTGCCGTCGGTCTCGGGACAGGTGACCGGCGGCGGGAACGGGCTCGGCGGGGTCCGCGTCGTGCTGACGCCGCTCGGCGGCGGCCCCGCGGTCGCGGTCGTCACGGACGGCGACGGCCGCTACTCCGCCCCCGGACTCCCGGCCGGCGGCTACACCGTCGCCGTCGAGCCGCCCGAGGGGTACGACGCCGTCGCAGCCCGGCCGGTCACCGTCACGACGACCGACGTGACCGGTGTCGACTTCGTCCTGCCGCGCCCGGGCGCCGCGGCCGGCACGGTGACCGGACCGGACGGTCCGGTGCCCGGCGCCACGGTGACCGTCGACGGTCCCGGCGCCCCGGTCCCGCTGACCACCGACGGCGAGGGCGGCTTCTACCTCGGCGCGCTGCCGCCCGGCAGCTACACCGCGACCGTGACCCCGCCGGACGGCCTCGACGTCGACGGTCCGGCCAGCGTCGACTTCACGATCACCGCCGCGGGCGAGGTGGTGGGCGGGCTCGACTTCGCGCTGATCGCCGCGCCGGCTGAGCCCACGCCGTCCCCGTCCCCGAGCGAGGAGCCGTCGGCCGACCCGTCGCCCGAGCCGTCCACCGGACCGGGCGAATCGGCGAGCGCCCAGCCGCAGGACGCCGCGCCCGCCGGTGCCACCCTCCCGGACACCGGCGGACCCCGCCGCGGCCTGCTCGTGCTGGCCGGCCTCGCCGTGGCCGCCGGCGCGGCGCTGATGGTCGGCTCGGGCCGGCGGCTCAGGAGAGCAGCCGGTCCACGAAGTCGCTCGTGAACACCCGGTGCGGGTCGAGCCGGTCGAGGGTGGCGATCGCGGTGTCCCAGCGGTCGGTGCTGGGCTGCCCGGCGCGGTAGGCCGCGGGGACGGCGGTGTCGACGACGGCGCTCGACGTCCACGCCCCGGCCGCGGTGTAGCCCCAGCCCTTCGACCACTCCGGCCGTACGGCGGCGTACGACGCGTAGTTGCTGAGCACCCACGACTCGATCTCGGTGTAGAAGTCGTCGGCGTACGGCGTGCCCGGCAGGGTGAGGATGTCCAGCCAGACCGCGCAGTCCCAGTCGGTGCGGTCCGGCCGCGGCCGCAGGGCGGAGAGCTGCGGCGACCGGGTCGCCCCGATGTCGCCCGGGTGGTCGAGGCCGGTGACCCGGATCTCGACCGGGCCGTTCATCGGGAACTTGCCGCTCGCCTGGTAGGCCGCGAGCCGGGTGCGGTAGCGGGTGGTGAACTCGTTGATCACCCGCTGCACGTCGGCGCGCTTGCAGAGGATCGCGTAGCCGTTGGCCGTCACCCGCAGGGTCGAGGGCCGCACGTAGAGCAGCAGGTTCTTCGACCAGCCCCAGATGTCGTAGGTCAGCGTGGTCACCAGCCCGGCCGCGACGATGTTGTAGTTGGTCAGCCCGAAGTCCGGCGTACCCCCGGGGTTGCCCGACACGATCGCCCCGGCGAGGTCGAAGAACGACTGCGGCAGGTTGTCGCTGAAGGTGTAGTTGTACGGCGCGTTCACCTGCCGCGACAGCAGCGGCTTGGACGGCGCGACGCTCCAGACCTTCAGCCACGGGTTCGGCGTGTAGGGGAACCAGATCGCCTCCATCCGGCCGGCGCTGTTCAGGTAGCTCTGCACGGTGCGTCCCGAGGAGCCGGCCGGGGCGAACAGCTCGGTCGCGGGGATGTTGAACCAGCTCTGGCAGCGCAGCCGCTGGTTGGCGCCGGTCTGCAGCACGACCTCGGTGACGAAGGCCCGGCCGACGTGCGCCATCAGCGCGCCCGCGTCGGCGTGGCTGCGCGCGAAGGTCCGCAGGACGTACGACGAGGTCGCGGTGTCCCAGACCACCGCGGTGACCTCCTGGACCAGGTTGCTCACCGAGCCGTAGGTGTGGCCGGCCGGCTTCACCTCGCCGGTCCGCGGCACCGCGGTGCCGTGCCCGTCGATGGCCAGCACGCCGCCGAGGGTCAGGTCGCCCGGCGCCGGGGTCGCGGTCAGCCCGAGGCCCTGGGCCTCGAGCGCGGTGAGCAGCGCCTCCATCGTGATGCCGGCCTGCGCGCGGACCCGCGAGGTCGCGGTGTCGACGCTGACCGCCTTCAGGTTCGTCCTGGTGTCGACCAGGACCACGTTCGGGGCGTCGCTGCCGTCCGCGGCCAGGGTGAGCGGCGACCAGTTGTGGGAGCTGCCCTTGGGCCGCAGCCGCCAGCCCTTCGAACGGGCCCAGTTCGCGAGCGTCACGACGTCGGCCGGCGTGGCCGGCGTACAGGTCCACACGCCGGCGACGGCGATGTCCCGGGCCCAGTTCGTGTAGGCCTGCTGGAAGAGCGGGATGCCGGCGGGGAAGCCCGGCGGCGTCGGCAGCGCCGCGGACGCGGCGGGGATGCGGTGCGCCTCGACCCAGGCGAGCGCGCCGACGGCGGCGGCCCCCTGGATGACCCGGCGGCGGGACAGTGAGTGGTCGGACATGCGGTGGCTCCCTCGGTCGTCCCCCCGGGTCCCCATGTGACGCGCGTCACGGTAACCTGTTCTAGTTCCGGCGGCAGCGTGGTCTGGTCAGGTCCGGTTACCGTCCGGTCATGACGACGCCCTCCTTCGAGCTCGGACCCGACCACCTCGAGCTGCAGCAGTGGCTGCACAGCTTCGCCGCCGACGTGGTCCGCCCGGCCGCGGCCGAGTGGGACGAGCGCGAGGAGTTCCCCTGGCCGGTCGTCGAGGAGGCGGCCAAGATCGGCCTCTACTCCTTCGACTTCGTGGCCACCCAGGCCTTCGACGCCACCGGCCTCGGCTTCCCGGTCACCATGGAGGAGCTCTTCTGGGGCGACGCCGGCATCGGCCTCTCCATCGTCGGCACGTCGCTGGCCGCGGCCGGCGTCCGGGCCAACGGCACCGACGAGCAGGTCGGCGAGTGGATCCCTGAGATGTACGGCGAGCCGGGCGACCTGAAGCTCGGCGCCTTCTGCTCCTCCGAGCCCGACGCCGGCTCGGACGTCGGCGCGATGCGCACCCGGGCCACCTACGACGAGGCCACCGACGAGTGGGTCCTCAACGGCACCAAGACCTGGGCCACCAACGGCGGCATCGCCGACGTCCACGTGGTGACGGCCGTGGTCGACCCGGAGCTGCGCACCCGCGGCCAGGCGAGCTTCGTCGTACCGCCGGGGACGACGGGGCTCAGCCAGGGCCAGTAGTTCCACAAGCACGGCATCCGGGCCTCGCACACGGCCGAGGTGGTGCTCGACCGGGTGCGGGTGCCCGGGCGGTGCCTGCTCGGCGGCAAGGAGAAGCTCGACGCCCGGCTGGCCCGCGCTCGCGCCCTTCGAGACGGCTCGTCCCTCGCCTCCTCAGGAACCGGGGAACGAGGAGGCAACGCGAGCATGGCGACCTTCGAGCGCACCCGCCCCGCCGTCGGCGCGCAGGCGGTCGGCATCGCGCGGGCGGCGTACGAGGTGGCGCTCGACTACGCCCGGACCCGCGAGCAGTTCGGGAAGCCGATCATCGAGAACCAGGGCATCGCCTTCGCCCTCGCCGACATGAAGACCGCCATCGACGCCTCGCGGCTGCTGGTCTGGCGCGCGGCCTGGATGGCGGCGACCGGCAAGCGGTTCGAGGCCGCCGAGGGCTCGATGTCGAAGCTGATGGCCGGCGAGACCGCGGTGAAGGTGACCGGGCAGGCCATGCAGATCCTCGGCGGCAACGGCTTCACCCGGGAGTACCCCGTCGAGCGCTGGGCCCGGGACGCCAAGATCTACACGATCTTCGAGGGCACCTCGGAGATCCAGCGACTGGTGATTGCCCGGACGATCTCGGGGGCACCCATCCGGTGACATGAACCAGGCCGGGACGACGCGTCGGCGGCGCGAGCGCGACCGCTTCCGCGACCCCGTCTTCTGGACCGACGTCACCCAGCTCGTCAAGACGGTCGGCGCGGTGGTCGTGGCCTGGGTGCTCGCCACCCACGTGCTCGACCTCTCGCAGTCGTTCCTCGCCCCGTGGTCGGCGCTGCTGGTCGTGCACGCCACCGTCTACCGCACCTTCTCGCAGGGGCTGCGCCAGGTCGTGGCCGCCGTCGCCGGCGTCGTCGTCGCCTGGCTGGTCGGTGCCTCGCTGGGCCTGGACTCCGTGTCCGTCGGCCTCGCGGTCGCTGTCGGGCTTGTCATCGGCGCGGTCGCCTGGCTGCGCGAGGAGGGCACCACGATCGCGGCCACCGCGCTGATCGTGCTCACGACCGGCTTCGCCGACGACGACCTGGCGCTGCTCGAGCGACTGGCCGACACCGGCATCGGGATCGCGGTCGGACTGGTCGTCAACGCGCTGGTCTGGCCGCCGCTGCGCCGTCGTACGGCGATCGCGGCGCTGGACGCGCTCGACGGCCGGATCGGACAGCTGCTGGTCGACATGGCCGACGGGGTCGAGCACGGCTTCCGCGCCGACGAGGTCGCCGACTGGGTCGAGCGGAGCCGTGGCCTCGACGAGGACCTGGACCGGGCCTGGGCACTGGTGCGGCAGGCCCGCGAGAGCGCGCTGATGAACCCGCGACGCGGGGCCGGCGAGCTGCGCGACCCGCGTGAGTGGGTGCAGCTGCTGCGCCGGATGGAGCAGGCCCTGGCCGAGATCCGCAGCCTCGCCCGCACCGTCTCCTACGACCAGGTCGACGAGGCCGAGTGGCAGCCCCGGTTCCGCGACGCCTACGCCGCCGCCCTCCGCCAGGTCGGCGACGGCCTCCTCCGCGCCGATCGCTCCGCCCTGCTGGCCGCCTGGGAGGACCTGGACCGCCTCGTCGATGAGCTCGCCCGGACACAGCCCGCGCCCCGTCTCTGGCCGGTGTACGGCGGGCTCGTGGTCAACCTGCGCAACCTCGTCGACGCCATGGACGAGGTCGCCGACCAGAACCCGCTCGCCCAGCCACCGCTGCCGTTCGCGCGGCTGCGACAGATCCGGAGGAGCCCGTGAGGTCCCGCTTCGAGGGCGCCATCGCCGGCGTCGGGACGACGTCCGGCGTCCGCGTCGTGGTCGGCCGCTGGCCGACGTCGCCGTACGGCGCCTTCGCGGACGCGATGGTCGAGACCGGAACCGGTCACCGGGTGCTGCTGGCGCCGAGCCGGGAGGTGGCCGACTTCGTGGCGGCGACGTACTCCTTCGACGAGGTGCGGGTCGAGCCGTTCGCGGTGAGCGCGGTGGACGGATCGTGGACGGTCCGGTCGGACTCGCTGGACCTGACGGTCGCGATCGGCGGTCCCACGCTGCTGGGGCAGCTGCTCCGCCTGGTGCCGCGAGGGATCGCCACCGCTCCCTGGTGGTGCACGGTGACCGACCCGGTGGCGCGGGTGGTGCTGCGCGGCGTCCGCACCCGGGGGAGCGCCGGCGGCGGGCGACGGGAGTACTACGGCGCCACCGGCGTGCGACGACTGACCGCTGCGCGAGGGGCGTTCGACGGCGTCGACCTCGGCACCCTCGCCCCGGTCGACCCGGCACCGCGCTTCGGGTTCTCCTCCACCCCGCGCCGGCCGTCGGTGACCGACGTGGTGACGACGGTGGTCAGCCCGGCACCGCCGGCAGCACCGTCTCGCTGACCGCCCGCAGGCTCGCCCAGGACGGCTCCGCGGGCAGCCCGCCGCAGGCCGGGTGGCTGGTGACCAGCCGCAGCCCGGCACGGCACCGGTCGACCAGGTCGTCGGGCGTGGTGACCAGGTAGACGCCGGCCGCGCGCATCTCCTCGACCGTGCGCGAGTGGTCGACGACGTACGACCCGGCCTCGCCGTGCCACTCCTGGTAGGCGAGCGCGTCGGCCAGCAGGTGGTGGCCGAAGCGCTCCCAGAACTCGTCCGGGTCGTCGGCGCAGAACACGTTGGCCGGGCCGTCGTCCGGGGCGCGCAGCACGAAGCCGGGCTCGCGGCCGAGCGAGCGGCAGGTCTCGTCGTAGAGGTCCTTCAGCGCGCGGTCGCCGTGCTGCGGCTGGAAGCCCAGGCCGAGCCGGGCCGCCCGGCGGGCCGCCGCGGGGGAGCCGCCGCCGTAGAAGAGGAACGGGTGCGGCTGCGAGTAGGGCCCGGGCGTGGTGGCCCCGGACGCCCAGAGCGACAGCAGCGCGCTGATCCGCTCCTCGATGTCGCGCCCGCGGGTCGACCAGGGCCGGTCGTAGAGCTCGTACTCCACCGGCCGGTAGCCCAGCCCCAGCGTGTAGCTGACCCGGCCCTTCGAGAGCAGGTCGAGCACCGCGACGTCCTCGGCCAGCCGGACCGGCTCGTAGAGGTTGACCAGCAGCGCCGAGACCGTGATCGGCACCCGCGAGGTGACGGCCGCGAAGGCCGAGGCGACCAGCAGCGGGCTCGGCAGGTAGCCGTCGTCGGCCGCGTGGTGCTCGGACACCATGATCGCGTCGTGGCCGTGCGCGTCGACGTACGCCGCCTGCTCGACCGCGCGGCCGAACAGCTCCTGCCGCTGCTCGGGGGTGGCGCCGGGGGCGCGCAGGTCGTAGCGGGTGACGAAGCTGGTGGCCATGGGGCGAATCTAGAACGCGTTACAACTCCAGGGCCCGGTTGATCCAGGTGGACGAGACGACCATGCCGACCTTCTCGTAGAGCCCCCGCGCTCCCGCCCGGGTGTCGGTCGACAGGTAGCACCGGTCGGCCCCGTGCGCCCGCGCCCGCGCGAACGCGTCGACCAGCAGCGCCGGCGCGAGCCCGCGCCCCCGGTGGTCCGGGCGGACGGCGACCCGCGCGACGTAGCCCGCCCCGCCCGCGAGGAACACGTGCACGGCCCCGACCAGCTCGCCGGCGGGGCTCTCCAGCAGCCGCAGGTTCCACGGGGCGGAGCCCGGCCGGCCCCAGACCCGCGCGCCGAAGTCCTCGAGCGTCGTCCGCTCGCGGTCCGACCACTCCAGGAACGCGTCCTCGACCAGCGTCCAGGTCGCGGCGTGGTCGTCCGGAGCGGCGTCGCGGATCGTGAACCCGTCGGGCAGCGGCCGCGCGACCACCGAGGCTCCGGACGGCAGCTCCAGGTCCCACGCCGTCCAGCGCTCGGTGTAGCCGAGGTCGGCCATCAGCCGGTCGGCCGCGCTGCCCGCCGGCGTCTGCGCGCCGATCGAGGCGTAGCCCCGCTCGCGCGCGGCCGCCTGCAGCCACCGCGCGATCGCCGTACCGATGCCACGCCCCTGGTACGACGGCAGCACGGCCGCGTAGGCGGTCCCCGGCCCGCTGAGGTCGCCGTACGCGATCAGCCGGTCGCCGTCGAGCACGCCGATCGTGCTCGTCGCGACGTCGTACGACGGCCGCTGCCAGTCGGCCAGGACGTCCTCCAGGGTCATCTCGACCTCGCCCAGGTCGACCAACTCCTCGGCGGCGATCAGGCCCTGGACCGCGACGGCGTCGTCGAGGGTCAGCGGCCGGGTCGTGAACGGGGACGGGACGCTCACAGGTCGACCGCCCGGTTCACCCAGGTGGAGGTGACCTCCATGCCGACCTTCTCGTAGAGCCCGAGGGCGCCGGTGCGGGAGTCGGTCGAGAGCTCCGAGCGGGTCGCGCCGTGCTCGCGGGCGACGGCGAAGGAGTCGACCAGCAACGCCTGGGCGAGGCCCCGGCCGCGCCGGTCGCGGCGGGTGGCGAGCCGGTCGACGTAGGCGGCCGCCTCGCCGAGGAACACGATCGCCACCGCGACGACCTCGCCGGCCGGGTCGACGACCACCCGCAGCTGCCACGGCGCGAAGCCCGGGCGGAGCATCACACCCGCGGCGAAGTCCTCGAAGGACTGGCGCTCGCGGTCCGACCACTCCAGGAAGGCGTTCTCGACGACCGTCCAGCAGGCCCGGTGCTCGGCCTCGGTGGCCGCGCGGACGACGTACCCGTCGGGCAGGTCGCGCGCGGGGACGGTGCGGCCCTCGGGCAGCTGCAGCACCCAGCTGGTCCAGCGGACCCGGTAGCCGAGCTCCTCGAGCAGCCGGTCCCCCGGGGAGCCGGCCGGGACCGGCATGCCGATCACGGTCGAGCCCTGGCCGCGGGCCAGGTCCTGCATCCGGTGGGCGAGCCACGTCCCGAGGCCCCGCCCGCGCACGTCGGGGTGGACGGCGGCGTCGCCGCGGTCCCGGCCGGACACCTCGACGTACCCGACCAGGCGGTCGCCGTCGAGGACGCCGAGGGCGCTGGCGGTCAGGTCGAAGGAGGGGCGGGCCCAGTCGGAGACGATGTCGGCCTCCTCGATGACGACCTCACCGATGTCGGCGAGCTCCTGGGCGGCCATCAGCTCGTAGACGGCGCGGGCATCGGTCGGGACGAGGGGCCGGGTGGTGAGGCCGGCCGGCAGCACGGCAGGCGGTACGGCGGACATGCGGGCCAGTGTGGACGAGGTGCCGCCGATCGCGCGCGGTCATTTGCTGCTCCGGACGCGCCGACGGCCCGGACCCCAGAGGGGCCGGGCCGTCAGCAGGAGAACGGGAGTGCGTCAGGCGTTCTTGATCGCCGAGACGTCGAACTCGAGCTTGATCTTCTCGGAGACGAGCACGCCGCCGGTCTCGAGCGCCGCGTTCCAGGTCAGGTCCCAGTCCTTGCGGTTGATCGAGGTGGCGCCCTCGAAGCCGACGCGCAGGTTGCCGAACGGGTCCTGGGCGGAGCCGGTCTCGTCGAAGGCGACGGTGACGGGCTTGCTGATGCCCTTGATCGTCAGGTCGCCCGTGATCGCCCAGGTGTCGTCGTCGACCTTCTCGACCTTGGTCGAGACGAAGGTGATGTCGGGGTTGACCGCGGCGTCGAAGAAGTCGGCCGAGGACAGGTGGCCGTCACGGTCGGCGGAGCCGGTGTCGACGCTGGCGGTCTTGATGGTCAGGGAGACCGACGACGCGGCCGGGTTGGCGGCGTCGATGTGGGCGGTGCCCTCGAACTCCTTGAAGGCGCCGCGGACGGTGGTGACCATCGCGTGGCGGGCGCTGAAGCCGATCCGGCTGTGCGAGGCGTCGATCGTGTAGTCGCCGGAGATGTCGTCGACGGCGGTGGTGGCCGCGTCGAAGTCGGACTCGGCAGCGGCGGGCTTGCGGGAGAAGATGCTCATGACGGGTGTGCTCCTGGGTGGTGGTGGTGAGGGTCGTACAAAGTTCAACCACCCTAACCGGACCATCGTCCGGATCTATTCCCTCGCACCCGACTTTTCTCGGAACTTCTGCGTGCGGACGTGCGACGAGGCCGTGAACCCGGGTGGGTTCACGGCCTCGTCGGCGTGGGACGTGTGGGTCGTCAGGCGGCGTGGGGAGCCAGCGCGTCGGCCTCGCCGACCACCAGCCAGCGCGCCTCCATGCGGGTCCGGCCGTCCGGGCCGAGCACGGAGATCCAGTGTATCTCGAGCTCGCCGGTCATCGTGGATTCCTTCATGGGACACCTCCTGTTCATCTTCTGTTCACCTAAGGTACCCGATCCCCACGCGGATAGCCAGAAGAGCCGAGAATTGGTGCCCGCTCCTCCATTTCGACCCTGGAAGCGGGGTGTGCGCACCGCCGGTCCCCCACTCGGTCGGAGGGTGGCTACCCAATACCCACAACTGACGATTCCTGCCCGATTTCGGGCAGGAAGTTGCACGACGTGCCGATGAATGGTCAGAGTGCCTGTCGTGCCCGCTGATCCGGACCTGGTCGCCCACCTCGTGGCCACGACCGGGCTCACCACTGCCGAGGCCGAACGCGTCGTCGAGGACGTCGTCGCGTTCCACGCCGAGCCGGTGGAGGCCTACGTCCGGCGGCGGCACGCGCACCTGAAGACGTACGGCGCGAAGAACCCCGAGATCTTCGCGCAGATCGCGGCCGAGCTGGCCGATCGCGTCGTCGGCGCACCCGAGCTCAGTGAGCGCCAGCTGCGGCGCATCGTCTACACCTGATCTCGATACGCGGCCTCCTTCGTCGGCCGCTACTCGATCACCGAAAGAGGTTCTTTATGTGCGGCATCGTCGGCTACATCGGCACCCAGCAGGCGGCCCCGCTGCTCCTGGAGGGCCTGACCCGCCTCGAGCACCGCGGCTACGACTCCGCGGGCGTCGCCGTCCTGGGGGCGAGTGGCAGCGCCCTGAAGGTCGCCAAGAAGGCCGGCCGGGTCCGCGACCTCGCCGAGGACCTGCCGAAGCGCTTCGCCGGCAAGGTCGGCATCGGCCACACCCGCTGGGCGACCCACGGCCCGGCCACCGACGCCAACGCGCACCCGCACACCGACACCAAGGGCGACGTCGCCGTCGTCCACAACGGGATCATCGACAACGCCTCCGCGCTGCGGAAGCTCCTCGCCGACGACGGGGTCGACCTGGTCAGCGACACCGACACCGAGGTGTTGGCCCACCTGGTCGCCCGCTCCGACGCCGACACCCTCGAGGGCCGGGTCGCCGACGCGCTCGCCGTGATCGAGGGCACGTACGGCGTCGCCGTGGTGCACGCCGACTTCCCGGACCGGATCGTGGTGGCCCGCAACGGCAGCCCGCTGATCATCGGCGTCGGTGACAAGGAGATGCACGTCGCCTCCGACCTGGCCGCCCTGGTCCGCTACACGACCACCGTCGCCCACCTCGACGACGGCGAGATGGCCACGCTGACCGCGACCGGCTTCACGACGTACCGCCAGGACCTGACGGCGACCGCGACCCTGGCCCGGACCGTCGACATCGACCCCTCGGCGTACGACGCGAACGACGCCGTGCACGCCGCGGGCGGCTCCTTCATGCACCGGGAGATCCACGAGCAGCCGCAGTCGACCGAGCGGGCGCTGCGCGGCCGGCTCGACGAGCGGTTCGGCACCGCCCACCTCGGCGGGCTCAACATGGACCCGCGCGAGACCCGGGCGATCCGCCGGGTGAAGATCCTCGGCTGCGGCTCGGCGTACTACGTGGGGCAGATGGGCGCCTCGCTGGTCGAGGAGCTGGCCCGGATCCCCGCCGACGCCGAGGCGGCCAGCGAGTTCCGCTACCGCAACCCGATCATCGAGCCGGACACCCTCTACGTTGCGGTCAGCCAGTCCGGCGAGACCATCGACACGCTGCTCGCCGTCCAGGAGATCCGGCGCAAGGGCGGCCGGGTCATCGGACTGGTCAACGTCGTCGGCAGCGCGATCGCGCGGGAGTGCGACGGCGGCATCTACCTGCACGCCGGCCCCGAGGTCGCGGTGGCCTCGACCAAGGCGCTGACCAACATGTTCGTCGGGTTCGCGCTGCTCGCCCTGCAGCTCGGCCGGGTGCGCGACCTGTCGATCGCCGACGGCAAGCGGCTGATCGCGGGCCTCAACCGGCTGCCCGGCCAGATCGCGGAGATCCTCGAGCAGGAGGAGGAGCTGGCCGCCGCGGCCGCCCGCCTGGCCGAGGCCGACAGCCTCTTCTTCATCGGTCGGGTCCGCGGCTTCCCGGTCGCGCGGGAGGGGGCGCAGAAGTTCAAGGAGATCAGCTACCGGCACGCCGAGGCCTACCAGACCTCCGAGCTCAAGCACGGTCCGCTGGCGCTGATCGACGAGGCGCTGCCGACCGTCGCGGTCGTCCCGAGCGACGAGCTGACCGACCGCAACGTCGGGGCACTGCACGAGATCGCGGCCCGGCGCGGTCCGCTCGTCGTGGTCACCCACGAGGACGTCGACCTCGGCGAGCTGGACGCGGTGCGCATCGCCGTGCCCCGCAACGAGCGCGAGCTCGACCCGATCCTGCTGACCGTCCCGCTGCAGCTGCTGGCCTACCACGCGGCGCTGCACCTGGGTCTGGACATCGACAAGCCGCGCAACCTGGCGAAGTCCGTGACGGTGGAGTGAGGGCGCGCGAGAGGCGCGTGACCCAGCCCACCGCGACCACGAAGGTGGCGGCTGAGGCGTATACCACTACCGTTGACGGGTGAGCACCGAGGACCAAGCAGTCGAGACCCCCGCCCAGCAGACCACCTTCGCGGACCTGGGCCTCGACGACGCCGTGCTCCGCGCGCTGAAGGACGTGGGCTACGAGACGCCCTCGGCGATCCAGGCCGCGACCATCCCGCCGCTGCTCTCCGGCCGCGACGTGGTCGGCCTGGCGCAGACCGGCACCGGCAAGACGGCGGCCTTCGCGCTGCCGATCCTGTCGCGGCTCGACGTACGCCAGAAGTCGCCGCAGGCGCTGGTCCTCGCCCCCACCCGTGAGCTCGCGCTCCAGGTCTGCGAGGCGTTCGAGAAGTACGCCGCCCACCTCAAGGGCGTCCACGTGCTCCCCGTCTACGGCGGTCAGGCGTACGGCGTGCAGCTGTCCGCGCTGCGTCGCGGCGTGCACATCGTGGTCGGCACCCCGGGCCGGATCATGGACCACCTCGACAAGGGCACCCTCGACCTGTCGGAGCTGCGCTTCCTGGTCCTCGACGAGGCCGACGAGATGCTCAACATGGGCTTCGCCGAGGACGTCGAGACGATCCTGGCCAGCACGCCCGAGGACAAGAACGTCGCGCTGTTCTCCGCGACCATGCCGGCGCAGATCCGCCGGATCTCGAAGAAGTACCTGAACGACGCGCAGGAGATCACGGTCAAGGGCAAGACCGCGACCGCCGCCAACATCACCCAGCGCTACCTGATGGTCAGCTACCCGCAGAAGGTCGACGCGCTCACCCGCATCCTCGAGGTCGAGAACTTCGAGGGGATGATCGTCTTCGTCCGCACCAAGAGCGAGACCGAGACCCTCGCCGAGAAGCTGCGGGCCCGCGGGTTCAGCGCCGCCGCGATCAACGGCGACGTCGCACAGGCCCAGCGCGAGCGGACCGTCAACCAGCTGAAGGCGGCCAAGCTCGACATCCTGGTCGCCACCGACGTGGCCGCCCGCGGCCTCGACGTCGAGCGGATCAGCCACGTCGTCAACTACGACATCCCCACCGACACCGAGTCCTACGTCCACCGGATCGGCCGCACCGGTCGCGCCGGCCGCAGCGGCGACGCGATCTCCTTCGTCACCCCGCGCGAGCGCTACCTCCTCAAGCACATCGAGAAGGCCACCCGCCAGCCGCTGGTCCAGATGCAGCTGCCCTCGCCGGAGGACATCAACGTCACCCGGCTCACCCGCTTCGACGAGCAGATCACCGCGGCGCTGGAGCAGACCGCCCGGATCGAGCGGTTCCGCGACATCATCGACCACTACGTCCGCCACCACGACGTACCCGAGGCCGACGTCGCCGCCGCCCTGGCCGTCGTGGCCCAGGGCGACGAGCCGCTGCTGCTCGACCCCGCCGCCGAGAAGCCGATCCGCGAGCCCCGCTTCGAGGAGCGCGAGCGCCCCGAGCGGTCCGCGTCCCGCGAGCGCCGGGGTGCGCGCAGCGACGTCCCGATGGCGATGTACCGGATCAACGTGGGCAAGCGTCACAAGGTCGAGCCGCGCCAGATCGTCGGCGCCATCGCCAACGAGGGCGGCCTGCGCCGCGCCGACTTCGGCCAGATCCAGATCCGCCCGGACTTCTCGCTCGTCGAGCTCCCGGCCGACCTGCCCGGCACCGTGTTCGACGCGCTCAGCGGCACCCGGATCTCCGGCAAGCTGATCGAGCTGCAGAAGGACAACGGCCCCCGCCCGACCAGCCGCCCGTCGTACGACGACCGCCCGGACCGGAAGCCGCGCCACAAGGCTCGCTGAGCCTGCGAAGGCCCGCCGATCTCTGCCACCATGCCTGCGTGAGCAGCGAACGGCGGGTCGTCGACGTCGGGGTGCCGCTGCTGGGCATCGCGGCCACGGCCGTCTGGTTCGCCTGGTCCGTGGCGCCCCCGTCCGTGGTCCCGGCGCGCGGGCCCGCGATCGAGCTGGTCCTGCCGCTCGTGGTGCTGGCGGCCCTGGTGGTCGGGACCGTCGTCGCGGTCCTCGAGACGCGGGGGCGTGCCGTCCTGCCCTGGTTGGGTCTGGCGGCCGTGCTGACGGCGAGCTTCCTGCACACGCTGGTCGTCGTCGCCGCCGCGACGTTCTCGTTCGGCTGACGGGTCCCGTCAGCCGACCGCCAGCTCCTGCACCGCCGCCGCGCCGGCGACCAGGCCGGCCGCGGCGGAGGTGAGCACGGCCGACATCGGCATCGGCAGCTCCTCCAGGTGGGCGAGGTCGCCCGCGGCGAACACACCGGGGCGGCTGGTGCGGCCGAAGGCGTCGATGCGGACGCAGCCGGACGGCAGCAGGTCGAGGCCGAGCTGCTCGGCGAAGGGGGCGGACTGCGCGAAGGCGGTCGCGACGAAGAGGCCGCCGGCCTCCTCGGCCGGGCCGCTCGCGAAGGACACGGTCGCGCCGGTGGCGCTGCGGCAGAAGCCGGCCACCTCCTCGGTCCGGACCGCCACGCCCGCGGCCACCAGCGCGTCCCCGATCTCCGGGTCGACCGGTGCGCCGTCGGTGAGGACGGTCAGCCGGCCCGCGATCGGGCCGAGCATGGCCGCCATCCGGGGCGCGTGCGGACCGGCGCCGAGCAGCACGACGTGCTGGCCCGCGAACTCGTGGCCGTGGCAGAACGGGCAGTGCGCGGCCACGGTCCCGAAGAGCTCGGTCAGGCCCGGCTTGTCGGGGAGGGTGTCGCGGACGCCGGTGGCCAGCACGACCTTGCGGGCGGTCAGGGCCGAGCCGTCGGCGAGCTCGACCCAGAAGAGGTCGTCCTCCTCCGAGACCACGGCGGCCGCGGTGCGCCGTACCTCGACGGTGTCGTAGGCGGCCAGGTCGGCGTGGGCCAGGGCGCGGAACTCGACCGGGTCGCGGCCGTCGTGGGTGACGAAGTTGTGCAGGTGCTCGACGGGGGCGTTGCGGTACTCCCCGGAGTCGAGGAGCACGACCGTCCGGTGCATCCGGCCGAGGGTGAGGGCGGCCTGCAGGCCGGCGGGTCCGCCGCCGATCACGACGACGTCGACAGGGGGGTCGAGGAGCTCAGGAGTTGTCATGGGAACGAGGATGTGACTTCATGTCAACATGAAGTCAAGTCGTGAGGGGACACCCTGGTCGGTCGGCGACGTGGCGGCCAAGTTCGGGCTCGCCACGCACGTCCTGCGGCACTGGGAGGACGTCGGCCTGCTGCGGCCCGCGCGCGACGGCGCGGGCCGTCGGCGCTACGGGATCGACGACCTCTCCCGGGTCGCCACGATCGTCCGGAGCAAGGACGCCGGCATGGGCCTCGACCAGATCGCCGTGCTCCTGGACGCGGACGCGCCCGAGCGGCACCGGGTGCTGCAGGCGCACCTCGACGACCTCGCGCGGCGGATGGCCGAGATGGAGCGCTCGCGCGAGATGACCGAGCACGCGCTGTCCTGCCGGGCCCACGACGTCGCGACCTGCCCCAACTTCCAGCGGTTCGTCGCGGACCTGGTCGAGGCGGCCGCGTAGGGGTTCCCCTTGTCCTCGCGCCGCGCCCTTCCGGGCGCGCGCGGCACCGTCCTACGTTCGACCGGTGCCCCGTCTCGGTCCCGCCCTCGTGTCCCTCACCGCCACCGTCGCCCTGGTCTCCCTGGCGCCACCGCCCGCCTCCGCCGCCGGTGAGGAGTACGTCGCCCTCGGCGACTCGTACTCCTCCGGCCTCGGCACCCGCAGCTACCTCGACGACGGCAGCGAGTGCCGCCGCTCGACCTCGTCGTACGCCGGGCTGATCGCCGCGGCGCAGGACCTGGCGCTCAACCTGCGCGCCTGCTCGGGGGCGACCGTTCCCGACGTGGCGAGCACGCAGCTCGACGCGCTGAGCGGGTCGACGTCGTACGTCACGATCTCCGTGGGGGGCAACGACGCCGGCTTCGCCGACGTGCTGACCGAGTGCGCGCTGCCGGCGTGGGCCAGCGACTGTGCGGGCGCGGTGGCCGGGGCCCAGGCCTACGTGTCCGGCACCCTGCCCGGCGCGCTCGGCGGCCTCTACTCCTCGATCCGTTCCGCAGCCCCGGCGGCGCAGGTCGTAGTGGTCGGCTACCCGCGGGTCTTCATGGGCGAGGACTGCAACGCCGCCACCTTCTTCTCCCCGGAGGACGAGGCGCTGTTGAACCAGACCGCCGACCAGCTCAACGGCGTGCTGGCCAGCGCCGCCTCCGGCGCGGGCTTCGCCTTCGCCGATCCCACCTCCGCGTTCACCGGCCACGCCGTCTGCGACGAGCCGGCCTGGTTGAACGGCTTCTCGAGCCCGATCGACGAGAGCTATCACCCCAACGTCGCCGGTCACGCCGACGGCTACGCGCCGCTCGTGGCCCCGCTGCTCACTGGCTCCGGGCTCCGCGTCACCGCCGACGTACGGCGCGACGCAGCTGCCGACGCGCCCGCGCAGACCCGCGAGCAGCGCCGGTACGCCGACCGCGACGCGGTCATCGAGCAGGACCCGTTCCGCGCTCCTCCCCAGGCGCGCTGACGTCGGTGGCGGCCGTCGGAGCCGAGTGCTTCAGTGATCCGGCGGCCGCATCGGGGCGGCCGCCGGATCTCGGAGGTCGCTCGTGCGCCGTCCCCTCACCACCGCCGGGCTCGTGCTCGGCCTGCTCCTCTCCCTCCTGACCGCCGCGCCGCCGGCCGAGGCCGCCGCGCCGCCGGTCTACGCCGCGCTCGGCGACTCCTACGCGTCGGGGGTCGGCACCGGCCGCTACCTCGACGGCAGCGACTGCCAGCGGTCGTCGTACGCCTATCCGGCGCTGCTGGCGAAGGCGCGCGGCTGGACGCTGCGCTTCCGTGCCTGCTCCGGCGCGACGATCGCCCACGTCCGCGCCTCGCAGCTGGCGGCCCTGACCAGCCGGACGCGCTTCGTCACCCTCTCGGTCGGCGGCAACGACGCCGGCTTCGCGGGGGTGCTGACCACCTGCGCGACCCCGTGGTGGCTGCTCGACTGCGACCCCGCCGTCGCCCGGGCGCGGGCCTTCATCCGCGACACCCTGCCGGCCCGCCTCCGCGCCCTGTACGCCGAGGTCCGGTCCCGGGCGCCGCGCGCCCGCGTGGTGGTGGTCGGCTACCCGCGCGTGTTCCAGGGGACCGACTGCGACCTCGGCACCTGGTTCACCCGAGCCGAGCAGCAGCAGCTGAACGCGACCGGCGACCTGCTCAACGCCCGGATCGCCGCCGCGGCCCGGGCCGCCGGGTTCGCCTTCGCCGACCCCACGAAGCGGTTCGGTGGGCACGCCGTCTGCGACGACCCCGCGTGGCTCAACGGGCTCTCGGTGCCGGTCGGCGAGAGCTACCACCCCAACCGCGCGGGGCACGCCGCCGGCCTGCTGCCCGTGGTGCGACCGCTGCTGCGGGGACCCGGGCCGGCCGCCCGCACCGGGGTCGCGAGCCCGGCTCCCCTCGCGCGGACGGCGGGAACGCGGGTCGCGCCGTTCCGCAAGCCCGACCCGCGCACGAAGCAGGCCAGGCGGGCCGCCCGACGTCACGGCATCGACCTCGAGGCCTGGCTGAGGCGACACCCCTGAGGCGTCCGCAGCACGGTCCGGTCGGTGCCGGCTGGTAGAAGAGGGGCCATGCGACGCGTGCTCCTGGCCTCGACCGCCGTGCTCCTGGTGACCGGGCTGCTCAGCTCCTGCGACCAGGTGGCCGAGCAGCTCGCGGACCCCGAGCCCGACCAGGCCGCGGCCGACCTGGCCACCGGCCTGGCCGGCGGCGACCTGGCCCAGGTGGTGTTCACCGACGCCACGGCGGCGGAGGCGACGGCGTCGTACTCCTCGGTGGTGGAGGGGCTCGGCGACGTGGAGCCCACGATCACCGTGGAGGACGTCGCCGACGCGACCGACGGCGCGTCGACGGCGACCCTCGCCTGGTCCTGGCCGGTGGGCGCCCAGCCGTGGACCTACACCACGGAGGCGCCGCTGGAGCTGGTCGACGACGAGTGGCGGGTGGCCTGGTCGCCGACGCTGGTAGAGCCGTCGCTGGCCGAGGGCGAGGTGCTCGACACCACGACGATCGCCGCCCGGCGCGGCGACATCACCGGCGACGGCGGGCAGACCCTGGTCACGCTGCGGCCCGTCGTACGACTCGGCGTCGACCGGTCGGCCGTGCCGAAGGCCCAGGCCGTCGAGGCCGCGCGGGGCCTGGCGCGCGTGGTCGACATCGACGCGGCGTCGTACGCCGACGAGGTGGCGAAGGCCGGCGACGCGGCGTTCGTGGAGGCGATCACCTACCGCCGCGAGGACGTCCCCGCGGCCGCGGCCCGGCTGGCCGAGCAGGACCCCGCGGTCCTGGCCGTCCAGGACGAGCAGCCGCTGGCGCCGACCCGTGAGTTCGCCGCACCGATCCTCGGCACGGTCGGCGAGGTGACCGCCGAGATGGTCAAGGACGAGCCGGAGAAGTACGCCGCCGGCGACCAGGCCGGTCTGTCCGGGCTGCAGTCCCGCTACGACGACCTGCTCCAGGGCGAGCCCGGTGTGGTGGTCAGTGCGGTCACGGACGCCGGCGAGGAGGGCGAGGCGGAGCGCGAGCTGTTCCGTGCCAATGCCCGGACTGGCGGCACCCTGGAGCTGACCCTCGACCCCGACCTGCAGCTGGCCGCCGAGGGGCTGCTCGCCGACGTGAGGCCCGCCAGTGCCCTGGTGGCCATCCGGCCCAGCACCGGGGCGATCCTCGCGGCGGCCAACGGGCCGGGCACCGACGGCTACAACATGGCGACGTTCGGCCAGTTCGCGCCGGGCTCGACGTTCAAGACCGTCACCAGCCTGGCCCTGCTGCGGGCCGGACTGACGCCCGACACCCGGGTGCCCTGCACCTCCACGATCGTGGTCGACGGCAAGCGGTTCAAGAACTACTCCGACTACCCGAGCGGCGCGACCGGGCGCATCCCGCTGCGCTCCGCGGTGGCCAACTCCTGCAACACCGCCTTCATCTCCCAGACCGACCGCCTCGGGGGCACCGGCCTCTACGACGCCGCCGTGTCCCTCGGCATGGGTCTCGACCACGACCTGGGCTTCCCGGCCTTCCTCGGCAGCGTGAAGGCGGCCGGCTCGGAGACCGAGGCGGCGGCCAACACCATCGGCCAGGGCACCGTCCTGGCCTCGCCGATGGTGATGGCCACGGTCATCGCCTCGGTCCAGCGGGGCTCGCTGGTGATCCCGCAGCTGGTCCCCTCGGTCGAGGTGAGCGCGCCCGACGGCGCCCAGCCGCTGAGCGCCGCCGAGGCCCAGGCCCTGAAGGGGATGCTGCGCGGCGTCGTCACCGACGGCAGTGGCCGCGCCCTGGCCGACCTGCCCGGCCCGGCCGCGATCGCCAAGACCGGCACGGCCGAGTTCGGCAGCGACCCGGTCCGCACCCACGCCTGGATGATCGCCGCCCAGGGTGACCTGGCCGTCGCCGTCTTCGTCGAGGTCGGCGAGTCCGGCTCCCGCACCGCCGGCCCGATCCTGGAGGAGTTCCTCCGAGCGGCGCGATAGTCCCTGACGTCCTGCCGCTCCCGTTCCTGCCGAACGTCAGCGACTATCGGCGAGGTCCGGAACCTTCCACCCCCGGTGGGCCCATTTCACACGGCGCACGCCTGTCGGGGGCCGGAGGCGCGGACGTACCGTGGTCGTTCCATGTCTCGGGTGATGGGTAGGCCGGACCTGCTGGGGGAGGTGCACGACCTCCTCGGGCAGGGACTGCCGGTCGCCCTCCACGGCCCTGCGGGGATCGGCAAGAGCGCGCTGCTCGACATCCTCGAGGCCGAGGCCCGCGAGGAGGGGACGACGCTGGTGCTCCGGGCCAGCGGCGCGGCGGCCGAGCACTCGCTGCCCTTCGCGGCACTGCGCGATCTGGTCGACCAGCTGCCGCCGGGTCTGCTCGCGAGCCTGCCCGACGAGGCCCGCGACCGGCTGGCGACCGGCCTCGGGGGGCTCGACTCCTCCGACGAGATGCGGTCGTCGCTCTGCGCGGTCCTGCACGGCCTGCTCGACGTGGTCTCGCGCCGCGGGCCGGTGCTGGTGCTCCTCGACGACGTCCAGTGGCTCGACCCCGAGTCGGCCTGCGTCCTCGGCTACAGCCGCCGGCGGCTGCCGGGGCGGGTCCGGATGGTCGTCGCGGTGGGTCCGGACGCCGGCACCGGCATCGACGTGACCGACCTGCACGCGCTCGACGTACCTCCGCTCGACGCGCCCACGATGATCGAGCTGCTCGGCAGCCACGGCCTGCCCGCCCACGTCGCGCAGCGGGTGCACGCCGAGTCCGGCGGGGTTCCGGCGCTGGCCCTGGCCCTCTGCGGCGCGATCCGGGAGCGGCCGACCCTCCTCGGCGGGCCGAGCCCGCTGCCGGCGAGCATCGAGCGGGTGCTGCGCGACCGGGTAGCGGCACTGCCCGACGACCTGCGCGAGACCCTGGTGCACGCCGCGCTGCTGCACCGGCCGACGCTGCGCCAGCTCGAGCGCGCGGGCCGGATCGCCGCCGACGACGACGTACGACGCCTGGTGCAGGCCGGCGTGCTCGTCCGGACCGACGGCGCCCTGCGGTTCACGCCGACGGTGCTCCGCTCGGTGACCGCCGAGCTGACTCCCGCGCACCGTCGGGGCGAGCTGCACCGCGAGCTCGCCGCGGTCGCCACCACCGAGGCGGAGCGGATCCGTCACCAGGCCCTCGCCGACCCGCGGCCCGACCACGACCTGGCCCGCGAGCTCGGTGTCGCCGCCCGCGAGGCGGCCGAGGCCGGTGGCCGCGAGATCGCCGCCGAGCTCTACCTGCTGGCCGCCGACCGGGCGCCGGTGGAGCTGGCCGAGGAGCGTGTGGAGTGGCTGGCCTCGGCGATCGAGACCGCGGCCCCCGGCAACCACGTCGAGATCGTCCAGGAGGCGCTGGCCGAGATCCTGGAGGCGAACGCGAGCCCCGCCCAGACGGTGCGGGTCCGGCTCGCTCTGCCGGAGCTCGCCGGCTCGCCCGTGACCGCGCTCGACGAGGTGCTCACCGCGGCCCTCGCCGACGCGGGTGACGACGACCGGCTGGTGGCGATGGTGCTGCTGCAGCGCTCGCGCGTGGCGCTGATGGAGTCGCGTCCGGACGCCGCGGCCCACGGCGCCCAGCAGGCGGTCACGCTGCTGGACCGGGCCGGCGACGTCGAGAGCTCCGCGGTGGCCCTGACCGCGCTGGCGGTCTCGCGACGCTGGACCGGCGGCGACCACCGCGGTCCGATCGACCGCGCCGTACGCCTGGCCGAGAGCGGGACGAGCGGCGGCAGCACCGGGTTCGTGCACACCTCGCCCGCCTACATGGCTGCCCGGTTCGACTTCTACGACGACCGCCTCGACGAGGCCTGGGCCGCCTACCTCGCGATGCTCGCCCAGGTGGAGCGCGGCGCCGGCATGGACCAGGTCCACGTGCTGCGCTGCCTGGTCGAGGTCGGTGCCCGGTCCGGCCGTTGCCGCGAGGCGCTCGAGTACGCCGCCCGCGCGGCCCGGGTCGGTGAGGAGTTCGCCCTCGACCTGCACACCAGCTGGTTCATCCAGGCCCTGGCCGAGCTGGCCGGCGGTGACCTGTCCACGGCCCGCACGTTGGCCGAGCGCGGGGTGCTCGCCTCCGAGGAGCGCGGCGACACGCGCTACCTCCAGCGACACCTGCTGCTCCTGGGTCAGGCCCGGCTGCGCTCCGGCGACGCCCAGGGCGCTCGGGAGGCGCTGACCCGGATCCGGTCCATCGAGCGCGCGCACGGCATCGGCGATCCGACCGTCAACCGCTGGCAGCCCGAGCTGGTCGAGACGCTGGTCCGGCTCGGCCAGCTCGACGACGCCGAGGACCTGGTCGCCGAGGCCCGGCACGGCCTGGACGGCCGGCCCGGCACCGAGGGGGTCTCGGCCCAGCTCGACCGCGCGGAGGCCGAGCTGCTCAACGCCCGCGGCGACGCCGACGGGGCGCTGCTGCTGCTCGACCGGGCCGCGAAGGTCTTCGCCGACGTCGGCCTGCGCATCGAGCTCGGCCGGGCGCTGGTCAGCCGCGCCCACCTCGAACGGCGCCGGCGCCGGGCGGCCGCCTCGCGGGCCGCGCTCGAGGAGGCCCGCGACCTGTTCGTCTCCCTCCACGCCCGCTCGTGGGCCGAGCAGGTCGGCGCCGAGCTGGAGCCGACCCGCGCCGACGTCAGCGACGACCCCGCGCTGGACCGGCTGACCGACACCGAGGCGCGGATCGCGCGGGCGGTCGCCCAGGGCGCCAGCAACCGGGAGATCGCGGAGCGGGTCTACGTCAGCGTCAAGACCGTCGAGGCCACGCTGACCCGGATCTACCGCAAGCTCGACGTGCGCTCCCGCACCCAGCTCGCCGCGCTGCTGGTGCCGGCTGCGCCGGAATAGCCCCACGACGAGCGAGAGGCGCGGGTGCCCGGTGAGGAACCGGGGACCCGCGCCTCTTGGCGTCCGGGGCGGTGGGGACCGTTCCCGGACAAGGGAGAACCCCTCGCCGCATGGGGTCGGCAAGGGGTTCGGTCGCCTTCAAAGTGCTCCCTCCGAAGTCGACTCCTCTATGGTTCCACGGGCCTCCACACCTGTCATCGATTTCCTGGAACTGGTGCGGGTGATCAGCCGGGTGACAGGCTGGGGACCATGACTGGACTGGATCTCCTGAGCCCCCACCAGCGGGGCCTCCTCATCGGCGGCGCGTGGCGCGAGGCCGACGAGGACCGCCGCTTCGACGTGCTCGACCCGGCCGACGGCAGCGTCCTCACCGATGTCGCCGACGCGTCCGTCGCCGACGCCGTCGAAGCCCTCGACGCGGCCGTCGCCGCGCAGGCCGACTGGGCCGGTACGGCGCCCCGCGAGCGCGGGGAGATCCTGCGCACGGCGTTCGGGCTGATCGCCGACCGCGCCGACGACTTCGCCGAGCTGATGAGCCTCGAGATGGGCAAGACCGTCGCCGAGGCGAAGGGCGAGGTGGCCTACGGCAACGAGTTCTTCCGCTGGTACGCCGAGGAGGCGGTCCGCATCCACGGCCGCTGGATGCAGGCGCCGGCGGGCGGCAGTCGGCTGCTGACCATCAAGAAGCCGGTCGGCCCGTGCCTGTTCATCACGCCGTGGAACTTCCCGCTCGCGATGGGCACCCGCAAGATCGGACCGGCGATCGCGGCCGGCTGCACGATGGTCGTCAAGCCGGCCGAGCTGACGCCGCTGACGATGCTGGCCCTGGCCGGCGTCCTCGAGGAGGCCGGGCTCCCGGCGGGCGTGCTGAACGTCGTCCCCACCACGCGGGCGGCGGAGGTCAGCCGGGCGCTGCAGGGCGACGACCGGCTGCGCAAGGTCAGCTTCACCGGGTCGACGGCGGTCGGGAAGGTGCTGGTGCGCCAGTCCGCCGACCAGCTGCAGCGGGTGAGCATGGAGCTCGGCGGCAACGCCCCGTTCCTGGTCTTCGAGGACGCCGACGTCGACGCCGCGGTCGCCGGCGCGATGGTGGCCAAGATGCGCAACATGGGCGAGGCCTGCACCGCCGCGAACCGGTTCCTCGTGCACTCCTCGGTCGCCGCCGAGTTCGCCGAGAAGCTCGGGGCGCGGATGGGGGCCCTGAGGGTCGGCCGCGGCCAGGACGACGGCGTCGACGTCGGCCCGCTGATCGACGAGAAGGCCGTCGAGTCGGTCGGTCAGCTCGTCACCGACGCCGTCCACGACGGCGCGACGGTGGTCACCGGGGGCTCGGCCCCCGACGGTCCGGGCTACTTCTTCACCCCGACCGTGCTGCTCGACGTGCCCGCCGACAGCGCGATCAACGTCCAGGAGATCTTCGGGCCGGTCGCGCCGATCACCACCTTCGAGACCGAGGAGGAGGCGGTCGCGCGGGCCAACGACACCGAGTACGGGCTGGCGTCGTACGCCTACACCCGCGACCTGTCCCGCACCATCCGGCTGGCCGAGTCGCTCGACTACGGCATGGTCGGCATCAACACCGGTCTGATCTCCAACCCCGCCGCCCCGTTCGGCGGCGTGAAGGCCAGCGGCTTCGGGCGCGAGGGCGGCTTCGAGGGCATCGAGGAGTACCTCGAGACGACGTACGTCGCCCTGCCGGCCGGCTGACCCGACGTCAACGCCGAGGAGAGCCCGTCACGATCTGGCACGTGGCTCGATCGCCACGGCAGAGGTCTCCCGGTCCCCGTGAATCACGACTCGACAGAGCCAGGACGTCCCCACTCGTCAGCAGCGCTTGGTCCTGGCTGCCGTCGTCGTCGGAGTGGCGATGCGGTGAAAGGTGACCCGGGCACCGGGGGTGATGTCGTCGCGACGCGGCCACACATGTCGGACTTCAACGCGCGCGGATCGCGGCATGAGAGGGCGCATGCCGGCAGCGGGGAGCCCCGGGATCGACTGGAACACGCGTGCGTGACGGACGCTGTTCAGTCTGCGGTTGAGGGGCGGGGGTGGTCGTCGAAGAGGTCTGGGATGCCGTCGGCGTCTGCGTCGACCTTCTCTGCTTCGCAGATGCGTCGGTAGTGGTGGTTGCGGGCGCGGAGCAGGATCGAGGCGAGGAGTGCGCACAGGACGGATCCGAGGAGGACGCCAACCTTGACGTGGTCGTCGCGTTCACTGCCGGTGCCGAAGGCGAGCTCGCCGATGAGGAGCGAGACGGTGAAGCCGATGCCGGCGAGCATCGAGAGGCCGATGACATCGAGCCAGGACAGCTCGTCGTCGAGGTCGGCGCGGGTGAAGGTTGAGAGAAGCCAGGTCGAGCCGGCGATGCCGATGGTCTTTCCGATCACGAGCCCGGTGACGATGCCGAGGGCGACGGGGTCGCGGAGGGAGTCCAACAGTCCGTCGAGGCCGCCCACCGTGACGCCTGCGGCGAAGAAGGCGAAGACGGGAACTGCGATGCCGGCGCTGATGGGTCGGACGAGGTGCTCGAAGTGCTCGGCCAGTCCGGGTCCGGCGTCGGGTCCGCCTGCGGCCGCGCTGCGGATGACCGGCACGGTGAAGCCCAGCAGGACACCGGCCACGGTCGCGTGGACACCCGATTCGTGGACCAGCACCCAGGCGAGGCCGGCGAGCGGGACGAGCAGCCAGGCGGTGCGGATCCGCTTCTGTACGAGCAGCGCGAACAGTGCGATCGGCACGAGGGCGAGGGCAAGGTAGGAGAGCTGGAGCTCGTCGGTGTAGAAGACCGCGATGATCGTGATGGCGAACAGGTCGTCGATCACGGCCAGGGTCAGCAGGAAGGTGCGTAGCCCGCTGGGCAGGTGGGTGCTGATGACCGCGAGGACAGCGACGGCGAAGGCGATGTCGGTGGCGGTCGGGATCGCCCACCCGGTCAGTGCGCCGTCGGGGCCGAGATTCCACAGCACGAAGATCAGGGCAGGGACGGCCATCCCGCCGACGGCGGCGGCTACGGGGAGCGCGGCGCGGCGGGGGTCGCGTAGGTCGCCGGAGACGAACTCGCGCTTGAGCTCCAGGCCGGCGACGAAGAAGAAGATGGCCAGCAGTCCGTCAGCGGCCCATGTGCCGAGGGTGAGGTCGAGGTGAACCGCGGACGGGCCTATCCGCAGGTCGCGTAGGTCCTCGTAGAGCGAGGCCCAGGGGGTGTTGGCCCAGACGATGGCGATCAGGGCGCCGGCGAGGAGGAGCAGCCCGCCCGTGGTCTCGGCACGGAGCACGCTCGCGATGCGGGAATGCTCGAGGAATGAGCCTCGGGAGAACAACCGCGTTGTCGGCGTGGAAGCCGGAGGCTCGTGGCGGGACGGGGCGGGAATGGGCATCGGGGAACTTCACCAGGGGTCGACGGGACTATGCCGACCAGACTTCCCGGCGCACCGCGATCGGGTTCACCGATCACCTGTCAGGTACCCATCGCGGATCGATCCGCGCAGGACGCGGGGTGCTTCGTGACCTTGCCCCGAACACGCCGGAATCAGGCGTGTCTACGCGCGGACGAAGGCCGCGAACCACATAGCCGACCGAGCTCGTGACCACCCATCGGCACCGGCCTGCCCGACCTGCCCGACCTGCACGTCATCGGGCCGACGTGTGCCGCCAGGTTGCTGGTCGAGGTCGGCGACCGCGCCCGGTTCCGGTCCGAGGCGCACGTCGCGTCGTGGAACGGCACCGCGCCGATCGAAGCCTCCTCCGGCGATCAGGTCCGCTACCGGCTGTCCCGGACGGGCGACCGACAGATCAACCGGGTCCTGTACAACGTGGCCGCGGACGCCTCTGCCAGCAACCACGTCGCCAGCATCGCGTGAGCAGACCCTCCCGAGGGACGCGGCAGATCGCGACGGTTCCCGGTCATGCTCAGTGTGAGGCGAGCTGCCCGGTGAGACGCTCGTGGCGGTCGGCGCTGGAGGGGTTGAGGCCGATGATGGTGACGCTCTTGCCCTTGCGTTCGTACTTGGTGGTGATGGCGTCGAGGGAGGCGACGGTGGAGGCGTCCCAGATGTGGGAGTCGGTGAGGTCGATGACGACCTGGTCGGGGTCTTCGGTGTAGTCGAACTGGGTGTAGAGGTCGTTGGACGAGGCGAAGAACAGCTCGCCCGTGACCCGGTAGACCGCGGTCCCCCGGCCCTGGGCGTCCTCGACAAGCTCGCGGTGGGTCTGGGTGAGGTGCGCGACCCGGCGGGCGAAGAGAGTCATGGCGACCAGGACGCCGACCACGACACCGATGGCCAGGTTGTGGGTGGCCACGGTGACGATGACGGTGGCGGCCATGACGGTCGTCTCGGACTTCGGCATCCGTCGCAGAGTCGTGGGCTGGATGGAGTGCCAGTCGAAGGTGCCGACCGCGACCATGATCATCACCGCGACCAGCGCCGCCATGGGGATCTTCGCGACGATGTCGCCGAACCCGACGACGAGGATGAGCAGGAAGACGCCGGCGAGGAACGTGGAGATCCGGGTGCGCGCACCGGACGCCTTCACATTGATCATGGTCTGGCCGATCATCGCGCAGCCGCCCATGCCGCCGAAGAACCCGGTGATGACGTTCGCCGCGCCCTGACCGAGCGCTTCGCGGGTCTTCTCGGAGGGGGTGTCGGTGATGTCGTCGACGAGCTTGGCGGTCAGCAGCGACTCCAGGATGCCGACCAGTGCCATCGCCAGGGCGTAGGGAGCGATGATCTGCAGCGTGTCGAGATTGAACGGCACGTCGGGCACGAACCACGACGGGAGGCTGTCGGGGAGCTCGCCCTCGTCGCCGACGTTCGGGACGTCGATCGCCGCGAGCAGCGTGAACCCGGTGAGGGCGACGATGGCCACGAGCGGGGCCGGGATGATCTTGTTGACCCGGGGGAAGCCGACGATGACGGCGATGCCGACCGCGATCATCGGGTAGACCGCCCACGGAACGTCGAGCATGTGGTCGACCTGGGCCTCGAAGATCAAGATGGCCAGCGCGTTGACGAACCCGACCATGACCGAGCGCGGGATGAACCGCATCAGCTTCGCGACGCCGGCCAGGGCCAGGACGATCTGGATGAGCCCGCCGAGAAGCACCGTGGCGATGAGGTAGTCGTACCCGTGGTCGCGCATCACCGGCGCGATGACCAGGGCGATGGCGCCGGTCGCGGCGGAGATCATCGCCGGGCGCCCGCCGAGGAAGGAGATCGCGACCGCCATCGTGAACGAGGCGAACAGTCCGACGCGCGGGTCGACGCCGGCGATGATCGAGAACGAGATGGCCTCGGGGATCAGCGCGAGGGCAACGACGAGGCCGGCTAGAGCCTCGGTGCGCAGCAGCTTCGGGCGGCGTAGCGCGGTCCGAACGGTGTCGTCGGGGACGTGCGGCGGTGCAGGGGCAGGTGCAGGCGCGCTCAAGGCAGGGGTGCTCCGTTCGAGAGAGGGGTAGGTGTGTTCGGGGCGCGCCGGATCGTCCGATCGGGGGAGCGATGGGGGACCATGGTGCGCGTGCTGGCGTCGTCGCCGGCGAAAGTCTGTGTGCAACTCTACCCTTACGTGAGGTTAGAGTTGTAGTCGTCAGAGAGTGAGGGGGACTACGGTGAACGGCATATCCAGCTCTGAAGGTGCCCCCACAAGCGTCCAGGCGACAGACGAGGTGACGACCGGCTTCATGCACATCGGAGAGGTCGCGGCCCGCACGGACCTCTCGCTCCGCAGCCTCCGGCACTGGGAAGAAGTGGGGCTGCTGGTCCCGTCGGGACGAACCGATGGCGGCTTCCGGCTGTACACCGAGACCGACGTCGAGAAGATCCTGGTGATTCGGCGCATGAAGCCACTCGGCTTCAGTCTGGAAGAGATGAAGGCAGCCATGACCGACATCGAGGCGCTACGCGATGCCGAGGTGTCCTCGCAGGTCCGCGATGAGGCGCGATCCCGGCTGAAAGCCGTGCAAGAGGATGCTGGCAAGCGGCGGCTGAAGCTCGTGCAGCACCTGGAGATGGCTGATGAGTTCATCGGGCTCCTCAAGCAGGAGACCCAGCCCTCGTAAGCACCCTCCACGGCGACTCTTCGATTCAGAGGGTGCCAGGACCGCGCACTCTCGGCGGCAGAAGGGTGCGCTCTGGGTGGGTCGAACCGTGGTCGAAGTGGTTCCTTGTCGTCGGCCTCACCGGTGGAGGGGCGGCAGCTCAGGCTTGCTTCAGTGGCCCAAGTTCGCGGGCGAGTTGCCGCACTCGTGTCGCGATGTCGTCCCGAATCAGACGCCTGCGCTCAGCGCCTTCGATGCCTCGATCGGACGGTTCGTCGGTCTCCCAGACCTCGAAGCGGGTGCCGTCGACGGGTTCGACTTTGGCCTCGCCTCCCAGGATGACGACCAGGTCGGCCGCTCTGAGGAGGGCGGGAGCGACGGGCTTCGGCTTCCGTCCGGTCGTGTCGACGTCGATCTAGCGCAGGGTCGTCACCGATAGCTCGTTGAGATTGGCGCCTGGGCGTGTGCCGGCGGAGTCGACGTGGACGCGGTCGCCTACCAGGTGCCGCATGAGGCCGGCGGCCATCTGTGACTTCCCGCCGTTCTTGACGCAGACGAACAGGACGCTCGGCTTGTCGGTCACAGCCGCTCTCTCATCAGGCTGGGTCGAGGACGGACGGCGGGAGTTCGATGTCGGGGACGAGGTCGACGAGCAGGTCGCGGACGCGTCCGTCGATGTCGGCGATGATGGCGCGCACGGTGGCCTCGTCCTGGCCGCCGGGGTCGGCGACGGGCCAGTCGATGTACTTCACGCCGGGGACGTACGGGCACTCCTCGCCGCAGCCGAGGGTGATGGCCATGGTGCTGGTTGCGATGGTGTCGCGGGTCAGGAGCTTGGGCTGCTCGCCGGAGGTGTCGAGGCCGAGCTTCTCGAGGACGTCGGCGACCTCGGCGTGGATGTGCTCACCGGGCTGGGTGCCGGCGGAGAGTGCCCGGACGCGGCCGCCGGCGTAGTGCTCGGTGAGGACTCTGCTGATGACGGAGCGGCCGCCGTTGCGGACGCAGGCGAACACGACCTGGGGTACGTCGGGCTGCCCAGCCGTTGCGTCGATGCTGGTGGGGTCGGTCATCGGGTCGCTCCTGAGGAGTCGGTCTCGGCGGAGTGGATCGTGCTGCAGTCGGGGTAGAACTTGCGGGCCCAGAGGCTGACGTAGACGAGGCCGACGAGGACGGGGACCTCGATGAGGGGGCCGACGACGCCGGCGAGGGCTTGGCCGGAGGCGACGCCGAAGACGCCGATGGCCACGGCGATGGCGAGCTCGAAGTTGTTGCCGGCGGCGGTGAAGGAGACGGCGGTGGCGCGCTGGTAGTCGAACCCGAGCGCCCGGGTGAGGAGCATGGATCCGCCCCACATGAGGGCGAAGTAGACCAGGAGCGGCAGGGCGATGCGGACGACGTCGAGGGGCTGGTTGGTGATGGTGTCGCCCTGGAGCGCGAAGAGCAGGACGATGGTGAACAGCAGCCCGTAGAGCGCCAGGGGTCCGATGCGGGGCAGCAGGGTGGTCTCGTACCAGTCGCGGCCCTTGGCGCGCTCACCCAGGGTGCGGGTGAGAAACCCGGCTGCGAGTGGGATGCCGAGGAAGACCAGGACGGACTTCGCGATGCCCCACATGGACACGTCGAGGTCGGTCTGGTCCAGGCCGAGCCACCCGGGAAGGACCTGGAGGTAGAAGTAGCCGAGAACCGCGAAGGCCAGGATCTGGAAGACGGCGTTGAGCGCGACCAGGATGGCGGCGGCCTCACGGTCGCCGCAGGCGAGGTCGTTCCAGATCAGCACCATCGCGATGCACCGGGCGAGGCCCACGATGATGAGGCCGGTGCGGTACTCCGGCAGGTCCGGGAGCAGCAGCCAAGCCAGCGCGAACATCAGCGCCGGGCCGAGCAGCCAGTTCAGGACGATGGAGGTCGCCAGCAGCCGGCGGTCCCCGGTGACGTGGCCGAGCTCGTCGTAGCGGACCTTCGCGAGGACCGGGTACATCATCACGAGCAGGCCGATGGCGATGGGGAGGGAGACTGAGCCGATCTCGACGGCGGCGAGTGCGTCGTCGAGTCCGTCGACGAGCCGGCCGAGCACCAGACCCACGACCATGGCCACGCCGATCCAGACCGGGAGGAATCGGTCGAGGGTCGAGAGGCGTTGCAGTACCGGGCTGTCGGCGCCGCTGCCGGTGGTCTCGTGGACGGTGTCGCTCATGCCGACGCCCCCGCCATCTCTGTCTGGGGCGTTGCGGAACTTGCCGGGTTGCCGGTGGCGAAGAGGGCGCCGAGCGCGGCCATCGCCTCGGGGCGGGCGATGTAGTAGACCCAGGTGCCGCGCTTCTCGCGGTTCAGCAGCCCGGCCTCGTGGAGGACCTTCAGGTGGTGGCTGATGGTCGGCTGGGTCAGGTCGAAGTGCGGCAGCAGGTCGCACACGCACGCCTCGCCGCCCTCATGAGAGAGCACCAGCGACAGCAGCCGCAACCGGGCGGGGTCGGCCATGGCCTTCAGCATCGCTACGACTCCGGCGGCCTGGTCGGCGCTGATGGGCTCCCGAGCCAGCGGCACGCAGCACGCCAGCCCGTCGACCGTGAGCGGCCCACACTCGTCCTGCGATGACTTCGACATACGTGAATGTTGACATACGTCGATACGACGCGCCACAGGGCCAGACATCAACATCGACAACTATCCATGTCTCGCTCTCAGGCGGGGTACTGCCACTCGACTGGAGCTGTCATGACGTGAACACGGGCCGCTGCCGGACGGCCCAAGGAGCTAGTCGCGTTCCCCGAGCTCTACCGGCACCTCCAGGTCGGCGAGTCGCCCACCCCCGACGACGAGACCGCCGTGCCGAGCCAGGCGCCGACGCCCGATCAGCGGGCAGCCGAGACGCCGGGAGAAAGTCCGCAGGAGCGGGCCGCGCGCTACCTCCGAGAACGCGGCCGCGCCCGCGAGTGAGCCTGACGGGCTCCGCCGAGTCCGCGGGCTCGGTCCGGTCGATCAGATCGCTCGGGACTGGGCCACCAGCCAGGCGTCCCAGCCCCGGGCGAGCCGGTCCCGGCCGTCGGCCGGTGGGCGGTCGGAGGTCCACCAGGCGAAGACGTCGGCGCGCTCGCCGACGGGGTGCGACAGCCGGACCACGACCGGGCGGCGCTGACGGCCGAGGGCCGCGACGCCGCTCCGTGCGAGCGGGGCGATCCGGCCACCCCAGGCGGCGGGGGTGACGTCGGCGGGGGCGACGGGGCCGAGGTCGGTCCCGAGGTCGAGCCGGACCTGGGACCGGCCCCGCTCGAGCCGCCAGCTGGCGGCGGCGAGCGGGAGGCTGGGGGAGGAGACGCCGCGCTGGACCCGCTCGACCAGGTCGATGTCGCCGTCGGACACCTTCCCGTCCAGGACGACGGTCCCGGCGCCGCTCGTGTAGCGCCAGGTCACCGGCTGCGGCGGCAGCGGGAGCCGGCTGGACTCGGTGACGTCGTGGGCGAGCCCGCCGCCCGAGGCGACCTCCACGGTGGTACGGCCGCTCTCGTAGGTCACCCGGGTCTCGCCGACGAAGGCAGCGGCCGAGCGCCGCCAGGCCGCGACGACCTCGGCCGCCCGCGCGTCCGCGGCGAAGGCCTCGTCGACCGCCAGGACGTCGGGGGCGTCGGTCTCCCTGAGCTCCAGCAGGTACGACGGCTCCCCCTGCTCGGCCGTCACCCGGTCGACCTCGGCGACCAGCGCGACGACGGCGGCCTCGGCGAGCCCGGGGGTGAGGCCGATCTCCAGGTGGGCGCCCTGATCGTCCACCTGGACCTCGGCGACGGCCGCGTGGGTCGCGAGGTCGTTGCGGATGCCCGCCCCCCGGTCGACCTCGCTCGAGCAGCCGGTGGCGACGACGAGGAGGACCGCTGCCGTCATGACGGCAGCCGTCGTCCTGCTCCTGCCCCCCCAGGCCATGCCTAGATGGTCACACGGCCGCGACCCGCACGCGAGTCGAATCGGCCAGGCGTGATGATGCCCTCGTGGACGTCTACGGAGAGCTGGTCGACCAGTACGCCGACTTCGGGCGCTACGCGGCCGCCGACTCGGCCTGCTTCGGCGCCTGGGCGGCCGCTGTCGCGGACGACCCCGAGGTCCTCGCCTGGCTGGGCGCGCTGCCGCCCGGCAAGGCCCAGCCCAACCTCGTGTTCGCCGCCGCCCGCTGGCACGGCGTCCCCGCCCCCGGCCCGTACGACGCGCTGCGCGACGCCCTGCTCGGCGACGACGGCCGGATCCGCGCGACGATCCTCGAGCGCCGTACCCAGACCAACGAGGTGGGCCGACTGGCCACCCTGGTCCCCGCGTTCGCGACGCTGGGGATCGTCGAGCCGGTCGCGCTGCTGGAGGTCGGGCCGAGCGCGGGGCTGGTGCTCTACCCGGACCGATGGTCCTACGCCTGGGAGACCGAGGACGGGACCGTCGCGGCCGGGACCGGGACGGCGTTGCGCTGCCGGGTGCGCGGTCCGGCGCCGCTGCCCGCCGAGCTGCCGCGGGTCGCCTGGCGCGGCGGCGTCGACCTCCATCCGCTGGACGTCGCCGACGCCGACGCGATGGCCTGGCTGGCCACGCTGGTCTGGCCCGAGCAGGACGCGCGCCGCGCCCAGCTGCAGCAGGCGATCGAGGTGGCCCGGGCCGATCCGCCGGACCTGCGCACCGGCGACCTGCTGGAGGAGCTGCCGGCGCTGGTGGCGGAGGCGTCGTCGTACGGGCCGGTGGTGGTCTTCCACACGGCGGTGATCGCCTACCTGACGGACCCGGACCGCGAGCGATTCCACGATCTGATGGCCGGCCTGGTGGCCGACGGCGCCTGCCGCTGGGTGAGCAACGAGGGCAAGCGAGTGCTGCCCCGGGTGACGGCGACCGGGCCTCCGGTGCCCGAGGAGCGCGCGACGTTCGTGCTCGGCGTGGACGGGCGGGCCGTGGCCTGGACGCACGGGCACGGCCGCTCGATGCGCTGGCTCGCTTGACCTCAACTTAACTTGAGGTTGTTCGATCGGCTCATGCACGCGATCCGGCTCCACGCCTTCGGCCCGCCCGACCACCTCGTCCTCGACGAGCTCCCCGACCTCGAGCCCGCCCCGGGCGAGGTCCGGGTCGCCGTCGCGGCCGCCGGGGTGCACCTGCTCGACACCTCGCTGCGTCGCGGCGAGAGCGGCGGGCCGATGCCGCCGCCCGACCTGCCGACCGTCCCCGGTCGCGAGGTCGCGGGCGTCGTCGACCGGGTCGGCGCCGGCGTCGACGGGGCCTGGCTGGGGCGCCGGGTGGTTGCCCACCTCGGCATGGTCCCGGGCGGGTACGCCGAGCAGGCCGTCACCGCGGAGGGCACGTTGCTCGCCGTACCGGACCACGTCCCGTTCCCCGACGCCGTCGCGGCGGTGGGCACCGGCCGGACCGCGCTCGGCGTCGTCGAGCTGGAGCCGCCGCGCGCCGGCGACACCGTGCTGGTGCTCTCCGCCGCGGGCGGCCTGGGCTGGCTGCTCGCGCAGTCGGCCCGTACGGCGGGCGCCCGGGTGGTCGCCGCCGCCGGCGGCCCGGACCGGGTCGCGGCCCTCGCCGCCCTCGAGCCGGACGCCGTGGCCGACTACGCCGAGCCGGGCTGGAGGGAGGCCCTGACCCCCGTCACCCTCGTCTACGACGGCGTCGGCGGTGCGGTCGGCCGCGCGGCCTTGGAGCTGCTCGCCCCGGGCGGTCGCCAGGTGATGTTCGGGTTCAGCGCGGGCGCCCCGACCCGGTTCGACACAGGTGACGTGGTCGCCCGCGGGCTGACGGTCGGCTGGAGCCTCGGCCCGCGGATGGCCGCGCTGCCGGGCGGGATCCCCGGGCTGGCCGCCCGGGCCCTGGACCGGGTCGCGGCGGGCGACTGGCGGCCGCTGGTGTCGACGTACCCGCTCGCGGACGCGGCGCGCGCCCACGCCGACCTCGAGGGCCGCCGGGCCCTGGGGAAGGTCGTCCTGGTGACCGATGAGAGTCCGGTCGTGGCAGGGTCTTCCCCGACATGACCGAGCAGCTGACCGACGCGCCCGAGCGGAGCCTGCCGCGCGCGCTGACGCCGTTCCGGAGCCCCGGCTACCGACGCCTGGCGCTCGCGTTGGTGCTGTCGACCTTCGCGTCCGGGGTCTGGGTCGTCGGGCTGGTCTGGGAGGTGATCCGGATCGGCGGCGGCCCGGGCCAGCTGTCGCTCGTCTCGACCGCCGGCGCCGTCGGTGTGCTGCTCCCCGCGCTGCTGGGCGGCGTGGTCGCCGACCGGGTCCCGCAGAAGCTGGTCCTGCTGGGCGTGGCCGCCGTCGAGCTGGCCGGCATGGCACTGGTGGCGGCCCTGTCGACGGCCGACCTGACCCGGGTCTGGCACCTCGCAGCGGTGTCGTTCGTGATCGGCGCGGCGATGGCCTTCTACTACCCGGCGTACTCCGCCTGGCTGCCCGCGCTGGTCGAGGAGCGCGACCTGCTGGCGGTCAACGGCTTCGAGGGGATGGTCCGGCCCACGGTGGGCCAGGCGGTCGGGCCCGGCGTGGCCGGGGTGGTCGTGGGCGTGGCGTCCTCCGGGGCGGCCCTCGGGGTGGCCGCGGCCGCGTGCCTGGCGGCGATCGTCGCCCTGACGCTGGTGCCCCTGACGCCGGTCCGGCGTGAGGAGGGCCCGCACGGGTCGGTCCTGGGCGACCTGCGCGAGGGGTTCGGCTACCTGGTGCGGACGCCGTGGCTGCTCGCCACGCTGCTCTTCGCCTCGTTGATGGTGCTGGCGATGATGGGCCCGCTCGAGGTGCTGGTGCCGTTCCTGGTCAAGGACAAGCTGGGCGGCGGTCCGGGCGACCACGCGCTGGTGCTGGCCGCCTTCGGCATCGGCGGCGCGGTGGGCTCGCTGACCATGGCCTCGCTGCGGATGCCGCGGCGCTACCTCACGGTGATGAACGTCGGCTGGGGCGTCGGCTGCCTACCGCTCGTGGTGATCGGGCTGGCGACCGAGATCTGGGTGGTCGTCGTCGCGGCCTTCGTCCTGGGGGCGATGTTCGCGTTCCCGATGGTGATCTGGGGGACGCTGCTGCAGCGCCGCGTCCCGCCGCACCTGCTGGGTCGGGTCGCCTCGCTCGACTTCTTCGTGTCGGTGAGCCTGATGCCGGTCTCGATGGCCCTCGCCGGACCGGTCAGCGAGCTGCTCGGGCTGCGCACGACGTTCCTGATCGCCGGGCTGGTGCCCGGGGTCGCGGCGGTGGTCGCGACCGTCGCCGCCCGGTTGCCGGCCGACGAGATCGCGCACCCGCTGCGCGACGAGGCCGCTTAGAGCGGGGACATCCCGGTGAACGGGCTGCGGATGTGCAGGGTCTGGTCACCGAAGTCGACCGTCACCCCGCTCGCGTGCACCGCGGTGACCCGACCGAGGCCGTAGGAGTCGTGGGAGACGCGGTCACCGACCGTGAACTCCTCGATCACAGGCTCGGGATCGGGCTTGAACGGACTGCTGGCGAGGTGTCTGCGCTTCGCCCCGGGAGAGGTGGTCATCACCTCGAGTATGCGCCCCCGAGCCCGATGGTGGTGCTTTACCGTCGGATCGGTCGGCTCAGACGGGGGTGCCGAGCGTCTCGGCGAGGCGGGAGCGGGAGGGGATCCCGAGCTTGCGGTAGATGTGCGAGAGGTGCCACTCGACCGCCTTGACGGTCACCACCAGCTCCTCGGCGATCTGCCGGTTCGTCAGCCCGTCGGCGGCCAGCAGGGCCACCCGGCGCTCGGCCGCGGTGAGGGTGGCCATCGCCTCGGACCGGACCCGGCGAGGCTGCTCGCCCAGCCGGTCGAGCAGGCGTCGTACCCGGCCCTGGAGCGGCCAGAGCTCCTGGCGGCCGGCGTACTCCTCGGCGGAACGGAGGAGCTGGCGCGCCTCGTCCTCGCCGGCGCGCTCGGGGTCCAGCAGGAGCAGGCCGGCCAGGTCGGTGTCGATCTGGGCGGCGAGCCGCTCGGCCACGACCTCGGTCAGGGTGGCCCGGGCCTCGCGCAGCAGCACGATCCGGTCGCCGCCGACTCCGACGGTGGCGAGGGTGCGCAGCCCGTGGGCGTGGGCGTACGGCGACCCGGAGGCCGCGACGACCCCGCGCCACTCCTCGGCCAGCCCGACCGCCTCGCGGTGCCGGCCGACCCGGACCAGGGCGACCGCCGCGCTCGCGCGCCAGGGCACCAGCGCGGGATCGGCCAGCTGCTCGGTCTCGGCCAGTCGCTCGCCGGCCGCGAAGAAGTGCTCGACGGCGGTCTCGGCCTCGCCGAGGGCGGTCGCCAGCTCGCCGCGGGCGTGGTGGGCGACCGCACCGGCCGGACCGGCGCGGTCCAGCAGCGGCTCCAGTGTCACCCCGACGCCCATGGCCTCGGCCAGGTCGCCGCGGGCGAGCCGGCAGTCGATGAGGCTGGCGGCGATCAGGCTGGCGGCGATCGGGTCCGCGGAGGCGTCCGGGTGCTCCCGCAGGACGGTCAGCGACGCCAGACCCTCCTGGATCCGGCCGGCCCGGACGTGCACGAGTGCCGTGCCCAGGGCCCCGGCGAGACCAGCCTCGTCGGGCACCTCGGGCGAGCGCATGGGCATGAGCCTAGGAATGCCGGGCGCCGCTCGGGCCGGAACGGCCGGATCCGACCAGGTGGACCAGTCAGGTGCTACGTCACATTCACGACGCCGCGGCGACCCAGGAACGCGAGCAGCCGTACGTCGGGGGGTGCGTCGCCGGGGACCGCGTAGGCGGGCCCGAAGCGGACCCCGCGGTCGCGGGCGTCGACCAGCGCGCCGGCCGCGTCGAGGAGGCCCGCGGCCAGCTCGGCGGGCACCCGGCGGGGCGAGCCGGTGGCCTCGGCGACGTCCCAGCCGTGCACGGTGATCTCGAGGGCGGCGGCGGCGACCAGGACCCGGCTGGCCACGGCGGCGTCGCCGACCAGGACCTCGCCGGGCCGGGGCCCGACCCAGGCGCCCAGCAGGGCGCAGGCCTTCTCGCGCAGCGTCCCGACCCGGTCCGGGGCAGGGGCGGGCGGGGCCACCGCGACGACGCCCTCGGCGGCCTCGAGGAAGGCGTCGAGCGAGTCGTCCATGTGGGCGAGCAGCGAGCCGAGGGACCACCGGTGGCACGGCGTCGGGCGGTCCAGGTCGACCGTGGAGACGCCGGTCAGCGCGCCGCTGGCGTAGGCCAGCGACCGGTCCAGCAGCTCGACGGCGTCGTCGAGCCGCGGGGTCACTGCGGAGCCGGACCCCGGCTGGCGCCCACGGGCAGCTGGGCGGGCTCGTAGTCGGCCGGCAGGTCCAGCGGCAGCCCGCACTTCGCGAAGAGCGAGCTGTCGAAGAACGCGTGCACGTGCCGGACCCGGTCGCCGTCCAGCTCGAGCACCTGGAGCTGGAAGGGCACGAAGTGGCCGTCCGGGGTGCGCATGTAGAGGCCGAAGGCCGGTTGGCCGTTCGCGTAGGTCGCGATCATCGGCATGTCGTAGCTGCCGCCCGGGCAGGCGGTGGCGATCAGCTCGCCGATGGTCGCGGCGCCGACGTACCAGCCGGTGAACGGCGGCATCTCCCAGACCGCCTCGGCGGTCAGCAGGCTGACGATCTGGTCGATGTCCTTGCGCCAGAACGCCTCGACGTAGCGGTCCAGCAGCCGCAGCTGCTCAGGGCTGAGGTCCTGCTCGACGCTCTCCTCGGTCAGCCCGCGGTCCTTGAACTGCGCGTGCGCGCGCTGGAGGGCGGAGTTGACCGCGGCGGTGGTGGTCTCGAGCGCCTCGGCGGTCTCGGCGGCGCTCCAGCGGAGCACGTCGCGCAGGATCAGCACCGCGCGCTGGCGGGCCGGGAGGTGCTGGAGGGCGGCGACGAAGGCGAGCCGGATCGAGTCGCGCTCGGCGACCACGACCGCGGCGTCGGGCACCGGCTCCAGCCAGGCGATCTCGTTGTTGGCCTCGAGCGCGTCGCCGGCGACGGCGTCGGGGGTGCCGAGCCCGGTCGGGAGGGGCCGGCGCGGGCGGCCCTCGAGGTTGGTCAGGCAGACGTTGGTGGCGATCCGGTAGAGCCAGGTGCGGACCGACGAGCGGCCCTGGAAGTCGGCCGAGGCCTTCCAGGCGCGCAGGAACGTCTCCTGGACCAGGTCCTCGGCCTCGTGCACCGACCCGCTCATCCGGTAGCAGTGGGCCAGCAGCTCGCGCTGGTAGCGCTCGGTGAGCGTGGGGAAGTCGTCGAGCTCGCTGATCGTGGTCATCGCACCTCATCCTCCGGTCGTCCAGTCTGCCTCCACCTACCGACAGCGGTCGACCCCGAAAGTCATCGGTGCGCGGCGCAGATCTCCAGCGCCCGCTCCGCGGCGGGTACGGCGAGCGCCCGGTCGGCCGCCACCAGGCCGACCCGCGTGCGCCGGTCGAGCAGGTCGCCCACGTCGGCCGCCCCCTCGTGGGTCACGCCGAAGAGCAGCTCGGCCAGCGTCACCGGCACGCCGTCGGCGACCGGGGCGAGCAGCTCCTCGTGGCCCAGCCCGCTGACCTCGCGGGCGCTGGCGAGGACCAGGGCGGCGTCGGTGCCGTAGCGCCGGACCAGCCGGACCGGCTCCTCCAGCTCGGCCAGGACCCGCCGCGGAGCGGCGCCGAGCAGCGGGAGCCGGGCCGTCCGGCAGGGCTCGGCGTCGAGACCGGCCTGGGCGACGGCGGCGTCGACGGCGTCCTCGGCCATCCGGCGGTACGTCGTCAGCTTGCCGCCCACGACGGTGAGCAGCCCGGACGCCCCGGTGAGCACCGCGTGCCGACGGGACAGGTCGGCGGTCGAGCCGTCCTCGGCGTGCAGGAGCGGCCGCAGCCCGGCGTACGCCCCGACGACGTCGGCGCGGTGCAGCGGCCGGGCGAACGCGGCGGAGACGACGTCGAGGAGGAAGCCGATCTCGGGCTCGGTCGGCTCCGGGACGTCGGGCACCTCGCCGTCGACCGGCTCGTCGGTGAGGCCGACGTAGAGGGTGCCGTCGGGTTGGGGCAGGACCATCACGAACCGGTTCGTGGCCGCCGGCACCGGGCAGAAGACGGCCGCGCGCAGGCCCGGGACCGCGTCGCCGCGGAGCACCAGGTGGGTGCCGCGACTGGGCCGCAGGGTCACCTCGGCGGCCAGGGTGTCGGCCCACACGCCGGTGGCGTTGACCACGGCCCGGGCGGTGACCGTGCGGGTGGCGCCGGTCAGCTCGTCACGCAGCTCGACGCGGGTGCCGGTCGCGCTCAGCACGCGGGCCCGGGTGCGGACGTGGGCGCCGTACGACGCCGCGGTCCGCGCGATCGTGGTGACCAGGCGGGCGTCGTCCTCGAGCTGGCCGTCCCAGGCCATCATCGAGCCGCGCAGCCCGGCCCGGCGCAGGGCCGGGGCCATCTGCAGGGTCTCGGTGGCGGTCAGCCGCCGAGGCCTGGGCAGCGTCTCGTGGTCGGTGCGGGCGCCGCGGCGCAGGGCGTCGCCGGCCCACATGCCGGCCCGGGTCACGCCGGCCATCAGCCGGCCCACGCTCGAGTCGAAGGGCACGACGTACGGCATCGGGCGGGTGAGGTGGGGGGCGGTGACCTCCATCAGGACGCCGCGCTCGACCGCGCTCTCGTGGGCCACGGCGACCTGGCCGTTGGCGAGGTAGCGCAGCCCGCCGTGCACCAGCTTGGACGACCAGCGGGAGGTGCCGAAGGCCAGGTCGTGGGCGTCGACCGCGAGCACGCTCAGGCCGCGGGTGACCGCGTCGAGCGCGACCCCGGCGCCGGTGACCCCGAGGCCGACGACGACCAGGTCGACCTCGTCGGGGGCTCCCTCGAGGCCCGGGGTGATCACGGCTGCAGGATCCGGGTCAGGGCGAGCTCGAGCTCGCCGTCGAGGTCGCGCATCCCGACCCGGTCGTCGACCATCGTGTGGGCCGAGAGCACGAACCCGTGAGCCGCGAGGACCAGCGCGCGGGCGATCGCCGTGGGGTTGCCGGCCCGGACGTCGCCGGTGGCCTGCCGGGCGGTGATCGCCTCCTCGGCGATGGCCAGGATCAGGTCCTGCGAGCGGCCGCGGCGCGAGAGCAGGTAGGGCAGGACCAGCTCGGGGTCGAGCTCGACGATGCGGACGAACAGCTCGTTCTCGCGCAGCGCGCGGATGGTGGCGACCATCCGCTCGACCAGCCCCTCGGTCCCCGTCGTGCCGGCCACGATCCCGGTCCACTCGCGGGTCATCAGGTCGCCCAGCAGCTGCGGCATGTCCGACCAGGTGCGGTAGATCGTCATCCGCGACACCCCGGCCCGGCGCGCGACCTCGGTGAGGGTCGTGCGGCGCCAGCCGACGTCGAGGATGCAGGCCCGGGCGGCGTCCAGGTAGCCGTCGCGGGGGCTGGCGGCCGACTCGGGGTTGTGACGAAGTGACGTCATGTGTCACATTGTAACGCATGACGGTTGAGATGCACCCCTCCCGCTGGGGCGACCCGGCCCAGGCCGCCCCGCTGCCCGACGCCGCCCGGGACCTGGTCGAGCTGGTCTTCGGCCTGACCGACCGCCCGGCCGTGGCGGAGGTCGTCGTACCGCCGTCGGGGCTGGCGCCCGCCCTGCTCGCCGGGCTCGTGGACCTGCTGGGGGCCGAGCACGTGCTCACCGACGACGCCGTACGACGGCTGCGCACCCGCGGCAAGTCGACCCCCGACCTGCTCCGGCAGCGGGCCGGCGACCTGTCCGACGCCCCCGACGTGGTGGTCCGCCCGGACGGCCACGACGAGGTCGCCGCGCTGCTGGCCTTCGCCGTCGAGCACCACCTCGCCGTCGTCCCCTTCGGCGGCGGTACGTCGGTGACCGGCGGCCTGGTCGCCCGGCGCGCGGGGTACGCCGGCGTCGTCTCGCTCGACCTGGTCCGGATGAAGCGGCTGGTGGCCGTCGACCACACCTCGATGACCGCCACCCTCGAGCCGGGGCTGCGCGGGCCGGAGGCCGAGGCGCTGCTCGCGGCGGAGGGGCTGACGCTCGGCCACTACCCGCAGTCGTTCGAGCACGCCTCGATCGGTGGCTTCGCCGCGACCCGCTCCTCGGGCCAGTCCAGCGCCGGCTACGGCCGCTTCGACGCGCTGGTCGTCGGGCTGCGCGCCGCCACCCCGCGCGGCGAGCTCGCGCTCGGCAGCTCCCCGGCCAACGCCGCCGGCCCCGACCTGCGCCAGCTGCTGCTCGGCTCGGAGGGCGCCTTCGGCGTGATCACCGCGGTGACCGTCCGGGTCCGCCGGCTGCCCGCCGAGAAGGTCTACGAGGGCTGGCACTGGCCGTCCTTCGAGGCCGGCCGCGACGCCATGCGGACCCTCGCCCAGGCGGGGCTGCTGCCGACCGTGCTGCGGCTCTCCGACGAGGCCGAGACCTCGATCAACCTGGCCCGGCCGGACGCGATCGGCGACTCGTCGCACGGCGGGTGCCTGATGATCACCGGCTACGAGGGGACACCCGAGGCGGTCGCGGCCAGGCGGGACGCCGTCACGCGGGTCCTGACCGGTCTCGGCGGTCTGACGGCCGACGCCGGTGTGGGTCCTGCCTGGGTCGAGGGGCGCTTCCGCGCGCCGTACCTGCGCGACTCGCTGCTCGACGTCGGGGTGCTGGTCGAGACGCTCGAGACGGCCACCTTCTGGTCGAACGTGCCGCGGCTCTACGCCGACGTGAAGGCCGCGCTCGTGGCGTCCCTGGGGACCTCGACGCTGGTGCTCTGCCACGTCTCGCACGTCTACGAGACCGGCTGCTCGCTCTACTTCACCGTCGCCGCCCAGGAGTCCGACGACCCGCTGGCCCAGTGGGCGGCGGCGAAGGCGGCCGCCAGCGACGCGCTGGTCGCGACCGGCGCGACGATCACCCACCACCACGCCGTCGGGACCGACCACAAGCCGTGGCTGGCCGCCGAGATCGGGGCGCTGGGCGTCTCGGTGCTGCGCGCGGTCAAGGCCGACCTCGACCCGACGGGCATCCTCAACCCCGGGGTGCTGGTGGACTGATGCGCTCCTTCACGTTCCTGGTCAACCCGGCCTCCGGGGGCGGGGCGGCGCCCGCGGCCGTCGTACCTGTCGCGCGGCTGCTGCGCGACGCGGGGGCGACGGTCGACGTGACCTACTCGCCCGGGCCGCTGGCCATGGGCGAGCTGGTCACCGAGGCGGTCGGTCGCGGCGACGTGGTCGTCTCGGTCGGCGGCGACGGGATGCTCTCGCACCTCGCCGGCCAGGTCGCGGCCGCCGGCGGCACCCTCGCCGTGCTCCCCGCCGGCCGGGGCAACGACTTCGCGCGGATGCTCGGCCTGCCGACCGCCTCCCCCGACGTCGCGGAGCTGCTGCTGCACGGCCCGGCCTCGCCGGTGGACCTGCTCGGCTGGACCGTCCCCGGCACGACGACCCGCGTCGTCGCCGGCTCCGTCTACGCCGGGGTCGACGCCCGCGCCGCCGCGCTCGTGCACCGGATGCGGTGGACGCCGAAGCAGCTGCAGTACCCCTGGGCCGCCGTACGCTCGCTGGCCACCTACCAGCCTGGGCGGTTCTCGGTGACCGTCGACGGTGCGACCCACGCCTTCTCCGCGGCCACGGTCGTGGTCGCGAACTCGGCGTACTACGGCAAGGGCATGAAGATCGCGCCCGCCGCGGCGGTCGACGACGGCCTGCTCGACGTGGTCGTCATCGAGGCCGCCTCCCGGCTGGAGCTGGTCCGCTCCCTGCCGAAGGTCTACGACGGCGGCCACGTCGCGCTCGACGAGGTCACGGTGCTCACCGGACGCCGGGTCGAGCTGCACGGCACCGCTCGCGGCGGCATCCCCGTCGGCGCGGACGGCGAGCCGCTCGGCGACCTGCCGACCCTCGCCGACCCGGTTGCCGTGGTCGAGGTGCTGCCCGCCGCCCTGGTGGTCGTCCGGCCGGTCTCGTCGGTCGAGTAGCGAGCGCCGGCGGCCGGTGTCGTCGGTCGAGTAGCGAGCGCCAGCGGCCGGTGTCGTCGGTCGAGTAGCGAGCGCCGGCGGCCGGTGTCGTCGGTCGAGTAGCGAGCGCCGGCGGCCGGTGTCGTCGGTCGAGTAGCGAGCGCCAGCGAGCGTATCGAGACCCGTCGGTGGGTCTCGAGACGTCCGCTCGTTCCTTGCGGACTACTCGACCGGCGAGGGTGTTCCGAAGGCCCAGACCAGCAGGTCGGTGGGGACCGCAGCGGTGACGGAGACCGCGGGATGGTCGACCATCTCGAACGCGTCGCCGGCGACGAGCGGCTCGGCCAGCGACGACCGGGTCAGCGCGCCGGTGGCGACGTACGCGTGGACGCGGCCGGCGGCGGGCAGCTCGACGGTGTCGCCGATCCCGAGCCGGGCGACCGAGAACCGGGCGCCGGGCAGCGGGGCCGCGACCTCGGTCAGGGCGCCGGGCAGGAGCGTCGGCGTCGAGACGTCGTACGACGGCGCGGGGGGCTCGTCGGTCGCCAGCCAGACCTGCACGAACCGGGTCCGCGGCTCGGCGGCCACCTCGCTGTGCTCGACCGCGGGGTGGTCGACGCCGTCGCCGGTCTGGAGGACCGCGACCTGTCCGGGCGCCACGACCAGGGGGTCGCCGACGCCGGTGTGGGCGAGCCCGCCGCTCACCACCCAGGACACGATCGCCACGCCCGAGTGGCGATGTGTGTCGAAGCCCTCACCGGCCGTCAGCAGGTGGTCGTCGTGGCAGACCATGGGCCCGAAACGCAGGCGTTCCGGGTCGTGGTGGTTGCCGAAGGAGAAGGAGTGCTGGGTGGCCCGGCCTGACGCACGTTCGGTAAAACGAGCGGAAGCCCGGCGGATCTCGACCGTCACGTCCATGATGGTGTCATGGGGGAAGAGTCCGAAAGTCGAACGTTCCCGGTGCTCCCTCCAGGGTTCCGGTTCGGGACCAGCTCGGCGGCGTTCGCCGTCGAGGGCGGGGCGGACGCCGACGGGCGGGGCCCGAGCATCTGGGACACCTTCGCGCAGCAGCCGGGCAAGGTCGCCGACGGCACGACGTGCGCGGTGGCTGCCGACAGCTACCACCGCTGGGCCGAGGACGTCGACCTGCTGAAGCGGCTCGGGGTCACCGGCCACCGGCTCTCGATCTCCTGGTCGCGGGTCCAGCCGACCGGCTCGGGCGCGTGGAACCAGGCGGGTCTCGACTACTACGACCGACTCCTCGACGCCCTCAACGAGGCCGGCATCCAGCCGATGGTGACGCTCTACCACTACGACCTCCCGCAGGCGCTCGAGGACGACGGCGGCTGGCTCAACCGGGTCACCATCGAGCGCTTCGCCGAGTACGCCGCCGCCATGGGCGAGCGGTACGCCGACCGGGTCGAGCACTGGGTGCCGGTCAGCGAGCCGGCGAACGCGGCCTACCTCGGCTACGGGCTCGGCCAGCAGGCGCCGGGCCGCGAGATGCTCTTCGACTCCCTCGTCGTCGCCCACCACCTGCTGGTGGCCCACGGCCGCGCGGCGATCGCGCTGCGGGGCGCGGGGGCGACCAGCGTGGGCTGCGCCAACAACCACGCCTCGATCTGGCCGGCCAGCGACGACCCCGCCGACGTCGGTGCGTCCAAGCTCTTCGACGCGATCTGGAACGGCGTGTTCCTGGAGTCGATGCTGCTCGGCCGCTACCCCGTCGACCTGGCGCCGATGATGGAGGAGTTCATCGAGCCCGGCGATCTGGTCACCATCCGCCAGCCGCTCGACTTCTACGGCCTCAACTACTACAGCCCGCAGCGGGTCGGCGCGACCCGCGAGGACGCGCTGCTCCCCTTCGAGTGGCGGCCGCTGCTGGGCTACCCGGTCACCGACGCCGGCTGGTCGGTCGTGCCCGACTCGCTGCGCGAGTGGCTGATCATCTTCCGCGCCCGCTTCCGGGCCGCGCTGCCGCCGATCATCATCACCGAGAACGGCGCGTCGTACTCGATCCCGCCGGGCCCCGACGGGGTTGTCGACGACCAGGTGCGCATCGACTACCTCGACGTCTACCTGCGGGCGGTCGCCGAGGCCGTCCAGCGCGGCGTCGACGTGCGCGGCTACTACTACTGGTCGCTCCTCGACAGCTTCGAGTCCGCCGACGGGCTGCGCTCGAAGTACGGCCTGGTGCACGTCGACCCGGAGACCCAGGACCGGACGCCCAAGCGGTCGTTCCAGTGGTACGCCGAGACGATCGCCGCCCAGACGCGGTCCACGGGCTAGTCGCTAGCGTCGGGCCCATGACGGCCTACGAGCGCGACCACCGGACCATGCGCGAGCGGATGGAGGCGGGCGACGCCTACATCGCCGACGACCCCGAGCTGGAGGAGGCGTCGTACGCCGCCCGCGACCTGATGACCGCGGTCAACGCGACCGGGCCGCGGGAGGGCGCGCGGCGCCGCGAGCTGCTGGTGGAGCTGCTCCGTGCGATCGGCGCGGAGACGGAGATCCGGCCGCCGCTGTACGTCGACTACGGCCGCAACATCGGCATCGGCGCCCGGACGTTCGTGAACTTCGGGCTGGTCGCGCTCGACGTGGCCCGGATCGAGATCGGCGACGACGTGCAGATCGGGCCGAACGTGCAGCTGCTGACGCCGACCCACCCGGTCGAGCCCGGGCCGCGGCGCGACAAGTGGGAGGCGGCCGAGCCGATCACCATCGGCGACAACGTCTGGCTCGGGGGCGGGGTGATCGTCTGCCCCGGGGTCACCATCGGCGCGGACACCGTGGTGGGGGCCGGGTCGGTGGTGACCAAGGACCTGCCGGCGGGCGTGATCGCGGTCGGCAACCCGGCACGGGTGACCCGCTCGGTCTGAGCGTTCGCGCACGCTTTGACCGTTCGATCAGATGGCGTCTAAGGTCGCGGCATGCGGACCGACGAGCGCCAGCAGGCCCTGACCGACCGGGTGCTGGCCACCGGCAGCGCCACCGTGGCCGAGCTGGTCGCCCTGGTGGGCGCCTCCGAGGCCACCGTCCGGCGCGACCTGGCCGAGCTCGACGAGCGCGGCGCCGTACGCCGGGTGCACGGCGGCGCCCGGCGACCCGGGCTGCGCGGCGTGGACGTCGTGCCGGGCGCGCAGCCGCACCCCAACGCGGCCGGCCGCGACCGCGTCGCCCACGCCGCGGCGGCCCTGCTCGCCCCCGGCGAGGCGGTGATCCTCGACAGCGGCAGCACCGGCACCGAGGTGGCCCGCAGCCTGACCGGTCCGCACCGCGTCGTCCCGCTCTCGCTCACCGTGGCCGAGGCGCTCGCCGGGCGGGACGGCCTCGACGTGACCGTGCCCGGCGGCGACCTGCGCCCCGGGTCGCTGTCCTTCGTCGGGCCGATGACCGAACGCGCACTCGCCGGGCTGCGGGTCGACACCGCCGTCGTCTCGCCCTGCGGGTTCGACCTGCGCGGCGCGACCGCCTTCGACCTGGGCGACGCGGCTGTGATGCAGGCGGCGATGCGCGCCGCCGAGCGCCGGGTGCTGGTCTGCGACGCGAGCAAGTGGGGCGGCTCCGCCTTCGCCTGGTTCGCCGACCCGGGGGAGTTCGACGTGCTGGTGACCGACCAGGTCCTCACCGCCGACGAGGCGGCCCGGCTCGACGAGCTCGGCGTCCGGGTGGTGGCGGCATGACCTCGACCGACACCCGGATCCTCCGCGCCCGGATCGCGGTGATCGCGGCCTTCGGCGTCAACGGCTTCCTGCTCGCCTCGTGGGTGGTGAGCATCCCGCAGGTCGAGGACCGGGCCGGGCTGAGCCACGCCAGCCTCGGCAGCATCCTGCTGCTGCTCGGGCTCGGCTCCTTCGTCTCCATGCAGGTCGGCGGCTGGGCCGTCGACCGGGTCGGCAGCCGGGTCGTCACGATGACGGCGGTGGCGATGCTCGCGGTCGCGGTCACGCTGCCGTCGCTCGCGACCGGTGCCGGAACGCTGGCCCTCGCCGTGCTGGCCATCGGGCTCGGCAACGGCGCGCTCGACGTGGCCATGAACTCCCACGCGGTCCAGGTCGAGCGGGCCCACGGTCGGCCGCTGATGTCCGGGTTCCACGCCTGCTGGTCGATCGGCGGGGCGATCGGCGCCGGGGTGGGGGCGATCGCGCGCGGCCAGGACGTGCCGCTCGGTCCCTACCTGGCCGGCTCGGCGATCGCCGGGGCCGCGGTCGCCGCGGTCACGCTGCCCGGCCTGCTGCCGCCGTACGACGCGGCCGCGGCCGACGAGGCCGTGGAGCCGGTGGCCGTCGTCCCTCCCGAGACGCGGCGGATCGTCGGGCTGGCCCTGCTCGCCTTCGTGCTGATGCTGGCCGAGGGCGTGGCGGCCGACTGGAGCGCGCTGCACGCCCGCGACCACCTCGACGCCGGGTCGCTGGCCGCGTTGGCCTACGCCGCCTTCGCCGTCGCGATGACCGCCGGCCGGCTGGTCGCCGACCGGGTGACCGCCCGGATCGGCGCGGTGGCCGTCGTCCGCTGGGGCGCCTTGGTCGCCGGCGCCGGGATGCTCGTCGCCGTGCTGTCGCCGGCGCTGCCGCTGACCCTGGTCGGCTGGGCGCTCTTCGGCCTCGGTCTGTCCGGCACCGTCCCGCAGATCTTCAGCGCCGCCGGCGCGATGTCGGCCGGCGGGGGCGGCGTGATCATGTCCCGCATCGTCGGCGCCGGGTACCTCGGCCTGCTCGCCGGCCCGGCGCTGATCGGCTGGCTGGCCGCCGGCACCTCGCTCACCCTCGCGCTGGTCCTGCCCGCCGCGCTCTGCGTGCTGGCGGTGCGATGGGCGGGGCTGCTACGGACTGACGGGTCTCGACACGCCGGCCGCGACTTCGTTCCTCAGTCGCGCGGCTCGCTCGACCACCAACGTCAGATCCGCTAGCGCGTCTCTGACAGCCCGTGCTGGTGCGCGAAGACGACGATCTGGACCCGGTCGCGTAGCGCCAGCTTCCGCAGGATCCCGCCCACGTGGGTCTTCACCGTCGACTCGCTGGCGAAGACCAGCCCGGCGATCTCGGTGTTGGAGAGCCCGCGGGCGACGGCGGCGAACACCTCGCGCTCCTTCTCCGTCAGCGAGAGGTACGACGCGGGCGTCGGCGCCGCCGCCTGGAACTGGCCGTCGAGCAGCGTCGAGAGGTCCTGCGGGGCGAGCACGGCGTTGCCGGCGTGCACGGTGCGGATCGCGTCGCGCAGCATCACCGGGGTGGTGTCCTTGAGCAGGAACCCGCTGGCGCCGTACCGGATGGCCGTGGCGGCGCGGTCGTCGAGGTTGAAGGTGGTCAGCACCACGACCCGCAGCGGCTTCGCCCGGCGCGAGACCCGGTCGGGCAGGAACAGCTGCCGGGTCGCCTCGACGCCGTCCATCTCGGGCATCCGCACGTCCATCAGCACCACGTCGGGCTGCAGCTCGTCGGCCAGCCGGACCGCCTCCAGGCCGTCGCCGGCCTGGCCGACGACGCTCATGCCGTCCTGGGCGTCGACGATCACCGCCACACCGGCGCGGAAGAGCTCCTGGTCGTCGACGAGCAGCACCCGGATGCCCTCGGGGTCTGCGGTCACGTCGGTCGCACCGGTATCCACGCCGTCACCGTAAACGTCGGCCCCTCGGGCTCCTCGCGCCGCCGTACGTCGAGGCGGCCGCCGATCGAGTCGAGGCGGCGGCGCATCCCCTCCAGGCCCTGGCCGGAGCCGTCGTCGACGGCGCTCAGCGGCTGGGTCTCGTCGGGGGCCGGGCTGACGTTGCGGACCTCGAGGCGCAGCTCGTGCTCCCACGACCCGTCCGGCCAGTGCCGCTCGACCCGGACCGGCGCGTCGCGGCGGCCGTGCTTGATGGCGTTGGTGAGCATCTCCTGCAGGACCCGGTAGGCGACCGTCTGCAGCTCGGGCGGCAGCGGCTGCACCTGCCCGACCTCGGTCGCGGCGACCTCGTGGCCGCTGGCCCGGACGCCCTCGATCAGGCTGTCCAGCCCGCCCGGCCGGGTCGGAGCGGGCTGCTGGGTGGTGGTCAGCACCTGGCGGACGTCCTGCAGCGAGGCCCGGGCCGAGGTCGCGATGGTCTCCATCGTCCTCTTCAGCGCCTGGGTGTCGGCGTCGGGGAGGTACTGCGCGGACTCGGCCTGGGCCAGGATCACCGCCAGCGAGTGCCCCACGACGTCGTGCACGTCGCGGGCCAGCCGGGTCTGCTGCTCACGGAGCCGGGCGATCTCCTCGGCCTGCTCGCGGTCGTGCACGGCCCGGGCGGCCTCGTCCTCGGCCACCTCCTGGGAGGCCTGCGAGGACTGCGCGCGGGCGACGTACCGCAGGGCGAGGCCGGCCAGCCACGGGACGCCGAGCAGCGACATCCCCATGATCGCCGCGGCGACCTGCCAGGCGTCGTCGTAGCTGTAGTTCTGCCGGACCAGCGTCTCCAGGCCGGCGTTCTCCGCCAGGACTCCGAGTCCGAAGAGGCCGATGTAGACGACCGTGATGGCGGCGGCGGCCGGGATCGACAGGGCGCTGAGCCACACGGTCGCCGTCGATCCCCAGCGGGCGCAGCCGAAGGCCACCACCGCGATGGCGAGCTCGACGATCATCAGGTCGACGCTCCCGGCGACCTGCAGCACGCCCATGCCCCAGACGAGCGTCAGCGCGGCGGCCGGAGCCGCCCGGCTGAGGCCGACCGCGAGGCCCATCGCCAGGGCGACGAGCACCAGGGCAGGGCGGTACGTCGTGACGTAGTCGCGGCCCGTGGCCTCCACCAGCCCGGCGACCAGGACGGCGAGCCCGAGCGCGGCGTCGGGCAGCCAGCGCTGCCACTGCTGCTCGTTCACGCGGCGACCAGGGTGCGGGCGGGGGCGAACCGCTTCTCCACCAGGTGCCAGCTGAGCAGCGCCAGCGGCACGGTCAGGGCCGCGGCGAGCAGGCCGGCGTACTCGCCGTGCGGGCGCAGCCAGAGGGTGAGCGGGTAGTTCCACAGGTAGGCGCCGTACGAGATCGTGCCGAGGGCGACCAGCGGTCGCAGGGTCGGCGCGGTCACGTCGGTCCAGTCGCGCCAGGCGAGGAGCAGCACGGCGGTGAGCAGCGCGACGGCCGGGCCGGCGACGAGGTAGGTGAGCGCATGACCCCGCAATGGAATCACGCTCAGGAGTGCCAGGCCGGCGAGCGCGGCCCCCGGCGCCCACGACGGTACGGCGAGCCGCGGCGACAGGATCCGGCTCGCCGCGCCGATCACGAAGCAGACCGCCCAGGAGGTCGGCAGCGCGTAGGCCAGATCGGGCTCGGCGTGCAGCCAGAGGACGGTCACCAGGCAGGCCGCCAGGCAGACGGCGGTCGCGGCGACCAGCAGCACCAGCACCAGCCGGCGCCGGAACGCGAGGGCGAGCAGCGCCGGCCAGATTAGGTAGAACTGCTCCTCGGTGGCCAGCGTCCACAGGTGGAAGGTCGCGCCGTCGGGGGTCAGGCGCGGGAGGTTGCCGGTCCAGGTGAGGGCGACCAGCACGTCCTTGCCCAGCGACGACCGGTCGCCGAGGGGGTCCAGCAGCAGGGTCACCAGCGCCACCCCGGCCACCACGAGCAGCAGGGCCGGCACCAGCCGGCGGGCCCGGCGTACGTAGAAGCGCCGCAGGTCGACCTGCCCGGTCCGCTGCAGCTCGCCGAGCAGCACCCCGGTGATCAGGTGGCCGGACAGCGCGAAGAACATCACCACCCCGACCACGCCGGCGCCCGGCGCGAGGTCGGGGAGGGCGTGCCGGAGCACCACCAGCCCCACGGCGATCCCTCTCAGCAGGTCCAGGCCCTGGATCCTCACGCCAGGACGTCCCGGACCAGCAGGTCGACGAGGTCGGCGTAGGCGAGGCCGGCGGCGGCGAACATCCGCGGGACCTGCGAGTGCTCGGTGAAGCCCGGCATCGTGTTGACCTCGTTGAGCACCGGACCGTCGGCGGTCCAGAAGAAGTCGACGCGGGCCACGCCGGCGCAGCCGAGGGCGTCGTACACCGCGACGGCGGCGTCCTCCAGCGCCTTGCGGTCCGGGTCCTCGAGGACGGCCGGGACCCGGAAGTCGGCGGACCCGCCGTACTTGGCGTCGAAGTCGAAGAGCCCGTCCACCACGATCTCGAGGGCGGGCGAGACGACGAGCCCGTCCCGCGTCCGCAGGACCGCGACGTCGATCTCCCGACCGACCAGGAGCTCCTCGACCAGCACGCGGTCGTCGAGCGCGAGCGCGGCGGCCAGCGCCGGCGCGAGCTCCTCGGCGGTCCGGACGAGGGAGACGCCGTGGCTGGAGCCGGCGGCGACCGGCTTGACGACGACCGGGTGCGTGAACCGGTACGCCGCGGCGGTGGCCGCCGTGAGCAGCACGCCCGGCGCCGTGGCGACGCCGACCGCGTTCGCCACCAGCTTGGTCGCCCACTTGTCCATCGCCAGCGCGCCGGCGCCGACCCCGGAGCCGACGTAGGGCACGCCGGCCAGCTCGCAGAGCGCGGCCAGGGTGCCGTCCTCGCCGAGCGGGCCGTGCACGACCGGGACCACGGCGTCGCAGCGCTGCAGCTGCGCCACGGCGGCGGGGAGGCCGCCCTCCCACTCGCCGGCCCGCCCGACGGTGAGGCGGACGACGTCGTACCGCTCCTCGAGGGCGTCCGCGACGCCGGCGGCCGAGGCCAACGAGACGTCGTGCTCGCAGCTCGCGCCGCCGCCGATGACGGCCACGCGGGTCATCGCACGCCTCGCAGCGACGACACGACGGTGCCGCGGGTGATCCGCGGCCCGAAGCCGGTGACCACCTCGTGGGGGAGGGTGTCGGACCAGGCGGCCCAGTCGGCGGGGGTCGGCTCGCCGGCGGTGCCGGGGCCGAGCACCGTCGCGGTCTCGCCGGCCAGCACCGGCTCGTCCCCGACGTCGACGACCACCTGGTCCATCGACACCCGGCCCACGACCGGGCAGCGGCGCCCGCGGAGCAGCACCTCCGCGCGCCCCGACGCGGCGCGGGGCAGGCCGTCGGCGTACCCGAGGGGGAGCAGGGCCAGCGTGGTCGCGCGCGGCGTGGTCCAGCTGTGGCCGTAGCCGACCGGCGTCCCGGCGCGGACCCGCCGGACGGACACGACCGGGGCGCTCAGGGTCATCGCCCAGGTCAGCTCGGTGCTCCCCGACGGGTCGATGCCGACCAGGCCGGCGCCCACCCGCACCGTGGTGTGGTGGCTGCGCGGATCGGTGAGAGTGGCCGCGGTCGCGGCGAGGTGCCGTACGACGGGCCGCAGCCCGGTCGCCCGGGCGGTCTCCAGGCCCCAGGCGAACCGGGTCCGACCGGTCGCGTTCGACGGGTGGCCGGGCTCGTCGGCGCAGGCCAGGTGGCCCATCACGCCCACAACTGTCAGCAGCCCGGCCTGCTCGGCCCGCCGGGCGGTGCGGCACAGGCGGGCCCACGAGGTCGGCTCCGCTCCGTCGCGGGCGAGGCCGGTGTCGAGGTGCAGGTGGACGCGGGCGCCGGGCGCCGTCCGGACGACCGCGTCGAGGTGTGCGGCGCTCGGGACGGCCAGGTCGAGATCGGCGGCCACGGCCGTGGCGAAGTCGGCGTCGACCGGGTTCAGCCAGCTCAGCACCGGCGCCCGCAGCCCGGCCTCGCGCAGGGCGAGGCCCTCGGCGATGCTCGTCACGCCCAGGCCGGTGGCGCCGTTGGCCAGCGCGGTGCGAGCGACGGTGACGGCGCCGTGCCCGAACCCGTCGGCCTTGACCACGGCCATCAGCTCGCCGGTCGCGCGAGCGGCGAGCAGGCGGGTGTTGGCCGCGATCGCGGCGGGGTCGACGACGAGCTGCGGGGCGCTCACCCGCGGGGCGGCGTACGTCGTCGCGGCCACGGCGCTCATGCCGCGACTGCCACGTCGAGCGGTCCGTACGACGCCGCCGCGGCGCCGGTCGCCAGCGCCCAGTAGCGGTCGCCGAAGCTCCAGTGCCACCACTCGGTCGGGTAGTTCACCAGCCCGGCCCCGCCCAGCACGCGCGCCATCAGGTCGCGGTGCGCCCGGGCGTCGGCGCCGATGCCGGCCGCGGCCGTGAAGCACCGGCCGTCGGACTGCTCCGGGGTCGCGTCGATCGCCGTGCCGAGGTCGAGCTCGTCCCCGCAGGCGTCGACCAGGGTCAGGTCGACGGCGGCGCCCGCGACGTGCGGCGCGACGTCGACGGGGGAGACGAACCGGCTCACCAGGCGGGCCCGCTCGGTCGCGTCGGCGTGCGGGTGGGCCGCGCGCACCTCGGCGTCGTACCGCTCGATGATGGCCCGCTGGTCGCTCACCGAGCGGTGGCCCTCGACCACTCGGAGCGTGACGCCGAGTGGGAGCGCGTGCCGGGCCGCGACCAGGCGGTCGGCGAGGCCGGCGCGCACCAGCGCCCGCGCCGGGCCGAAGCCGGCGTCGAGGCGGACCAGCGGCTCGCCGCACTCGTGGACCGGGACCGCGGCGACCCGCGGGTCGGACAGGAGGATCGTCATGCGACCACGCTCGCCGGTCCGGTGGGGACGTGACCTCCACCTCAAGTGCCGGAGGGCTGGCCCGAGGTGCCGACCTGCGGCCCTACGATTCCTCCATGCGCCTGCGTCGTACCGCCCTCGCCGTGCCCGTCCTGCTGACCCTCGCCGCCGCCTCCGCCTGCGCGCCGGTCGACGACAGCGACTCCGCCGCGGACTCCTCCGGCGACTCCGGCGCGAGCGGCGAGGCCTGCGGCGTCGACGACCTGGCGCTGAAGACGGACGGCCAGCTGACAATCGGCACCGACTCCCCGGCGTACGAGCCGTGGTTCACCGACAACGACCCCACCAACGAGAAGGGCTTCGAGTCCGCCGTGGCGTACGCCGTGGCCGACGAGCTCGGCTTCGCGAAGGACGACGTCACCTGGGTGAAGGTGCCCTTCAACACGTCGTACGCGCCGGGCGAGAAGAACTTCGACTTCGACATCAACCAGATCTCGATCTCCCCGGAGCGGGCCGAGGTCGTCGACTTCTCCGACGGCTACTACTCCGCCGCCCAGGCCGTCGTCGCGCTCAAGGGCAGCAAGGCCGCCAACGCGACCACGCTGGCCGAGCTGAAGGACCTGCGCCTCGGCGCCCAGACCGGGACCACCTCGCTCACCGCCATCCGCGACGTGATCGAGCCCGGCACCGACCCGGCCGTCTTCGAGGACACCAACGCCGCCAAGCAGGCCCTCCAGAACGACCAGATCGACGCCGTCCTCGCCGACCTGCCGACCGCGTTCTACATCTCCGCGGTCGAGATCGAGGACTCCACCATCGTCGGCCAGTTCCAGCCCGAGGTCGGCGACACCGAGGAGTTCGGCCTGCTCTTCGAGAAGGGCAGCGAGCTGGTGCCGTGCGTGAACGACGCCCTCGCCGCGCTGCGCGAGAACGGCACCCTCGACGAGATCGAGCAGGAGTGGCTCTCCGACGTCGTGGACGTGCCTGAGCTCCAGTGAGCACCTGGCAGCCCAGCGCCCGGGAGCTCGAGCGCCGGCAGGTCCGCCGGTCGCTGCGCCGGCGGTCGGTGCTGATCGCCACCGCGGTCACCGTCGCGGTCTTCGCGGCGGTGGCGGTGGGGCTGACCTCGTCGCCGGGGTGGGCCACGGTGCGCTCGACCTTCTTCGACGCGGGGGTCGCCCGGGAGACCTTCCCGGCGATCCTCGACGGCCTGTGGATCAACATCAAGCTGTTCCTGATCTGCGAGGTGTTCATCCTCGTGCTCGGTCTGGCGGTGGCGCTCGCGCGGACCGCGCGCTCGCCGTGGCTCACGCCGGCGCGGGTGCTGGCCGTGCTGTACGTCGACCTGTTCCGCGGCGTCCCGACCGTGCTGCTGGTCCTGCTGCTGGGCTTCGGCGTACCCGCCCTGGAGCTGCAGGGCCTGACCAACGACCGGTACGTCTGGGCCGGCGTCGCCCTCGTGCTCTCGTACGGCGCCTACGTCGCGGAGGTGTTCCGCTCGGGCATCGAGTCGATCCACCCCTCGCAGCTCAACAGCGCCTCCGCGCTCGGTCTCAGCCGCGCCCAGTCGATGCGGTTCGTGGTGGTACCGCAGGCCGTGCGCCGGGTCGCCCCGCCGCTGCTCAACGACTTCATCTCGCTGCAGAAGGACACCGCACTGGTCTCGATCGTGGGCGTGTTCGACGCGGTCTTCGCCGCGCGTGACTCGACCGGCTACCTCTTCAACTACACGCCGTACGTCGTGGTCGCCGCGATGTTCATCGCCATGACCATCCCCCTGGCGCGCGTGACCGACTGGCTCGGGCGCCGCGCGCTCGCGCGCGAGAGGGCGGGGGCGCTGTGACCGGGCTGCTGGAGGTCTCCGGCCTGCGGAAGTCGTACGGCGACCGCGTCGTCCTCGACGACATCGCCCTGACCGTGGCGCCGCACGACGTCGTCTGCCTGATCGGCGCGTCCGGCTCCGGCAAGTCGACCCTGCTGCGCTGCCTGAACCTGCTCGAGGAGATCGACGACGGCGTCATCCGCTTCGAGGGCCGCGAGATCTCCGACCCCCTGGTCGACCCGCGCGAGGTCCGCAAGCAGATCGGCATGGTCTTCCAGGCCTACAACCTCTTCCCGCACCTGTCGGTCCTCGACAACTGCACCCTCGCCCCGCGCCGCGTCCACGGCATCTCGCGGTCCGCGGCCGAGGCGCAGGCCCGCGAGCTGCTGACCCGCTTCGGCCTCGGCGAGCACGTCGACCAGCACCCCGACCGCCTCTCCGGCGGTCAGCAGCAGCGCGCCGCCCTGGTCCGCGCCCTCTGCACCCGCCCCCAGGTCCTGCTCCTCGACGAGATCACCGCCGCCCTCGACCCCGAGCTGGTCGGCGAGGTCCTCGCGATCGTCCGCGCCGAGGCCGCCGCCGGCATGACCATGGTCCTGGCCACCCACGAGATGGCCTTCGCCCGCGAGGTCGCCACGAAGGTCTGCTTCCTCGACCAGGGGCGGATCCTCGAGCAGGGCCCGCCCGCCGAGATCTTCTCCGACCCGCGCGAGGAGCGGACGCGGCAGTTCCTGCGGCGGGTGCTGTAGGGGCCGTCCCGCTGGGCCGGGGGGGGGGGGGGGGGTGGCGGTGCGTGCCCCCGGGGGCGGTGAGCTATCCACCGTTCTGCGCCCCCGAACGGTGGTTGACTCACCGCCCGCGCGGCGCGTCAGCGAGAAACGCCGGTACGGCGGTGTGCTGCCCACCGAATCGCCCGAGCGAACGGTGGATCACTCACCGCTGGCCGAGGAGTACGGACGCTCTCGCGGGCCGACAGCCGTCGACAGGCGGCTGAAGAGCAGGGGCCAGAGGCCGTCGAAGGTGGGCGGTGGGCCGTCGTACCCGCGGCGGACCAGTGCGCGGAAGACCTCGCCAACCAACGTGCGGGCGTGCCGGAGCTTCTCGTGGGTGACCTGGACGTAGCCGTAGCCGGCGCTCGCGTCCCGCAACACGGCGTAGCGGTCGATGTCGGAGTTGTACTGGTCGCGGTCCTCCTGGTGCTGGCTGCCCTCGTACTCGACCAGCAGCCGGTAGACGCGGTAGGCGAGATCCACGACCACCTCGACGTCCTCGTCGACCGGCACTGCCACGTTGACCTCGGGGACCGGAAGACCGGCGAACACCAGGACGGCCCGGGTCTCGGACTCCGGGAGCGACCGGGCCCGACCGTCGAGATGGTCGAGGACCCAGATCGCCTCGTTCGCCCCGTCGCGCCACAGCTGGGTTGCGGCGAGGGCACGGATCTCGTCGCGGGTGACGTGCCCGTGGCGCAGCAGCCAGTCGCCGACCTTGATCGCGTCGACCACCCGAGCCCGGGCGCAGTAGGCGAGGTAGGCGGCCGCCGGGGTCACGCCGACCTCGTCGGTCGGTGGCAGCCGCACGGTCCGGTGGAGGAAGACCTCGTGGTGCGCGAGGTGCAGGTCGCCCTCGACGACGAACCGAACGGGCAGTCGTGGCCCGAAGTCGAGGCCGAGCTGCTGGATGCGGCTGATGCCGGTCAGGCGGGCTCTGTCGGGCAGCGCGAGCCGGGCGGCGAGCACCCAGTCCTCCTCCGTCATGACATGGTCACGGTGCCGCCAGACCCGGGGAAGCACCCGCACGAAGCGACGGCCCTCGAGCATCCGGTCGCTGACCTTCAGCTCGCGGGCGGTCGCCCGGGTGAACGGACCGTGTAGCAGGAGATCGGGAAGTGCTCGCATCCGACCATCGCAGCTCGTGTGGGACAGTCGCGGGTCGGCTTGCGCGGGGCCTGTGGACGGCGTGCTCGCGGGGATGCGTTGTGGACGTGGGGTGGGCCGGCATGGTGGCGGTGAGCAGTCCACCGTTTCGCCGTCGCGGATGGTGGACAGCTCACCGCCCCCCGGGCGTGTCGCCGCAACACGCCGGTACGCCGGTGGCTGATCCACCAGTGGCCGGCCCGGAACGGTGGACTACTCACCGCTGTGCCCGGAACCGACGGCCGGCCCGCCACCACCCACCGAGACCCCCTACAAACGTGACAGTAAAACTGTCATCATCAACCGCATGACGGTAGAGCTGGGACAGGGAACCGGCCCGCTGAAGGGCGTCAAGGTCGTGGAGATCGCGGGGATCGGGCCGGGCCCGCACGCGTGCATGATCCTGGCCGACCTGGGGGCCGACATCATCCGGGTCGAGCGTCCGGGCGGGCAGCTGCTCGCCGGCGGGGCCAAGAACATCCTCAACCGCGGCCGTCCCAGCGTGGCGCTGAACCTGAAGGACCCGGAGGCGATCGCCACCATCAGGGAGCTGGTGCGGGACGCCGACGTCCTGGTCGAGGGGATGCGGCCGGGGGTGGCGGAGCGGCTCGGGATCGGTCCGGACGACTTCGCGGAGGTCAACCCGCGGCTGGTCTACGGCCGGATGACGGGCTGGGGGCAGCACGGACCGCTGGCGCACGCCGCCGGGCACGACATGAACTACGTCGCCATCACCGGCGCGCTGTTCGGCCTGGGGCAGGACAAGACCAAGCCGCACTTCCCGACCAACCTGCTCGGCGACTTCGGCGGCGGCTCGACGTACCTCGTCATCGGGATCCTGGCCGCGCTCCTCGAGGCGAAGGTCAGCGGGCAGGGGCAGGTGGTGGACGCGGCGATCGTCGACGGCACCGCCCACCTCAACGCGATGACGGCCGCGTTCGTCGGGGCCGGCACGTTCAAGGAGGAGCGCGCGGCCAACCTGCTCGACGGCGGCGCGCCGTTCTACGACCTCTACGAGACCAGCGATGGCCGGCACATGTCCGTCGGCGCGCTCGAGCCCCAGTTCTGGGCGACGTTCATCAAGCTCCTCGGCGTCGAGGACGTGGTCCCCGGCCAGTACGACCTCGACCGGTACGACGAGATGCGCCAGCTGTTCGCCGACACCTTCCGCACCCGAACCCAGGCCGAGTGGGTCGAGGTGTTCGAGGGCAGCGACGCGTGCGTGGCCGGCATCCTGCCGATGAGCGAGGCCGCGGAGCACCCGCACCTGAAGGCCCGCGGCGTCTTCGTCACCAAGGACGACACCCTGCAGCCGACGCCCGCGCCCCGCTTCTCCCGCACCGAGGCCACCCTCGGGAGCGCGCCCGCCCCGGAGGCCGGCAGCCAGACCCGGGAGGCCCTGACCGCCTGGGGCATCGCGGACGTGGATGGACTGATCGCCCGGGGGGTAGCGGTCCAGGTGTGAAGCCGTTCCTCTTCCTCGGCACCCGCGCGCAGGACCTCGCGGCCGACGGCGAGTACGACGCCGTCCTCCGCTTCACCGGTCTCGACGAGCGTGACGTACGACGGGTCCGCCTCGAGCGGGACGAGCTGGGGGAGGTCGACCTCGACGCCTGGTCGGGGATCGTGCTGGGCGGCGGTCCGTTCAACATCAGCGACCCCGAGGACGCCAAGAGCGACACCCAGCGACGCGTCGAGGCCGAGCTGCGTGCGCTCGCCGAGCGGGTGCTCGAGCGCGACTCGCCGTTCCTCGGCGCCTGCTACGGCATCGGGACCCTGGGCACCCTCCGCGGCGGCGTCGTCGACCGCACGTACGCCGAGCCGATCGGCGCGGTGACGGTCGCCCTCACCGACGCCGGCCGGGAGGACCCGCTGACCGGCGTCCTGCCGGAGACCTTCGAGGCCTTCCTCGGCCACCAGGAGGCGGTCAGCCGGCTGCCGCGAGGCGCCGTACTGCTGGGTGAGGGGGCGGGCTGCCCGGTCCAGGCCTTCCGGCTCGGGAGGAACGTCTACGCCACGCAGTTCCACCCCGAGCTCGACGTCGAGGGGATCGTGACCCGGATCCACGTCTACGCCGGATACGGCTACTTCGAGCCGGCCGACGAGCAGGTCCTCGTGGACGGCGCCCGCGCGGCGACGGTCACCGAGCCGCCACACCTGCTCCGCCGGTTCGTCGAGCTGTTCGCCGACTATTGAACATCCGTCAATAAGGCGCTTACAGTGTGGGCATGGAACACGTCGACGTCCTGATCATCGGGGCCGGGCTCTCCGGCATCGGGGCCGCCTGCCAGCTGCGCGAGCATCACCCCGACCGCAGCATCGCGGTCCTGGAGGGCCGCGCGGTGAGCGGCGGCACCTGGGACCTGTTCCGCTACCCCGGCATCCGCAGCGACTCCGACATGTTCACGTTCGGCTACCACTGGCGGCCGTGGCCCGGCGACACCGCGCTTGCCGACGGGCCGCTCATCCTCGACTACGTCCGCACCGTCGCGGCCGAGTACGGCGTCGACGCGCTGATCCGCTACGACCACCGGGTGACCCGCGCGAGCTGGGACTCCGACACCGCCCGCTGGACGGTCGAGGTCGAGGGCCGCGAGCCGATCAGCGCGAGCTTCCTGCACGCCTGCACCGGCTACTACGACTACGAGACCGGGCACGCGCCGGTCTTCCCGGGCCAGGACGACTTCCGCGGCGACGTGATCCACCCGCAGCACTGGCCCGAGGACTACGACTACGCCGGCAAGCGGGTCGTGGTGATCGGCAGCGGCGCCACCGCGATCACCCTGGTGCCCGCGATGGCCGGCACCGCCGAGCACGTCACGATGCTGCAGCGCTCGCCGACGTACGTCCTGTCCCGGCCGGGCAAGGACCCGTTCGCCACCAAGCTGGCCCGGCTGCCGCAGCGGCTGCGCTACCCGCTCGTGCGCTGGAAGAACATCCTGGTCGCGACCGGGTTCTACCAGCTCTCGCGCCGTCGTCCCGCGCTGGTCAAGAACGTGATCGGCAAGGCCCTGCATCGCCAGCTCGACGGCCACGTCGACGTCGACAAGCACTTCAAGCCGTCGTACGACCCGTGGGACCAGCGGCTCTGCTTCGTGCCGAACGGCGACCTGTTCAAAGCCTTCCGCCAGGGCACCGCGTCGGTCGTCACCGACACGATCGAGACGTTCACCGAGACCGGCATCCGACTGACCTCGGGCGAGGAGCTGGCGGCCGACCTGATCGTCACGGCGACCGGGCTGAAGCTGCTGCCGTTCGGCAAGATCGACCTCGAGGTCGACGGTGCGAAGGTCGAGCTCAGCGACACCATGGCCTACAAGGCGCTGATGCTCAGCGGCGTGCCGAACTTCGTCTACACGATCGGCTACACCAACGCCTCCTGGACGCTGAAGGCCGACCTGGTCAGCGAGTACGTCGTCCGCCTGCTGACCCACCTCGACGAGAGCGGGCAGCGCAGCGTGGTCCCGCGCAAGGACCCGTCGGTGACCGAGCGTCCGTTCATGGACTTCCAGTCCGGCTACGTCCTGCGGGCGCTCGACGGGCTGCCCAAGCAGGGTGATCGGGCGCCGTGGATGCTGAAGCAGAACTACCTCACCGACGTCCGGACCATCCGCACGGACCGGATCGACGACGGCGTCCTGGAGTTTGCCTGAGCGGGCCGTCGGTCACTGGAACGGTGACACGCAATCGACTCGAGGGAGGCCCCTGATGGGCATCGGTGACAAGATCAGCAACAAGGCCGAGGAGCTCAAGGGCCACGGCAAGGAGCACGCCGGCAAGGCGACCGACGACCCGGGCCTCGAGGCCGAAGGCAAGGCCGACCAGACCTCCGGCAAGGTCAAGAACGCCGGCGAGAAGGTCAAGGACGCCGCCAAGGATCTGAAGGACGGGCTGACGAAGTAGTCAACGTCACCCTCCGACGATGCTGGGTACGACGGGCCGCACCCCTACGCTGGGAGTGCGGCCCGTCCAGTCTTGCCTCGGGCCCGCCTCGCGCTCGTCATCATGAGCGCGCTTCTTCTGGCGAGACACCGCCACAGTGAGTGACTCTCTTTTGTCTTCGCACAACTTCGCCGACCTCGGCGTGCCCACCTCCCTCGTCGCCCTCCTCGCGGAGCGCGGCATCACCGTCCCGTCGCCCATCCAGGCGGCGACCCTTCCCGACTCCCTCGCCGGACGCGACGTCCTCGGTCGGGGCCGCACCGGCTCCGGCAAGACCTACGCGTTCCTGCTCCCGCTGGTCGCCCGGCTCCAGGCGTCCGACAAGCGCCCGCAGCCCAAGCGGCCCCGCGCGCTGATCCTGGCCCCGACCCGCGAGCTGGTCGGCCAGATCCAGGAGGCCCTCGCGCCGCTGGCCAAGTCCGCCGGCCTCTCGACGATGACCGTCTTCGGCGGCGTCGGCCAGAACCCCCAGGTCGCCGGCCTGCGCCGCGGCGCCGACATCGTGCTGGCCTGCCCCGGTCGCCTCGAGGACCTCATCGGCCAGGGCCACTGCGACCTCGGCGGCATCGAGATCACCATCCTCGACGAGGCCGACCACATGGCCGACCTCGGCTTCCTGCCCGGCGTGCGCCGGATCATGGACCGCACGCCCCGTGAGGGCCAGCGGATGCTCTTCTCGGCCACCCTCGACAACGGCGTGAACGTGCTGGTCAAGCGGTTCCTGACCAACCCGGCCACCCACGAGGCCGACTCGGCCCAGTCGCCGGTCGCCAAGATGGACCACCACGTCCTGCACGTCGCCCGCGAGCAGCGGGTGCCGGTGCTGGTCGACCTGACCAGCGCGCCCGGTCGTACGGTCGTCTTCACCCGCACCAAGCACGGCGCCAAGGCGCTGACCCGCCAGCTCAACAAGAACGGCGTCCCCGCCGTCGAGCTGCACGGCAACCTCAGCCAGGGCGCCCGTACCCGCAACATGGACGCCTTCCACGCCGGTACGGCCAGCACCCTGGTCGCCACCGACATCGCCGCTCGCGGCATCCACGTCGACGACGTGGCGCTGGTCGTCCACGCCGACCCGCCGGCCGAGCACAAGGCCTACCTGCACCGCTCGGGCCGCACGGCCCGCGCGGGTGCCGCCGGGACCGTCATCACCCTGATGACCGAGGACCAGGTCCGCGACGTGCGCGACCTGACCCGGGCGGCCGGCATCAAGCCGACCATCACCAAGGTCGACGGCCCGCGGCACCCCGTGCTCACCCAGCTCGCCCCCGGCGAGCGGGTGCTCGTCGAGGGCGGCCTCGTGGTCGACACCCCCGAGCCGCAGCAGCGGCAGCCGAAGCAGTCCCGCCCCGGCGGGGCCGGCGGCGGCGCGAACGGCGGCGGCCGCAACCGTCGCCGGCGCGGCGGCAGCGGTGGCGGCACCGGTGGCGGCACCGGTGGCGGCGGCCAGGCCGGCGGCCGGCAGTCCTCGGGCGGCGGCCAGGGTCGCAAGCCCGCGGCCAAGCGGACCCAGTCCGCCGGCGCCGCGAAGAGCGGCGGCGGATCGCGCCACAGCGCCTCGTCGTTCTCGACGGGTCGTCGCTAGGACCTCATGAGCCCGGTCGTCGCCTGGATGCGGAGGTCGTTGTGGGACGTCGTCCCGCGCGACCACCGCGACCCGCCTGAGCTGCTCCGGCGGCGTCAGCTGGTGACGGCCGGGTTCGTCGTCCTCGGGGCGGTCGTCCTCGGCTTCTCGCTCCGCATCGAGCCCGGCAGCTCGTGGTTCTACGTCTCGACCCTCGTCCTCGCCGCGGTGTGGGCGGTCGGTGCCTTCGTCTCCGGCCCGCTCCACCTCGGCCGGATCGCCCGCCGCGACCGGCTGGTCCGTCCCTGGGCGACGCCGATCGGCGTCGGTCTCGCGCTCGCGGGCGTGTTCGTGGTCGGCGCCCTCGTGGTGCGCGAGATCCCGTTCCTGGGCGACCAGGTGTCGTCGGTCCTCGACTACGCCGACCAGGGCTCGCTGCCGCTGCTGGTCGGCATCACCCTGGTCAACGGCATCGCGGAGGAGCTGTTCTTCCGCGGCGCGGCGTACGCCGCCATCCCGCGCCGACCGGTCCTGTGGACCAGCGTCGCCTACCCGATCGCCACGCTCGCGACGGGCAACCTGATGCTCTCGTTCGCGGCCGTGCTGCTCGGCGTCGTGGTCGGGCTCGAGCGCCGCGCCTCCGGCGGCATCCTGGCGCCGATCCTCACCCACATCACCTGGTCGCTGGCCATGCTGCTGGTGCTGCCCCAGGTGATCGGCTAGCTCTCCGCGACGGCCTTGCGGACCGCCTCGGCGTACGTCAGCGGCTCGCCGGGGACGACGTCGCGGATCGCGAAGTCGGTCTGGATCACCTCGGTGCCCATCGAGTCGATGAGGTTGCGCCCGGTGGTCACGTCGACGTTGGTGACGAACGAGATCCAGTACGACGACAGCTTCGGCGTCAGGACCGGGACCACGAAGATCGGCGGCTTGCGGCCGTTCATCACCTCGGCGGCCTGCTGCAGCATCTCCAGGTAGCTGACCTGGTCGGCCCCGCCGACCTCGAAGACCCGTCCCAGCGCCGCGTCGTTGCCGATGACGCCGGCCAGGTAGCGGATCACGTCCTCGAGCGCGATCGGCTGGGTGCGGGTGGTGGCCCACCTCGGCACCACCATCGCCGGCAGGTTCTTCACCAGCTGGCGGGTCATCTCCCACGAGATGCCGCCGGCGCCGACGACGATGGCGGCACGCAGCACGGTGACCGGCACCCCCGACTCCCCGAGCAGCTGCTCCACCTCGCGCCGCGAGCGCAGGTGGGCGGAGAGGTCGTCGCCGTCCTTGCCGAGCCCGCCCAGGTAGACGATCTGCTGCGTCCCGGCGGCCGCGGCGGCCAGGCCGAAGCCGCGCGCCGCGTCGGCGTCCTTGTGCTCGAAGTCGTCGTCGTCCAGCGAGTGCACCAGGTAGATCGCGACGTCGACGCCCGCGAGCGCGTCGGCGAGCGATCCGGGGTCGTGCACGTCGCCGAAGACCGGCTCGCCGGGCCCGTCGTACGTCTCCGGGTGGCGGGTCATCGCCCTCACGTCGTGACCGGCGTCGACGAGGACGGGGACCAGACGCTGGCCGACGAAGCCGGTGGCGCCCGTGACGAGAACGGAGGTCATGGTCGTGCAGTACCCACTAGGGTGTGATTGAAAGTTCAATCGCAAGGAGTCGCGCTGTGTTCGAGCCCCCCGTCGTCGCCCGGTACGGCGATCCCGACCCCGGATCGCCGCTGGTCGTGCTGCTGCACGGGCGCGGCTCGTCGGAGACCGACATCCTCGGCCTGGCCGGCCACCTGCCGAGCGGACCGGAGTACGTCGCCGTCCGCGCCCCGATCGCCGAGGGCGGCGGCTACGCGTGGTTCGCCAACCGGGGGATCGGCCGGCCGGTCGCCGAGAGCCTGGCCGCGACGACCGCCTGGTTCCGCGCGTGGCTCGACGAGGTCGCGCCCGCGGGCCGACCCGTGGTGCTGGTCGGCTTCAGCGGCGGCGCGGCGTTCGCCGGCGGCCTGCTGCTGACCGACCCGCAGCGCTGGGCCGGGGTCGCCGTCCTGCTCGGCACGCTGCCGTTCGAGGACGCCGGGATGGACGTGGGCGCGGGTCGGCTCGACGGCGTCCCGGTGCTGGTGGCCCAGGGCGACGCCGACACGGTCATCCCGCGCGAGCTGCTCGACCGGACCTGGAGCTGGCTGCACGACACGTCCGGCGCCGAGGTCACCGGCCACCGTGACCCGTCCGGGCACGGTCTCACCGCCGGGACCGTCGCGGTCCTGTCCGCCTGGCTGACCGCGCGGCTCGGATGACGCCCGCGGAAGCGGCGGTCGAGCTGCGTACGGTCCGGGCGGGGCGTCGTACCCGACGGCCGTTCACCGACGACGAGCCGGGCCTCGACGCCGCCTGGGGCCTGGCCGTGCAGGACGTCGACCGGGCGGCCCGGGTGGCCGCGGGGGAGCGGGTGGTCGGGGCCAAGCTCGGCCTGACCAGCGCCCCGAAGCAGCACACCATGGGCATCGCCGAGCCGATCGTCGGCTTCCTGACCGACGCGATGGCGTCCGTCGACCTCGCCTCGCTCGTCCAGCCGCGCGTCGAGCCGGAGATCGCGTTCACCCTCGCCCGGGACCTCGACGGTCCGCTCACCCGCACCGAGGCGGCGTCGTACGTCGGAGCCGTGCACCTCGCCCTCGAGGTCCTCGACAGCCGGTACGACGGCTACCGCTTCCGCCTGGCCGACGTGCTGGCCGACGCCACGAGCGCCGCCGGCTTCGTGCTCGGCGACCCGTTCCCGCTCTCGGACGACCTGCCCGGCCTGGCCTGCTCGTGGACTGTCGACGGGCGCACCGAGACGGTCCGCCCCGCGGCGATCCTCGGCGACCCGCTGCTCGCCCTGGTGCACCTGGCCGGCCACCTCGCGGCCCGCGGCGAGACGTTGCCCGCCGGGTCGGTCGTGCTCTGCGGGGCGATGACGGACGCCGTACCGCTGCCGGTGGAGGTGCGGCTCGACGCGCCGGGTGCGGGAGTGGTCACGCTCGGCGGCTGACAGCGACTCGGCTTCGTCGCGCGGCCCCCCCGGGGGTTGAGCAGGTCGCGCAGCGACCGTGTCGAAACCCCCGCACCCGACAAGCGACCTCGATCGAGGCGGTCGGTCGGCTCACCGGGTTCCGACACGCTCGTCGCCGGCGCTCCCCGCTGCTCAACCAGGGGGCTAGCCGCGCGAGGGTCGGATCGTCGTCGTGCGCGCCGTCCGCGCCACAGCCGACTCGTACGCCGTGACGAGTCCGCCGACCGACAGCGGCTTGAGCCGCTCCAGGACCTCCTGGAACAGCTCGGAGCTGTCGCCGTAGCGCGGGGCGAGCTTCTCGGCGATCACCGCGTGCAGCTCCTCGGCCATCTGCCGGCCGTGCTCCTGGTAGACCCGGGCGGCGGCGACGGCGACCTCGCGGGGGAAGCCGAGGTCGAGCAGGCGGACGCCGATGCTGAGCTGGGTGGCGGCGACCAGGTAGGCGTCCTCGCGGAGCCGGACGATGCCGAGCGCCTGCAGGGTCGCGACGTCGTCCTCGTCGAGGGGCCGGCCGGCCCGCTGCTCCAGCTGGGCGCGGTCCATCTCGACCGGGAGGTCGGCCTGCCAGGGGGCGAGCATGGTCCGGGCCAGGGTGATGTCCTCGGGCGCGGCGTCGGCCGGCAGCCCGGCGACGTACCGCTCGATCGCGGCCAGCGTGAAGCCGTGGCTCTGCAGCTCGCGGACCAGCTCCAGCCGGGCCACGTGGTCGCCGGAGTAGTAGCCCGACCGGCCGCGCCGGATCGGCGGCGGCACCAGGCCCTTGGTCGTGTAGAAGCGCACGTTGCGCACGCTCATCCCGACCCGGGCCGTCAGCTGGTCGAGCGTCAGCAGCTCGTCGTCGGGCACGTGATCCACCTCTCAGGTCTTGACCGTGACACCAATAGTGTCACAATCGGAGCACATCCCTCGATCACTCGCTAGGACGGTCATGGCTGAAGCATTCGTGTACGACCACCTTCGTACGCCGCGCGGCAAGGGCAAGGCAGCAGGCTCGCTGCACGAGGTGAAGCCGGTCGACCTCGTCGTCGGCCTCCTCGACGAGGTGAAGGAGCGCAACCCCGGCCTCGACCCGGCGCGCGTCGACGACGTCGTCCTCGGCGTGGTCTCGCCGATCGGCGACCAGGGCGGCGACATCGCCAAGACCGCGGCGCTGGCCGCGGGCTACCCCGACACCGTCGCGGGCGTGCAGCTCAACCGCTTCTGCGCCTCCGGCCTGGAAGCCGTCAACCAGGCCGCCTCGCGGGTCCGCGGCGGCTTCGAGGACCTGATCCTCGCCGGCGGCGTCGAGTCGATGAGCCGGGTGCCGATGGGCTCCGACGGCGGTGCCTGGGCCTCCGACCCGGCCACCGCGTTCCGCGCCGGCTTCGTGCCGCAGGGCATCGGGGCCGACCTGATCGCGACCATCGAGGGCTGGAACCGCGACGACGTCGACGCGTACGCCGCCGAGTCGCACCACCGGGCCGCCAAGGCCTGGGCCAACGGCTACTTCTCCGGCGCGATCGTGCCGGTCAAGGACATCAACGGCCTGACCGTCCTCGACACCGACGAGACGATCCGGCCCGACACCTCGCCCGAGGGCCTGGCCGGTCTGAAGCCGTCGTTCGCCGGCATCGGCGCCGACGCGGGCTTCGACGACGTGGCCCTGGAGAAGTACCACTGGATCGAGAAGATCGACCACGTCCACCACGCCGGCAACTCCTCCGGCATCGTCGACGGCGCCGCCCTCACGCTGATCGGCTCCGAGCAGGTCGGCACCGACCTGGGTCTGACCCCGCGTGCGCGGATCATCGCGACCGCGGTCTCCGGCGCCGACCCGACGATCATGCTCACCGGTCCGGCCCCCGCGGCCCGCAAGGCGCTGGCCAAGGCCGGTCTCGAGGTCGGCGACATCGACCTGTTCGAGATCAACGAGGCGTTCGCCGCGGTCGCCATGCGGTTCATGCGCGACCTCGACATCAGCCACGAGATCACCAACGTCAACGGCGGCGCGATCGCCATGGGCCACCCGCTCGGCGCCACGGGCGCGATGATCCTCGGCACGCTCATCGACGAGCTGGTCCGTCGTGACCAGCGCCGCGGCCTCGCCACGCTCTGCGTCGGCGGGGGCATGGGCATCGCCACCATCGTCGAGATCGTCTGAGGAAGAGAGCCATGACCGAGACCCAGACCCAGTCCGCCGTCCACTACGAGCGCGACGCCGACGGCATCGTGACGCTGACCCTCGACGACCCGACGTCGAGCGCGAACACGATGAACCAGCTCTACATCGACTCCATGAACGCCGCGGTCGACCGGCTGTACGCCGAGGAGGCCGACGTCACGGGCGTCGTGGTCGCCAGCGCGAAGAAGACCTTCTTCGCCGGCGGCAACCTGAAGAACATGGTCCAGGCCGGACCCGACGACGCGGCCGACGTCTTCGCCCTGGGCGAGACCGTCAAGGCGGCGCTGCGCCGGCTGGAGAAGTTCCCGAAGCCGGTCGTGGCCGCCATCAACGGCGCGGCGCTCGGCGGCGGCTACGAGATCTGCCTGGCCACCCAGCACCGCATCGCGTGGGACGGCCCCGGCGTGATCGTCGGCCTGCCCGAGTCGAGCCTGGGCCTGCTGCCCGGCGGCGGCGGCGTGACCCGCATCGTCCGCAAGTTCGGCCTCCAGGCCGGCCTGATGGACATCCTGCTCACCGGCGCCCAGTTCAAGGCGTCGGCCGCGAAGGAGAAGGGCCTGGTCGACGAGCTGGTCGCCACCCGCGAGGAGCTGGTCCCGGCCGCGAAGGCCTGGATCAAGGCCAACCCCGAGACCACGCTGAGCCCCTGGGACGCGCCCGGCTACAAGATGCCCGGCGGTACGCCGAAGTCGCCGGCCCTGGCCGGCTTCCTGCCGGCCTTCCCCGCCCTGCTGCGCAAGCAGACCAAGGGCGCGGTCTTCCCGGCCGCGCGGGCGATCCTGTCCGCGGCCGTCGAGGGCGCCCAGGTCGACTTCGACACCGCCTCGCGGATCGAGTCGCGCTACCTCACGAACCTGGTCATCAACCAGGGCTCGAAGGACATGATCCAGGCGTTCTTCTTCGACCTGCAGGCGATCAAGTCCGGCTCGCTCCGCCCCCAGGGCATCGAGCCGTGGAAGGCCACCAAGGTCGGCGTCCTGGGCGCCGGCATGATGGGCGCCGGCATCGCCTACTCCTGCGCCCGCGCCGGCATGGAGGTCGTCCTGAAGGACGTCTCCGACGAGAACGCGGCGAAGGGCAAGGCCTACTCCGAGAAGCTCAACGCCAAGGCGGTCAGCCGGGGCAAGCTGACCGAGGAGAAGTCCCAGGAGCTGCTCGACCGGATCACGCCGACCGGCGACCCGGCCGACCTGGCCGGCTGCGACCTGGTCATCGAGGCGGTCTTCGAGGACCCGTCGCTGAAGGCGAAGGTCTTCGCCGAGATCGCGCCGTACGTGAACGCGGACGCGCTGCTGTGCTCCAACACCTCGACGCTGCCGATCACCGAGCTCGCCGAGGGTGTGGACCGGCCGGCCGACTTCATCGGCCTGCACTTCTTCTCCCCCGTCGACAAGATGCCGCTGGTCGAGATCATCCGCGGCAAGGAGACCTCCGACGTCGCCCTCGCCAAGGCCTACGACGTGGTGCAGCAGATCAAGAAGACCCCGATCGTCGTCAACGACAGCCGCGGCTTCTACACCTCGCGGGTCATCGGCTTCTTCGTCAACGAGGGCCTGGCCCTGCTCGCCGAGGGCCAGCGGCCGTACTCGATCGAGCGCGCCGCGACCCAGTCCGGCTACCCGGTCGGCCCGCTGCAGCTGACCGACGAGCTCAACATGGAGCTGATGGCCAAGATCGCCAAGGCCACCCGCGACGCGGCCGAGCGCGACGGCACGCCGTACTCCGAGCACCCGGGCACCGCGGTCGTCGACACGATGATCGGCCTCGACCGCCCCTCGCGCCTGAAGGGCGCCGGCTTCTTCGAGTACGTCGACGGCAAGCGCGGCTCGATCTGGTCCGGCCTGGCCGAGCAGTTCCCGATCGCCGAGGAGCAGATCCCGTTCGTCGACATGAAGGAGCGGATGCTCTTCGCGGAGGCGCTCGAGACGGCCAAGTGCTTCGAGGAGGGCGTCATCACCTCCGCCGCCGCGGCCAACATCGGCTCGATCATGGGCATCGGCTTCCCGCCGATGACCGGCGGCGCGGCCCAGTTCATGACCGGCTACGAGGCCGCCGACGGATCCATCGGCCTGGCGGCGTTCGTGAAGCGCGCCGACGAGCTCGCGGAGACGTACGGCGAGCGGTTCCGCCCCACGTCGTACCTGCGTGACCTGGCCGAGCGGGGAGAGACCTTCCCCGCCTGATCCCGCTCCCCGCCGAGTCAGCAGAAGTCGGGGGTCGAGTCAGCACCAGTAGTGCTGACTCGCGCCCCCACTTCTGCTGACTCGGCCTCTACGTAAGGTCGGTCACATGGACTTCTCACCGTCTCCGCGCGCTGCCGACCTGACCGAGCGGGTCAGGGCCTTCGTCGCCGAGGAGATCGAGCCGGTGGAGGCGGCGTACCACGCCGACCTCGCCGAGCAGCGCCGCAGCGGTGACCCGTGGCAGGTGCTGCCGGTCATCGACGAGCTGAAGCGCAAGGCCCGGGACGCGGGGCTGTGGAACCTCTTCCTGCCCGCCGGCCACAGCGAGGGGTACGGCGAGGGGCTGACCAACGTCGACTACGCCCCGCTCGCCGAGATCATGGGCCGCAGCGCGATCGCTCCGCTGGTGATGAACTGCAACGCGCCCGACACCGGCAACATGGAGGTGCTGCTGAAGTACGGCAGTGACGCCCAGAGGAAGCAGTGGCTGGAGCCGCTGCTGGCCGGCGAGATCCGCTCCGCGTTCGCGATGACCGAGCCGGGCGTGGCCTCCTCCGACGCGACCAACATGGCCGCGACCGCGGTGGTCGACGGCGACGAGGTGGTGATCAACGGGCGCAAGTGGTGGTCGACCGGCGTCGGCCACCCGGACTGCCGGATCTTCGTCTTCATGGGTCTCACCGACCCCGACGCCGACCGCCACCACCGGCACTCGATGGTGCTCGTCCCGCGCGACGCGCCCGGCGTGAAGGTCGAGCGGATGCTCTCCACCATGGGCCTGTACGACGAGCCGCTGGGCCACGGTGAGGTCTCGTTCACCGACGTGCGGGTCCCCCTCGAGAACATCATCAGCGGTCCGGGCGAGGCGTTCTCGATCGCCCAGGGCCGGCTCGGGCCGGGCCGGGTCCACCACTGCATGCGGTTGATCGGGCTGGCCGAGCTGGCCCTCGAGCTGGCCTGCACGCGGGCCCTCGAGCGCAGTGCCTTCGGCAAGCCGATCGCCAACCTGGGCGGCAACCGCGAGAAGATCGCCGACGCCCGGATCGCGATCGACTCCGCGCGGCTCCTGGTGCTGAACGCGGCCTGGAAGCTCGATGTCGGCGGCCCGCTGAACGCGCTGTCCGAGGTGTCGCAGATCAAGGTCGCGGTGCCGAACATGGCCCAGGGCGTCATCGACCTGGCCATCCAGCTGCACGGCGGCGCCGGTCTCTCCGACGACTTCCCGCTCGCGGCCGCGTGGACCGCCGCCCGGGCGCTGCGGCTGGCCGACGGGCCCGACGAGGTGCACCGCGGGGTCGTCGCCCGCCTGGAGCTGGGGAAGTACGGAGCGAAGCGATGAGCAGGGTCCTGATCACGGGTGCCGCCTCCGGGCTGGGAGCGGCACTGGCCGAGGCGTTCGAGGCGCGCGGCGACGAGGTGCTGCGCACCGATGTGGCGGGTCTCGATACGCCGCCGCTCGTTCCTCGCGACGGCTACTCGACCAACGAAGGGCTGACGCTCGACATCACCAGTGACGCCGACTGGGAGGCCGCACGACAGCACGTCGAGGAGACCTGGGGCGGGCTCGACGTCCTGGTCAACAACGCCGGCGTCGCGGGCGGCGGGCGGCTCGACGTGGCCGGGCTCGACGAGTGGCAGTGGATCACCGAGATCAACCTGTTCGGCGCGGTCCGCGGCACCCGCGCCTTCGTGCCGATGTTCAAGCGCCAGCGCAGCGGCCGCATCGTCAACGTCGCGTCCCTGGCCGGGCTGGTCCACCCCGCGGGCATGGCGTCGTACAACGCGGTGAAGGCGGCGGTGGTCGCCCTGACCGAGACCACCGGCCACGAGCTCGCGTCGTACGGCGTGACCGCGCACGTCGTGTGCCCGTCGTTCTTCCGCACCAACCTGATGAGCTCGATCCGCGGCGCCGACTCGGCGCTCGCCGAGACCATGCGCGCCCTGGTCGACGACTCGCCGACGTCGGCCGCGGACATCGCGGGCGCCGTCCTCGAGGGGCTGGACCGCGGCGACGAGATGATCCTCCCCGACGAGGCCGGGCGCACGGCGTACGGACTCAAGCGGGGTGACCGGGCGACCTACGACGCGATCATGCGCGACCAGGCCCGCAAGCTGCACGAGAGGGCGGAGCGGTGAGCGACGGCAATCCGGCCAAGCCGGTCCGCGACGAGGACGCCTTCGACACCGCGGCCGTCCAGGAGTGGCTGGGCCTCGGGCCGATCGAGGAGGTCCGCCAGTTCCCGGGCGGGGCGTCCAACCTGACCTACCTCCTGCGGATGACGGACCGCGAGCTGATCCTGCGCCGCCCGCCCTCCGGCCAGAAGGCCGCCGGCGCCCACGACATGGGACGCGAGCACCGCATCCAGGCCGCGCTCGCGCCGGTCTTCCCCTACGTCCCCGAGATGGTCGGCTTCTGCGAGGACGAGGCGCTGATCGGCTCGCCGTTCTACGTGATGGCCAAGGTCGAGGGCACCGTCCCGCGCCGCGACCTGCCGCCGACGATGAGCCGCGACGACGTCTCGACCCTGTGCGGCAACGCCTGGGACGTGCTGGCCGAGCTGCACTCCGTCGACGTCGCCGCCCACCCCGAGCTGGCCGCGCTCGGCCGCGGCGAGGGGTACGTCGGTCGCCAGGTCGCCGGCTGGACCTCCCGGTTCGCCAAGGCCCGCACCGAGGACACCGGCGACTGGAGCGCGATCGAGGCCTGGATCGCCGAGCACCAGCCGGACGACGTCGCGCAGGTGCTGATCCACAACGACTTCCGCCTCGACAACCTGGTCGTGGCGCCCGACGACCCGACCCGGGTGGTCGGCGTCCTCGACTGGGAGATGGCCACCGTCGGCGACCCGCTCATGGACCTCGGCGGCTCGATGGCCTACTGGGTCGAGGAGGGCGACGACGAGTTCTTCCAGATGTTCCGCCGCCAGCCCTCGCAGGCCCCCGGCATGTGGACCCGCGCCGAGATCGTCGAGCGCTACACCCGGCGGATGGGCTACGACGTCAGCCCCGAGCAGTGGCGCTTCTACGAGGTGTTCGGCCTCTACCGGCTCGCGGTGATCGCCCAGCAGATCTGGTACCGCTACTTCCACGGCCAGACCACCAACGAGCAGTACGCCGTCTTCGGCCCCGCCGTCGGCTACCTCGAGTCGCGCTGCCGGCGACTCACCGGCACCTGATGGGGCTGCTCCTCCTCGTCCGGCACGGCCAGGCGTCCTTCGGGGCCGACGACTACGACGTGCTCTCGCCGACCGGCCACGAGCAGGGCCGGCTGCTCGGCACGCACCTCGCGGGCCTCGGGGTACGGCCCGACGCCGTCGTGCGCGGCGGGATGCGCCGGCACCGCGAGACGGCCGAGGCGATGCTGGAGACGTCGGGCTGGGACGTCGTACCCGAGGTCGACGCCGACTGGGACGAGTTCGACCACGTGACCCTGGTGGGCGCGATGGGGGAGGAGTTGCCGACCGACCGGCGAGCCTTCCAGGACCTCTTCGAGCGGGCCACCGCCCACTGGGTGGCCGGCCACGTCCACGAGGGCGGCGAGTCGTACGACGGCTTCCTGGCCCGCACCCGGGCCGCCCTGGACCGGGCCGTCGACCGCGCCCGCACCGGGACCGTGGTCGTGGTGACCTCCGGTGGCCCGATCGGCGCGGCCGCCGCGAGCCTGGTGGACCCGACCGACCCCGCCCGGCTCTGGTCGGCCTTCAACACGGTGCTGGTCAACAGCTCGGTGACCCGGGTGGTCGTGGGCCGCAGCGGCACCCGGCTGCTCACCTTCAACGAGCACCCGCACCTGGCCGGGGACACGCTCACCTATCGCTGAACTCCGGGTGGATCCCGCCCGAACGGGTGATGACGGAGGTTTCCGGCTCACCCCTCTTGACCAGGGAAGACTGATCACTTTGGGTAAAGAGGCCCTGGGGTCGCACGCGCCTGCGCTCGACCGGGCACCAGAGTCAGGAGTCTGCACGTGCGCCAACACAGCTCAGGATCACGCCGGTTCGTCGGTCTCGTCTCGGTCGGGGCGGTCGTCGCTGCCCTGCTCGCCGCCGCGCCAGCCTCCGCCGCCGACGGGTCCGACGTCGGGCGGACCGTCGCCGCCGGCAAGCCGACGACGTTCAAGGACGGCCGGTACGTCGTCGTCCTGCGCGACCCCTCGGTCGCCGGGTACGACGGCGGCACGAAGGGGATCCCCGCGACCAAGGCCGCGCCCGGCGCGGCCTTCCGCGACGACACCTCGGCCGCGCGGCGCTACGCCGCCCACCTGCGCACGAGCCAGGACGCGCTCGCGAAGGGCGTCGGCGCCAAGGTCGCGACCAGCTACACCGTCGCCACCAACGGCTTCTCCGCCGAGCTGACCGGCGAGCAGGCGCTGGCCCTCGCGACCGACCGGCGGGTGCTCGCCGTCGAGCGCGACGAGGCCCGCAAGCTCGACACCTGGAACAGCCCGAAGTTCCTCGGCCTGACCGGCAAGCGGGGCGCCTGGGCCGCGGCCGGTGGGATGAAGCGGGCCGGCGACGGCGTGGTGATCGCCGACCTCGACAGCGGCATCTGGCCGGAGTCGAAGTCCTTCTCCGGTCGGAGCCTGTCGAAGAAGCCGAAGACGAAGTGGGACATCTCTCGCGACGGCACGAAGACCCGGATGGAGAAGGCCGACGGCGAGGTCTTCACCGGTGAGTGCGAGAAGGGCGAGGCCTGGACCGTCTCGCTGTGCAACACCAAGATCATCAGTGCCCGCTACTACCCCGAGGCCTTCCTCGCGGAGACGCCGGCCGCCGAGATCTCGCCCGACGAGTCGATCTCGACCCGGGACGGCGACGGCCACGGCACCCACACGGCCAGCACGGCCGCCGGCAACCGGGTCCGGCACTCGAAGGTCGAGGGCCGCGACTTCGGCCCGATCTCCGGCATGGCCCCGGCCGCGAAGCTCGCGGTCTACAAGGTCTGCTGGGAGGACACCGACGAGGACACGGGCGGCTGCTACAACAGCGCCATCCTGTCGGCCATCGACGACGCCGTCGCCGACGGGGCGGACATCCTGAACTTCTCGATCTCGGGCGCCACCGACACCGTCCTCGACGTCGTCGAGCTGGCCTTCGAGGGCGCGGCCGAGGCCGGCGTCTTCGTCAGCGCCTCCGCCGGCAACAGCGGTCCGGGGGCCTCGACGGTCGCCCACAACAGCCCGTGGCTGACCACTGTCGCCGCGACCACCCACGCCAACCTGGAGAACACCGTCCGGCTCGGCAACGGCCGCAGGATCGTGGGCGCCTCCGTCGTCAACCGGCGCATCAAGGGCCTCCGGCTCATCTCCGCGCGTGACGCGGGCAAGGCCGGCGTCGCGGCCGAGGACGCTGCGCTGTGCGGGCCGAACACGCTCGACCCGGCGAAGGTGAAGGGCACCATGGTGCTCTGCCTGCGCGGGGTACAGGCGCGGACCGCCAAGAGCGCCGAGGTCAAGCGTTCGGGCGGCAAGGCGATGATCCTCGCCAACCCGACCGAGGGCAGCCTGGACGCCGAGTTCCACGCCGTACCCACGGTGCACATCAGCCACCTCGACCTGCCGAAGGTGCTGCGCTACCTCGCCGCGGACGGGCCCGCGCGGGCCCGCTTCGACAAGGGCAACACCACCCGCAAGAAGACGCCGCTCCCGCAGGTCGGCGGCTTCTCCTCCCGCGGTCCGGCGCTGGCCAACGACAGCGACATCCTCAAGCCCGACATCTCGGCTCCCGGCGTGAGCGTGCTCGCCGCCGTCTCGCCGCCGTCCAACCAGGGCCGTCGCTTCGACCTCTACTCCGGTACGTCGATGTCCGCCCCGCACATCGCGGGCCTCGCGGCCTTCGTCCAGGGCGTGAAGCCGCGCTGGACCCCGATGGAGATCAAGTCGGCGATGATGACGACCGCCACGAGCGCGCGCAACGCCAAGGGCAAGAAGTCGAGCGACTGGTTCGGCCAGGGCGCGGGCCAGGTCCGGCCCCGGAAGCTCCTGAAGCCGGGCCTGTTCGTCACGACGAGCGGCAAGGACTGGCGCGGCTTCATCACCGGCCAGGGTCTGGACACCGGCACCCCGGCGATCGCGGCCAAGGACCTCAACGTCCCCTCGATGGCCAAGAGCGGCGTCACCGGCAAGGTCTCGTTCGTCCGCACCTTCCGGGCGACCTCGAAGGGCGTGTGGCGGGTCAAGGGCACGGTGCCCGGCTTCAAGGTCCGGTCCAGCGTGAAGAAGGTCCGCTCCAGCCGGGCCAACGACCTGATCCGGGTGCGGTTCACCTTCACCCGCACCTCCGCCCCGCTCGACAAGTGGGCCAAGGGCGCGGTGCGGCTGAGCGGTCCGACCGAGGTGCGGCTGCCGGTCGCGCTCCAGCCGGTCGCCGTCACGGCGCCCGACCTGGTCACCGGCAGCGGCGTCGCCGGCTCGGCCGACGTCCCGATCACCGCCGGGACCACCGGCAGCGTCCGGGTCACCACCGCCGGGCTGACGCCCGCCGTGGTGTCGACCGGCAGCGTGGCCACCCGGGCGACCGAGTACGAGTGCGTCACGGTGGCGCCCGGCACCGACCGGGCCCGCTTCGAGCTCGACTCGGCCGACGACACCGCCGACCTCGACATGTTCCTGCTGTCGGTGTCGTCCTGCGCCCAGGACCCGGCCACCGCCGCCCTGGTCGCCGAGGTCGCGACCGGCAGCGCCGACGAGGCGGTCACGCTGACCGGGCTCCCGGCCGGCACCTACCTGGCCGCGGTCAACGGGTTCTCGGCCGGCACGGCCGGCAGCCCGATGCCCTACGAGGTGCGCTACTTCGGCATCGGCGGGGTCCCCGACGAGGGGGCGCTGACCGCCACGCCGAACCCGGTGCCGGTGACCGCCAGCAAGCGGACGTCGTTCCGGCTCTCGTGGACCGGCCTCACCCCGGCTACGCGCTACTACGGCTACCTGACCTACGCCGGGTCGAAGGACCCGACGTACGTCTCGGTCGTCACGCCGTAGCGCGCTCCGCCGTACGACGGGCGGCGCCCGGGACCTCGTGGTCCCGGGCGCCGTTGCGCGTCCGGCTCAGATCAGCCGCTTCAGCACCGGCAGCGGGGCGTGCTTCATCACCAGCGACAGCGGTGCCCACGGGAGCGCGGGCACGCAGGCGGAGCCGACCCGCTTCTCGATCGCGGCGACCATGGCCTGCACGCCCTTCTCGGTCGTCGACATCAGCGGGGTGCGCTGGGCGACCTTCTCGTTCATCTCCGAGGCGATGTAGCCCGGATAGAGCACGGTGACGTGCACCGTACGGCCGAGCTCGGTGCCGTGCAGCTCGGTCCGCAGCCCCTCCGCGAGGTGGGCGATGCCGGCCTTCGAGGCGGCGTACGTCGTCAGCGTCTTGGGCAGCCCGCGCATCGCGGACATCGACGAGATCACCACCAGGTGGCCCGCGCGCTGGTCGCGGAAGACCTCCATCGCCGCCTCGCACTGGGCCAGGGCCGAGACGAAGTTGGTCGTCGCGGTCTCCTTGTTCGCCGCGAAGCCGCCGGTGCCGAGCGGGGCGCCCTTTCCGAGGCCGGCGTTCACGACCACCCGGTCGAGGGTGCCGAGGTCGGCGCGGAAGGCCCGCACGACCTCGAAGACCTGGTCGTGGTCGTTGACGTCGAGGGCGCGGACCGCCACCCGGCGGTCGGGGTGCGCGGCGAGGATCTCGGCCCGCAGCTCCTCCAGCCGGTCGGTACGACGGGCGCACAGCGCGAGGTCCTCGCCCGTCGCTGCGAGCTGGCGGGCCATCTCGGCGCCGAGCCCGGAGGACGCGCCGGTGATCAGGGTGGTGGGCATGGGCCGAGTGTGCCCGAACGTCCTGCCCCGCCGGGTGCATACGTGGTATACATACCGAGTATCTAGGGACCGTGGAGGTCAACGATGTCGGTCAGGCAGGCACTCCTGGCGCTGCTCGAGCAGGGCCCGATGTACGGCTACCAGCTCCGCAGCGAGTTCGAGCAGCGCACCGGCGGCACCTGGCCGCTCAACGTCGGACAGGTCTACACGACCCTGACCCGGCTCGAGCGCGACGGCCTGGTGGCCGGCGCGGGGGCCGACGACGAGGGCCACGTGGTCTACCGGCTGACCGAGGACGGGCACGGTGAGGTGGCGACCTGGTTCACCACCCCGGTCGCGCGCACCCAGCCGCCGCGCGACGAGCTGGCGATCAAGCTGGCGCTGGCGGTGACGGTCCCGGGTGTCGACGTCGGCCGGGTGATCCAGCAGCAGCGGACCGCGACCATGAAGGCGCTGCAGGACTACACCCGGCTCAAGCGGAGCGAGCGCGGCGCGGAGCGGGTCGACCTGGCCTGGGGCCTGGTCCTCGACTCGCTGGTCTTCGCCGCGGAGGCCGAGATCCGCTGGCTCGACCACTGCGAGTCCCGGCTGCGACGGGCGGCCCGCGAGCAGTCCGCGGCGCCGGCGTCCGCTCCCGTCCAGGAGGAGGCCCGATGAGCCGCGAGCTCCAGCCGACCCAGGCCGCGCTGATCGCCCGGGCCGAGGCCCGCTGGCTCGACCAGGCCCGGCTCCGCCTCCGGCTCGTACGACGACCGCGGCCCGTCCGTCCGGCGGCGACCCGATGAGCGCCGTGCTGACCCTCGACCGCGTCAGCCGGGTCCACGGCGAGGGCGCGAGCGCCGTCGAGGCCCTCAAGTCCGTCACGTTCACGGCCGCCGCGGGCGAGCTGGTCGCGGTGATGGGCCCGTCCGGGTCCGGCAAGTCGACCCTGCTCACGCTGGCCGGCGGGCTGGACAGCCCGACCTCCGGGACGGTCACGGTCGAGGGCGCCGACCTCGGCTCGCTCGGGCTGAAGGACCGGGCGCGGATGCGCCGTACCGCCGTCGGCTACGTCTTCCAGGACTTCAACCTGATCCCCGCGCTCACCGCCGCCGAGAACGTCGCGCTGCCGCTCGAGCTCGACGGCCAGCGGCCGCGCGCGGCCCGGGCCGCCGCCCGGCTGGCGCTGGACGAGGTCGGGATCGGCCACCTCGCCGACCGGTTCCCCGACGACATGTCCGGTGGCCAGGCCCAGCGGGTCGCGATCGCCCGGGCCGTGGTCGGGGAGCGGCGGCTGATCCTGGCCGACGAGCCGACCGGCGCCCTGGACACCGAGACCGGCGAGGACATCCTCCAGCTGCTGCGCGCCCGCTGCGACGCGGGCGCGGCCGGAGTCCTGGTCACCCACGAGGCCCGGCACGCGGCCTGGGCCGACCGGGTGGTCTTCCTGCGCGACGGGGTCGTCGTCGACGAGTCGGGGTCCGCCCCGGTCGACGCGCTGCTCGACGCCGGGCAGGGGCGATGAGGGGCTGGCGGCTGCCGCTGCGGCTCGCCTGGCGTGGCGCGCTCCGCTCCCGGGCGCGCAGCGCGCTGGTCCTGGTGATGATCGCGCTGCCGGTGCTGGCGGTGACGGCCGCGGCGGTGCTGATCGCGACCACCGAGGTCGACGCGCAGGAGGGTCTCGACCGTGAGCTCGGTGCCGCCGCGGCGCTGGTGACGGTGCAGGAGGGCGTGGGGAGGCTCGCCCAGGCGCCCGACCCCGACGACGGCGTGAACCTCGAGGAGGACCGGGACGCCGCGCCGGCCCTCGACCGGCTGGAGGCGGCCCTCGACGGCCGCCCGACCATCGAGATCCGGCGCAGCTGGGCGACGCTGAGGACCGACCGTGGGGCCGTGAACGCCGAGGTGACCGAGGTCGACCTCACGGACCCGATCGCCGACGGTCTCGTCGAGCTCGACGAGGGCCGGTTGCCCCGCGACACGGGCGAGGTGGTGATCAACCGAGCACTCGCCGACAAGGGGTACGCCGTGGGCGACGCGCTCCGGCTGCGCGACTCCGACGCCGCGCCGGTCGTCGTCGGCATCGCCGAGTCCAGCACCGTGCGCTCGGAGGCGGCGGCGGCGGGTCCGGTCGGCAGCCTCGGCTTCGAGGCGTACGACGAGGGCCGCACCTGGCTGGTCGGCGGCGGACCGATGGGCTGGGACGAGGTCCGTGCGCTCAACGAGCATGGGGTGCAGGCCTACTCCCGCGCGGTCATCGCCGATCCGCCGCCCGCCTCCGAGGTCTCCGACGAGGTCGAGCTCTGGGAGAGCTCGACCGACGACGCCTTCGTCGCGATCATCGCCCTGGTCGTGGTCATGGCGCTGCTGGAGGTCGTCCTGCTCGCCGGACCGTCCTTCGCCGTCGGGGCGCGGCGCCAGGCGCGGACCCTGGCCCTGGTCGCGGCCAGCGGAGGAACGCCGGCCCAGGCGCGCCGCGTTGTCCTGGCCAGCGCGGTCGTCCTCGGCGGCGTGGCCTCGGTCGGCGCGGTCGTGCTCGGGATCGGTCTCGCCGCCGCCCTGGTGCCGGTGGCGCAGTCGTTCAGCTCCTCCTGGCTCGGACCGTTCGACGTGCCGTGGCTGCCCCTGGTCGGCGTGGCGGGCTTCGGTCTGCTGAGCGCCTTCCTGGCCGCGCTCGTCCCGGCCCACCTCGCGTCCCGGCAGGACGTCGTCGCGGTGCTGGGCGGTCGGCGCGGCGACCGCAAGCCGTCCCTGCGCTCACCGCTGGTCGGCGTGGTGCTGCTCGCCGTCGGCATCGTCGGCGCGGTGCTCGGGGCGCGCCCCGGGGGCGAGCTGCTGATCGCCGCAGCGGCGATCCCGGCGGTGCTCGGCATGGTGCTGCTGGTCCCCGTCGTGCTGGCGCTCCTGGGCCGGCTCGCGGGCCGGCTGCCGCTCAGCCTGCGGTTCGCCGTACGTGATGCGGCGCGGCACCGGACCCGCACCGTCCCGGCCGTGGCCGCCGTCGCGGCCACCGTGACCGGCGTCGTCGCGCTCGGCATCTCGACCGCGAGCGACGGCGCGGAGCGCGAGGCGACCTACACGCCGGTCCTGCCGATGGGCATGGCCGTCGTGCCGACCCTCGGCGGGCAGTACGCCGATGCGGTCCGCGCAGCCGTTGCGCAGGAGATCCCCGGTGCCGAGTTCGTCGACGTGCGGGGGCTGGCGGAGGACCTCGGCGACGAGCAGCTGGTCAGCAGCACCGTCACCACCGCGGACGCCGACTGGCTGCTGAGCAGCGTCGGCTCCGCGTTCGGCTCGTCGCTCCTGGTCGGCGAGCAGCTGCCGCCCGGGATCCTCGGCATCGACCCGGACGTCCGCGCCGCGGCCGAGCGGACGCTCGCCTCCGGCGGGGCGGTCGCCTTCACCGACGAGGGCGTCGAGGCCGACGAGGTCCGGGTCGAGGTGGGGCGCTACGACGGGCGGACCGGCGAGCAGGTCGGCCGGACTCTGGCGGCGACCCTGCCCGCGCTCCTCGTCCCGATCGAGGCCGGCAGTGCCGGCCCGGCCGCGGTGCTGGCACCGGCGGCTGCGGAGGGGATGGGACTCGACGTGGTCACGGTCGCCCTGGCGCTGCCCGACGCCGACGTCACCGAGGACCAGGAGGAGGCCGTCGGGGAGGTACTGGCCGCTACCGCCGACGGCCAGGAGATGTACGTCGAGCGCGGCTACCAGGCCGACGACGAGACCCTGATCATCCAGCTCGTGCTGGCGGGCCTGGGTGCCCTGCTGATGCTGGGCGGCACCCTCACCGCGACCTTCCTCGCCCTGTCCGACGCCCGTCCCGACCTGGCCACGCTGTCGGCCGTCGGCGCCTCGCCGCGGACCCGTCGCGGGGTGGCGGCGTCGTACGCGCTGGTGGTCGGCTTCGTCGGCGCCGTGCTCGGCGCGGCGGTCGGGTTCGTCCCAGGGATGGCCGTGTCACGCCCGCTGACGACCATGGGAGGCGACACGTGCGTCATCACCGGGTCCGGCTCCTGCACCCCCTCTGGGGCTCAGGTCGGCCCGTTCCTCGACGTCCCGTGGCTGCTGATCCTCGGCATCGTGGTCGTGCTGCCGCTGCTCACCGCCGCGGTCGTCGGGCTGACCGCCCGCTCGCGGCTGCCGCTGGTGGCGCGGTTGTCGTGACGGCGCTCAGTCGCGGACGACGACCGTGCTCATGATCTTGTCGCCGATGGTCTGCCGCTTCTCGTCCCACAGCGGCCACAGCCAGCCGAGGTAGCAGACCAGGCTGTCGACGTAGTGGGCCAGACAGCGGACGAAGGTCTGCCCGGCGCCGATCGGACGGCCGGTGCTCTCCTTCACCACCCGGATGCCGAGGTGGGACTTGCCGAGCGTCGCGCCGGTCCGACCCTGGCGCACGCAGGTGTTCCAGATCCAGAACGCCAGGGTCACGAGCACGCCGAGCGCCACCAGCACGACCGGTCCGGGACCCCCGGTGTACTGGGACGAGGTGCCGCCGGTGTTGCCGTCCGTCCGGATCTCGAGCGAGGCGAGCACCCACGCGTACCCGGCGATCAGGGGGACCGACGCGGCCAGCCCGAGGACGCCGTCGATCAGGGTGGCCGCCACGCGGCGACCCCAGCCCGCGTAGCGGTACGCCGGGGCGGCGGCGGGGAAGAGCCGGGCGTAGGGATTCCCGGCGTACGGCGGGCGCGGCGGCTGGCTCACGGCCGCACCGTAGTCGCTTTCGGGGTGGAGCGCCGGTGGTTGAGGAGGTCGCGCAGCGACCCTCTCGAAACCCAGCCGGACGGGAGCCGGCCCCCGGAGACCGACTGTCGGCCCACCGGGTTTCGAGACGGGACTTCGTCCCTCCTCAACCACCGAGGAACCGCCGACCCAATAAAAGTCAGGCTTGACTGTTTGTAGGGATCCGGACGATGCTGTCCGGGTGCCGACCCCCACCCGCGTGCCCCAGGAGGAGCGGACCCGCGTGATGCGGGCCCGGCTGCTGGAGGCCACGGTGGAGCTGCTGGTCGAGCGCGGCTTCGGCGGGACGTCGACCACGCTGGTCTCCGAGCGGGCCGGGGTCAGCCGGGGCGCCCAGCTGCACCACTTCCCGACCAAGAACGCGCTGGTCGTCGCGGCGGTCGAGCACCTGACCGAGGTGCGGGGGGCGGAGCTGGCGGCCGCGGCGAGCGCGCTGCCGGCGGGCGGGCGTCGTACCCGGGCGGTGCTGCAGGTGCTGGCCGACCACTTCACCTCGCCGGTCTTCACCGCGGCGCTCGAGCTCTGGGTGGCCGCGCGCACCGACCCCGCGCTGATGGAGGCCGTCGCGCCGCTGGAGCAGCGGGTGGGCCGCGAGGTGCACCGGCTGACCGTCGAGCTGCTCGGGGCCGACGAGGCGACGCCCGGCGTACGCGAGCTGGTGCAGGCCACCCTCGACCTGGTGCGCGGCCTCGGTCTCGCCGACACCATCACCGACGACGCGCGCCGCCGCGACGGCGTGCTCGACCGCTGGGCCGACGTCCTCGACAAGGAGCTCCGATGACCCTGCTCGACGACCTGCTTGAGGACCTCCGGGCGGAGGGCGACACCCTCTGGAGCGCCGTCGCCGGCCTCGACGACGCCGGCTGGGCCACGCCCACTCCGGCCAGCGGCTGGACCGTGGCCACCCAGGTGGCGCACCTCGTCTGGACCGACGAGGTGGCCGTCGTCGCGGCCACCGACCAGCCGGCCTGGGACGCGCTCGTCTTGCAGGGAATGGCCGACCCGAGCGGGTTCGTCGACGCGGGCGCCCACGAGATCGCCCGGCTGGCGCCGACCGCGCTGCTCGCCCGGTGGGGCACCGCCCGCACCGCGCTGACGACGGCGCTGCGGGAGTTCCCGGAGGGCGAGCGGATGCCGTGGTTCGGGCCGCCGATGTCGGCGACCTCGATGGCCACCGCGCGCTTCATGGAGACCTGGGCCCACGCCCTCGACGTCTATGACGCCCTCGGCATCGAGCCCGAGCGCAGCGACCGGGTCCGGCACGTCGCCCACCTCGGCGTCCGCACCCGAGGCTTCGCCTACTCCGTCCACGGCGAGACCGCGCCGGCCGAGGACCCGCGGGTGCAGCTCACCGCCCCGTCCGGCGAGACCTGGTCGTGGGGCCCGGAGGACGCGGCCCAGTCGGTGACCGGCTCGGCGTACGACTTCTGCCTCCTGGTCACCCAGCGCGTCCACCGCGACGACACCGACCTGGTGGCCGTCGGCGACGACGCCGCCCACTGGCTGACCATCGCCCAGTGCTTCGCGGGGCCCGCGGGCGACGGGCGGGCCCCGCGATGAGCGTGCTGCGGATCGGCAACTGCTCCGGGTTCTACGGCGACCGGATGTCGGCGATGCGCGAGATGCTCGAGGGCGGGCCGCTCGACGTGCTGACCGGCGACTACCTGGCCGAGCTGACCATGCTCATCCTCGGCAAGGACACGGTGCGCGACCCGGCGCTGGGCTACGCGAAGACCCACCTGCGCCAGCTCGAGGACTGCCTCGGCCTCGCCCTCGAGCGCGGCGTGCGGATCGTCAGCAACGCCGGCGGGCTCAACCCGGCCGGGCTGGCCGCCCGGGTCCGCGAGGTCGCCACCGGGCTCGGGCTCGACGCGAACGTCGCCCACGTCGTGGGCGACGACGTCCGCGCACTGTCCTTCGACGGCGCGCTGACCGCCAACGCCTACCTCGGCGGCTTCGGCATCGCCGCCGCGCTCCGCGAGGGTGCCGACGTCGTCGTCACCGGCCGGGTCACGGACGCCTCGCTGGTCGTCGGGCCGGCGGTCGCGCACCACGGCTGGACGCCCACGTCGTACGACGAGCTCGCGGGCGCCGTCGTCGCGGGCCACGTCCTGGAGTGCGGGACCCAGGCCACCGGCGGCAACTTCTCCGGCTTCCGGACGCTGCCGCACACCGGTGCCCCGCTGGGCTTCCCGCTGGCCGAGATCGCCGCCGACGGGTCCAGCGTCATCACCAAGCACGACGGAACCGGGGGCGCGGTCACCGTCGACACCGTGACCGCCCAGCTGGTCTACGAGATCCAGTCGACCCGCTACCTCAACCCCGACGTCACCGTGCACCTCGACTCGGTCCGGGTGCAGCAGGACGGTCCCCACCGGGTCCGCCTGGACCGGGTGCGCGGCGAGGCCCCGCCCGAGCAGCTGAAGGTCTGCGTCAACGAGCTCGGCGGCTACCGCAACACCGTCGAGTTCGTGCTCACCGGCCTCGACGTCGAGGCCAAGGCCGACTGGGTGCGCGAGCAGCTCTCGCCCGCGCTCACCGCGAGCACCGTGCACTGGAGCCGGGCCGCGCTGCCGCTGGCCGACGCGGACACCGAGGAGGGCGCCTCCACCCTGCTGCGCTGCACGGTCATGGACGCCGAGGCCGGTCCGGTCGGCCGGGCGTTCACCGCGGCGGCGGTCGAGCTGGCGCTGGCGTCGTACCCCGGCTTCACGATGACCGGGCCGCCCGCCGCGCCCACGCCGTACGGCGTCTACCGCGCCGAGTACGTCGACCGCGGGCTGGTGACGCACGCCGTCGTGCACGCCGACGGGGCGCACGAGGTGATCCCCGACCCGACGGAGTTCTCGTCCGCCGACCCGGCCCTGGGGCTGCGCGAGTCGCCGTACCCCGCCCCGGCGGACTCGCTGACCCGTCGCGTCCCGCTCGGCTCGTTCGTGCACGCACGGTCGGGTGACAAGGGCGGCGACGCCAACCTCGGGCTCTGGGTCGTGAACGACGGGTCGCTGCTCCGCGACGACCGGGTGCGCTGGCTGACCAAGCTGATGAGCCCGCGCAAGGTCCGCGAGCTGATCCCGGAGGCGGCCGACCTGGACGTCGAGGTCTACGTGCTGCCCAACCTCGGCGGCGTCAACGTGCTGATCCGGGGATTGCTCGGGCAGGGGGTCGCCGCGTCGACCCGGTTCGACCCGCAGGCGAAGGGGCTGGGCGAGTGGATCCGGTCCCGGATGGTCCACGTCCAGGAGGACTTGCTGTGAGTGGTTCCGAGGCTCGCTCCGCTCGCACCTCAACCAGCGAGTTGAAAGCGATGGGCGCCGAGTTCGTGCGGCGCGAGGTGGCGCCGTACCTCGACGACTGGGAGAGCGCCGGCGAGATCCCTCGTTCGCTGCACCTGGCGGCGGCCAAGCAGGGGCTGCTCGGCGTCTCCTTCCCCGAGTCGGTCGGTGGCGAGGGCGGCGACGTCCTCGACACCGTCGACCTGCAGGAGGGGATGTTCGAGGCGGGCGCGTCGAGCGGGCTGATGTCGGCGCTGTTCACCGGCGGCATCGCGCTGCCGCACATCGCGGCCCACGGGTCGCCCGAGCTGGTCGACCGGTTCGTCAGCCCGACGCTGGCCGGCGAGACGATCGGGTCGCTCGCGATCACCGAGCCGGGCGGCGGCTCCGACGTCGCCAACCTCCGCACCACCGCGCGCCGCGAGGGCGACGAGTACGTCGTCAACGGCACCAAGACCTTCATCACCAGCGGCGTGCGCGCCGACTTCGTGACCACGGCCGTCCGCACCGGAGGGCCGGGCCACGCGGGCATCTCGCTGCTGGTGGTGGAGAAGGGCACGCCCGGGTTCACCGTCGACCGCGCGCTGACCAAGATGGGCTGGCACTGCTCCGACACCGCCGAGCTCGGCTTCGCCGACGTCCGGGTCCCGGCCGCGAACCTGGTCGGCGCCGAGAACAGCGGCTTCTACCTGATCGCCGAGCAGTTCGTCGTAGAGCGGCTGGCCCTCGCGGTGCACGCCTACGGCATCGCGGCCCGGTCGCTGGAGCTGACGGCGTCGTACTGCCGCGAGCGGGAGACCTTCGGGAAGCCGCTGATCGCCAACCAGGTGGTGCGCCACAAGCTCGTCGAGATGCGCCGCCAGGTCGAGGTGGCCCGCACCTACACCCGCGAGGTGGCCCGGCGCCATGTGGCCGGGGAGAACGTGATCGCCGAGGTCTGCCTGGCCAAGCAGACCGCCTGCGACACGGCGACGTACGTCTGCGACCAGGCCGTCCAGCTGCACGGCGGGACCGGCTACCTGCACGGGACCGAGGTGGAGCGGCACTACCGCGACGCCCGGATCCTGCCGATCGGAGGGGGAGCGACCGAGGTGCTGACCGATCTCGCCGCCAAGCTGTTGGGCTACGCGTCATGAAGACCGTCCCCCGGTGGTTGAGGAGGTCGCGCAGCGACCGTCTCGAAACCCCGGCACCTGACAGTCGACCTGGATCGACGTCGTCCCCCGGCTCACCGGGTTTCGAGACGGGACTTCGTCCCTCCTCAACCACCGATCAGGGAGGTGCGCGATGACCGCCAACCGTGAGGCGATGCTGGAGAAGCTGGCCGACCTGGACGCCGAGCACGCGAAGGCGGTGGCGGGCGGGGGCGAGCGGTACGCCGAGCGCCATCGCGCGCGCGGGAAGCTGCTGCCGCGCGAGCGGATCGAGCTGCTGGTCGACGAGGGGTCGGCGTTCCTGGAGCTGAGCCCGCTGGCCGGGTGGGGCTCCGACTTCACGGTCGGGGCGAGCGTGGTCACGGGCATCGGCGTGGTCGAGGGCGTGGAGTGCCTGATCACCGCCAACGACCCGACCGTGAAGGGCGGGGCGAGCAACCCGTGGACGGTCAAGAAGATCTTCCGGGCCGCCCAGATCGCCGAGGAGAACGGGCTGCCCACGATCTCGCTGGTCGAGTCCGGCGGCGCCGACCTGCCGACCCAGAAGGAGATCTTCATCCCGGGCGGGAAGCTCTTCCGCGACCTGACCCGGGCCAGCGCGCGCAAGGAGCCGACCGTCGCGCTGGTCTTCGGCAACTCCACCGCCGGCGGCGCCTACGTGCCCGGCATGTCCGACTACACGGTGCTGGTCCGCGACCAGGCCAAGGTGTTCCTCGGCGGTCCGCCGCTGGTGAAGATGGCGACCGGCGAGGAGTCCGACGACGAGTCGCTCGGTGGCGCCGAGATGCACGCGCGCACGTCCGGACTGGCCGACTACCTGGCCGAGGACGAGCGGGACGCGATCCGGATCGGTCGGCGGATCATCGCCCGGCTGAACTGGCGCAAGGGTCTCGATACGCTCGCTGGCGCTCGCTACTCGACCACCGAGAGGGAGTACGCCGAGCCGGACGCCGACCCCGAGGAGCTGCTCGACCTGGTGCCGGCCGACCTGAAGGAGCCGTTCGACCCGCGGGAGGTGATCGCCCGGATCGCCGACGGGGTGAGCGCGACGAACGGGGTCGCGTTCGACGAGTTCAAGCCGCTCTACGGCACCTCGCTGGTCACCGGCTGGGCGCGGATCCACGGCCGGCCGGTCGGGATCCTGGCCAACGCGCAGGGGGTGCTGTTCAGCCAGGAGGCGCAGAAGGCCGCCCAGTTCGTGCAGCTGGCCAACCAGACCGACACCCCGCTGCTGTTCCTGCACAACACCACCGGCTACATGGTCGGCCGGGAGTACGAGCAGGGCGGGATCATCAAGCACGGCGCGATGATGATCAACGCGATCAGCAACTCCACCGTGCCGCACCTGACCGTGGTCATGGGAGCGTCGTACGGCGCCGGCAACTACGGCATGAACGGCCGGGCCTTCGACCCCCGCTTCCTCTTCACCTGGCCCTCGGCCAAGTCGGCGGTGATGGGCCCGGCGCAGCTCGCCGGCGTCCTCTCGATCGTCGCCCGCGCGGCCGCCGAGTCGCGCGGCAAGGAGTACGACGAGGAGGCCGACGCCGGCATGCGCGCCTTCATCGAGCAGTCGGTCGAGGAGCAGTCGCTGCCGCACTTCCTCTCCGGGATGCTCTACGACGACGGCGTCATCGACCCGCGCGACACCCGGACCGTCCTGGGCCTGTGCCTGTCCGTCATCGAGAACAAGCCGATCGTCGGCACCGACCGATTCGGGGTGTTCCGCCCATGATCTTCACCCCCGAACCGACCGAGAAGGGTGGGTCGTGATCAGACGACTGTTGGTGGCCAACCGGGCCGAGATCGCGAGCCGGGTGTTCCGCACCTGCCGGCGGCTGGGCATCGAGACCGTGGCCCTCCACTCCGACGCGGACGCCGACCTGCCCTACGTGCGGGAGGCCGACCACGCCGTACGCCTGCCGGGCAGCACGCCGGCGGACACCTACCTGCGCACCGACCTGGTCGTCGAGGCGGCCAAGCGGGCGGGCGCGGACGCGATCCACCCCGGCTACGGCTTCCTGTCGGAGAACGCCGACTTCGCGCGGGCCGTGCAGGCGGTCGGGCTGACCTGGGTCGGTCCGCACCCCGACGCGATCGACGCGATGGGCTCCAAGATCGCCGCCAAGCGGATCATGGCGACGGCCGGCGTACCCGTGCTCGAGGCGCCCGACGAGCCGACCGAGGCCGACCTCCCGCTGATCGTGAAGGCGTCCGCGGGTGGTGGCGGCCGCGGGATGCGCATCGTCCGCACGCTGGCCGAGCTGCCGGGCGAGCTGGAGCGGGCGCGGGCCGAGGCGGCGTCGGCGTTCGGCGACGACACCGTGTTCGTCGAGCCGTACGTCGAGCGCGGCCGGCACGTCGAGGTCCAGGTGCTCGGCACGCCCGACGGCGTCATCGTGCTCGGCGAGCGCGACTGCTCGCTGCAGCGCCGGCACCAGAAGGTGGTCGAGGAGTCGCCGGCCCCGGGCCTCTCCGACCCGACCCGCGAGGCCCTGCACGACGCCGGCCGGGCCGCGGCCGCGGCGATCGACTACCTGGGCGCCGGCACCGTCGAGTTCCTGTACGACGCCGCGCGCGACACGTTCTTCTTCCTGGAGATGAACACCCGGCTCCAGGTCGAGCACCCGGTCACCGAGCTGGTGCACGGCGTCGACCTGGTGGAGCTGCAGCTCGCGGTGGCCGAGGGCGGGGTCGTGACCGACCCGTCGACCGGGCCGACCGGGCACGCGATCGAGGTGCGGCTCTACGCCGAGGACCCGGCGGCGGACTACCAGCCGCAGAGCGGCCTGCTCACCGCCTTCGAGCTCCCGACGGGTGACGGCCTGCGCGTGGACGCCGGCTTCGAGTCGGGCTCGACCGTGAGCACCCACTACGACGCGATGCTGGCCAAGGTGGTCGCGCACGCACCGACCCGCGAGCAGGCCGCACGGAAGCTGGCTGGCGCGCTGCGCCGGGCGCGCATCCACGGCCTGACGACCAACCGCGACCAGCTGCTGGCCGCGCTCGCCGACCCGGGCTTCCTGGCCGGCGAGGTCAGCACCGCCTTCCTCGCCGAGCTCCCCGCGCCGGCCGCCGGCGAGCCGGAGGACAGCACCGGACCGATGACCGCGGCGGCGCTCGCCCTCGCGGAGCGGGCCGACGCGGCACGCACGGTCCAGCGCGGCCTCCCCGTCGCCTGGCGGAACGTGCCGTCGCAGCCGCAGCGCACCGAGTTCGAGAGCGGGACGGTCGAGTGGTGGGGCGGACGCTCCGGCTACCGGGTCGACGGGGTCGAGGTCGTCGCGGTCGCGGCCGACCGGGTGACCCTCGGGCAGGACGGCCTGCGGACGTCGTACGACGTGACGGTGGCGGGGGACCGGGTCGACGTCGACTGGCCCGGCGGCCACCTGGCCCTGCGCCGGGTGCCGCGGTTCACCGACCCGGCCGACGCCGTGGCCAGCGGGAGCCTGCTCGCGCCGATGCCGGGCACGGTCGTGCAGGTCGCGGTGGAGGCGGGCCAGCAGGTGGAGGCCGGCCAGCCGGTCCTGGTCCTGGAGGCCATGAAGATGCAGCACACCGTGAGCGCGCCGCACGCCGGCACGGTCGCGGAGATCAGCGTGGAAGCCGGGTCGCAGGTCGCGGCCGGGGAGGTACTGGCCGTGGTGGAGGAGACAGCGTGAGCACGTTCAACGAGTCCGAGGAGCGCCAGGAGCTGCGCAAGCAGGTGGCGCGGCTGGCCGGCAAGTACGGCCGCGACTGGTTCACCGAGAAGGCGCGCGCCGGCGAGAAGACCACCGACCTGTGGCTCGAGATCGGGAAGAACGGCTACCTCGGCATCAACATCCCCGAGGAGTACGGCGGGGGCGGCGGCGGGATCGGCGACATCGCCGCGGTCTGCGAGGAGCTCTCGGCGCAGGGCTGCCCGCTGCTGCTCATGGTTGTCAGCCCGGCGATCTGCGGCACGATCATCAGCCGCTACGGCACGTCTGAGCAGAAGCAGCGCTGGCTGCCCGGCATCTGCGACGGCACCGGGACGATGGCCTTCGCGATCACCGAGCCGGACGCCGGCACCAACTCCCACAACATCACCACCACCGCCCGCAAGGACGGTGACGGCTGGGTGCTCAACGGGCGCAAGATCTACATCTCCGGGGTCGACGAGGCGGAGAACGTCCTCGTCGTCGCGCGCACCGAGGACGCCCGGACGGGCAAGCTGAAGCCCTGCCTGTTCGTCGTCCCGACCGACGCGGCCGGCTTCGAGGCGAAGCCGATCCCGATGGAGATCGTCAGCCCCGAGCTGCAGTTCCAGGTCTTCATCGACGACGTCCGGCTGCCCGCGGACGCGCTGGTGGGCGACGAGGACGGCGGGCTCGTGCAGCTGTTCGCCGGGCTCAACCCGGAGCGGATCATGGCGGCGTCGTTCTCGACCGGCCTGGCCCGCTTCGCGCTGGACAAGGCGGCGTCGTACGCGAAGGAGCGGACGGTGTTCAAGGCACCCATCGGCTCGCACCAGGCCGTCGCGCACCCGCTCGCCCAGGCCCACATCGAGAACGAGCTGGCCCGGCTGATGACCCAGAAGGCGGCCGCGCTCTACGACGCCGGCGACGACATCGGGGCCGGCGAGGCGGCCAACATGGCCAAGTACGCCGCCGCCGAGGCCGCGTGTCACGCCGCCGACGCGGCCGTGCAGACCCACGGCGGCAACGGGATCACCCAGGAGTACGGCATGGCCGGCCTGCTGGTCGCCACCCGGGCCGGCCGGATCGCCCCGGTCAGCCGCGAGATGATCCTCAACTTCGTGGCGATGCACTCGCTGGGACTGCCCAAGTCCTACTAGCCCGATCTGCTCTAGCGTCGCCGGGATGGAGCACCTCGACCGGCACGCGCCCGGGGCCGCGGCGGCCTACGTCGCGGTCGCGGGCGCCCGGGTGGCGCCGTCGTACGACGTGGCCGCCCCGGCCGTGGTCGCGTTCGCCGAGCAGTTCGCGGTGGACGTGTCGGTGATCGACGACGCGCAGCGGGCGGCGTTCCTGGCCGCGACGGGGCCGTCGGCGTTCGCGGCGGTCCAGCGGGTCTACGTCGGCGACGTCTGGCCGCGGGTGCGTGCGGTGGTCGACGCGGTGCTGGGCCCGGCCGGCTGGCCGGAGCCGCCGGCCGTCGAGGTGGCCGACCTGTGGCCGCTGCTCGACGCCTTCATGCGGGAGGTGGCCCGGCTCGACGCGCTCGACCCGGTCACCACCGAGCTGGTCCGGCTGCGCGGTGCCCGGCAGCACGACTGCCGGGTCTGCCGCTCGCGGCGCAGCGTCGCTGCGCTCGACGCGGGCGCCTCCGAGGCGACCTTCGACGCGGTCGACCGGTGGTCCGACAGCGACCTCCCGGCGGCCGCGAAGGCCGCCTTCGGGCTGACCGACGCGACGATCTGGACGCCGTACGACGTCCCGGCCGACGTCGTGGCCGCCGCCCGCGCGCACCTCTCCGACGCCCAGGTCGTCGAGGTGGTCCTGGACGTCGCCCGCAACGCCGCGAACAAGATCGCCGTCGCGCTGCGCGCCGACGCCGCCGAGGTCACCGACGGCGTCCAGCTCTTCACCACCGACGCCGAGGGCAACCTGACCACGGTGTGACGGGCCCCCCAACAGCGCAAGTGCGCTGTTGGGGGGGCCAAGAGTCCTCTCATCTCCCGCGACCGGCGCAATTGCGCCGGTTGCGGGCCGGGCCACGCGGGTCGTCGCACGGCCGCCGACGGTGTGACCCGGGTCGCTCCGTAGGGTCGGGAGGGTGACAGGGGTCTTCGAGGGGTTCGCGACGATCGCGATCCTCATCGGCCTCGGCATCCTGCTGGCCCACCTGAAGGTCATCGACGACGCGGGCCGGCGCACGCTGGCGACGCTGGCGCTCTTCGTCGCCAGCCCGGCCCTGCTGATCACGGTCCTCGAGGACACCGACCTCGGCGGGGTCTTCTCCGGCAACCTGGTCGCGATGAGCGCGGGCGTGCTCGCGAGCGCGCTGCCCGTCGTCCTGGTCGCCCGGTGGCGGCGCCGCGGGCTGGGCGACACCGTCATCACGGCGATGGCGGCGTCGTACCAGAACGCGGGCAACCTCGGCCTCCCGATCGCCGCCTACGTCCTCGGCGACGCCAGCCTGGTCGCCCCCGTGCTGCTCCTGCAGATGCTGCTGCTCCAGCCGCTCGCGCTGACGCTGCTCGACGCCGACCGCGCGGGCGAGCGGATCTCGGTCGGCAAGGTGCTGAAGCGGCCGTTCACCAACCCGATCACCATCGCCACCCTGATCGGCCTGGGCCTGACGATCACCGGCATCCGGCTGCCCGGGGTCATTCACGACCCGCTGGAGCTGGTCGGCGGGATGGCCGTCCCCTCCATGCTCATCGCGTACGGCGTCGCGCTGCGGCTCGGTCCGCTCCCCGGCCGCGGCGTCCCGGCGCGGGTGCTGGCCGCGGTGACCGCGCTGAAGATGGTCGTCCAGCCGACGGCGGCGTACGTCGTCGGCCGGTTCCTGCTCGACCTGGACACCCCGGCCCTGCTCGCGGTGACCGTGCTGTCCGCGCTGCCGGCCGCCCAGAACGTCTACGTCATCTCGGCCCGCTACGACCGGGCCACCCTGCTGGCCCGCGACGCCGTCTTCGTGAGCACTCTCGCGTCGGTTCCCGTCATCCTGCTGATCACGGCGCTGGTGGCCTGACAGGCTGTCGCCCATGTACGCACGGGCGCTGGCCACCACCGCGCTCTCGTACGGCGTCCTGCACCACCTCGGCCTGCTCCCCGACGGCCTCGGCGCCGGCCCCGACGGCACCCGCTGGGCGGACTGGCTGGACCTGCTCGTGCCCTGGCTGGTGCTCGCGCCCGCGGCCTGGACGATGGTCGCGGCGGAGGCCGACCGCCGGACCTGGCTGCTCTTCGGGATGGGCGCGCTGGCCTACGCGAACGGCCACGGCATCCACCTCGCGGGCAACTCGCTGGCCAACACCGAGCCGGGCCCGACGGCGCACGTGTGGGACGAGGTGGTCGGTCACGCGATCTGGTACGCCGGCGTCGCGCTGGTCGTGGCCGCGCTCGCGGCGACCATGCGCGGGCGGCCGCGGCCGCCCTGGATCGGCTACCCGCTGGCCCTCGGCGTCGGGCTGACCTGGGCCACCAACGCGGTCGGCGGCGGCACCGTCGTCCCCGCGCTGGCGCTGGCGCTGGCCGCCTCGGCGTGGGGCTGGCAGCGGCGCGCCGAGCTCGGGGTGGTGCTGCTCGTGGGCAACCTGCCCGGCGCCCTGCTGCTCGCGGGTGAGCTGATCGGGCGGCTGAGCCAGTAGGTTGTGCCTGTGGGCCGGGTCATCGACGCTGTCGACCGCGGTCAGCAGAAGGTGCCGGTCGTCGGCTTCCCGCTCGCGGTCTTCTACAAGTACCTCGACGACCAGGGCAACTACCTGGCCGCGATCATCGCCTACTACGCGTTCATCGCGATCTTCCCGCTGCTGCTGCTCGGCACCTCGATCCTCGGCTTCATCCTCCAGGGCAACGCGGGTCTGCAGGACCGGATCCTCGACTCGGCGCTCGCCCAGTTCCCGATCATCGGCGACGAGCTCGGCCGCCCGAACGGCCTCGAGGGCTCGACCACCGGCGCCGTCGTCGGTGGCCTGGTCGCCCTGTACGGCGCGCTCGGGCTCGGCCAGGCCATCCAGAACGCGCTCAACCAGGCCTGGGCCATCCCGCGCAACAGCCGGCCCAACCCGGTCCTGCTCCGGCTGCGCAGCCTGCTGCTGCTCGTCACCGCCGGCGTCGCGCTGCTCGGCCTCTCGATCGTCTCGGCCCTGCTCAGCCAGACCGAGGTGTTCGGCGAGTTCGCGTCGTACCGCTGGCCGATCGTCGTGGTCACCGTCCTCCTGGTCACGCTGGTGCTCGCGCTGCTGCTCCGCCTCGGCGCCGCCCGCACCCACCAGCTGCGCAGCGTGCTGCCCGGCGCGTTCGTCGTGGCGCTGATGTGGCAGAGCCTGCAGAGCATCGGCACGGCGTACGTCACCGGCGTCATCGCCGAGGCCGAGGGCATGGACGAGACCTTCGCGGTCGTCCTCGGACTGATCGGCCTGCTCTGGGTCGCCGCCGTGATGGGCGTGCTCGGCATGGAGGTCAACGTCGTCCTGGCCCGCCGACTCTGGCCGCGCGCGTTGCTCACGATCGTCACCGACCACGTCGACCTCACCGACGCCGACCGCCGCGCCTACGCGTCGTACGCGCGGATGCAGCGGCACAAGGCCTACGAGGACATCTCGGTCGTCTGGCAGGAGCGGCAGCCCAAGCCCCGCCGGCGCCCCGACCCGCCCGAGGAGTACGACGCCGTCGAGCCGGTGATGGCCGAGGACGAGCCGGAGCCGTCGCCCGAGCCGTCGCCCGAGCCGTCGCCCGAGCCGTCGTCCGAACAGTCGTCCGAGCCGGAGCCGACCCGGCCGATCAGCCGGCCGGGGGACTAGCCCCGCAGCTTGGCCCGCAGCGCGTCGAGCACGTCGTCCCCGAGCCCGAGCCCCGTGCGCAGGTAGGTGTCGCGGTCGCCGTACCCCCGCTCGACCGAGGCGTACGACGTCCGCAGGTAGTCGGCGTCGGCGACCAGCACCGGCTGGTAGACCTCGGCCTTGTCCGGGCCGAGGTGCTCGACGATCTGCGCCAGGACGGCCGCGCGGCTGGACTCGGCGTAGGTGTTGGTGAGCAGGTAGTCGGCCTCGATCACGTCGTCGGCGACGCCGGCCAGGTGCAGCAGCAGGGCCGCGGTCCAGCCGGTCCGGTCCTTGCCGGCGCTGCAGTGGAAGAGGTGGACGCCGTCGCCGGCGAGGGTGGTGAGCACCCGGCCGAGGGCGGCGCGGGTGGCGTCGTCCTCGACGAAGCCGCGGTAGACCCGCTCCATCATCGCGACGGCGGCCGCGCGGTCGGGCAGGTTCGAGATCTCGTCCATGGGGATGCCGAGCACGTCGACGTGCGACCAGGTGGCGCCCGGGATCTCGATGTCGGGGTGCACGTCGATCTCGTGCTGGCTGCGCAGGTCGAGCACGCCGGTCACGCCGAGGGCCGCGATCGAGGCAGCGTCCTCGTGGGTCAGCCGCAGCTCGTTGGCCCGGAAGAAGACGCCGCGTCGCACGGTCGAGCCGTCGGCGGTGGGGTAGCCGGCACCCGGTCCGGCGACGTCGCGGAAGTTGTCGGCCGACGCGAGCCGGACCAGCTCCTCGGGCAGCTCCTCGGTGGTCACCGCGCCAGGTTAGGCGGCCTCTTCAACGGGAGAGTGAACGGATTCGCCTGACCGGGACTGCCGAGATGCGCCACACTTCCGGCCATGATCCGGTTCCTGCCGCTCGTCCTCGGCTTCGTGCTGTGGCTCTACTGCCTCGTCGACTGCATCGGCACCCGCGACGACCGGGTGCGCCACCTGCCCAAGGTCGCCTGGATCATCATCGTCCTGCTCTTCCCGTTCGTCGGGTCGCTGGCCTGGCTGCTCGCCGGGCGCCCCGCGAAGGAGGCGCCGCTCACCCGTGAGCAGGGCGCCGCGCCGGGCTTCTCCGAGTACGAGCGCCGCGGCCGGTTCGCCGCCGCCGACCCGGAGAAGGACGCGGAGTTCCTGCGGCAGGTGCGCGAGCGGGCCGAGCAGCAGCGCCGGGCGTACGACGAGAAGAAGCGTCTCGAGCGCGAGGCGCAGGAGCAGCCGCGCGAGCCGGAGGCCTGAGGGCGTCGTACCTCTCGGGGAGAACCTGACGTTCCTGGGGGAAGCTTCGCCCGGGAACGTCCTACTTACCCGGATATCCGGGTAAGTAGGACACCGCCTCGCTCAGCCGCGCTTCGGCGGCAGCGGCACGAACGCCGAGGTCCGCTCGGCGTACTCGGGGTAGCCGGGCCGCTGCATCATCGTCTTCTCGAGCAGCCGCACGCCGGTGACCTGCACCAGGAAGAACGTCATGATCGCCGGGCAGACGACGGTGGCCAGGCCGGCGACCCAACCGGAGCCGAGGCCGGCGGCGAGCCAGATGCCCCACCAGACCGTCGCGTCGCCGAAGTAGTTGGGGTGCCGGGTCCAGCCCCAGAGCCCGGAGTCCATGACCTGGGGCCGCGACTCCTTGGGGATCGCCTTGTAGGCCGCGAGCTGCCGGTCGCCGACCGCCTCGAAGAACAGCCCGACGCCCCAGACGACCACGCCGGCGACCACGGCGGGCCACCACGACGCGCCGAGGACCGCCCCGACCATCACGGGTCCGGCGACCAGCCACTGGGCCAGGCCCTGGACCAGGAACACCCGCCGCAGCGCGGTCGCCATGCCGACCTCGGCAAGCGATCCGCCGAGCATCTCGGCGTAGCGCGGGTCCTCCTTGCCCTGGTGCTCGCCGATGGCGCGGCCGCGCACGTGCCAGGCGAGCCGGAGCCCCCAGACCGCGACCAGACCGGTGACGAGCCAGCGCTTCCACGCCGACCCGTCGTCCAGGACGGTCCCGACGACGGCCGACGTCAGGGCGACGAGCACGAAGCCCGCGCCCCAGGCGATGTCGACGACGGCGACCTTGTTGAGCTGCTGCGCGCGGACGGCGGCCGCGCCCATCCCGATCACCACGGCCACCAGGCCGGCGACCAGGACGACGAGGACGCTCACCAGTCACGCACCGCAGGCAGCGAGTGCGGGCCGCCGGGGCGGACCATCAGGATCTGGTCGACGCCCATCCGGCCGTCGCGGAAGGCCATCGAGCCGCCGACGAGGTAGAGCCGCCACACGCGGACGACCTCCTCGCCGACGAGCTCGACCAGGCGGGGCAGGTTCTTCTCGAACCGCTCCAGCCAACCCGCCACGGTGAGCACGTAGTGCTCCCGCAGCGCGTGCACGTCGCGGACCTCGAGCCCCCCGCTCTCCAGGTACGCGACGGTCTCGCCCACCGGGCGCATGTACATGTCGGGGGCGATGAAGGACTCGATGAACGGTCCACCCCCGGGCCAGCGGCCGGTGCGCGACATCTGCTGGACCAGCACCCGGCCGCCCGGCCGCACCGAGCGCGCGAGCACCGAGGCGTACGTCGGGTAGTTGCCCTCCCCGACGTGCTCGCCCATCTCGATCGAGCCGACCGCGTCGAAGTGGTCGCGCTCGGGGACCTCGCGGTAGTCCTGAAGCCGGATCTGCACCCGATCCTGCAGACCCCGCTCGGCGATCCGGGCGTCGATGAACTTCTTCTGCTCGGCCGCGATGGTCACGCCGACGACCTGCGCGCCGAAGTGCTCGGCCGCGTGCAGCGACAGCGAGCCCCAGCCGCAGCCGACGTCGAGCATCGTCGAGCCGGACGAGAGCCCGAGCTTGCGGCAGACCAGGTCGAGCTTGGCCCGCTGGGCCTCCTCCAGGGACACCGACGGCGAGGCGTGGTAGCCCGACGAGTAGGCCATCGACTCCTCGAGGATGAGCGAGTAGAACTCGTTGGAGAGGTCGTAGTGGTGGCTGATCGAGCGCCGGTCGCGCAGCGGGCTGTGCAGCCGCCCGCGGATCCTGGCCTGCGACGCGGGGGCGGTGGGCGGGAGCCTGAGCAGGCCGAGCCCGGCCACCGCGCGCACGGCCCGCGCGAGGTCGGCCGGCGACGGCCGCTTCGGCAGGCCGCGCTCGCGGGCGACCGCGAAGGCGTGGGTCAGCGCGTCGTCGAGGTCGTGGTGCACCTCGAGCTCGCCGGTGACGTAGGCCTGCGCCGCCCCGAGCTCGCCGGGGTGCCGCAGCAGCCGTCGTACGGCGTCCGGCGAGCGCAGCTCGACCAGCGGGGCGTCGACCGGGCCGGCCTCGGAGCCGTCCCACGCGCGCAGCCGCACGGGCAGGTCGCCGCCGACGAACGGGCGAGCGGCCTCGGCCAGGGTGCTCGCAACGTTCACGAGGCCGCCTTGGTGAGGACGATCTGGTTGACGTCGATGTAGCCGGAGGCGAAGCCGGCGCGCGAGTACTCCAGGTAGAAGTGCCACATCCGCAGGAACATCGGGTCGAAGCCGAGGTCGAGCACGTCCTGGGAGCCGGCCAGGAAGGTCTCGTCCCACATCCGCAGCGTGGCCGCGTAGTGCTGGCCCATCGACAGCTGCTGCTCGAGGCGCAGCGACGTGTGCTTGCGGGTCACCTGGTCGATGACGTGGACCGAGGGCAGGAAGCCGCCCGGGAAGATGTACTTGTTGATCCAGGTCCAGGTGTTGCGGGTGGCCAGCATCCGGTCGTGCGGCATGGTGATCGCCTGGATGCCGGCGCGGCCGCCGGGCGCGAGGACCGCGTCGATGGTCTCGAAGTAGGTCTGCCAGAACTGCCAGCCGACCGCCTCGATCATCTCGATCGACAGCACGGCGTCGTACTGGCCGGTGACCTCGCGGTAGTCGCACAGGTCGACGTCGACCAGGTCGGTGAACCCGGCGGTGGCGATCCGCTCGCGGGCCAGCGTCTGCTGCTCGACCGACAGGGTGATGGTGCGGACCCGGGCGCCGCGGCGGGCGGCCCGGATGGCCAGCTCGCCCCAGCCGGAGCCGATCTCCAGCACCCGGGTGCCCTCGCCGACGTGGGCCAGGTCGAGGAGCCGCTCGATCTTGCGGCCCTGGGCCGTCTCGAGATCGGCGCGTACGGCGGTGGCCGGGTCGCCCTCGAAGAGCGCGGAGGAGTAGCTCAGCGTCGGGTCCAGGAACTGCTCGAACAGGTCGTTCGAGAGGTCGTAGTGGTGCGCGATGTTGCGCTGGGAGTTCTGCTTGCTGCTCAGCTCCTTGCGCGGCGGGCGCGCGACGATGAACGAGCGCAGCTTCTGCAGCCGCTTCGGCACCAGGTCGGTGATCTCCGCGGCCAGCACGGTGAGGAAGCCGCCGAGGTCCTCCGCGTCCCAGGCGCCGGTGAGGTAGGCCTCGCCGAAGCCGATAAGCTGGTCGCGGCCCAGCCGGGCGAAGAACTCGTCGGGCCGGTGCACGACGGCCACCGGGCCGCCGCGGCCGAGCTGCTGCGCGTCGTCGCCGGAGCCGAGGTGGACCGTCACGTCGAGCCGGTTGACGGCGGCGCTGAACAGCCGTCGCGCGATCCGGGCGGCCACGGCGGCGCGGGGGCCGACCGGGACGTCGTGGAGACCGGGCCACGGGTCCGTGGTGGCGGTGCGGGCGGGGGCGAGCGTCATGACACTCCTTCCTGGTGGTGGGCGGGTCGGCGGTGCACGGGCAGGCGGCGCAGCCAGAGCCAGACGCCGTGTACCCGGATCAGCACGGCGCCCCTCAGCGCCGCGCCCGCCGCTCGCCGTGGGCTGTCAAAGGACCGCCGGCCGTCCAGCGAGGCGCTGAACGCGGCTCCGTCGTCGGTGTGCAGGGTGACGGCCACCCGGAGCTGGTCGCCCGGCAGCGGTACGGCGAGCTCGTAGCGGCCGTCCGTGCCGTGGAACGGCGAGACGTACATCGCCTTGTCGGTGCTCGCGCGGCCCTGCTCGTCGGGGTGCACGAGGTAGGCGTGGCGGTCGCCGTAGGTGTTGTGGACCTCGACGACGGTGGCGACCTGGCCGCCCCGAGCGTCGAGGCACCAGAAGACCGAGATCGGGTTGAACGTGTGGCCGAGGGTGCGCGGGTGGGCCGCCATCAGCACCCGGGCCGGTCGCTCGAGGCCGGCGTCGGCGAGGAACGCGTCGACGTTCTCCCGGATCGAGCGGTCGGGCGAGCCGAGGTGGTCGCGGGCCTCGAAGCTGCCGAGCAGCCAGGACCGGGCGCCGTGGTCGGGCAGGTCGTCGAGGTCGACCAGCCAGGTGTGCGAGCGGTGCGTGAAGCTCCGCTGGAACGGCGTGCGCCGCGTGTGCCGGATCGTCGTGTCATAGAGGACGGCCCCGGTGGTTGAGGAGGTCGCTCTGCGACCGTCTCGAAACCCGGTGAGCCGGGAAGCAGCGATGGTCGGGCCCGTCCGTCGACCTACTGGGTTTCGAGACGGTTGCTGCGCAACCTCCTCAACCACCGGAGCAGCGGCCGGCCAGGACAGTCCGAGCCGCTCCGCAGCGGCCAGCCCGGAGCGCGCGCCGTCCTCGTGGAAGCCCCAGCCGTGGTAGGCGCCGGCGAAGGCGACCCGGTCGGTGTCGAGCTCGGGCAGCCGGGCCTGGGCGGCGACCGAGGCGGGGTTGTAGAGCGGGTGCTCGTACTCCATCCGGTCGATGACCAGGGCCGGGTCGACGAGGTGCTCGCCGCCGAGGGTGACCAGGTAGTGGGTGTCGGTGTCGAGGCGCTGCAGCCGGGTCAGGTCGTAGGTGACGACCACGCCGTCGCGCTCCTCGGCCGGCCGGTGGAAGTTCCACGAGGCCCAGGTCTGCTCCAGGCGCGGCAGCAGCGAGGTGTCGGTGTGCAGCAGCGCGGTGTTCGGCGAGTACGGCATCGCGCCGAGCACCTCGGTGTGCCGCGGGGTCGGCTCGGCGAGCAGGGCCAGGGCCTGCGCGGGGTGGGTCGCGACCACGACCGCGTCGTACGACGTGACGACGCCGTTGCCGTCGGTGAGCTCGACGCCGGTCGGGGTCTCCAGCAGCGAGGTGACCTTGGTGCCGGTGCGGACCTCCGCGCCGGCGGCGGCGAGCGCGGCGGCCACGCGGTCGACGTACTCGTGGGAGCCGCCGGTGACCGTGCGCCACGTCGGCGAGCCGAAGATGCTCAGCATCCCGTGGTGCTGGAGGAACGAGAACAGGTAGCGGGCCGGGTAGTCGAGGGACACCGCCGGGTCGCAGGACCAGACGGCGGCGACGAGCGGCTCCATGAAGTGTCGCGCGAAGTACGGTGTGAAGCCGCCCACCTCCAGGAACGCCCGCAGCGTCAGGTCGTCCCCGGGCCGGGCCAGCAGCGCCTTCGCGCGACGGTGGAAGCGCGGGATCTCGGTGAGCATCCGCAGGTAGCGGGGGTTCGCGAGGTGCCCGGGGGTCGGCAGCACGCCCTGACGGCCGAGCGCGCCGGCCCACTCCAGGCCGGTGCCGGCGTCGCTGATCGACATCGACATCTCCGACTCCTGGGTCTCGACGCCGAGCTCGGCGAACAGGCGCAGGAGGACGGGGTAGGTCAGCTCGTTGTGGACGATGAACCCGGTGTCGATGGCCAGCCGGTCGTCGCCGTCCTGGACCAGGTGGGTGTCCGCGTGCCCGCCCAGACGGTCGTCGGCCTCGAACAGCGTGACCTGCGCGCTGCGCGAGGCGACGTAGGCGGCCACCAGGCCGGCCACGCCGGAGCCGACGACCGCCACGCGGCGGTGGTGCTGACCGGTCATGCCTGATCGAACCCGACGACCGCGACGACCTCGCCCTCGGGCTCACCGCTGGTGGAGCCGCCGTCGGTCTCGACGGTGATGCCGAAGCCATCGGCGGTCGCGGGGTCCCCGGACAGCTCGACCACGTTGTCGGGACCGTCGGGCATCAGCCCGGCGGCGACCATCTTGTCGTCGTGCTGGAGCCAGAGCTCGTAGACCTTGCCGGAGGGTGCGTCGGCCATGTTCTTGGTGACGACCGCCGCCTTGTTCATCGAGGTCGAGCGGTAGAGCGTGGCCGAGGAGCCGTCGGGGAAGTCCTTGCTGAAGGACTGCACGTCGTCGGCGGCCTTGATCCGGTCCACGGCCGAGAGCTGGACCTGCGAGCTCTCGTCCTGCCAGGGCTGGGTGACGCCGACGCCGACGCCGATGGCCGTCACCACCGCAGCGGCAGCGACCAGTCCGGGAAACCAACGGCGCGCGGGCCGACGCGCCACCGCCTCTCCGGAGACCAAACCCGTCACGAGGGGCGGCAGCGGCCGCACGGTGGCGATGTCGGCGAGCACCCGGTCGCGCAGCCCGGCGGGCGGCGCCTCCAGGACGGTCTCAGCCATCAGCGCGCTGGCTTCCTGGAGACTCGCCACCTCGGCCCGGCAGGCCGGGCAGTCGGCGAGGTGCCGCTCGAACTGGGCCCGCTCGATGTCGTCGAGCGCGTCGACGGCGTACGCCCCGGAGAGGGCGTGGATGTCGATGCTCATGCGCCCCCAACTCCCATCGTGTCGCGCAACCGGATCAGGCCGTCTCGGATGCGGGTCTTGGCGGTGCCGACCGGGAGGTCGAGCAAGCCTGCCACTTCTGTGTGCGTGTAGCCCCCGAAGTACGCGAGCTCCAGTGCTTCGCGCTGGACCGGGGTGAGGCTACCGAGCGCGGTGCGCACCCGGCGGGCCTCGAGCGAGGCGTGGGCCGCCTCGGCGGTCGCGTCGTGGTCGACCGGCTGGTTCTGCTGGTGGTACGACGTGTCGCGACGCGTGGACGCCTCTGCGGACCGGACCCGGTCGACCGACTTGCGGTGCACGATCGTCAGCATCCAGGCGAGCGGGCTGCCGCGATCGGGGTCGAACCGGCTGGCCGTGCGCCAGATCTCCAGCAGTGCCTCCTGCGTCACCTCCTCGGCCTGCGCCCGGTCGCGGACGACCCGGACGGCGAGTCCGAAGACGCGCGGCGAGACGGCGTCGTACAGCTGGCTGAAGGCGCCCTGGTCCCCACGCCCGGAGAGCTTCAGCAGCTCTGCGAGGTCGGGGGCCGCCGACGCCCCCTCCGCAGGGGAGGGGGCGTCGGAGACGGGCCGTAAGGGGTCCACGTGATGATCCTTGCGTCTCAGGTCAAGACCTTGGTGACGGGGATCGTCACATCGCCGGCATCAGGACGGTGTCGATGATGTAGACGGTGGCGTTGGCGGTCTGCACATTGCCGCACAGGACGGTGGCGCCCTCGGTGCCGATGGTCGCCTCCTCGCCCTCACCCTCGATGGTCAGCTTGTCGCCGGCCAGCGTCTCGAACTCGCCCGACAGCTGGTCGGGGCTGATGCGCTCCGGCACCACGTGGTGGCTGAGGACGGTCCCGAGCAGCTTCGGGTCCTTCATGGCGGCCTCGAGGGTCGCCTGGTCCATCGCCTCGAAGGCCGGGTTGGCCGGCGCGAAGACGGTCAGGGCCTCGGCCGAGTTCAGCGCGTCGCCCAGGCCGGCCACGCCGACCGCCTCGACGAGGGTGCTGAGCAGCGGGTTGGCGCTCGCCGCGGTGGCGACCGGCTCGGCGGCCATGCCGCTGAACGAGGCGGCGCTGTCGTCGGTGGGGATGTCGCCACAGGCGGGGCCGTAGGTGTCGGCGGCCGCGTCGGTCTCGCCCATGCCGGCGTCCTCCGAGGGGCTGGTCTCCTCGGACGGGGCGCTGGAGCTGGAGCTGGTGTCGTCGCTCGCGCTGCTGCTGCTGTCGTCGCTGCCACAGGCGGCGAGACCCACGGAGAGCGTGATCGCGGCGGTCGCGAGGGCGCCGGTGCGGCGCAGGGTCTGGAGCTTCATGGTGATGCCTTCCGTCGGTGGGATTACGTGAGTGATTCGGGGTGGGGCCCGGACCGGATTGGTCCGGATCGGAAAAAGTTGGTCAGGAGACCGTGACGCGGGTCTCCTGCACGCCGCTGGAGCCCTCGGGGAAGGGCTTCGCGCGCACGGGGGTCTGGGTCTCGCCGTCGCCGCTGATGGCGCGGACCGCGAGGGCGTGCTGGCCGGAGTCGGCGTCCCAGGGCAGGTACCACTGGCGCCAGTAGTCGTTGCCGGCGTCCGGGCCGAGGGTGGCGTCCTGCCAGGACCCGCCGTCGATGCGCACCTGCACCTTGGCCACGCCGCCGCGCTGCTGGGCCCACGCGACGCCGCCGATGAACGTCTCGCCGGGGTCGATGGTCGACAGGGACTTGGGCGTGTCGATGCGGCTGGAGATCTTGATGGGGGCGTCGGTGGCCCACTTCTTCTTGGTCCAGTACGCGTCCTGCTCGGCGTACGTCGTCAGCGTCATCCGGGTGATCCACTTGGTCGCGCTGATGAAGCCGTAGAGGCCGGGGATGACCATCCGGGCCGGGAAGCCGTGCTCGAGCGGCAGCGGCTCGCCGTTCATGCCGACCGCGAGCAGCGCGTCGCGGCCGTCGATGGCCAGGTCGAGCGGGGTGCTGATCGTCATCCCCTCGACGTCCTCGCTGAAGATCTGGTCGGCCTTGGTCGAGTCGATGCCGGCCCGGTCGAGCAGGTCCTTCAGGGGTACGCCGAGCCAGCGCGCGGCGCCGACGTACTTGCCGCCGACGTCGTTGGAGACGCAGGTCATGGTGATGTCGCGCTCGACCATCGGCATCTCGAGGATCTCGTCGAAGGTGAAGCTGACCTCCTGGTCGACGTCGCCGTCGATGGTCAGCGTCCAGTCGTCGAGGTCGATGACGGGCAGGGTCAGGCGGGTGTCGACGCGGTAGAAGTCGCCGTTCGGGGTCTGGAACGGCGTGATGCCCTCGATCTTGCCCTCGATGCCCTGCGGGAGGGGCGGGGCGGGGTCGGCGGCCGCGGGGAGGTCGACGTTCGAGATCCGGGTGCGCACGCGCGCGATCCACTCGCCGGCACCGCCGACGACGGCGGCGGCCGCGGCCAGGACCGCGGTCGCGACGAGGACGCCGCGCCGGCTGGCGCCGCGGGCGGGTGCGGGCCGCTCGGCGGAGTCGACCACGTCGGGGTCGCCGGCCGAGCCGGTGGCCCCGGCCATCGCGTCGTGCGGGGCGGCCGCGGCGGACCCGCGCCGGAAGGTGCGGTCGAGGAACCACAGCGCGGCCACGGCGACGATCGCGGCGACCAGGCTCGGGAGCAGGTCGAGGGTCTCGAACTGGGGCCGGTTGGCCGTCGCCGCGCCGGCCACGACGACCAGCACGACCAGCAGGCCCGCGCCGAGTGCGAGCCGGCGCCGGGCGAGCACGCCCGCGATCGCGGCCAGGACCAGCACGCCGGCGAAGACCGAGCCGATCAGGATCGGCTTGTCCTTGGTGCCGAAGTTCTGGATGGCCCACTCCTTCAGCGACGTGGGCGTCAGGTCGATGACCTGCGAGCCCACCGCCAGGACGGGGGAGGCGGCCGGGTCGGTCAGACCGGCCACCAGGTGGGCGAGTGCGACCGCCACCAGGGTGGCCAGCACCCCGAAGCCTGCGTACGCGAGACGTGTCCTCATGGGAGGTGTTCGTCGCGGACGGCCCGGACGGATTGGCGTGGGGCAGGATGCGCGGCATGAGCGACGTCACTGCCGAGCTGGTCCACTACGCCGTCGAGGACGGCGTCGCGACCCTCACCCTCGACTCCCCGCACAACCGCAACGCCCTCTCCCGGCAGCTGGTCTCCGAGCTGCTCGCCGGTCTCGAGCGGGCCGACGGCGACCCGGCGGCCACGGTGGTCGTCCTGCGCGCGGCCGGGAAGGTCTTCTGCTCCGGCGCCGACCTGGCGGAGGCCGCGGGCGGCAGCATGGAGGAGGGTGCGCTGAGCATCGTCCGGCTCCAGCGACAGCTGCTCACCCTGGCCAAGCCGGTCGTGGTCCGGCTGCACGGAGCGGTCCGGGCCGGCGGCATCGGGATCGTCGCGGCGGCGGACGTCGTGGTCGCCGCCGAGGACGCCACCTTCGCGCTGACCGAGGTGAAGCTCGGCCTGGCCCCGGCCGCGATCTCGCTGACCGTGCTGCCCCGGCTGACCTCGCGGGCCGCCGCGCTCACCGCCCTGGGCGGCGAGGTGTTCACGGGGGCGCAGGCGGCGTCGTACGGGCTGGTGACGGAGGCGGTCCCCGTCGACGGGCTGGACGCGGCCGTGGACCGGGTTGTCGCGTCACTGGTCACGGGGGCGCCCCAGGGGTTGCGCGAGACCAAGGCGCTGCTCAACCGCGACCTGGTGGCCCACCTGGACGCTCGCGGCCCCGAGGTGGCCGCGCTCAGTGCCCGCCTCTTCGGCTCCGACGAGGCGAAGGCGGCGATGACGGCGTTCCTGAGCCGCAGGAAGAGCTGACGACCACCCGTGTAACGGTCTGGGAAACTGGCGTCGGGCATGCCCCGACGCCGGATAGAGTTGCTCTCTTGCCGCGTCCCGTCCGGGACCGGCGAGAAGAGGGCAGGGCACGTGGGTGCGGAGGGGAACGCAGCGTTGACGGACGAGGCAACGGAGTCCCGGGAGATCGCGCAGGAGCAGGCGTTCGTCGACCGGGTGTACCTCCAGCTGGAGGACTCGGCGAAGGCGGCGCAGGAGCTGGCGCGCGAGGGGCACGAGCGGGGCCGCCTGGGCCACGAGGGCGGGCTGGTCGAGCGGGACGCGATGGTCTTCCAGGCCGCGAAGCGGATCGCCCAGCTCGACGCCGCCCACGAGGGCCTGGTGTTCGGCCGGCTGGACCTGCGGCCGGGTCTCGACCCCGAGCCGCGGTACGTCGGCCGCATCGGCCTGCGTGACGCCGACCGCGACTCGCTCCTCATCGACTGGCGCGCGCCCGCGGCCGCGGTGTTCTACCAGGCCACGGCCGCCGAGCCCCAGCACGTCATCCGCCGCCGGGTGCTGCGCTCCGACGGCCGCAAGGTCGCCGGCGTCGAGGACGAGCTGCTCGACGCCGCCGCGCTCGAGGAGGACGGCGTCGACCTGCCGATCGTCGGCGAGGGCGCGCTGATGGCGCAGCTCTCGCGGGCCCGCGACCGGTCCATGCACTCCATCGTCGCCACCATCCAGGCCGAGCAGGACAAGGCGATCCGGGCGCCCGGCAAGGGCGTCGTGTCGATCTCCGGCGGACCCGGCACCGGCAAGACCGTGGTCGCGCTGCACCGCGCGGCGTACCTCCTCTACAACGACCGGCGGCGCTACGAGACCGGCGGCGTGCTCGTCGTCGGCCCCAGCGGCGTCTTCATGCGCTACATCGAGCGGGTGCTGCCGAGCCTCGGCGAGACCGCCGTCGCGCTGCGCTCGCTCGGCGAGGTCGTCGACGGCCTCAAGGCCAGCCGGCACGACGAGCCGGCCGTGGCCGACGTGAAGGGATCGGCGCGGATGGCCGAGCTGATCCGTCGTACGGCGCGGCAGCAGGCGCCGGGCAGCCCCACCGAGTTCCGCGTCTTCTACCGCGACGACACGATCGTGCTCGACCGCGGGGTGCTCGGGCGGGTGCGCCGCAACCTGATGTCCCAGGGCCGGCGCAACCGCCAGCTGCCCCGGGTGACCCAGATGCTGCTCGACCAGATGTGGCGCCAGGTCCGCGGCGAGCGCGGCCGGGAGCGGGGCCGGGAGTCGTTCGACGAGGAGATGCTCGGCAACGACGCCTTCCTCGACTTCGCGGCCGCCTGGTGGCCGCCACTCGACGCCCCGTCGGTGCTCGCCTGGCTGCGCGAGCCCGAGCTCCTCGCCCGGGTCGGGGAGGGCGTGGTCTCCGCCGAGGAGCAGCGGCTGCTGCTGAAGTCGTGGACCGCCGGCGGCCCGCCCTCGGTCGAGGACGTGCCGCTGATCGACGAGCTGCGCTACGCACTCGGCGACGTCCCGGCCAAGACCGAGGACGAGCGCGACAACCCGCTGACCGCCATCCAGGGCGCGATCGACCTGCAGGAGCTCTTCACCGCCTCCGACCGGGAGTACGCCCCGACCGGGCGCGCCTGGGCGCCGCCGACGCACAGCATCGAGGACGACGGCTACGCCCACGTCCTCATCGACGAGGCGCAGGACCTCACGCCGATGCAGTGGCGGATGGTCGGGCGCCGCGGACGGACCGCCTCCTGGACCATCGTCGGCGACCCCGCGCAGTCGTCCTGGCCGGTGCCGGCCGAGGCCGCCGCCGCCCGGGCCGAGGCGCTGGAGCGCAAGGTCCAGCACGACTTCCACCTCTCGACCAACTACCGCAACTCGTCCGAGATCTACGAGCACGCGGCGGCGTACGCCTCGCGGGTCGGGCTCGACGCCGACCTGCCGACCGCCGTCCGCTCCACCGGCGAGCACCCGACGGTCGTCGAGGGCGTGGTCGACGTGGAGGCGGCGACCCGGTCTGCCGTGGTCGAGATCGCCGGCCGGGTCTCCGGCACGGTCGGCATCGTCGTCCCTGTCGCTCGCCGCTCGGAGGTCAACGCCTGGCTGGCCTCCTGGCCCGAGCTCGCCGACGCCGCCCCGGGCGCCCGCGCGGCCATCGACTCCTCGGTGACCCCGTCGGGCGAGGACCGGGTCGTCGTCCTGACGGGTCTCGACACCAAGGGCCTGGAGTTCGACGGCATCGTCGTCGTCCGCCCGCAGGAGATCGAGGACGAGTCGGCCACCGGCCGGGCGACGCTGTACGTCGTCCTCACCCGCGCGACCCAGCTGCTGACCACGATCTCCTGATCGCGGTTTCCGGCCGCCCCCGCTCGGGGAGGGAGCGGGGCATGGGACGCATCGGGATCGTGGTCGGGCTGGTGGTCGTGCTGGTCGTGGGGCTGCTCGTGGGGTTCGGCGTGGGCTGGGCGGTCTCCGGCGGCTCGGACGACGCCGAACTCGCCTGCGCGGCGGCCGAGCGGCTGCCGGCGGAGCTGCCCGACACCGAGGACGGCGACGACCCTCCGGGGATCGGGCTGCTCAACCGGGTCGCGGGCGTCGGCCTGCTCGCCCAGGGCGCCGGGCAGACCGGGGACTCCCAGGGCGACCTGGACGACCTCGGCCGCGCCGGGCAGGAGCTGAGCCGGGTCCTGCAGACCCTGCGCCTCGAGGACTACGGCGACGCGCGCGACGCCCTGCTCCGGGCGTGCGACGACCGCTGACTAGGGTCCTGGGCGTGACCGACGTGGAGCACTACGAGTCCCTCCTCGCGGAGGGGCCCTTCGACACCGAGTCCCTCACCGTGCTGGTGGTCGCCGGGGCCATCCAGCAGGACGTCGCCACGGCGCTCGGCATCGACCTGGCCGCGGACCCGACCGAGTACCCCGAGGCCGACGACGAGGAGTTCTCGGCGTACGCGATCACCGACGTGGAGGGCGGCGTTCTCGCCGTCGAGCACAGCGGGTACGCCGATCCCAGCCTCGACGCCCTGCGCGCCCTCTCCGCCGGCGGCCGGAGCGTCGCGGTGGTCCGCGACAACATCCAGGCGCACGTCCGGTTCGGCTGCGCCCGTGACGGGGAGGTGGTGTTCGACGACGACGAGTACCTCTTCCTCGACGACCCCTCCCCGGTCCCGGCGGAGCTGCGTCCCCTCTTCGACCTCGCCTGGGTGGACCCGGAGGACGAGGACGCCGAGGACGACGCCGACGCCGTCGCTGTCGGCCTGGCCATGGCCGAGGTGGTCACCGGGCTGCGGCTCACCGCCGAGGACCTCCAGCGGGTCGCCGACTCCGGCTACCGGCTGGCGCCGAGCCTGGTCTACCTGCCCGCCGCTGATTGAGCAGGCCGCGCCGCCCTCCGGTGGTTGAGCAGGTCGCGCCGCCCTCCGGTGGTTGAGCAGGTCGCGCAGCGACCGTGTCGAAACCCCCGCAGCCCGAGCGTCCCTGTCGAGCCCGCCGCCACCGGCTGGTCGGTCGTGGGCTGCGGGTCGGTGGCCGGGCGCGGCCTGCTCCCCGCGGCCCGAGCGAACCCGCTGCTCGGGGGTACGCGCGGGTGGCCGGCCCGCCCAGGATCCGGCGCGCGGTCCGTGCTGGCCCGCCGCACAACTAGAGTTCCGCCATGACTGCCTCACGTGACGCCCGGGCCGCGATCGACGCGCTCCAGGGGCACGAGGCCTGGGCGATCATCCGGCGCTCCACGCGCGCGGGCGACCGCGACACCGTCGGCCTGGTCGGCGGGCGTCGTACCGTCGTGGAGTCGATCCTCGACGTGCCGCTGGAGGCCGGGGTGCCGGCCGACGGGCACATCGCCGACCGGCTGCTCGCCGTCCCGTTCCGCCAGGTCGCGGAGCGCGGGTTCGAGGCGCACGACGACGGGACCCCGCTGGTCGTGGTCGACGTCGAGACCGAGCTGGAGTTCTCGGTCGCCGAGATCGTCGAGGCGATCGACGACACCGGGGTCGAGTTCGCCGACCGGGGCGGGTTCGAGACCGACGACGAGGAGTACGGCAAGCTCGTCGAGGCGATCATCCGCGACGAGATCGGCCAGGGCGAGGGCGCCAACCTGGTCATCGGACGCCACTACCGCGCCACCGTCGCCGACTGGGGCGCGCAGCGGGCGCTCACCGTCTTCAAGCGGCTCCTCGAGCGCGAGCGCGGCGCCTACTGGACCTACGTCTTCTTCACCGGCGACCGCTACCTGATCGGCGCCAGCCCGGAGCGGCACGTCTCCATCCACGGCGGCGACGTCCGGATGAACCCGATCAGCGGCACCTTCCGGATCCCCTCCGAGGGCGACACCCAGCAGCAGCTCCTCGACTTCCTCCACGACGAGAAGGAGATCTACGAGCTCTTCATGGTCGTCGACGAGGAGCTGAAGATGATGTGCGACATCTGCGACCGGGGCGGCCAGGTGCTCGGCCCGTTCCTGAAGCCGATGAGCCGTCTCGTGCACACCGAGTACCTCCTCGCCGGGCAGACCGACCGGGACCCGCGGGAGGTGCTGCGGGACACCATGTACGCCGCCACCGTGACCGGCAGCCCGGTCGAGAACGCCTGCCGGCTGATCAAGCAGTACGAGTCGGTCGGCCGCGGCTACTACGGCGCAGCGCTGGCCATCCTGGGCCGCGACGGGGACGGCGAGCCGGTGCTCGACAGCCCGATCGTGATCCGCACCGCGGACGTCGACCTGGAGGGCCGGCTGACCGTGACCGCGGGCGCCACCCTGGTCCGCGACTCGGACCCGGCGTACGAGGTCGCCGAGACGCACGCCAAGGCCGGCGGCATCCTCAGCGCCTTCGGCCTGGTCCCGCCGGCCCCGGTGCCGACCACGAACCTGGCCGAGCTCGTCAACGACGAGGACGTGCTGCTGGCGCTCAACAAGCGCAACCGGCGGCTGTCGCGGTTCTGGCTGACCGACCAGGGCGGCTCCCGGCCCGACCCCGGCCTGGCCGGCAAGCGCGTGGTGATCCTCGACGGCGAGGACGACTTCGTGAACATGCTGCGCCACGTCCTCGGTGTGCTCGGCATGACCAGCGAGGTGGTCCGCCACGAGGACTACGCGCCCGGGGTCCTGGACGGCTTCGACCTGGTGATCGTCGGCCCCGGACCGGGTGACCCGCGTGACGGCGACGACCCCAAGATGGCCCAGCTGCGCGCGGCCGTGGCCGAGCTGATGGCGGCCGAGCGGCCGTTCCTCGCGGTCTGCCTCGGCCACCAGGCGCTCTGCCACCACCTCGGCATCCCGCTGGCCTACAAGGACATCGTCTTCCAGGGCACCCAGTCGCCGGTGGCCATCGACGGCCGGACCGAGCGGGTGGGCTTTTACAACACCTTCGTCGGCCGGGTGGACGCGGCGACCGCGCTGCCCGCGGGTGTGAGCGTCGAGACCGAGCCGGACTCCGGCGACGTGCACCTGCTGCGCGGCCCGCACTACCGGGGCATCCAGTTCCACGCCGAGTCGATCCTCACCGAGCACGGCTACGACCTGCTGCACGAGCTGGTCGCCGACCTCCTCGTTCCCCAGGTTCCCTAGGTTCCCTAGGTTCCTTAGGTTCCCTGGGGTTCCCGGGAGTCGTCTTGGGTCCTAGGGTGACGAGGTCAGGAACACGGGCCCGACGGTGACTGCCCCCCAGCGCCGCCGGGTCCGTCCTATTTCCGGGGCAGTAGGTTGCTGACCGTGGCCGGAGCGGACGTGGTCGTCGTGGACCACCACGACTCCTACACGTGGAACCTGGTCCACCTCGTCGCCGGCGTGACCGGGGTGCTGCCCCGCGTGGTCCAGCACGACGAGGCGGACGCCGCCGACCTGCTCCGCCACGAGTACGTCGTCCTGTCGCCGGGACCCGGCCACCCCGCCTCGCCGCGTGACTTCGCGGTCGGCCGCGAGGTGCTGCTCGCCGGCACCCGGCCGGTGCTCGGCGTCTGCCTCGGCCTGCAGGGCCTCGTGACGTCGTACGGCGGCCGCGTCGACCGGGTGCCGCCCGGGCACGGCGTGCTGGCGAGCGTCGAGCACGACGGCGCCGGGCTGTTCGCCGGCGTACCGGCCCCGTTCGCGGCGGTCCGCTACCACTCGCTGGCGGCCCTGGAGCTGCCCGCGTGCCTGCGGGTGACCGCGACCGACGCGTCGACCGGGCTGACCATGGCCGTCGCCCACCGGGACCTGCCGCTCGTCGGCGTCCAGTTCCACCCCGAGTCGATCCTCTCCGAGCACGGCGCGCGGCTGGTGGCCAACTTCCTGGAGCTGTCGTGAACGGGACCGTGGGGGACCCCGTCCTCGCGTTCCGCGACGTCGCCGCCGCCCACGCGCGCTGCGTGTGGCTCGACGGCGGCGGCGCGCGCGAGTGGTCCGGGCGCAGGTCGCTCCTCGGCTGGCTGGAGCCCGACGACGTCTCGCTCACCTACTCGGCCGCCACCCGCGAGGTGGTCCGGCACGCCTCCGGGCGGTCCGAGGTGCTCGGCGACGACCCGTTCGCCGTCCTCGAGGCCGAGCTCGCCGCCGGCTCGTCCACCGACCAGTGGTTCGGCTACCTCGGGTACGCCGCCCGCGCCGACCTGCCGGCGTACCCCTCGGACACCGTGCCGGACGCGGTCTGGATGCGGCCGAGCCACGTGCGGCTGTTCGAGCACGAGCCGGGGGCGGGACAGGCCGAGAACCTCCCACGGCCCCGGATGACCGGGGACGTCGCACCCGCCTCCTATGCCGCCCACTTCGGCCGCGTCCAGGAGCACCTGCACGCGGGCAACAGCTACGAGGTCAACCTGACCTACCGCGCCGACGTGACTGCCGACCTCGACCCGGCGACGGCGTACCTGCGGCTGCGCGAGCTCAACCCCGCGCCGTACGCCGGGTTCCTGCAGCACGACGTACCGGGTGCCGGGGCGTGGCTGCTGAGCTCCAGCCCGGAGCGGTACGCCGTGGTCGGGGCGGACCGGAGCATCGAGACCAAGCCGATCAAGGGGACCACCCTGCGCGGGGCGACGCCGGCGGAGGACGACGCGCGGCGGCGGGAGCTGGCGGCGGAGCCGCGGTTCCGCAGCGAGAACCTGATGATCGTCGACCTGCTGCGCAACGACCTGTCGACGGTCTGCGAGGTCGGGTCGGTCGAGGTGCCGGTGCTGATGGAGGTCGAGTCGTACGCGACCGTGCACCAGCTGGTCTCGACGGTGCGCGGGCGGCTGCGCGACGACGTGACCACCCTCGGCGCGGTCCGCGCGCTCTTCCCGGCCGGGTCGATGACAGGCGCCCCGAAGCAGCGCACCATGGAGATCGTGCAGGAGGTCGAGGACACCCCACGCGGCGCCTACGCCGGCGCCTTCGGCTGGGTCTCCGCCGACGGCCGCGCCGACCTGGGCGTGGTCATCCGGTCGCTCACGACCACCGGCGACGGGGTCTACCGACTCGGCACCGGGGGCGGCATCACGGTCCACTCGTCCGCGGCCGAGGAGTACGCCGAGTCCCGCTGGAAGGCCGAGCGGCTGCTGCGGGTGTTCGACGCCGACACACCGACACCGGGAGGAAACACCGCGTGACTACCCTCGACGACATGGAGCAACCGCACGTCATCGTGCTCTTCGGTGCCACCGGCGACCTGGCCAAGCGCAAGCTGCTGCCGGGCCTGCTGCGACTCTTCGAGGCCGGCCTGCTCAAGGACTCCTGCATCGTGGGGACGTCGCTGGAGGAGATCGACACCGAGACGTTCGTGAAGATCGCCCGCGACGCCTGCGAGGAGTTCGGCAAGGGCGACGTGACCGACGCCCGCTGGGCGCCGTTCGCCGAGATGCTGAGCTATGTGTCGCAGGGCGCCGGTCCGCACGCGCTGGCCGAGGCGGTGCACGCCTCCGAGGCGGTGCTGGCCCGCCACGGCGAGGAGATCGGCCGCCTGCACTACCTCAGCGTGCCGCCGAAGGCCGCGCTCGACGTGATCCGTCAGCTCGACGAGGCCGGCCTGGTCGAGCGGTCGCGGATCATCATGGAGAAGCCGTTCGGCACCGACCTGAAGTCGGCCAAGAAGCTGAACGCGCGGGTCCACGAGGTCTTCGACGAGAGCCAGGTCTTCCGCATCGACCACTTCCTCGGCAAGGAGGCGGCCCAGAACATCCTGGCGTTCCGGTTCGCCAACGGCCTCTTCGAGCCGATCTGGAACCGCAACTTCATCGACCACGTGCAGATCGACGTACCGGAGACCCTCGGCCTCGAGGGGCGTACGGCGTTCTACGAGGGCACCGGTGCCTACCGCGACATGGTCGTCACCCACCTGATGCAGGTGCTGGCCTTCATGGCGATGGAGCCGCCCACGTCGCTGGCGCCGGACCCGATCAGCGACGAGAAGCTGAAGGTCTTCCGCTCGATGCGGCCGATCGAGCCGCACAACGTCGTCCGCGGCCAGTACAACGGCTACCGCGGCAAGGCCGCCGTCGCCGAGGACTCCGACACCGAGACCTTCGTGGCGCTGAAGGTCGAGATCGACAACTGGCGCTGGGCGGGCGTGCCGTTCTTCCTGCGCACCGGCAAGAAGCTCGCCGAGGGCGCCCGGATCATCTCGATCGCCTTCAAGGAGCCCCCGCTCACGATGTTCCCGGCCGGCTCGAACGTCGGCCGCCAGGGCCCCGACCACCTCACCTTCGACCTGGCCGACCAGTCCCGGATGTCGCTGTCGTTCTACGGCAAGAAGCCGGGCCCGGGCATGAAGCTCGAGAAGCTGTCGATGCAGTTCGCCACCCACGAGACGTCGTCGTCCGCCTCGGTGCTGGAGGCCTATGAGCGGCTCATCCACGACGCCATGCGCGGCGACCACACCCTCTTCACCACCGCCGCCGGCATCGAGACGCTGTGGGAGAAGTCGATCCCCCTGCTCAACGACCCGCCGCCGGTGCGCGGCTACGCGCCGGGCAGCTGGGGCCCCAACGCCATCCACCAGCTGATCGCCCCGCACGCCTGGCGGCTGCCCTTCGAGCGGTCCTGGCGCGACTCGAACACGACGGTGCGGTAGGTCTCGATACGCCGCTCGTCCCTCGCGGCTACTCGACCACCGAAGACGTACGACGCCGCTCGTCCCTCGCGGCTACTCGACCACCGAAGACGTACGACGCCGCTCGTCCCTCGCGGCTACTCGACCACC
>NZ_JBBBBJ010000003.1:505473-516497 GCF_037120545.1 Nocardioides sp. CCNWLW216
GAAGACCCGCGACGCCGCTCGCCGGAGTCGGTGTACTCGACGTCGCCGAAGTCGACGACGCGCTTGGCGTTCGCGAGCGAGGTGACGACGGCGGTGCCGAGCGGGCCGGTGCGGTCGAAGACGGCGGCGGTGCCGACGGCGATGCCGTCGACCTCGACCCGGTCCAGGGCGGACATGCCGATCGAGAGGCCGACGGGCTCGCGGGCCAGGGTGAGGGTGATGTCGGTGTTGATGTACTCGATCCCGCGGTCGCCCCAGTTGGTGACCATGCTGGCGCCGTCGGCGATCGAGGCGACCGCCTGGAACGGCGACGTCGGCTCGCCCGCGACGATCGGGATCGCGGTGTTCCAGGACGACTTGCGGTCGTCGTTCTGGTGCAGGCCGAAGGACTGCGACCAGCCGACGGAGCTGTGGAAGAACGGCACGTGCGGCTCCTCCGACACCGGAGCGACGTCGAGCGGCGGCGGGGCCGGCCGGTCGTCGGGCGACCAGACGGAGCCCTCGGTCGAGGCGGTCGGCAGCAGGAAGAGCGCGCTGGCCCGGGCGACCCGCACCTCGGCGCCGTCGACCTCCTGGGTCAGCACCGCGTCGACCAGGCAGAGCCGCGGCCCCTCCCGCACGACCTCGGTGGTCACCCGGCAGTCACGCATCCGGGCCGCCTTGAACAGGTCGACGGTGTAGCGCGCCGGCCGCAGCTCGGTCCGCCCCAGCTCGCGCACCCGCTGCTCGGCCCCGCGCGCCAGCGCACCGCTGACGGCCACGCCGTGCATCTGGTCGTCGTCCCACATGCTGCGGGCCATGTCGGTCGGGGTCAGCGCGTCACCGGACTCGGCCGGGCGGAAGAAGGACAGCTGCATGCCCGTCATGGTGGGGTCTCCCCGGCGTACGTCGCCAGCTGCTGCATGGTCTCCTTGACAGCCGCGACGACCGGTGCCTCGTCGTACGGCTTGGTGTCGGCGGCGTTGACGACCAGCACCACCTCGCCGACCTGCACGAACCCGGTCACGCCGAGCACCTCGGTGCCGGGGTTCGCGACCATCCGGGCGTCGTCCGCACCGGCGATCTCGGGCTCGGTCACGCTGCCGTCGTCGGGGGCGCCCATCTGCTCCCAGGCGGCGTCGAGGCCCGCGGGGAAGACGAGGTAGTTGGCGTCCACGACGGCCTCGCCGCCGGTCTGCGGCACCAGCGCGCAGCGCGGGGAGTCCTCGGTGCCCCGGTCGACCTCCACGGAGGTGCCGAGCACCCGGGCGATCCGTGCGGCGTCGAGGCCGTCGCAGGGGTTCCAGACCGGGTCGGCGGACGCGCTGGCCGACGGCTCGGCGGACGGCGCAGGGGAGGACGACGAGTCGCCACCGCACCCCGCCAGCAGCAACGGTACGACGAGCAGCGCGACCCGGGCCCTCACGCCTCGGCCTCGGTCGAGGCGGCGGGCTCGGCGGGCGGCGGGGTGGACGCGCCGGGGATCCGCAGCACCATCCGGGCGCCGCCGGAGGCGGCCCGACCGGCCTCGACGGTGCCGGAGTGCCGCACCGCGACCTGCTGGACGATCGAGAGCCCGAGTCCGGAGCCGGGCATCGAGCGCGACTCGTCGGAGCGCCAGAACCGCTCGAAGACCCGCGGCAGGTCGGCGTCGGCGATGCCGGGGCCCTCGTCCTCGACGGTCAGCTCGCCGTCGGTGAGGGCGACCCGGACCGTGCCGCCGGCGGGGCTCCACTTCACCGCGTTGTCGAGCAGGTTGGTCACCGCGCGCTCGAGGGCGCCCTGCTCGCCGATGACGTACCAGGGGTCGACGTCGAGGTCGATGCGCACCCCGGGGCCGCGGCGGCGTACCCGGGCCAGGGCGTGGTCGACGACCTCGGCCAGGTCGACGGTCTCGATGACGTGGGCCATCGGCTCGTCGCGGGCCAGCTCGACCAGGTCCCCGATCAGCGTCGTCATCTCCTCGATCTGGGCGCGGACGTCGTCGAGCAGCTCGGCCCGGGCCTCGGGCGGGAGGGCGGCCCCGCCGGACGCGTCGGACTGGGCCAGCAGGTCGAGGTTGGTGCGCAGCGAGGTCAGCGGGGTGCGCAGCTCGTGCCCGGCGTCGGCGACCAGCTGGCGCTGCCGGTCGCGGGAGGCGGCGAGCGAGGCGAGCATCTGGTTGAAGGCCGAGGACAGCCGGGCGATCTCGTCGTGGCCCTCGACCGGGATCGGCTGCAGCTCCTCGGTGCGGGCGATGTGCTCGACCCGCCCGGTGAGCAGCCGGACCGGGCGCAGGCCGTTGGCGGCCACGCCCCAGCCGGCCATCGCCGCGGCGATCACGCCGGCGGCGCCGAAGAGGGCCATCACGACCCCGAGCTTGGTCAGCAGCTGCTCCTGCGACTCCAGGGACTCGCAGATGACGAGGGCCTCGTCGTCGCGGTAGGGCACCGCCACGACCCGGAACCGGCTGTCGCTGTCGTGCGCCCGCGCGGTCCGCACGCTCAGGTCGGACCTGCCGGCCGCGACCTCGAGCTCGGCGTCTCCGAGCTTGGGGACCTCGCCGTCCTTGTAGGGGTAGAAGCCCCGGCCGTCGGCGCTGATCGTGCCGATCCGGACGTCGGTCGAGGTCAGGGCCCAGGCCGGGAACTCGTTGCCGGTGTTGGCGTTGATGAAGACCGGCAGCCCGGCGGTCGCGTTCGCCCGCTCGATCAGCGAGTCGTCCATCGAGGCCTGCAGCTGCATGCGGACGACGACGTACGCCCCGACGGCGACGAAGGCGACGGCGACGCCGACGGCCATCGTCGTGAGCAGGGTGACCCGGCTGGCCAGGGACCGGCGGTAGTGCCAGCGTCCGTCGGGGTCGAGCGTGCCGGTCACGATTCCTTCAGCACGTAGCCGACGCCGCGGACCGTGTGGATCAGCCGCGGCTCCTCCTCGGCCTCGGTCTTGCGGCGCAGGTAGCCGACGTAGACCTCGAGCGAGTTGGCGGTGGTCGGGAAGTCGTAGCCCCAGACCTCCTCGAGGATGAAGCTGCGCTCCAGGACCCGCCGGGGTCGGCGCAGGAACATCTCGAGCAGGGTGAACTCGGTGCGGGTCAGCTCGATCGAGCGCGCGCCGCGGCGTACCTCGCGGGTCGCGACGTCCATGGTCAGGTCGGAGAAGGCGAGGACCTCCTCGTCGGCGTCGTCGGCAGGGACGACGCGGCGCAGCAGCGCCCGCAGCCGGGCCAGCAGCTCGGCCAGCGCGAACGGCTTGGTGAGGTAGTCGTCGGCGCCCGCGTCCAGGCCCTCGACCCGGTCGCCGACCGCGTCGCGGGCGGTCAGCACCAGGATCGGGACGTCGTGGCCGGCCGTGCGCAGCGCGCGGGTCGTCTCGATGCCGTCGAGGCGCGGCATCATCACGTCCATCACCACGACGTCGGGCGCGACCCGGCCGATGCTGGCCAGGGCCTCGGCGCCGTCGGAGGCCAGGTGGACGTCGTACCCGTTGAACTCGAGCGAGCGGCGCAGCGACTCGCGCACGGCCTTGTCGTCGTCGACGACGAGGACGCGTGGCAGGGGCACGGGAGGCACGTCCCTACTGTGCCAGGCCTGGCTGAGCCCTGTCTGAGAACGCGTGTGCGGACGTGCTCGATCGGGTAGGTCACAGCAGCAGGCACGCGGGGGGCGCGGCCGGACCGGGGGGTCGTTCGTGGGCAGGATCGTGGGCGTTGCCCGGATGTCGGCAGTGGCGCTGGTCGTGGGGCTGCTGGCCCCGATCGGCGTCCCGAGCGGGACGGCGGTCGCCGACCCGGTGCTCCCGTCTGGCTTCCAGGACCGGGTGGTCATCGGCGGTCTCGACCAGCCGACCGTCGTCGACTTCGCCGCCGACGGCACCGCGTTCGTCGGCAACCAGGCGGGGGTGATCAGCACCGTCGCCCGGGCGGGCGCGGGCTTCGCCGGCACCCCGGCGCCGTTCGCCGACCTGACGCGCAGCGTCCAGAACTACTGGGACCGCGGCCTGGTGGGCCTCGCCGTCGACCCTGCGCTCGGCACCGGTGCCGGTCGCGACTTCGTGTACGTCGCCTACGCCTACGACCGCGATCCGCGCGACCCCGCAGGCGAGGTCCCGGCCTGGGGGAACCCGGCCGCGCCGTACTACGACGACTGCCCGGCGCCCGCCAGCCTAGAGCCCGGCGGCTCCCCGGGCTGCGTGGCGTCGATCCGGGTCACCCGGCTGGCCGCCGCGAAGGTCGACGGCGCCTGGACGATGACGTCGGAGACCGAGCTGCTGGCCGGTGGCTGCCTGCAGTTCCCCAGCCACGGCTCCGGCGCCGTGCACGTCGGCCCCGACCGGATGCTCTACGTGACCGCGGGCGAGGGCGCGAGCTTCGACACCGCCGACCGCGGCCAGTTCGGCGGCAACCCCTGCGGCGACCCGGTGAACGAGGGCGGGTCGCTGCGCGCCCAGGACCTCCGCACCACCGGCGACCCGCTCGGCATCAACGGCAGCCTGCTCCGGATCGACCCGCTGACCGGCGAGCACGCGATCGCGGCGTACGGCTTCCGCAACCCGTGGCGCTTCGCCTTCCGCCCCGACACCGACGAGGTGTGGGTCGGCGACGTCGGCGCCGGCGGGTACGACGAGGTGAACCGGCTCACCGCCGCCACCTCGACGACGGCGCCGCGCAACTTCGGGTGGCCCTGCTTCGAGGGCCCGGCCCGCACGCCCGGCTGGGACGAGCTCGACGTCCCGCTCTGCGAGTCGCTGTACGCCGGCACCGCGCCGGTCGCGCAGCGGGCGGTGGCGCCGTACCTGCCCTACTCGCGCAGCGGCGAGGTCGTCCCGGGCGACGGCTGTCCGACCGGCACCGCCTCCGTCTCGGGCGTGCAGTTCCTCACCGGCTCCGCCTACCCGGCCGACCTGCAGGGGGCGCTGGTCTTCGCCGACTTCGCCCGCGGCTGCGTCTGGTCGGTGCCGCTCGGCGCGGACGGCCAGCCCCGACGTGCGCGGGCCCGGCTCCTCGTCGGCGACGCGGACTCGCCCGTCGACCTGACGACCGGGCCGGAGGGCGACCTCTACTACGTGGACTACGGGCTGAACGACGACGGCTACCCGGAGGCCGGCGCGGGCGCGATCCACCGCGTCTCGTACGACGCGATCGGCCGGCCGCCGGTGGCGCGGATCAGCGCGGACCCGCCGTACAGCTCGGTGCTTCCGCTGTCGGTGGAGCTCGACGCGTCGGCCTCGCGCGACCCGGACGGGGACGTGCTGGGGTACTCGTGGGACCTCGACGGGGACGGCACCTTCGGCGACGACTTCGGGCCGGTGGTCTACGAGACCTACACCGTCGCGACGCCGGTCACCGTGGCCGTGCGGGTCACCGACGGCAACGGTGGCAGCGATGTCGCCGAGCTGACCCTGCACCCGGGCAACGACCCGCCGACCTTCACCGCGGTGACCCCCGCACCCACCCTGACCTGGGCGGTCGGCGACCCGATCCCGTTCTCGGCCGCGGCCACCGACCTCCAGGACGGCACCCTGCCGGCCTCGGCCTTCACCTGGTCGCTGGCCGTCAGCCACTGCCCGTCGGTGTGCCACGTGCACCCGATCGAGACCCGCACCGGCGTCGCGTCGGGGACCTTCACCGCGCCGGACCACGAGTACCCCTCGCGGCTGGTGCTGCGGGTCCGGGCCACCGACGCCGGCGGCTTCGCGACGGAGCGGAGCTTCGAGCTGGCGCCGAAGACCGTCGACCTGCGGTTCGCCACCACCCCGGTGACGGCGCCGGTCAGCGTGCTGGGCGCCGAGGGCCCCTCGCCCCAGGCCCGGCGGGTCATCGTCGGCTCGACCTTCACCGTCGCGGTACCGCCCACGGTCGTCTCCGGCGGCCGGACCTGGCGCTTCGCCGGCTGGTCGGACTCCGGCGCGCGCGTGCACCAGTCGGTCGCGCCGGCCCGCGACACGTCGTACGTCGCCCGCTACGTCGCCGACGCCGTCGCCCCCGCCGCCACCGCGCGGCTCACCGTGCGCGCCGCGCCGGCCCGCGCCCGGGCGCGGGTGCGGGTCGACGGCGTGGCCCGGCGCTCCGGCTGGGCCGGGCGGTTCGACGTGGGTGAGCGGGTCCGGGTCGTCGCGCCGGCGCGGGTCCGTCGCGCCGGGCAGGTCTGGGTCTTCCGGCGCTGGAACGACGGCGGGAGGCGGGCCCACACCGTCACCGTCCGGCGTGACCAGGTGCTGCGGGCGGTCTACGTCCGGCGGCGGTAGGGGGTGCTGGGGGGCGCGGGTGAGTTTCATCGGCTAGCCGACAAAACTCATCCCTGGACGATGAACCTTTGTCGTCCAGGCTCGAGTTTCATCGGCTAGCCGATGAAACTCTCCGACCGCCCGCCTCAGGCGTACCGGCGGGCCGCGTCGGCGGCGCGGGCGCCGTACCCGCCGCCGAAGAGGCAGGCGTGGACGAGCAGCGGGAAGAGCTGGTGGAGGGCGACCCGGTCGGCCCAGCCGTCGGCGAGCGGGGTGGCCTCGTCGTAGGCGTCGAGGACCCGCTGCAGGTGCGGGAGGCCGAAGAGGGCCAGCATCGCGAGGTCGACCTCGCGGTGGCCGCCGTACGCCGCGGGGTCGATGACGCTGACCCGGCCGTCGGTGCCCCACAGGACGTTGCCGTTCCAGAGATCACCGTGCAGGCGGGCCGGCGGCTCCTCGGGGAGCAGGCCCGGCAGCCGACCGACCACCGCCTCGACGCTCGTGGCCTCGCGGGCGGTGACGGCGCCGCGGTCGCGGGCCAGCTTCAGGTAGGGCAGCACCCGTCGTACGGCGTAGAACTCCGCCCACGAGCCGGCGGTGCGGTTGGGCAGCGGGAGCCGGCCGATGAAGCCGTCCTCGTCGGCGCCGTACGACGGCGCGCCGGCGGCGTGCGTGGCGGCCAGGGCGCGGCCGAAACCGGCGGCGGCGTCCCCGCTGTTGCGCCCCGGTTCGACCCACCGCAGGATCAGGCACTCGGCGTCGACGGCGAGCACCTCGGGCACGGCGACGCCGTCGCTGTCGGCGAGCCAGCGCAGCCCGCGCGCCTCGGTCTCGAAGAAGCCCGGGGGTGCCTGGGTGAGGGTCTTCATCAGCGCGGTGCTGCCGTCGCTGAGGCGGAGCTTGGTGGCGGTGGCGATGTCCCCGCCGGCGACGGGGGCCGTGGCCACCACCGCCGAGCCGAGGAGACCCTCGGCCCGTCGGGCGACCAGCGGCTGTCGGGTCACGAGGGGCCGAGCTCCTCCCGGAGGCCGCCGACGATCGCGGCGCAGGTCCGCTCCACCATGGTCAGCACCTCCTCGAAGCCGTCGTCCCCACCGTAGTACGGGTCCGGGACCTCGCCGCCGGGATCGACCGGGTCGAAGTCGCGGAACAGGCGGACCCGGTCGCCGGCCCCGCCGATGTCGGCGAGGTTGCTCCGGTCCATGGCGAGGACCAGGTCGTGCTCGTCGAGCCAGGCGGTCGACCAGTGCCGGGCGCGGTGCGTCGTGGGGTCGTAGCCGGCGGCCGCGAGGGTGGCCGCGGCCCGGGCGTCCATGGGGTTGCCGACGTGCCAGTCGCCGGTGCCGGAGCTGACCACGGCGACCCGGCCGGCCAGACCGGCCTCGTCGACGCGCTCGGAGAGGACGACGTCGGCCATCGGTGAGCGGCAGATGTTGCCGAGGCAGACCAGGGCCACCGAGTAGTGCCCCGGCGTCCGGGCCGGCGGGATGGGGGGCCTCATCGCCGCTCGTCGGACCCGATCAGCGCGTCGACGATCCAGGTGACGATCGTGATGACGACGGCGCCGCCCACGGCCGGCCAGAAGCCGGTCACCTCGAAGTCGATGTCGAGCTGGCCCGCGAGCCAGCCGGTCAGCATCAGCACCACGGCGTTGATGACGAGCAGGAAGAGCCCGAGCGTGACGATGATGAACGGGATCGACAGGATCTGCAGGACGGGCTTCACGAACGACGTGATCACGCCGAGGATCAGCGCCACGACCAGCAGCGGGACGATCTTCTCCGAGGTCTCGGTGGAGCCGGTGAACCGGATCCCGTCGATGAACCACGCCGCGACCGCGAGGGCCACGGCGTTGGTGACGAGCCAGGTGAGGAAGCGCACGCGACGATCCTGCCAGGCGGCGCCAGCAGGGTCCGGCGGAATGTGACCTTCGCCCGACCGGGTCAGGTCCGGGGCTCGGCGACCGATGGGGCGGGCTCCCCCCTCTCCGACCAGGACGGACGCCATGACCCAGCCCTCTACCCCGACCCGCCAGGCCCGCGGCTGGTGGGCCGACCGCCGGATCCGCACCAAGGTGCTGGCGCCCGCCGTCGTCGCCTCGCTGGTCGCGACGACGGTCGGGCTGCTCGGTCTCAACAGCCTCTCGTCGAGTGCGGAGACGAGTGAGCGGATCTACGCCAACAACCTCGCCGCGGTGAAGCTGCTCGGCGACCTCGACGTCACCCGCAAGAGCATCTCGCTGAGCATCCGAGACCTGCTGCTGGTTCCGAACGGCGAGGAGCGCCAGGCTGTCGAGGAGGAGTACGCCGGGCTGCAGGACACCTTCCGCAGCCAGCTCGACGAGTACGCCGCCACCGACCCGGCGACGGCCGACCTGGCGACGCTGGAGTCCGTGCGCGAGGGCCTCGAGGCCTACCTGGTGGCCATCGAGGAGAAGCTGGTCCCGCTCGCCGAGGCCGGCGACGAGGCCGGCTGGTGGGCCATGAACAGCACCGACCTGGTGCCGCTGGCCAAGGCCGTCGGCGGCGGGCTCGGTGAGCTGAAGGAGAGCGAGCAGGCCCAGGCCGCGGACGCGGCGTCCGACGCGCGGTCGTCGTACGACGCGGCGCGGCAGCTGGCGATCATCCTGCTGGTGGTCGGATTGCTGACCGCCCTCGGTTTCGCGTTCCTGGTCGCCCGCGGGGTGACGACGTCGATCGGCCGGCTGCAGCAGGCGCTGCGCGCGCTGGCCGGTGGCGACCTGACGATGGACGCCGGGGTGAGCTCGCGTGACGAGGTCGGCCGGATGGCGGCGGACCTCGAGACGGCCCGCGAGAGCCTGCACGCCTCGCTGTCCGCGATGGGCGGCAACACCGTGGTCCTCGCCTCGGCGGCGGAGGAGATGTCGGCCGTCTCGGCTCAGCTCGGTGCGTCCGCGAGCGAGTCGTCCACTCAGGCTCAGCTGGTCTCGGCCGCGGCCGAGGAGGTCTCGTCGAACGTGCAGACGGTCGCCGCGGGCAGTGAGCAGATGGGGGCCTCGATCCGGGAGATCGCGCAGAACGCCTCCGATGCGGCGCGGGTGGCGACGCAGGCGGTGGTGACCGCGGAGGAGACGACCGCGACGGTGGCCAAGCTCGGTGAGTCGTCGGCGGAGATCGGCAGCGTGGTCAAGGCGATCACCTCGATCGCGGAGCAGACGAACCTGCTGGCGCTGAACGCGACCATCGAGGCCGCGCGGGCCGGTGAGGCGGGCAAGGGCTTCGCGGTGGTGGCGAACGAGGTCAAGGAGCTCGCGGTCGAGACCGCGCGGGCCACCGAGGACATCGCCAAGCGGGTGGAGGCCATCCAGGCCGACACGGGTGGTGCGGTGACGGCGATCGGGGAGATCACCGAGATCATCAGCCGGATCAGCGACTACCAGAACACCATCGCTGCGGCGGTGGAGGAGCAGACCGCGACCACCAACGAGATCTCCCGCAACGTCGCGGAGGCGGCGACGGGCGCCACCGAGATCGCGCGGAACGTGGGATCGGTCTCCGAGGCCGCCGACCAGACGACCGAGGCGGCGGGCAACACGACCGCTGCCGCGGGGGACCTGACCCGGATGGCCACCGAGATGCGCGACCTGGTGGGCCGCTTCCGCCTCTGACCCCCGGGAGACCCCCGAACGCCGAGTCGGCGTGAGTTCAGTGCCGAGTCGGCGCGGAGCTCGCGCCGACTCGGCGATTTCGGGTCAGGTCGGGGGCGGGGCGACCGATGGAGGGAGCGACCACGACTTCCCCCCGCTACCCCAGGACGCCGAACGAGATGACCACGACCTCCGTCACCGCCCACTCCGCCCGCCGCTGGTGGACCGACCGCGGCATCCGCACCAAGGTGCTCGTCCCGGCCGTGCTGGCCGCCGTCGTCGCTCTCGTCGTCGGCCTCGTCGGGCTCAACAGCCTGTCCTCGAGTGCCGCGACCAGCCAGAGCATCTATGCCAACAACCTGAAGGCGATCAAGGTCCTCGGCCAGATCTCCGTGACCCGCAAGAGCATCTCGCTCAGCATCCGCGACATCCTCCTGGTGGGCAACGGCCCGGACCGTCAGGCGACCCTCGACGAGTACGCCGAGCTGCAGGACACGTTCCGCGCGCAGCTCGACGAGTACGAGGCGACGGGCGTCACCGGCGCCAACGCCCAGCGGCTCGACGCGATCCGCGAGCAGTTCGACCAGTACCTCGCCGCCATCGACGAGAAGGCCACGCCCTTCGTCCGCAGCGGCGACATGGCCGGCTGGCTGACCATGAACAACGCCGATCTCTCCCCGATCGCGGAGGGCATCAGCTCCCTGCTCGGCGAGATCGCCGACGACGAGGACGCCCAGGCCGCGGACGCCGCCGCCGACGCGCAGTCGTCGTACGAGGCCCAGCGCCGGCTCGCGATCATCCTGTTGGCCGTGGGTCTGCTGGCCGCGGTCGGGTTCGCCCTGCTGGTGGCCCGCGGCGTGACCGCCTCCATCAACAAGCTCCAGGTCGCCCTGCGGGCACTGGCCGGTGGCGACCTGACCGTGGACGCCGGGGTGAGCTCGCGTGACGAGGTCGGCCGGATGGCGGCGGACCTCGAGACGGCCCGCGAGAGCCTGCACGTGTCGCTGTCGGCGATGGGTGACAACACCGTCGTGCTGGCCTCGGCCGCCGAGGAGATGTCCGCGGTCTCCGCGCAGCTGGGGGCCTCGGCGAGCGAGTCCTCGAGCCAGGCCACGCTGGTCTCCGCGGCTGCGGAGGAGGTCTCGACCAATGTCCAGACGGTCGCCGCGGGCAGTGAGCAGATGGGGGCCTCGATCCGGGAGATCGCGCAGAACGCCTCCGATGCGGCGCG
>NZ_JBBBBJ010000004.1:0-31001 GCF_037120545.1 Nocardioides sp. CCNWLW216
GCCGCGCCGGCTGCTCCCGCTCCCAAGGCCGCGCCGCGCCCGGGCCCCAAGCCCGGTCCGGCCGCTCCCGCCGAGAAGGCCCCGGCCCCGGAGGCTCCCGAGCCGCCCGCGGCTCCGGCCGCCTCGGCTCCGGCTCCGGCCGCGCCCAAGGGGCCGACGCCCGCGCCGCGGCCCGTCGGCCGTCCGGGTGCGCCGCGCCCGGGCAACAACCCGTTCGCCTCCAGCCAGGGCATGGGCCGCAAGCCCGCGCCGCCGCGTGGTGGCGAGACCCCGGCCGCGGGCGCTCCCGCCGCTCCGGCCGCGGGTGGCGACAACCGTCCGCCCCGGCCGCCGGCCGCGCGTGATGGTGGCGCTCCGGGCCGTCCCGGCATGCCGCGCCCGAACCCGGCGATGATGCCCAAGTCCCCGGCCGCCTTCGGTGGCGGCCCCGGCGGTCGTGGCCCCGGTGGCCCCGGTGCCGGTCGTCCCGGCGCGCCGGGTCGCGGTGGCCCGGGTGCCGGTCGTCCCGGTGCTCCCGGTCGCGGTGGTCCCGGCGGTGGCGCCGGTGCCGGTGCGCCCGGTCGTCCGGGTGGCTTCGGCCCCGCGGGCGGCGGTCGTCCCGGTGGCGGCAACCGTCCCGGCCAGCGCGGTCAGACCCAGGGTGCCTTCGGTCGCCCCGGTGGTCCGTCGCGCCGTGGTCGCAAGTCGAAGCGGGCCCGTCGCCAGGAGTTCGAGGCCATGCAGGCCCCGACGATCGGTGGCGTGCGCGTCCGCAAGGGCGACGGCGAGACCGTCAAGCTGCCCCGTGGCGCCTCGCTGACCGACTTCGCCGAGCGCATCGGCGTCGACGCCGCCGCGCTCGTGCAGATGCTGTTCAGCCTGGGCGAGATGGTGACCGCGACCGAGTCGGTCAACGACGAGACGTTCGAGCTGCTCGGCGAGGAGCTCAACTACGTCGTCCAGGTCGTTTCGCCCGAGGACGAGGACCGCGAGCTGCTCGAGGGCTTCGACCTGGAGTTCGGTGCCGACGAGGGCGACGAGTCCGACCTGGTCGTGCGACCCCCGGTCGTCACGGTCATGGGTCACGTCGACCACGGAAAGACCAAGCTCCTCGACGCGCTGCGCAACGCCAACGTCGTCGACAAGGAGGCCGGTGGCATCACCCAGCACATCGGTGCCTACCAGGTCTCGGCCGAGGTCGACGGCGACGAGCGTCGCATCACCTTCATCGACACCCCGGGTCACGAGGCGTTCACCGCGATGCGTGCGCGTGGTGCCCAGGCGACCGACATCGCGATCCTCGTGGTGGCGGCCGACGACGGCGTCATGCCGCAGACGGTCGAGGCGCTCAACCACGCCAAGGCCGCCGGTGTCCCGATCGTGGTGGCGGTCAACAAGATCGACAAGCCCGACGCCGACCCGACGAAGGTCCGCGGCCAGCTGACCGAGTACGGCCTGGTGCCCGAGGAGTACGGCGGCGACTCGATGTTCGTCGACGTCTCGGCGAAGTCCGAGCTCAACCTCGACAAGCTGCTGGAGGCGGTCGTGCTGACCGCCGACGCGTCGCTCGACCTGCGGGCCAACCCCACGCAGGACGCCCAGGGTCTGGTCGTCGAGGCCCACCTGGACCGCGGTCGCGGTCCGGTGGCCACGGTGCTGGTCCAGCGCGGCACGCTGCGCGTGGGCGACTCGATCGTGGCGGGCGCCGGCTACGGCCGCGTGCGCGCCATGCTCGACGAGCACGGCGAGAACATCACCGAGGCCTACCCGTCGCGTCCCGCGATGGTGCTGGGTCTGACCGCGGTGCCGGGTGCGGGCCAGAACTTCATCGTGGTCGAGGACGACCGCATGGCCCGTCAGATCGCCGAGAAGCGCGAGTCGCGCGAGCGGGCGGCCATGCAGGCCAAGCGCCGCGTGCGTCGTACCCTCGAGGACTTCATGGCCTCCATGGAGAAGGGCGAGAGCCAGGAGCTCAACCTCATCCTCAAGGGCGACGTGTCCGGTTCCGTCGAGGCGCTCGAGGACGCCCTGTCGCAGATCGACGTCGGCGACGAGGTCAGCCTGCGGGTCATCGACCGCGGCGTCGGTGCGATCACCGAGACCAACGTCGACCTGGCCGCGGCCTCCGACGCGATCATCATCGGGTTCAACGTCCGCCCGCAGGGCAAGGCGACCGAGATGGCCGACAAGGAGGGCGTGGAGATCCGCTACTACTCGGTGATCTACCAGGCCATCGAGGAGATCGAGGCGGCCCTCAAGGGCATGCTCAAGCCGATCTACGAGGAGTCCGTCCTCGGGCAGGCCGAGATCCGCAACATCTTCCGTTCGTCGAAGATCGGCAACATCGCCGGTTGCATGGTCACCAGTGGCCTGCTGCGACGCAACGCGAAGGCGCGGCTGCTCCGCGACGGCAAGATCGTCGCGGACAACCTCGACCTGGCCTCGCTCAAGCGGGAGAAGGACGACGCGTCCGAGGTCCGCGAGGGCTTCGAGTGTGGTCTGGTGCTGAAGAACTACCAGAACATCGAGATCGGCGACATCGTGGAATCCTTCGAGATGCGCGAGATCGCCCGCAGCTGATCCACCCCGTCGTGTCGGCGCGGTCCCTGCGGGGGTCGCGCCGACACGCGTTTGACGATGCGAGAGTAGGAACCATGGCCAATCCCCGCGTACGCCGCGTCGCCGACCGGATCAAGGTCGTCGTCGCCGAGATGCTCGAGCGCCGGATCAAGGACCCGAGGCTGGGCTTCGTGACCATCACCGACGTCCGGCTGACCGGCGACGGCCAGCAGGCCACCATCTTCTGGACGGTGCTCGGGAACGACGAGGAGGCCGCCGGCACCGCCGCGGCCCTGGAGTCGGCCAAGGGGGTGCTGCGCTCGGAGGTCTCACGCCAGCTCGGCACCCGGATCGTCCCGACCCTGACCTTCGTGCGCGACGCCCTGCCCGAGGAGGCGCGTCACCTCGACGAGGTGCTGGCCCGGGCGAAGGCGCTCGACGACGAGGTCGCGGCCCGCCGCGGCGCGGCCTACGCCGGTGACGAGGACCCGTACAAGAAGCCTCGCGAGATCGGCGACGAGCCGGACGAGGACGACGACGAGTCGTGACCGACGACGCGGGTCTGGTCGTCGTCGACAAGTCGGGGGGCATGACCTCGCACGACGTCGTCTCGCGGGTACGCCGGCTTGCCGGCACCCGCAAGGTCGGCCACGCCGGCACGCTCGACCCGATGGCGACCGGCGTCCTGGTGCTCGGGGTCAACCGGGCCACCCGGCTGCTCGGGCACCTGATGCTCACCGAGAAGGGGTACGACGCCACCGTGCGGCTCGGCGTCGCCACGACGACCGACGACGCCGAGGGTGAGGTCACCGCGACCGCGGCGGCCGACCACCTCGACGAGGCGGTCGTGCGGGCGGCCTTCGCCGAGCAGGTGGGCGAGCTGCTGCAGGTCCCGACCGCCGTGTCGGCGATCAAGGTGGACGGCAAGCGGGCCTACCAGCGGGTCCGCGACGGCGAGCAGGTCGAGCTGAAGGCCCGGCCGGTCACCGTGCACGCGCTGGAGGTCCTCGACCACCGCGTCGTGGGCGAGTGCCTCGACGTCGACGTCTCGCTGCGCTGCTCCAGCGGCACCTACGTCCGGGCGATCGCCCGCGACGTCGGCGCCGCGCTCGGCGTCGGCGGGCACCTCACCGCGCTGCGTCGTACGGCGGTCGGGCCCTACGACCTCGGCGTCGCCCGGACCCTGGAGGAGCTGGGGGAGTCGTTCGCGGTGCTCCCGGTGGCCGACGCGGCCCGGGCCGCCTTCCCGGCGGTCGAGCTCGACGACGAGCAGACGCGCGACGTCCGGGTGGGGCGGCCGATCGACGTACCGCTCGACGCGCTGACGGCGGTGTTCGCACCCGACGGCGAGTTCCTGGCGCTCTACGAGCCGCGCGAGGGCCGGGCCCGGCCGGTCGCCGTCTTCGTCTGACCCCGCGCTGAGTAGGGTTTCGTCCGTGCAGATCTGGCGCTCCCTCGACGACGTCCCGGCCGACCTCGGTCGCACGGCCGTCGTCATCGGCAACTTCGACGGGGTCCACCTCGGCCACCGGCGGGTGCTGGCCCGGGCCCGGGACCTGGCCGACCGGGACGGCCTGACCCTGGTCGCCGTCACCTTCGACCCGCACCCGATGGCCGTGCTGCGGCCCGAGCACGCCCCGAGCACGCTGACCTCGATCGAGGTGCGGGCCGAGCTGCTCGGCGACGCCGGTGCGGATGCGGTGCTCGCCGTCCCCTTCGACCTCGACGTGGCGGGCTGGGAGCCGGAGGAGTTCGTGCTCCGCGTCCTGGTCGACACCCTGGCGGCGGCGGCCGTCGTGGTCGGGGCGAACTTCCGCTTCGGGCGCAAGGCCGCCGGCGACGTGGCGACGCTGGCCCTCCTGGGTCAGCGGCACGACTTCACCGCCGAGGGCATCCCGCTCGACGGCGGACCGATGGTCTGGTCGTCGACGTACGTCCGCACCTGCCTGGCGACCGGCGACGTCGCCGGTGCCGCCGAGGCGCTCGGTCGGCCGTACGCCGTCCGCGGGATCGTCGTCCGTGGTGACCAGCGCGGCCGTGAGCTCGGCTACCCGACCGCCAACGTCCCGACCGACGGGCTCACCGCCGCGCCGGCCGACGGCGTGTACGCCGGCTGGCTGCGCCGCCTCGACACCGGCGAGACCTTCCCCGCGGCGATCAGCGTCGGCACCAACCCGACCTTCGACGGCGTCCGCGAGCGCCGGGTCGAGAGCTATGTGCTCGACCGCACCGACCTGGAGCTCTACGGCGTGGAGGTCGAGGTGTCCTTCGTCGACCGGCTGCGGGGGATGGTCGCCTTCGAGTCGGTCGAGAAGCTCATCGTGCAGATGGACGCCGACGTCGACCGCGCCCGGGTGCTCCTCTCCTCGTGAGCACGTCGACCGCCGAGACCGTCGCCGCCACGGACCAGTGGTTCCTGCAGCACGGCCTGACGTACTTCGTGCCCGAGAACCGGGCTGCGGTCCGGTCAGCCCTGCGGCCACGGCGGATCGTGCCCCTCGTGCTGGGGACCGCACTGGGGGCGGCGGCCGTCGCGATCGCGGTGGCGGTCTGGGCCGACGACGAGCGCAGCCTGCTGCCGGCGGTCCTGTGGACCGTCTTCGGCCTGGTGGCGACCTGGTACGCCCTGACCGCGCTGCAGGCGCGCCCGATCGTGGCCTGGGCGCTCGCGCGCACCTTCCGCTCCCTCGGGACGCTGCTGCCGATGATGACCCGGGCGCTGCCGCTGCTGCTGGTCTTCGTCACCTTCCTGTTCATCAACGCCGAGGTCTGGCAGGTGTCGGCGTACCTCGACGGCGGCCGGTTGTGGCTGGTCGCGCTGCTCTTCGGCACCCTGGCCGGTGCCTTCCTGCTCGTCCGGTTGCCCGAGGAGGTCGACCGGACGGACGACCACGTCGACGAGACGCTGCTGCTGAAGTCGACCGCGGGGACGCCGCTCGAGCGGGCGGCCCGCGAGCTGGTCGACGACCCCGACGGCGATCCGGCGTCGTACGCGGAGGTGTCGGGCTACGAGCGCTGGAACCTGGTCCTGGTCCTGGTGGTCATCCAGGCCACCCAGGTGCTGCTCCTCGCGGTCACGGTCTTCGCGTTCTTCATGCTCTTCGGCGCGATGATCATGGACCCCGAGATCGTCGGCACCTGGACCGGGGAGGGGGCGGCCGCCGTGCACAACGTCCCGCGCTTCCCGACCCTGTCCTTCGAGCTGGTCCAGGTCTCGGTCTTCCTGGCGTCCTTCTCGAGCCTCTACCTCACCGTGTCGACGGTGACCGACGAGACCTATCGAGAGCAGTTCTTCGGCAGCGTCCTGCACGAGATGGAGCGGGCGGTCGGCGTCCGGGCGGTCTACCTCGCCCTGCGCGCACGTTCATGACGATCTCCGGGAGGTCAGCGACCTGGAGGTCTCCTGCCACGAGCGCAGGTGGCCCTGGAACCGCAGCTGGCATCGCCTCGCCGATCGGGGACGGGACGAGGGCTGGACCCGCTGGTCGGTCGATCGGCAGCGGCCGGCCGCGGGGGAACCCCGTCACCGTCGCCTACCTGTCCCCGAAAAGCCCAGTCAGCAGAAAACGAGGGCCGAGTCAGCACCAGTAGTGCTGACTCGGCCCTCAGTTTCTGCCGACTCGGCGATCAGGGGGTCAGGCGTCCAGGTCCTTCTCGACGAGGGCGGCGATGGCGTCGACGTCGGCCTCGTTATCGCCGGAGACCTCGACCGTGTCGCCCTTGCCGGCGCCCAGGGTCATGATCAGCAGCGCCGAGCTGGCGTCGACGGCCTCGTCACCGGGGATGCCGATGAGCACCTCGGAGTCGAGCTCGCCGGCGGCCTCCGAGATGATCGCGGCGGGACGGGCGTGCAGGCCGACGGCGGAGCCGACGGTCACGGACTTGGTGGGCATGGGTTCTCCTTCTCGGGTTGGGTAGGACGCTCAGGCGGCCGCGGGGGCCGTGGTCTTGCCGAACGACTTCAGGGCGATGACGGCGGCGGCGCCGACCAGGACGCCGGCGATGAGGGCGATGAAGAACCCGAGGACGCCGTCGACCGCGAAGATCACGAAGATACCGCCGTGCGGCGCGCGGACGCTGACGTCGAGCGCCATGGACAGGCCGCCGGTGACGGCGCTGCCGGCCATGATCGCCGGGATGACGCGCAGCGGGTCGGCCGCCGCGAACGGGATCGCGCCCTCGGTGATGAAGGAGGCGCCCAGCAGCCACCCGGCCTTGCCGTTCTCCCGCTCGGGGACGTTGAACAGGCTCGGGCGGACGACGGTCGCGAGGGCCAGGGCGATCGGCGGGACCATGCCGGCGAGCATGACCGCAGCCATGATCTTCAGCTCGGGGGCGTCCGAGGCGAGGGCCGCGCCGCCGACGCCGGCGGCCGCGAAGCTGTAGGCCACCTTGTTGAGCGGGCCGCCCATGTCGAAGGCCATCATGAGGCCGAGGACGATGCCGAGCAGGACGGCGTAGCTGCCGCTCATGGAGTTCAGACCGTCGTTGAGCTGGTCCATCAGCCAGCCGATCGGCTTGCCGAAGACCACGATCATCAGCAGGCCGGCGATGATCGAGGTGAGCAGCGGGATGACCAGCACGGGCATCAGTCCGCGAGCCCAGGTCGGCACCTTCCAGCCGGCGATCCAGTGCGCGATCAGGCCCGCGAGCACACCGCCGACGATGGCGCCGAGGAAGCCCGTGGCCGGAAGGTCGCCGCCGTTGCCGTCGTTCACCGCGAAGACGTTGGCCGCGAGGCCGCCCACGATGAAACCGGGCGCGATGCCGGGTCGGTCGGCGATGGCGTACGCGATGTAGCCCGCGAGCGCCGGGATGAAGAAGATGAAGGCGGTCTTGCCGATGATGAAGAACAGCGCGCCCAGGTAGGCCATCAGCCCGGAGCCGAACAGCGCGTGCTCGAGACCGAGCGCGTCCGGGTCGGGCAGGTCGAAGAGCGTGTTGTTGACCGCGATGTCGCCGTACGGACCGACGATCTCGTAACCGCCGAGCAGGAAGCCCAGCGCGATCAGCAGGCCGCCGGCAGCGACGAACGGGATCATGTAGGACACGCCGGTCATCAGCACCCGACGGGTCCGACCGCCCCAGCTCTCGCCCGCGCCGGACGAGGCGCTGGACTCGCCGCCGCCTCCGGAGGCGGACCCCTCGACGCGCGGGGCGTTCGGGTCGCCGGCGTACCGGAGAGCCTCGGCGATCATCGCGTCGCCCTCGTCGATCGGGCGCTTGACCCCCGAGGAGACGAGCGGCTTGCCGGCGAACCGGCCGCGGTCGCGGACACCCACGTCGACGGCGAAGATGACAGCGTCCGCGGCGGCGATGGTCGCGGGGTCGAGCGGCTTGGCTCCCGCGGAGCCCTGGGTCTCGACGGCGATCTCGACGCCGGCCCGGGCGGCGGCGGCCTCGAGGGCCTCGGCGGCCATGTAGGTGTGCGCGATGCCGGTCGGGCACGCGGTCACGGCCACCAGGTGGCGGGCGGCGGGCGCGGCCTCGGCCGGCTTCTCCTCGGCCTTGTTCTCAGCCTTGCCCTCGACCTTGTCGACGGCCGGCGGCGGGGCGGCGGCGGGCTTCGGGGCCGGGGCGGCGCCGAGCACCAGCTCGATCTGCTCGACGACCTCCTCGGGCGTCTCGGCGGCGCGCAGCGAGTCGGTGAAGGCCGGCTTCACGAGGGCGCGGGCGAGCTTGGTCAGCAGCTGCAGGTGGGTGGCGTCGCCCCCGGCCGGGGCCGTGATCAGGAAGGCCAGGTCGGCCGGCCCGTCCTTGGCCCCGAAGTCGACGGGCGGGCTCAGCCGCGCGAACGCCAGGGTGGGCTCGTCCACGCCGGCGGTGCGGCAGTGGGGGATCGCGATGCCGCCGGGCAGTCCGGTCGGCGAGGTCTCCTCGCGGGCGAGGGCGTCCGTCACGATCTGGTCGACGTCGGTGGCGCGACCGGCGTCGGAGACGACACCGGCGAGAGCCCGGATCACGTCGTGCTTGTCGGCACCGAGGTCCGCGTCGAGGCGGACCAGGGCCGAGGTGATCAGGTCGGACATTCAGTCTCCCTGGGTGGGGCGCAGGTCGCGCACCGAGACGAGCTCGGGGCGGACCTGCGTGGGGTGCGGGATGGTCGTGCCGGGTAGTCCGGCGGCCGCGCTGCCGTAGGCGACGGCGAGCGCGAGTCGTTGGGCGGGGGGCTTGTTCTGGATGTCGCCGAGCAGGTACCCGAACAGGCTGGAGTCTCCTGCTCCGACCGTGCTGACCACCTCGGTCGGCGGGGGCGTGGCGTGCCAGGCACCGTCCGCCGTGACGAGGACGGCGCCGTGCGCGCCGAGCGTGGCGAGCACCGTGTCGACGCCCTGGTCGACCAGGGTCGCGGCCGCCTTCGCCGCCGCCAGCGGGTCGGACTCCAGCAGGTCGGGGTCGCCCCCGGTGAAGGAGGCCAGCTCCTCGCCGTTCGGCTTCATCAGGTGCGGCGGGGCCTCGGCCAGCCGCTCGACGAGGGCGCGCAGCGGCGCGTCGCTGGTGTCGACCGCGATCCGGGCGCCGGTGTCGCGCAGGGCGCCGACCAGCTCGGCGTACCACTCGACGGGGGCGCCGGGCGGCAGCGAGCCGGCGAGCACGATCCAGTCGGCGGAGGCGGCCCGTCGCCGCAGCGACTCGGCGAGTCCCCGGAGCACCAGGGGCGTGACCGTCGGACCGGGGCTGTTGAGCTTGGTGGTGGTGCCGTCGGGCTCGCTGATGGTGATGTTCACGCGCAGCGTGCCGTCGTTCGGCACCGGGCGGCAGTCGATGCCCGCGGCGAGCAGCTCCAGGACGTACGGGTCGTCCTTGGCGGCCGGCAGCACGGCGATCGAGGGGATCCCGGCGGCCACCGAGGCGCGCGAGATGTTGACCCCCTTGCCGCCGGCCTGCGACAGCACCGACTCCGCGCGCTGGACGGCGCCGCGCTCCAGCTCGCCGGTGAGCGTCACCGTCCGGTCGTGGCTCGGGTTGGGCGTGAGGGTGATGATCATGCGGTTCGGACCTCCACTCCGGCGGCGGCGAGAGCCGCCTCGTCCGCGGGGTCGATCCCCGAGTCGGTGATCAGCACGTCGACCTCGGCCAGCGACGCGAAGCGGATCGGCGACTCGACGCCGACCTTGCTGGAGTCGGCCAGGACGACGACCTGCCGCGCGCTCTGGACCAGGGCGCGCTTGACGGCGGCCTCGTCGTGGTCAGGCGTCGACAGCCCGTGCTCGGCGGTGACGCCGTTGCTGCCCAGGAACACCACGTCGGCGCGGAGCTGGGAGATCGCGGCGACCGTGTCGGCGCCGACCGCGGCCTGGGTGGTCAGCCGGACCCGGCCCGGCAGCAGGTGCAGGTCGACCTGCGGGTTGCCGGCCAGGCGGGCGGCGACGGGGACGGCGTGGGTGAAGACCACCAGCCGGTGGTCGCGGGGGAGCAGGCTGGCCAGCCGGTTGGTGGTGGTGCCGGCGTCGAGCAGCACCGTCGCCCCGACCGGGGGGAGCAGGTCGAGCGCCGCACGGGCGATCCGCTCCTTCTCCGGCGTGTTCGCCTGGTCGCGCTCCAGCAGCCCGGACTCGATCACCGCCAGGCTGTCGGACGGTACGGCGCCACCGTGCACGCGCCGGACCAGACCCATCCGCTCCAGGGCGGACAGATCCCTGCGGACGGTCTCGGTGGTGACGTCGTACCGCTCGGCGAGTACGTTGACGGACAGGCGTCCGTGCTCGGCCACGAGCTGGGCCATCGCCTGCTGGCGTTCCTCGGCGTACATCGCCCGCCACCTCCTCCCTGATGCCCGATCTTTATATCTGTTGTTTTAGACCCGTTTGTGTTGACTGTCAAGGCGGCGGGGGCGTTTACTTGTGAGCATGGTCACCGGATCTCCCGCTGCTTCGTCCGCCGTCCTGACCGGCACCCCTGTCGTCCCGGGCGCCGCGTTCGGCCCGGCCCTGCTGGCCCGGGCCGAGGTGTCGCCGGCCGCCGTCGAGGCCTACGCGTCGAACGGTCCCGCCGACGAGGAGGCGGCCCTCGCGGCGTACGACGACGCCGTCGCCGCGGTCGCCGACGGGTTCGCGCGCAAGGCCGAGAAGGCGTCCGGGGCCGCGGCCGAGGTGCTGACCGCGAGTGCCGGGCTGGCCAAGGACAAGGGACTGCGCAGCGCGGTGCGCAAGCACCTGCGCACCGGCGACGACCTGCTGGCCTCGCTGCGCGCGGGCGTCGAGCAGTTCGTCGGGATCTTCACCGGCATGGGCGGGCTGATGGCCGAGCGGGTCACCGACCTGCGCGACATCGAGCGCCGGGTCACCGCCCACCTGGTGGGGGAGCCCGAGCCGGGCGTCCCGACCCCGTCCGAGCCGTCGGTGCTGGTCGCCGAGGACCTCGCGCCCTCCGACACCGCGGGCCTGGACCCCGCGCTGGTCCTGGCGCTGGTGACCGAGCGTGGCGGCCCGACCAGCCACACCGCGATCATCGCCCGCCAGCTCGGCATCCCGTGCGTGGTCGGCGTCGGCGGCGCCATGGAGCTGGCCGGTGGCACGCCGCTGCTGGTCGACGGGACTGCGGGCACCATCGAGACCGACCCGGACGCGGCGGAGGCGGAGCGCAAGGTCGCCGCCGACCGCGAGGCGCGGGCCGCGCTGGCGGCCTGGGAGGGCCCTGGCCGGACGGCCGACGGTGCCGGGGTGAAGGTGCTGGCCAACGTCGCCGACGGCGAGTCCTCGACGCACGCCGCGGAGGCGCCGGTCGAGGGCGTCGGGCTGTTCCGCACCGAGCTGTGCTTCCTCAACCGCAAGGACGAGCCGTCGGTCGAGGAGCAGGCCGAGATCTACGCCGAGGTGCTGCGCCCCTTCGCGGGCAAGTACGTCGTGGTCCGCACCCTCGACGCGGGCTCCGACAAGCCGGTCGCGTTCGCCACGCACGAGGGCGAGGAGAACCCGGCCCTCGGCGTCCGTGGCCTCCGGCTCTCCTTCGACAACCCCGAGCTGCTGGAGCGCCAGCTCGACGGCATCGCCGCCGCGGCCGAGTCGACCGGCACCGAGACCTGGGTGATGGCCCCGATGGTCGCCACTGTGGCCGAGGCACAGGCCTTCGCCGACCAGGTCCGCAGTCGCGGCCTGAAGGCGGGCGTGATGGTCGAGGTCCCCTCCGCGGCACTGCTCGCGCACCGGATGCTGGAGGCGGTCGACTTCCTGTCGATCGGCACCAACGACCTGACCCAGTACGCCATGGCGGCCGACCGGATGGCCACCGACCTGGCCCACCTCACCGACCCCTGGCAGCCGGCCGTGCTGCAGCTGATCGCCATCACCGCCCACGCGGGCCAGCAGGCCGGCAAGCCGGTCGGCGTCTGTGGCGAGGCGGCGGCCGACCCGCTGCTGGCCGTCGCCCTGGTCGGGATGGGCATCACGTCGTTGTCGATGGCCGCGGCCGCCGTACGCCCGGTGGGGGCGCGGCTGGCCTCGGTGACCATGGACGTGTGCGAGGAGGCCGCGGAGGCCGCGCTGTCCGCGGCCGACCCGATGGCCGCGCGCGCCGCGGTGCTCGAGGTGCTCGACCGGGGCTGAGGTCTGTCGCCCCGGCGTGCGCGACACGCCGGGCTGTGGCGTTCGCACACTAGTGCGTACTGCGCACTAGTGTGCGACGCATGGACAGCACTCAGCTCCTCAAGGGCGTGCTCGACCTCGCGGTGCTCGCCGTGGTCGACGCCGAGGACGGCTACGGCTACGACATCGTCCGACGGCTCCGGCACGGCGGGCTCGAGGACATCGGGGACGCCTCGGTCTACGGCACGCTCCGGCGCCTCTACGCCGCCGGCCTGCTGACGTCGTACGTCGTGCCGTCGGAGGCCGGCCCGCACCGCAAGTACTACGGCATCACCCCGTCCGGCCGCGGCGAGCTGAAGCGGCAGGGCGAGGACTGGCGACGCTTCGCGACGTCGGTGACCACCCTCCTCGACCACCCGCAGGGAGCGATCGCATGAGCGAGCACAGTACCGACGTCCGCCCGGAGGTGCTCGCGTTCGTCGCGCGGGTCCGCGACCTGATGACCGACCTGCCGCCGGACGAGCGGCAGGAGCTCACGGCGGGCCTCGAGGCCGACCTGTCGGAGCTGGTCGCCGAGCACGGAGCCGAGTCGCTCGGAGACCCGGGCGACTACGCGCGCGAGCTGCGGACGGGGGCCGGCCACCCGCCGGTGGCGGTCCGTCGGGCGCGGGAGTGGGCGCTACCGGCCGCGGCGATGGAGGCGCTCGACGCGGCCCACGCGCATTGGGACCGGCTGCTGGACTCGCTGCCCGGCGACCTGCGCGGCTTCCTCACCGCGCTCCGACCCGCCTGGTGGGTGGCCCGGGCCTGGGTGGCCTGGATGGTCACCCAGGACCTCCGTGGCCCCTACGTCGTCCTCGACGGCCTCTGGCTGGTCGTCCTGGCCGCGTACGTCGTCGTCAGCGTCCAGCTGGGTCGGCGGGCCTGGCGGGTCGACCGCCTGCTCGCGACGTCCGTGGCGGCCCGGTTGCTGCTGGTCGGCCTGAACCTGAGCGCCGTCGGCCTCCTCCCGGGTGCGGCCGACAACCTGGCCTGGCACGTCGCGGAGGAGCGGGGGTGGCAGTTCTACGGCGACGCGACCGTCGACGACGACAACGCCGTGACCTACCAGGGCGGCCAGGCCTGCGTGCTGGAGGTGCGCGACCTGCAGGGCCGGGTGATCGAGGGCGCCTACGTGTGGGACGCCACCGGCGAGCGGGCCCTGCCGATGAACGTCGACGCCTGCTGATCGGGGGACGGGGTCGAGCGGGTCCTAGAGCCGCAGCCAGGCCAGCACCGCCCGCACCCGCCGGTGGGCGTCGGTGTCGAGCGGCAGGTCGAGCTTGGTGAAGATGCTGTTGATGTGCTTGGCGACGGCCTTCTCGGTGACGACGAGCTGGGTGGCGATGGCGGTGTTGGAGCGGCCCTCGGCCATCAGCGCGATCACCTCGCGCTCCCGCGGGCTGAGCCGGTCGACCGGCTCCTCGCGGCGGCGGGCCATGATCGTGGCGACCACCTCGGGGTCGAGGACGGTGCCGCCGGCGCCGACGCGTCGTACGCCCTCGACGAACTCCTCGACGTCGGAGACCCGGTCCTTGAGGAGGTAGCCGACGGCGCCCTCGCCGCTGGCCAGCAGCTCGCGGGCGTAGAGGTGCTCGACGTACTGCGAGAGGACCATGACGGGGAACGCCGGCCGCTCGGCGCGTACGGCGATCGCCGCCCGCAGACCCTCGTCGGTGTGCGTCGGCGGCATCCGGACGTCGAGCACGGCGCCCTCGGCGTCGGGCCGACGCAGGGCCTGCTCCAGGTCGCCGGCGTTGTCGACCGCGGCGACGATGGTGAAGCCGTGCGCCTCCAGGAGCTGGGTCAGACCGGCCCGGAGGAGGGCGTGGTCCTCGGCGAGGACAAGCCGCACGGGACCTCCAGGGTGATGATGGTGGGCCCGCCGACCGGGCTGGAGACCATCATGGTGCCGTCGAAGGCCCCGAGGCGACGCATGACACCCCGCATCCCGGTCCCGGCTTCCGCGGACGCACCTCCGCGTCCGTCGTCGCCGACCTCCGCGCGGAGCACCCCCGCCGCGTGGTCGAGCCGGATCCAGGCGTGCTGCGCCGCCGCGTGCTTGCCGATGTTGGCCAGGCACTCGGCGATCGCGAAGTAGACCGCGGACTCCACCGGCGCGGGCGGGCGGCCGGGCAGCGCGGCCGTCACGTCGACGGGCACGGCCATGTCGAGCGCGAGCGCCTCGACCGCGCCGGCCAGGCCGCGGTCGGCGAGCACCGGCGGGTGGATCCCCCGTACGACGGAGCGCAGCTCGCCCAGTGCGGCCGTGGTCGTCTCGCGTGCATCGCTCACCATCCGGCGTGCCTTCTCGGGGTCGGAGGCGAACATCGAGTCGGCCATGCCGAGGCTCATCGACAGCGCGACCAGCCGGGCCTGCGCGCCGTCGTGCAGGTCGCGCTCGAGGCGCCGCAGCTCGGCGGCGGAGTGGTCGACCAGGTCGGCCCGGGTCTCGGTCAGCTGCTGCACCCGTTGCGAGAGCCGCTCGGTGGTGCCGGGGGAGAGCAGGGTGCGGTCGATGGCGCTGCGCAGCCGCATCAGCGGTGCCGAGGCGTACCACCACACCCACCAGGTGACGACGCAGACGAGCAGCAGCACCACGAGCAGCGACAGCGCGAAGCCCACCGTCGAGGTCACGACGAGCCAGCCCAGGTCGCGCCAGGTCATCGGGTCCAGGGCCACCGCCCGGAGCTTGGCGATCGGGGAGAGCCCCGCCAGCGGCGCGTACGGCGCGGGCAGCGGATGGCCCAGCACCCGCGACGCCATCCGGCGGTGCAGGTTCGCCAGCGCCCGGGTGCCCGGCACGGCCACCGCCAGCAGCAGCGCGCCGACCCAGACGACCATCAGCACGCCGCCGACGATCCAGAGCACGAACAGCAGCACGGCGGGCACGAGCAGCAGCACCTGCAGGCCGGCGTACCCGGTCATCAGCAGCCGCCCCGGTGGGGCAGGTGCGGGGGCAGAGGCGGCGGCGTCACTCACCCCCACATCCTCGCCGACGTACGACGTCCGCGCGGTGGTGCTGGCACCACCTCCGGTCGGGGTCCGCACGCCCCTGCCGCGGGCGTCGCGGCTCACGAGGCTGGAGCCATGACGAACCCCCTCACCTCCGTCCCCATCCGGGCCGCCCGCTGGAGCGCGGCCCACCCCTGGCGCGCCGTCCTCGGCTGGCTCGCCCTGGTCGCGGTGGCCGTCGGCCTCGCCGTGATGGTCCCGACCCACGAGGCGTCCGACGCCGACTACCGGCTCGGCGAGTCCGGCCGCGCCGACCAGCTGGTCGAGCAGGCCGGCCTCGACGACCCCGACTCCGAGCTGGTGCTGATCACCGGCCAGGACGCCGCGGCGATGACCGCCGCGGCCGCCGAGCTCACCGACGGCCTGGCCGGTCTCGACGACGTGGCCGGCGTCGCGGAGCCCCAGTGGAGCCCGGACCGTACGGCGCTGCTGCTGGCCGTCCGGCTCGCGCTCGACCACGGCGACGACGCGGACCCGCTGGTCGCGGTGTCCGACCGGGTCGCCGCCGAGCACCCGGACCTGCGGATCCGCCAGTCCGGCGACCTCACCCTCGACGCCGCCATCGACGAGCGGGTCGCCGAGGATCTGGGCTCGGCCGAGCTGATCAGCCTGCCGATCACCCTGGTCCTGATGCTGGTGGCCTTCGGGGCCCTGGTCGCCGCCGGGCTCCCGGTCCTGCTGGCCGCGACCAGCGTCGCCGCGACCATCGGCATCAGCGCCCCGCTCTCGCACCTGGTCCCGTTCGACGACACCGTCGCGAGCATGATCGTGCTGATCGGGATGGCCGTCGGTGTCGACTACTCGCTGTTCTACCTGAAGCGCGAGCGCGAGGAGCGCGCGAAGGGCCGGAGCACGATCGACGCGGTCGAGATCGCCGCCCAGACCTCCGGCCACTCGATCCTGGTCTCCGGAGGCGCCGTGATCGCCGCGATGGCCGGGCTGTTCCTGGTCGGCGACAGCACCTTCAACTCGCTGGCCGTCGGCTCGATCCTGGTGGTCGCGATCGCCGTCCTCGGCTCGATCACCGTGCTGCCCGCGCTGCTCGGGGGCCTCGGTCACCGGGTCGACCGCCCGCGCGTGCCGCTGCTGTGGCGGCTGAACGCGCGGATCGGCCGCGGCGGCATCAGCCGTCGCCTGCTCGTCCCGGTCGTGGCCCACCCGGTGGCGGCCCTCGCGCTGGCGGGCACGGTCGTCGTGGCGCTCGCCGTACCGGCCCTCGGGATGAAGACCCACCAGGCCAACCTGGAGACGTTGCCCGCCTCGATCCCCGAGGTGCAGACGATGCGTGACGTGACGGCCGCCTTCCCGTCGGAGGGCACCACCGCCGAGGTCGTCGTCCGGGCCGGGGCCGACGACGCGGACGACGTCCGCGCTGCCCTGGAGCGGCTCGCCGACGACGCGGTCGCCACCGGCTCCTTCGTCGCGACCGGCTCCGACGTCCCTGAGGTGGAGGTCTCCGACGACGGCCGTACGTCGGTCCTGGAGCTCGCGATGCCGTTCGCGGAGTCCGACGAACGGGTCGACGAGGCGCTCCGCGACCTGCGGACCGACCTGGTGCCGGCCGCGGTCGACGTACCGGGTGCGGAGGCGGTCGTCGGCGGCGGCGCTGCCGAGTCGCTGGACTTCGTGGAACGGTTGCAGGAGCGGCTGCCGCTGGTGATCGGCTTCGTCCTGCTGCTGACCCTGGTCATCATGGCCACGACCTTCCGCAGCCTGCCGGTCGCCCTCGTCTCGACCGTCCTGAACCTCGGCTCGGTCGGCGTGGCCTTCGGGCTGATGACGCTGGTCTTCCAGCACGGCTGGTTCGAGTCCCTGCTCGGCTTCGAGAGCTCCGGCTTCGTGATCGACTGGCTCCCGCTGTTCGTGCTGGTCGTGCTGGTCGGCCTGTCGATGGACTACCACGTCTTCGTCGTCAGCCGGGTCCGCGAGTACGTCGACCAGGGCCTGCCGACCCGGGTCGCGGTCCAGCGCGGCGTGGCCGACACCGCCGGGGTCGTGACCAGCGCCGCCGCGGTGATGGTCTCGGTGTTCGCCATCTTCGCCACCCTGTCGATGCTGGAGATGAAGATGATGGGCGTCGGGCTCTCCGCCGCGATCCTGCTCGACGCGACCCTGGTCCGGCTGGTGCTGCTGCCCGCGGCGCTGGTGCTGCTGGGGGAGCGGGCCTGGTGGCCCAGCCGCCCGACCCCGCCCCGGGGCGAGCCGGTGGTCGAGACCGACCGGGCGTTTGCGGAGGTCGGACAACGGTGACTGGGCCCGGTGGACCGTCCACCGGGGACGGCCGGAGCAGCAAGGAGTTGTCATGGGCTACGGACTGGGGATCTTCCTCCTGGCCGCCGGTTTGATCCTGTCCTTCGCGGTACAGGACTCCATCTCCGGCGTCGACCTCACCACCGCCGGCTACATCCTGGCCGGGGTCGGGGTGCTCGCCCTCGTGATCACGGCCGCCACCAGCGCCAGCAGCCGTCGTACCGGCACGGTCGCCACCACGACCCACGCGGACGGCTCGCAGACCGTCCAGGAGCGCCGCAGCACGCACGCCGACCCCGGCGCCCCGATCTGACCTGCGCACCACCACGGCCTGCCGCCCGTCCCGCGAGGGAGGGCGGCAGGTCTGCATTTGGGCCCTGTCCGGCCTCGCGATAGCCTTGATCGGTTGTCCGTCACGGACGACCGCACGTCACGACCATCGCCGTACAACGGCCGCGGATCCAGAGTGCCCGGGTGAACAGGCCCCGGCGCGCCGCGCAGCGAACCAGAGAGGGAGCCCCCGCATGTCTATCGGCACCGACGCGGAGACCAAGAAGAAGATCATCGCCGAGTACGCGACGACCGAGGGCGACACCGGTTCGCCCGAGGTGCAGATCGCGCTGCTCAGCCACCGGATCAGCCACCTGACCGAGCACCTGAAGACCCACAAGCACGACCACCACAGCCGTCGTGGTCTGCTGCTGCTCGTCGGCCAGCGCCGGCGGCTGCTGAACTACCTGCAGAAGACCGAGATCGCGCGCTACCGCTCGATCGTCGAGCGTCTCGGCCTGCGCCGCTGACACCCCGTGAAGGGCTCACCCCGGTGGGCCCTTCACGCTTTTCACAGCGCTGCCCCTGCGCTGCGCTAGATTCCAACTGAACACCCCACCACAGGAGCGACCCGCCCGTTCTGGCTCGGTCCTCGGTAGTGGCTCTCAGGACGCCGACGACGTCGGCTCCGTGCTGCGGGCCTCGATCGAAGACCGGCCTCGCCTCACGCGGGACGCAGTGGTTCGCTCCGCGAGCAAGACAAGGACGAATCCTTGACCGATCCCGTCATCCACGCCGTCGAGACTGTTCTCGACAACGGCACGTTCGGCACCCGCACCGTCAAGTTCGAGACGGGCCTGCTGGCCCGCCAGGCGGCCGGTTCCGTGACCGCCTACCTCGACGACGACACGATGCTGCTGTCGGCGACCACCGCCGGCAAGCACCCGAAGGACCACTTCGACTTCTTCCCCCTGACGATCGACGTCGAGGAGCGGATGTACGCCGCGGGCAAGATCCCCGGCTCGTTCTTCCGTTCCGAGGGTCGTCCGGGCGAGGACGCCATCCTCACCTGCCGCCTCATCGACCGCCCGCTGCGCCCGACCTTCAAGAAGGGTCTGCGCAACGAGGTGCAGGTCGTCATCACCGTGCTGGCGCTCAACCCCGACGCGCCGTACGACGTCCTCGCGATCAACGCCGCGTCGATGTCGACGCAGCTCTCCGGCCTGCCGTTCTCCGGCCCGGTCGGCGGCGTCCGCGTCGCGCTCATCAAGGGCCAGTGGGTCGCGTTCCCGACCCACAGCCAGCTCGAGGACGCCGTGTTCGACATGGTCGTCGCGGGTCGGGTGACCGAGACCGGTGACGTCGCGATCATGATGGTCGAGGCCGAGGCCACCGAGCAGACCATCGAGCTGATCGCCGGCGGCGCCACCGCGCCGACCGAGGAGGTCGTGGCCGGTGGCCTCGACGCCGCCAAGCCCTTCATCAAGCAGCTCGTCGAGGCGCAGCAGGAGCTCGCCAACGTCGCGGCGAAGCCGATCCAGGAGTTCCCGATCTTCCTCGACTTCGAGGACGACGTCTTCGAGGCCGTCCAGGCCGCCGTCGGCGACGCGGTGACCGACCTCTACAGCGTCGGCGGCGACCGCGAGCGGCCGCTGTCGAAGCAGGAGCGCGAGGACGAGGGCGACCGCATCAAGGTCTCCCTGCTGGAGCAGCTCGCCGACAAGTTCGAGGGCCGCGAGAAGGAGGTCGGCGCCGCCTACAAGGCCGTCACCAAGCAGGCCATCCGCAGCCAGGTGCTGCGCGACAAGGTCCGCATCGACGGTCGCGGCCTGGCCGACATCCGCCCGCTGCACGCCGAGGTCGACGTGATCCCGCGGGTGCACGGCTCGGCGCTGTTCGAGCGCGGCGAGACCCAGATCCTGGGGGTCACCACCCTCGACATGCTGAAGCTGGAGCAGCAGCTCGACACGCTGTCCCCGGAGAAGCACCGCCGCTACATGCACAAGTACGTCTTCCCGCCGTTCTCCACCGGCGAGACCGGCCGCGTCGGCTCCCCGAAGCGTCGCGAGGTCGGCCACGGCGCCCTGGCGCGCCGGGCGCTGCTCCCCGTGCTGCCCACCCGCGAGGAGTTCCCCTACGCGATCCGCCAGCTCTCCGAGGCGATGGGCTCCAACGGCTCGACCTCGATGGGCTCGGTCTGCGCCTCGACCATGTCGCTGCTGCAGGCCGGCGTGCCGCTGAAGGCGCCGGTCGCGGGCATCGCGATGGGCCTCATCTCCGGTGAGGTTGACGGCCAGACGTCGTACGTCGCGCTGACCGACATCCTCGGTGCCGAGGACGCCTTCGGCGACATGGACTTCAAGGTCGCCGGCACGCGCCAGTTCGTCACCGCGCTGCAGCTCGACACCAAGCTCGACGGCATCCCCGCCGAGGTCCTGGGCGCCGCGCTGAACCAGGCCAAGGACGCCCGCCTGGCGATCCTCGACGTCATGGCCGAGGCCATCGACGAGCCCGAGGAGATGGCGGCCACCGCGCCGCGCATCATCACCGTGAAGATCCCCGTCGACAAGATCGGCGAGGTCATCGGCCCGAAGGGCAAGGTGATCAACCAGATCCAGGACGACACGGGCGCGTCGATCTCGATCGAGGACGACGGCACCATCTACATCGGTGCCACCAACGGCGAGTCCGCCGACGCCGCCCGCTCGGCGATCAACGCGATCGCCAACCCGACGATGCCCGAGGTCGGCGAGCGCTACCTCGGCACCGTCGTCAAGACGACGAACTTCGGTGCGTTCGTCTCGCTGATGCCCGGCAAGGACGGCCTGCTGCACATCAGCAAGCTGCGCCCGCTCGCTGGCGGCAAGCGCGTCGACGCGGTGGAGGACGTCCTCTCCGTGGGCCAGAAGATCCAGGTCCAGATCGGCGAGATCGACGACCGCGGCAAGCTGTCGCTGGTCCCGGTCGTCGAGGAGACCGAGGCCGCCGAAGCGACCGAGGCTGCCTCCGAGGAGGCCTGACCTCCACGTGGCACCCCGCACCGAGCCGACCGGCCAGCAGGCAACTGCTGGCCGGTCGGCCCGTTCTCCCCAGAAGTCGACCCGGAGGACCGGTTCGACGAAGACCCTGCAGACCGTCCGCGACGCCGACGGCCAGGTGACGTCGCTGGTGCGTCGTACCGTCCTGCCCGGCGGGCTGCGGGTCATCAGCGAGCACCTCACCGGTGCCCGATCGGCTGCGATCGGGGTCTGGGTCGGCGTCGGCTCGCGCGACGAGAGCGCGACCCTGCACGGCTGCTCCCACTTCCTGGAGCACCTGCTCTTCAAGGGCACGGCGGAGCGCTCCGCGCTCGACATCTCGATCGCGCTCGACGCGGTCGGCGGCGAGTTCAACGCCTTCACCGCCAAGGAGTACACCGTCTTCCACGCGCGGGTCCTCGACGAGGACCTGCCGCTGGCCGTCGACGTGCTCGGCGACATGATCACCAGCTCCGAGATCACCGACGAGGACGTCGAGGCCGAGCGCGACGTGATCCTCGACGAGCTCGCGATGCACGACGACGACCCCGACGACGTGGTGCACAACCTCTTCGCCGCGCAGGCCTGGGGCGCGACGTCGCCCCTGGGTCGCGACATCGGTGGCACCGTCGACTCGATCGGCGCGCTGTCCCGTCAGCAGATCCTCCGCTTCTACCGCAAGCACTACCGGCCGGCCAACATGGTCGTCGCGGTCGCCGGCAACGTCGACCACGCCGCCCTGGTGCGCCAGGTCAAGCGCTCCTTCGCCCGTCGCGACTTCCTCAGCGGCGACGAGGCCCCGGTGGCCCCCCGCGGCTCCGGGAAGCCGTTGCGGGTGCACCCCGGCACCGTCGAGGCGACCCGTCCGTTCGAGCAGGTCAACGTGGTCCTGGGGATGAAGGGCCTGCCCCGCAACGACGACCGGCGCTTCGCGCTGGGCGTGCTCAACACCGCCCTCGGCGGCGGCACGTCGAGCCGACTGTTCCAGGAGGTGCGCGAGCGGCGGGGCCTGGCCTACTCGGTCTTCTCCTTCGCCAGCCACCACGCCGACTCCGGTCTGGTCGGGGTCTCGGTGGGCTGCCTGCCGAGCAAGCTCGACGACGTGCTCGCGGTGGTCCGGGCCGAGCTGGCCAAGGTCGCCGAGGAGGGCATCTCCGCCGAGGAGCTGTCCCGCGGCAAGGGCCAGCTCCGCGGCGGCCTGGTCCTCGGCCTCGAGGACTCCGGCTCCCGGATGTCGCGGATCGGCAAGGCCGAGCTGGTCTACGACGAGCTGCTCAGCATCGACGAGGTGATGGCCCGCATCGACGCCGTCACGGTCGAGGACGTGCGGGCCATCGCGGCCGCGGTCTTCGGCCAGCGCGAGATCCTCGCGGTGGTCGGTCCGGCCTAGGACGACGGGCGCCGCGGGACCCGGCGCTGCCGGTGTCTCGCCGCCCCTCGCTCGGCGCTCTACTCCGGCGCGTCGGGCGCGAAGATCGCGGCTTGGATCCCAGCGAAGGACCGGGACAGCTCCGCCATCTCGGTGCCGGCGCAGGCCGCGGCGACCAGCGCGTCGTAGTGCACGACTGCGTGAGCGACCATGGTCAGGGTCCAGGCGACGACGGCCGGGTCGAGCGGGTCGACCGAGACCGCCTGGTTGTGGCGGAAGACGACGGAGGAGAAGGTCTCACCCAACTCGAATCCCGCCACCACCAGGTTGGTGTTGAGCAGGTGCAGCAGCCGGGCCACGGTCGGCACGGCGGCCAGGGGCACGTCGTGGTCGAGCACGGTCATGTACTGCAGCACGGCCGGGTCGTCGTGCCCGGGCAGGAAGCAGACGAGGACGGTCGGCTCCTCGGGCGCGTCGCCGTCGCCGATGGGCACCACCAGCTGGGCGGGCGCGTCACCGACGGGGGGAAGCACCCAGCCGGGAATGTCGGCGGTGTGGAGCTCGTCGGCGAGCAGGCCCAACAGCCGGTGGGCGGGATCCTGCTCCGTCACAGGGCCTCGACCAGCGAGATCTTCTTCTCGATCAGGTCCTGCCCGGAGTCGGAGAGCGCCTCCTCGGCCTTCACGCCGATGGAGGCGAGGAGCATGAAGCTGTCGTGCATCTGCTGCTGCCCGTCGGTGGCGAGGGTCTGCTCGATCGGGACGCCGTGCTCCTCGTCGAGCTCGGCCGCGGCCGGGACGATCGCCCAGTCGCCACCGGCCGCCAGCGCGTGTCGCATGGTGCCCGCCAGCGCGCCCAGGTCAGAGGCCTCCCGGGCGACCGTGTTGGCGTGCTCGATCGCCTCCTTGCGGGACTTCTCGCGCACGGTCGGTGCGGCAGCGCCAGGCAGCTCCTTCTTCGGGATCTCGGGCAGCACCGCGGCCTCGAGCGGTTTGCCGGCCTTGATGTCCTCGGAGATCTGAGCCCGCTTCTTGGCGTCCTTGACCTTGCCGACGATCTTGGCGATCGCCATCCCGCCGCCGACGATGGCCGCGGCGAGACCGATGCCCCACCCGACCGGGTTGCTGGCCAGGACGAGCGCGCCCGCGGCGATGCCGAGCACGCCCAGGGCCGTCTTGGCGGCCGCGATCGCCAGCTTGTAGCGCTGCGCCTTGACGATCGCCTGCTTCCACAACGGGCCCTGCCCGGAGAGCATCCTGCGGCCCTTGCCACGGGTGAGCGCCCAGAGCTTCTTGCCCGCCTTGTAGCCCTTCCAGAGCCCCTGGAGGGTCGTCACCGCGCCGGTGGCGATGCCCAGGCCGCCGGCGGCGCCGCGCAGGGCGGCGTCGCCCGCACCCTTGCCGAGCTCGAGCGCGCCCTTCATGCCGAGCTTGGCTGCGGAGCTGCCGCCGGCCGCGCTGACGACGTACGCCGTCTCGACGCCCGCCTTGGCGGCACCCGCGGCGCCGAGCGCGCCGCTCATGCCCTGGGACTTGCCCTTGCGGTTGCCGAGAGCAGTGGCGCCCTCGTCGCCGAACTCCTGGCCCTCGTCGCGCAGGGTGCTGCCGGACAGGCTGCCGACGACACCGGAGTCGCCGCTCACCAGGCCGCCGCTGGTCTGGCCGCTCAGGCCGCTCAGCGCGGCCTGGCCGGTCACCATGCTGGCCACCGTGGCCCCCGCGACGAGGCCGACGCCGGCCACGCCCTTGCCGACCTCCTTGCCGAGCGAGGGAACGGCGCCGGAGGGCCCGGAGTAGGCCGTGTTCGCCTTCTTGTCCGCCGCGTCCTGCTTCTTCTGGTCGGCGGCCGCCTGCTCCTCGGGGGTCTTCTTCCAGAACTTCCAGTTGACCCGCCGGATCTGGTCCGAGACCGCGACTCCGCGGGAGACGGCGGCGCGCGAGCGGTCCGAGACCAACCGTTGCGCGCCCCCGGACGGCTGCAGCGTGTGGGCCAGCTCGTGGGCGAGCACCTTGTCGCCCGAGGCGGTGCCGGGCGCGTACTGGCCCTTGCCGAAGAAGACGTCCTTGCCGGTGGTGAACGCGCGGGCGGAGACGGCGGTGTTCAGCTTGGCGGCGGAGTCGTCGGCGTGGATGCGAACGCCCGAGAAGCTGGCGCCGAAGGCGCCCTCCATGCGGCGCCGCACCTCGGCGTCGAGCGGCTTGCCGGATCCCCGGCGGCTCTCGATGGCCGAACTGGTGCCGGAGTCGAGGGCACCGCCCTCGTAGCCGACGACCGGGCTCCCGCTGGGGGCGGGGGAGCGACGCAGGTGATCGCAGCCGGGACCGTGCTGGTGGACGTCGGGGGCGGAGTCAGCGGGCGCGCCACCGATCTCGAGGCGCCGCAGGCGGGAGAGGGCGACGTCGGCCATCTTGTCGGCGTCGGCCTCGGCACGGTCCTCGGCGTGGCCCACGACCAGGCTGCCGATGGCCGGTCCGGCCGCGGGCAGCGGGACGGGCGCCGCGGGGGTCGCGACCTCGGCCGCCGCGCGCTGGACGATCGGGGCGGGGGCGGGCTGCGCGACGTGATCGCGCTCCGTGCTCATGGATGAAGTCTGGACCCTCGGGACCCGTACGTCCGGCGAACCGCCGCCTTTTGCCGACGGCGTTCGTCGGTCTCAGCGGACGGGAGGGCGCCGTCCGAGCTTGATGTGCTCGCGTCGTACGGCGTCGTAGACGTGCCGCATGCCGACCGCACCGCCCTCGGCGACCGCGGCGTAGACGGCCGCGAGGACCATGTTGCGGATGTCGCCGCCGGCCAGCTCGACCGAGTTGCTGAGCCACTCGACGTCGACCGGGTCGTCGGCGTCGACCGGGACGTCGGCGAGGTGGTGGGTCCACAGCCGGTGCCGGGTGGGCTGGTCGGGGTCCGGGAAGGCGACCATGAAGTGCAGCCGCCGGGCGAACGCGGGATCGAGGTTGCCGCGCAGGTTGCTGGCCAGCACGGTGATGCCGTCGAACTGCTCCATCCGCTGCAGGAGGTAGGCGATCTCCTGGTTGGCGTAGCGGTCCTTGGCGTCCTTGACCTCGGAGCGGGACCCGAAGAGCGCGTCCGCCTCGTCGAAGAAGAGCACGGCGTTGGTGGCCTCGGCCTCGGCGAAGACCTTCTCCAGGTTCTTCTCGGTCTCGCCGATGTACTTGTCGACGATCGTGGAGAGGTCGACCTGGTAGAGGTCCATGCCGAGCGAGTCGGCCACGACGTGGGCCGCGAGGGTCTTGCCGGTGCCGGGCGGGCCGGAGAACAGGGCGCAGATGCCGATGCCCTTGCCGCCCTTGCCGTGCAGCGGACCCATCGCCACGACCTCGTCGCGGAAGCGGGCCCAGTCGAGCATCCGGGTCACCTCGCCGAGGGCGGCCGGCGGGAGCACGAGGTCGCTCAGGCCGACCGAGGACCCGGCGTTGGCGCGCACGGACCGGCCGCGGCTCAGCTCACGGGCGGAGTGCCGCACCCGCTCGGCGGAGACGCCGTCCTCACCGTGCAGGGTCGCGGTGGTCGCGGCGTGCCGGCCGACGGCGACGATCTGCTCGGGGGAGAGCGGCATGCCCGTGATCTCGCGGCTCGCGGACAACCCGCCGAGCATCGGCTCCCAGACCGCCTGCCGCTCGGCGACCGAGAGGCGCGGCGCGGGCACGGTCAGCGGCAGGTCGGCCGGCCAGGCCGGGTCCCACGGCTCGGTGCTGACGGCCACCACCGGGACGACCGAGCGGGTGTAGGAGTCGGCCCGGGCCTTCTCGGCGCCGACCAGCACCAGCACGGTGCCGGAGAGCCCGCACTCCACGAGCAGGTCGAGGACGGCGTCCTGGACCGAGGCGGACGGGTCGAGGCGGCCGAGGTCGGCGATCAGGCAGGACACACCGAGCTGGTGGCAGGCGGCGGTGGCCATCGCGGCGCCGGCGCCGCCGCCGGGCGCGTGCACCCAGACCAGGCGCTGGCCGGCCTGGAGCGCAGAGACCAGCAGGTCGGTGCCCTCGACCGCGACGGGCACGCCGTCGAGCAGAAGACCGAGCACCGACCGGGCCGGCAGGTCGTCGCCCGCGAGGAAGGCGGAGACCCGCTCGGCGACGACGACCCGGCGGCTGAGCAGGACGTCGGTGCCGGCGACGGTGACCAGGCCGAAGCGGACCAGGGGCGAGCGCTCGCCGAAGTGGGCGCGCGCGGAGCGCGCGTCGGCGGGCAGCCCGGCGAGCTCCAGCGCCACGGCGACCGTCGGCCGACCGGGGTGCCCGTCCCCGGCGAGGAGGCCGAGGACCAGGTGGCCGCTGACGCTCTGCTCGGCGGTGGCTGCGACCTCCAGGAGCGCCGCGTCGGGGTCGCTCAGGCCGAACTGGTGGCGCACGGTCTTGAGCGCGGAGTCCAGGTCGGGGTCGGTGCCGTCGACGGTGATCGCGGCGAGCGCCGCCCGTGCGGTCGCGGCCTGGTCCCAGCCGGACTCGGCCCGTCGCTCGACGGCGTTCGTGAGCCGGGCGGCCAGGGTCTCCACGGGCTCAGGATCGCACGAGGCCGCACGTCGTGTCCGACGTACGGCGCCAGTTCGACCGCTCAGCCCGTGCCGGCCAGCCAGACGACGCCGGCGCACGCGCAGGCCCACAGGACGCTGGTGAAGGTGCCGATGATGAAGCGCTCGGCCGCGCCCGCGGACGCTCCGTTGCGCAGCTCCGGATAGCGGCCCAGACCCTTGACCGCCAGGGCGATGGCCAGGCCCTCGGTCAGGCCGCCGACCAGGCTGGCGAAGACGGCGGTGCGCTCGAGCGCCCCGATCCAGGCGCCGCCGCGCAGCACGGAGCCGGCGGTGTGGATCGGCTGCTGGTCGCCGGTCGCGGGGTGGTCCTGGCGGTCCACCCAGGCGAAGACGAGGGAGGTCAGCGGTCCGCCGCCGACGACGGCCAGCGCACCGGCGAGGACGACGAGCAGGGTCGTACCGCCGCGGCCCGCGACCACGACCTCGGGAGCGGCGGCCGCGGTGAGCGTGGTCGCTGCCAGCAGGGCGACGGAGCAGGGCACCCAGACGGTGCGGCCGGCGGGCGTCCACCCGACGGCGGCCGCGACCACGGCTGCGCCCAGCAGGACGAGGACGACCAGTCCGGCGGTGTCCGTGGTCACGAGACCTCCTGCGGGGCGAGCACGGTGGCGGCGAGGTGGGTGACCAGCTCGCGCGCCCGGCGTCCCTCGACGATGCCCGCGGCCTGGGCGCGCTGGCTGACGGCCGACTGGCTGATGCCGAGGCGGCGGGCGGTCTCGTCGTACGACAGGCCGGTGTCGACGAGGTCGGCCACCTCCCAGCCCCGCGCCGTACGACGGGCGAGCACGGCCGCCCACAGCCACAGGGCCGACTCCAGCTGGCGGGTGCCCGGGTGGTCGCCGGCGACCCGCAGGTGCCAGGGCCCGGTCTTCGCGGCGGTGACCGCGCTGCGCGCGTGCAGGTACGCCGGTCCTGCGCCCGCGCGGGCGTGCGCGGGGAGCGGCAGGTCCACCGGCCCGGCACCCACGCCGATGCTCCAGCCGGCGTCGCGCAGCAGCGGCTCGATCGCCCGCGGCAGTGCGGCGGGATCGTCGAGGACTCCTTGGAGCTCGTCGCCGGCGGTCCGCTCGAAGCCGCGGAGCACCGGGATGTCGGCCAGCTGCTCCAGCGCGGCGGGCACGCGGTCGACGCCGTGCCGGCTGTCGCGCTGGTCGATGGTGAGCACCAGGACGGTCATGGCGCCTCCTCCTCGGCCGGTCCCTGATGGACAGACTAGATCAGGAAATAGCCTTATGAAAGCAACTTATTAGGCGAAAGCCTTCACCGACGTCCGATGATGCCGACGACGGCGGGTGCCTTCTGCTCGACCACCGAGACCCGGAAGCCGCCACCGGCGAGGGCTGCCGAGGCCTTCTCGACCACGGTCGGCATCTGGTCGGGGAACTTGACCTCGTAGAACAGGAAGACGGCGCCACCCGGCAGCAGCCGCTCGTGGAGCAGGGCGATCTCGTCGGCGCAGTCGCGCACCCAGAAGAGGTTGACGTTGAAGGCGTAGACCTTCGTCAGCCGCTTCACCGGCACCCGCAGCGTCGCCAGGTCGATCTGGCGGACGGTCAGCCGGCCGGCTTCGACGTACTTCGCGCAGCGACGCTTCGTGCGGTCGACCCCCGACTCCGACCGGTCGATCGCGAACAGCTTGCCGGTCTCCAGCTTGCTGCAGATCGCCTCGGCCCCGGCCCCGGGTCCGCAGCCGATCTCGAGGACATGATCCGAGGGTTGGACGTCCATGAACTCGACCGCCCACCGGATCCGGGCGGGAATCGCCTGCGCCACCATGGGGTCCAGCCTGCCAGAACGGGTGGGTCGATGGTGGGACTGACCCTCCCACTACGGTGGTGACGTGGCCGACGTGATCAAGGTGGGCGTGCTGGGCGCGCGGGGCAAGGTGGGCGCCGAGGTGTGCCGGGCGGTCGAGGCGGCCGCCGACACTGAGCTCGTGGCCGCGGTCGACGCGGGCGACCCGATCGAGGCACTGGTCGAGGCCGGCGCCGAGGCCGTCGTCGACTTCACCCACCCCGACGTGGTGATGGGCAACCTCGAGTTCTGCGTCGCGCAGGGCATCCACGCAGTCGTCGGGACGACCGGTTTCGACGACGACCGGCTCGCCACCCTCCGCGGCTGGCTGGACTCCTCCCCGGGCACCGGGGTCCTCATCGCCCCCAACTTCTCGATCGGCGCGATCCTGATGATGCGCTTCGCCGCCGCGGCCGCGCCGTTCTACGAGTCGGTGGAGGTCGTCGAGCTGCACCACCCCGACAAGGCCGACGCCCCGTCCGGCACGGCCCGTCGTACGGCGGAGCTGATCGCGGCGGCCCGCCGTGCCGCCGGCAGCCCGCCGGTGCCCGACGCCACCTCGACCTCCCTGGATGGCGCCCGCGGCGCCGACGTCGACGGCATCCGGGTGCACGGCCTGCGGATCCGCGGCCTGGTCGCGCACCAAGAGGTGATCCTCGGTGGCGTCGGCGAGACGCTGACGATCCGCCACGACTCCCTCGACCGGGCCTCCTTCACCCCCGGCGTGCTCACCGGCCTCCGGGGCATCGCCGCGCACCCGGGGCTCACCGTGGGACTGGAGCACTTCCTCGACCTCGACTGAGGTGTCGCGCCGGGCTGCAGGTTGTTGCACTGCACAAACCTGCGGATAGCCCGGGCCTTTCGTCTGTCGTTGGCTCGTCGGGCCGCCCACTCGGAGCGGCGACGACGAGAGGGGCGCACCATGCGCAGAAGCTGGGGGACCGCCACACTGGCGGCACTCGCGATCGGCACGCTCGGGATGACGGGCGGGGGTGGCGCGGCGTCGGCCGCGCCGTCGGCCACGGAGAAGGGCATCGGCGCTGCGGCCGTCTCCGCGCTGCTGGCCCACCCGGCGGCCGCCCAGGCCACCGACGGGACCGCGTTCGCGGTCACCGACACCGTCACCGACGCCGATGGCGCCACCCACGTCCGGCTCGACCGGAGCTACCACGGCCTGCGGGTCGTCGGCGGCGACCTGGTCGTCCACCGCGGAGCGGCCGGCACCTGGCGCGGCGTCAGCCGGACCCTCGACGACGCGCTCACCCTCACCACCGCGCCCGCGGTGGCGGCCACCGCCGCCGCGAGCCGCACCCTGGCGCCCGCGAAGGCGACGGCCGACATCGCCGGCCTGCGCACCGAGGGGAAGCCGGAGCTGGTCGTCGACGCGCTCGGCGCCGAGCCCCGCCTCGCCTGGGAGGTCACCACCCACGGCACCCAGGCCGACGGCACGCCGAGCGAGCTGGCGACGTACGTCGACGCCCGCACCGGCAAGGTCATCCGCCGGGTGGAGGGCATCCACACCGCCGACGGCTCGGGGCAGTCGCTCTACAGCGGCACCGTGCCGATCCAGGTCACGCAGTCCGGCTCGTCGTACACCCTGACGGACGCGACGCGCGGCAACGCCAAGACGACCGACATGCAGAACAAGGAGGACTCGATCCTCTGCCAGATCTTCGGCGCCGGCTGCACCAACGGCGTCGCCTACACGAGCACCGACACCTCGTTCGGCACCGGCAGCAACGCCAACCGCGAGTCGGCCGCCGTCGACGCCCACTACGGCGGCGCGAAGACCTTCGACTACTTCAAGCTGGTGCACGGCCGCAACGGCATCTTCGGCAACGGCACGGGCGCGCCGAGCCGGGTCCACTACGGCAACGGCTACGTCAACGCGTTCTGGGACGGCTCGAAGATGACGTACGGCGACGGTGACGGCACCGAGTTCGGTCCGCTGGTCTCCCTCGACGTCGCCGGCCACGAGATGAGCCACGGCGTCACCGAGAACACCGCCAACCTCACCTACTCCGGGGAGTCCGGCGGCCTCAACGAGGCCACCTCCGACATCTTCGGCACGATGGTCGAGTTCTACGCCGCCAACGGCAACGACCCGGGCGACTACCTGATCGGCGAGGAGTTCGACCTCGCGTCGCACTCCGGCTTCCGCCGGATGGACAACCCGATCGCCGACGGCAGCTCGCCCAACTGCTACAGCTCCAACACGAAGAACCTCGACGTCCACTACTCCTCGGGCGTCGGCAACCACTTCTTCTACCTGCTCGCCGAGGGCTCGGGCGCCAAGACGATCGGCGGCACGGCGCACAACTCGCCGACCTGCAACGGCTCCACCGTCGCCGGAATCGGCCGGGACGCCGCCGCGAAGATCTGGTTCCGCGCCCTGACCGTCTACATGACCTCGGGCACCACCTACGCCCAGGCCCGGACGGCGACGCTCAGCGCTGCTAGCGACCTCTACGGCGCCAGCAGCACCCAGCGCGCCGCCGTGGCCGCCGCGTGGAGCGCGGTCAGCGTCGGCTGACCGACACCGCAACGCGACGAGGCCCGCACCGGATGTTCCGGTGCGGGCCTCGTGGCTTGCTGGTCTGCTCTCGACCCTCGGTCGGGGTTTCGACGCG
>NZ_JBBBBJ010000004.1:31101-511387 GCF_037120545.1 Nocardioides sp. CCNWLW216
CCCTGTCACGACTTCGCAGGCTCAGTCGTGGGGCTGCTCGACCTCCCCGTCGGACGCCGTGAGCGACTCCGTCGCTCGCAACCCTCGGTCGGGGTTTCGACGCGCCCTGTCACGACTTCGCAGGCTCAGTCGTGGGGCTGCTCGACCTCCCCGTCGGACGCCGTGAGCGACTCCGTCGCTCACGGCTCGACGGTGACCTTGATCGCCTGGCCGGACTTGACGATGTCGAAGGCGGAGAGCACCTCGTCGAGCGGGATGTGCTTGGTGATCAGGTCCTTGACCGGGACCTGGCCGGTGGAGATGTACTCCAGCGCCCGCTTGTTGTGGGCGGGGGAGGAGCCATTGGCGCCGTGGACGTGCAGCTGGCGGTAGTGGATGACGTTGGAGTCGGCCTTGATGAACGGGTCGTTCTTGGGCAGGCCGCCGAAGAACGAGATCCGGCCCTGTCGGGCCGCCATCGAGATGGCCTGCTCCTGGGTGACGTTGGCCGGGGTGGCGGTGATGATGACGTCGGCGCCGCGACCGTCGGTGAGCTCCATGACCCGGGCCACCGCGTCCTCCTCGCTCGCATTGATGACGTAGTCGGGCTGCACGGCGTCGGCCGACATCTTCAGCCGCTCCGCGTTGATGTCGACCAGGACGATCGGGCCGACCTTGTGGACGCCGCGAGCGATCCGGATGTGCATGCAGCCGATCGGGCCGGCACCGAAGACGACGGTGAAGTCGCCCTCCTCGATGCCGAGCTGCTCCTGGGCGTTGATCGCGCAGGCGAACGGCTCGGCGGCCGAGGCCTCGTCGTACCCGACGTTGTCGGGGATCTTGTTGAGGCCGTCGACCTTCAGCACCTGCTGGGGGACGATCATGTACTCGGCGAAGCCGCCGTCGTACTGGTAGCCGACCGAGGTCTGGTTCTGGCAGACCTCCATCCAGCCCTTGCGACACTCGTGGCAGTCGCCGCACGGCACGGCCGCGATCACCTGGGTGCGGTCGCCCGGCTTCCAGTCGGAGCCGTACGTCGCGTTGACGTTGCTGCCGACCTCGACGATCTCGCCGGCGATCTCGTGACCGATGGTCCGCGGCGGCGTGAGGTTCTGGTGGCCGTTGTGGAAGATCTTCACGTCGGTGCCGCAGGTCGAGCAGTTCTTGACCTTCAGCTTGATCTCGTCGGGTCCGCACTCCGGCTCCGGCACGTCTTCGAGCCGGACGTCCTCGGGTGCGTAGAACCGCAGGGCCTTCATTCGCTTGTCCTCCTGTGACGACTGGTGGCGACGCTTGGCGGCGATCGCAAAGCGACGCTCCAGCGTAGCGCATTCATGTGGTTGTTCTTCCGAACGTGTTGTTTTGGAAGTCTTGACGCCGCAGACATCGAGGAATATAAAGGCATTCAAAGATGCTCGTGATTGGGGTCACACGAGCAGTTCAGCTCTGGAAAGAGGTCTCATGGCCAGCACCACATCCACGGTCGATCCGGTTTCCACCGGAGGCCCGAGCATGCGACTGCGCGTGCAGCGTTTCGGCACGTTCCTCTCGAACATGGTCCTGCCGAACATTGGGGCGTTCATCGCATGGGGTCTGATCACGGCCCTGTTCATCCAGACCGGCTGGATCACCCTGATCGGCGACAAGCTCTTCGGCTACACGCCGGGGGTGGAGGCCGGTCAGTACGACTACGGCTTCGTGTCGATGCTGGGCGGGTGGAACGGCGAGGACGACGGCATCGTCGGCTTCATGATCCGGTTCCTGCTGCCGCTGCTGATCGGCTACACAGGCGGCCGGATGATGTACGACGACAACATCCGCGGCGGTGTCGTCGGCGCGATCGCCACCTTCGGCGCCATCGCCGGCGCGGGCGTGCCGATGTTCCTCGGTGCGATGATCATGGGCCCGCTCGGCGGTTGGTCGATGAAGAAGCTCGACGCCATGTGGGCCCACAAGATCCGGCCGGGCTTCGAGATGCTGGTGAACAACTACTCGGCCGGCATCTGGGGCATGTTCCTGGCCATCGTCGGGTTCCTGGTCGCCGGTCCGTTCGTCGAGGCGTTCAGCGACGCCGCCGAGAACGTCGTCGACTTCCTCGTCGACCACAGCCTGATGCCGCTGGCCTCGGTCTTCATCGAGCCGGCCAAGGTGCTGTTCCTCAACAACGCCATCAACCAGGGCGTGCTCACTCCGCTCGGCACCAACGAGGCCGCCGAGTCGGGCAAGTCCATCCTGTTCCTGCTGGAGGCCAACCCGGGTCCGGGCCTCGGTCTGCTCCTTGCCTTCATGTTCTTCGGCAAGGGTGCGGCCAAGGCCTCGGCCCCCGGGGCGGCGATCATCCAGTTCGTGGGCGGCATCCACGAGATCTACTTCCCGTACGTGCTGATGAAGCCCAAGCTGATCCTGGCCCTGATCCTCGGCGGCGCGACGGGCATCGGCACCAACCTGATCTTCGACTCCGGCCTGCGTTCGCCCGCCTCGCCCGGCTCGATCATCTCGGTGTGGCTCTCCTCGCCGCCCAGCTCGATCTTCGGCGTCACGCTCTCGGTCGTGCTCGCCGCGGCAGTGACCTTCGTGGTTGCCGCCGCGCTGCTGAAGACCGACAAGGCGGACGACGAGGGTGATCTGTCGGCGGCCACTGCGCAGATGGAGGCCACGAAGGGCAAGAAGTCGTCGGTCTCCTCGATGCTGACCGGCGGCGCGGCCGCGGGCTCGGGTCCGATCGGCTCGATCGTCTTCGCCTGCGACGCCGGGATGGGCTCGTCGGCCATGGGCGCCTCGGTGCTCCGCAAGAAGGTCCACGGGGCCGGGTTCACTGACGTCACGGTCGTGAACAAGTCCATCGCCAACCTGACCGACACCTACGACCTGGTGGTCACCCACCAGGACCTCACCGCCCGGGCGCAGCAGCGGACCGGGTCGGCCATCCACGTGTCGGTCGACAACTTCATGGGCAGTCCCCGGTACGACGAGATCGTCGAGCTGGTCCAGGAGCGCAACGGCGCCGGAGCCGGTGCACCCGTCGCCGACGAGGCGCCGGGCATCGACACGGGCGGGCTGCTCGACGCCGAGTCGATCGTGCTCGACGCCCCGGCCGAGAGCCGCGACGCGGCGATCACCCGGGCCGGTCAGCTGCTGGTCGCCGCCGGTGCCGCGGAGGCGTCGTACGTCGACGCGATGCACACGCGGGAGGAGTCGGTCTCGACCTTCATGGGCAACGGCCTGGCGATCCCGCACGGCACCAACGAGGCCAAGGCCGCGGTGCAGCGGACGGCGATCTCGTTCGTGCGCTACTCCGAGCCGGTCGAGTGGAAGAACAAGCAGGTGACCTTCGTCGTGGGCATCGCCGCCCTCGGTGACGACCACCTGAAGCTCCTGGGGCGGATCGCCGAGATCTTCCTCGACAAGGAGCAGGTCGCCCGCCTCGAGGCGGCGGCCACCCCGGACGAGGTGCTGCAGGTCCTGGGCGCCGTCCAGCCCGCCTGATCTCCACTCCGCGGCCCCGGCCCGGCTCCTACGAGCCGGGCCGGGCCCGCGGTGCGTCTCCGGTGGGGCCGATGAGAGTTTCATCGGCTGGCCGACGAACCTCACGCCCGGACGATGAACCTTTGTCGTCCCGGCGTGAGTTTTATCGGCTAGCCGATAAAACTCACCGCGGCCGATCCGGACCAGGGTCAGGCCCAGAGCCGGAGCAGGGCGGCGGTGGCGGTGGCGGCGAGCACCACGACCAGGAACGGCGCGCGGAGCAGCAGCAGAACGACGGCCGCGCCCAGCCCGGCGGCACGGGCGTCGAGCACCAGGCGCTGACCCTCGGTGAACACCTGGACGGCGACGAGAGCCGCGAGGAGCGCGACGGGGATCAGGTCCGCGACCCGCAGTACGACGGGCCGCTCGAGGACGGCCGCGGGGACGGAGAGTCCGGCGAGCTTGAGCAGGTAGCAGCCGAGGCCGGCAGCGAGGATCGCCGCCCAGACGCTCATCGCGGACTCCGGGACAGCACGCCGGCGAGCAGGGCGACCCCGCCGGCGGCGAGCACGGGGACGCCGACGGCCACGGACGGGGCGACCCCCAGCGCGACGGCCGCAGCGAGGACCGCGATCACCCGGTTGCGCGGCTCGGCGAGGCGGGGCCAGAGCAGGGCCAGGAAGGCGCCGCCGACCGCGGCGTCGAGTCCGTAGGTGCGCGGGTCGCCGAGCGCCTGACCGGCGAGCGCGCCGACGAGGGTGAAGAGGTTCCACAGCACGAAGACCGACCAGCCGGTGACCAGGAACCCGGTCCGGGCCCGGGCGGTGGTGTCGCGGGTGACCGACATCGCGCTCGACTCGTCGATGAGCAGCTGGGCCGCGCCGAGGCGTCGTACGCCGGTCCAGGCGAGCAGGGGAGCGAGCCGGAGCCCGTAGAGGGTGTTGCGGGTGCCCAGCAGCAGCGCGGTGGCGGCGCCGGAGACGGGCGTCCCGCCGCCGGCGAGCACGCCGGCGAACGCGAACTGCGACCCGCCGGTGAACATCAGCAGGGACAGCACACAGGTCTGCGCGACGCTCAGCCCGGAGCCGACCGCGACCGCGCCGAACGAGACGCCGTACAGCCCGGTGGCGATCCCGACGCCGAGGCTGTCGCGGACGATCCCGGCGCGCTGCGGGTCGGGACCGTCCGGCCCGGGCTCAGCGACGGGACCGGGCGCGGACGTGCGCGGGCGTGCGCTGGTGGAAGTCGTGGAGGAGCAGGTACGACGCCGCCGCGCCCAGCAGCGCGCCCAGGAGCGCGCCGGCACCGATGGCGACCGGGACGCGGGAGAAGTGCGCCACCCAGGCACCGCCGGTCACGCCGGCGAGCAGGACGGTGACCAGGACGAGCAGGCTGTGCAACCGGGGCAGCGGGCCGATCATGTGCTCCATCGTGCCCCCGTCGGCTGCGAAATCAAGGGCCTGCTCAGACCAGTGCGGTGTGCAGCCGGACCTGCTTGACCAGGGTGCTGCCCTCGCCGTCCAGGTCGAGCTCGCGGTGGGCGCCGTCCGCGGCCCAGCCGGCCTCGACGAGGAAGCTGCGGAGCCGGTCGTCGGACGCGACCGCCCAGGTCACGGCCCGGGTGAACCGGTCGGCGACCATCGTGTCGGCCACCGCCTGCAGGAGCCGGGAGCCGTGTCCCTTGCCGCGCTCGGCGGCATCGACGGTCAGCTCGCTCAGCTCGCCGTCGGCGACCGGGTCGCAGTCGGGGTCTGCGGCCGGGCCGGTGATCGCGAAGCCGCAGACGCGGTTGCGCTCGAGGGCGACCAGGACCCGGTGGCGGGCGTCGCGCGGGCGGGTGAGCGCCCCGTGCCACAGTTCGGCGGCCTGCGCCGTGGCCTCCGGTCCGGACGGGAGGGCGTCCGCGGGCACCAGCCCGCCGTACATCTCGGGCCAGGCGCGGAGCTGGAGGTCGGCGATCGCGGGCGCGTCGTCCGCCCAGGCCACGCGGACGGAGACGTCGGGGCCGGGAGTGGTCACCGGGGCATCTTGTCAGGCGGGCTAGGTTCGCCGACATGGAGATCCGCAACCTCGGCAGGAGTGGCCTGAAGATCTCGGCCATCTCGTACGGCAACTGGCTCACCCACGGCTCCCAGGTCGAGGAGGACGCGGCCACCGCCTGCGTCCGCCAGGCCCTGGACGAGGGCATCACGACCTTCGACACGGCCGACGTCTACGCCAACACCGCCGCGGAGACGGTGCTCGGCAAGGCGCTGAAGGGGGAGCGGCGCGAGGGTCTGGAGATCTTCACCAAGGTCTTCTTCCCGACCGGTCCGAAGGCGCACAACGACCACGGCCTCTCGCGCAAGCACATCCTCGAGTCGATCGAGGGCTCGCTGCGCCGGCTCGGCACCGACCACGTCGACCTCTACCAGGCGCACCGCTACGACCACGAGACGCCGCTGGAGGAGACGATGGAGGCCTTCGCCGACGTCGTCCGCTCCGGCAAGGCGCTCTACATCGGGGTCTCGGAGTGGCGGGCCGAGGAGCTCCGGGCCGCGCACGCGCTGGCCCGCGAGCTGCGGATCCCGCTCATCTCCAACCAGCCGCAGTACTCGATGCTCTGGCGGGTCATCGAGGAGGAGGTCGTGCCGACCTCCCAGGAGCTCGGCATCGGCCAGATCGTCTGGTCGCCGATCGCGCAGGGCGTGCTGACCGGCAAGTACCAGCCGGGCCAGCCCCACCCCGAGGGCTCGCGCGCGACCGACGACAAGGGCGGCGCGGACATGATCAGCCGCTGGCTGCGTGACGACGTCCTGGAGCGGGTGCAGCGGCTGGCGCCGATCGCGGCCGACACCGGGCTCACCATGGCCCAGTTGGCCGTGGCCTGGGTGCTGCAGAACGACAACGTGTCGTCGGCCATCATCGGCGCCAGCCGGCCCGAGCAGGTCACCGACAACGTCAAGGCCGCCGGGGTGCGGCTCGACGCCGACGTGCTGGCCGCCATCGACGACGTGGTCGGCCCGGTCGTCGAGCGCGACCCGGCCAAGACGCAGTCGCCGCAGCGGCGCGACTTCGGCTGATCAGCCGACCGGCTGGCCCGCCTGCGCGCGGGTCAGCCGGACCGCGCCGACGGAGGAGAGCACCAGGCCCAGCACGACCGACCACCACCAGCCCTCGCGCACGCCGTCCCCGAGCAGCGCGACGCCGATGAACGCCGGCACGAAGGTCTGGCCGACGATCATCGGCGCGGTCGTGGCGGAGATCGAGCTGCCGGCCATGCCGCGGGAGTAGAGCCAGAAGGCCACCAGGCTCAGCGACGGTACGGCGAGCGCGGCCAGCACCGTGCCCGCGTCGATCGGCGTTCCGACCCCGCGGACCGCGATCGCGGAGCCGGCGTACCCGAGTCCGGCCAGGGTGCCGAGTCCGGCACCGCCTAGGCGTCCAGCGAGCGTCGAGGCCGCCGCGAGCAGCGCGACGCCGGCCCACAGCGACAGCACGAACTCGGCGTCCGTGCGGACCGAGCCGGCCTCGCCCGAGCCCAGCGAGAGCAGCACCAGGCCGCCGGTGACCAGGCCGATCGACGACCACTGGGCGCCGTCGAGGTGCTCGGCGAGCCGCCGCGAGGCGAACGCGGTCACCGGGAGCGACATCGCGATGGTGGCCTGGGCCAGGTAGAGGGGGAGCAGCCAGATGGCGACCGCGTGCAGCAGGAAGCCGACCAGGTAGGCGAGCAGGACCGCCCAGGTCCACGCGTCGCGGACCGAGGTGCGCACGAACTCCGAGAGCCGGTCGGGCGACGCGGAGGTGCGCCGTACGCCGTGGGCCTGCGCGACCGCGGCGACGCCGAAGACGAAGGCGCTGAGCAGCCCGGCCGCCAGGCCGTAGACCTGGTCGGTGGTCACCGGGCGCGCGTCAGCGGTAGGTCTCGGGGAGCTGCGAGCCGATCTTGACCTGCGGCTTCGGCATCCGCAGGAAGCGCGGGTTCAGCGCGCGGCTGATCGCGTAGTAGCTGGTGCCCTTGGTGCTCTCCTCCGGGAACCGCGCGGCCAGCTCGCGGCGCAGCCGCAGCCGGAGCCGGAAGATGTCGAAGACCAGCATCAGCAGGGTGGCGAGCAGCAGGAAGCTGCTCAGCTCCATCAGGCTGTCGACGCCGGTGTAGCCGAGGATCATCGAGACGATGAGCAGCGGGAACAGGATGTCGAGGAACGTGAACCGGCAGTCCACGAAGTCCCGGACGAACCGGCGCACCGGCCCCTTGTCGCGCGGCATGTAGTAGCGCTCGTCGCCCGTCTTCATCGCCGTCCGCACCTGCTGGCTGGACTCGGCCCGAGCGAGGCGCTGGGCCGCGGCGATCTCCTTGCGGGTGCGCGGCGTCTTGGCGCGAGCCCGCGCGGCGGCCTCGGCCTCCTTGCGGCTCGGGGTGGGTCGACCCTTGCCGCCGGGCTTGACCTCGGCGGACTCGGGGGACGGGGACTCGGTCTTGCTGCGACGGAACAACGCTGGCCTTCTGAGGGTCTGTCGGGCGGTACGACGGGCTCGGCCACTCTACCGGCGCCTCCGGTGCCGGGTCGCCCGACCTTGGCGATCGGTCATAGGGTGAGGGCAACGTGGCGGCAGCGTTGAACACCACCGAGAGGGACCCCCATGAGCCTGATGAAGCGCGTGAGCCTGATCTTCAAGTCCAAGGCCCACAAGGCCCTCGACCGCGCCGAGGACCCGCGCGAGACCCTCGACTACAGCTACCAGCGTCAGCTCGACCTGCTGTCCAAGGTGCGCCGCGGTGTTGCCGACGTGGTCACCAGCCGCAAGCGCGTCGAGCTCCAGATCAAGCAGCTGGAGCAGCAGCAGGCCAAGCTGCAGACGCAGGCGCAGCAGGCCATCGACATGAACCGCGAGGACCTGGCCCGCGAGGCGCTGACCCGCAAGTCGGGCCTGACGGGCCAGATCAACGACCTCACGGTGCAGCTGGAGCAGCTCCAGGGCGAGGAGGAGAAGCTCACCCGCGCCCAGCAGCAGCTGCAGGCGAAGGTCGAGGCCTTCCGCACCCGCAAGGAGACCATCAAGGCCACCTACACCGCGGCCGAGGCGTCGACCCGCATCAACGAGGCGATGTCCGGCATCGGCGACGAGATGGGCGACGTCGGCCAGGCGATCCAGCGGGCCGAGGACAAGACCCAGCAGATGCAGGCCCGCGCCGGCGCCATCGACGAGCTGATCGCCTCCGGCGTGCTCGACGACGCCAGCTCGGTCAACCGCGGCGACGACATCGCCCGTGAGCTGGAGGCGATGAGCTCCCAGTCCGAGGTCGAGGCCGAGCTGGCCCGGCTCAAGGGCGGACCCTCGACCCCGCCGGCCGCCCTCGAGGCGGGCGAGGAGCCCGGCACCGCCGGCAACGGCATCGCCTACGAGGCCACGGAGAGGCCCACCGAGGAACCCCGCTGACGCTCACAGGAACCTCTTGGGAAGACCCCGGAGAATAGGGGCATGGCACACAGCCGTTTCCTCCCCGACCGCGGGCTCACCGCCCGGATGACCCTCGTGATGTTCCTGCTGGGCGGCCTGTTCGTCGTGCTGATCGTGGGCGTGATGCTCGCGGTCCGCTCGCCGGGGCTGGCGGTGATCGTGGGTCTCGTCGGCCTCGGGATCGCCTGGTACCAGTGGTACTCCTCGGACACCGTCGCCATGAAGGCCATGCGGGCCCGCGAGGTCACCCCCGAGCAGGCGCCCGAGCTGCACGGCATGATCGACCGGCTCTGTGCCATGGCCGACATGCCGAAGCCGCGCGTCGGCATCGCCGACATGGCGATCCCCAACGCGTTCGCCACCGGTCGCTCCCCGGAGCGGTCGGTCGTCTGCGTCACCACCGGCATCCTCAACACGCTCACCGCCGAGGAGCTCGAGGGCGTCCTCGCCCACGAGCTGTCCCACGTCGCCCACCGCGACGTGCTGGTGATGACGGTCGCCTCCAGCGCCGGCATCGCGGCCGGCATGCTCACCCAGGGCGCCCAGTACGGCGCGCTGTTCGGCGGCGGTCGCCGCGACAACAACAACAACGGACTGCCGGTCTGGCTGCTCGTGCTGATCGTCAGCATGCTGGTCTACGCCGTCAGTTTCGTGCTGCTGAAGCTGCTCTCGCGCTACCGCGAGATGTCCGCCGACCGGGCCGGCGCCTACCTCACGATGAAGCCCCAGGCCCTCGCCTCGGCCCTGCAGAAGATCACCGGCGAGATGAACGCGATCCCCCAGAAGGACCTGCGCGCCTCGCAGGCCATGAACGCCTTCTTCATCGCCCCGGCGATCAAGGGCGTCTCGCTGCGCACCCTCACCTCGACCCACCCGACGCTGGAGCAGCGGCTCGAGCAGCTCGCGGAGATCCAGGCGGACCTGAGTCGGCGTACGCCCTGATGGGCCTCTGGGACTCCCTCCTCGGCCGGACGAAGCCGAAGCAGGCCAACCTGGACGCGCTCTTCGGCGTCCCGAACGCTGCCGTGACGCTCGAGACCACGCTCGGCCTGGTGCCGACCGGTGACGGCTCGGTCTGCTACCGCGGCGCCTCCGGGGTGGCCTTCGCCGAGACCGAGCGCGACCTGGTCGAGCTGATCCGCAGCACCGGCGACGCCCCCGAGGTGCGGGTCACCGGCGACGGGTTCGGCTTCACCTGGGTCGAGGTCGACCGCGAGCCGGGCTCCGGCGTCGAGGGTCTCTGCACCAGCCTGCACGCGGTCAACACCAGCCTGGAGGCCCAGGGCTTCGGGCCGGGGCTGCTGTGCACCCTGGTCACCTTCGAGGACCCCGCGGGCCGCCACGTCGGCCTCGTCTACCTCTACAAGCAGGGCACGTTCTACCCGTTCGTGCCGACCGGCCCGCAGCAGCGCGACAACCTCACCGAGATCCAGATCCGCGACGCGCTGCGCGGCGAGCTCCCGATCGAGCCCGACCTCTCGCGCTGGCTGGCCGTCTGGGGCGCCCCGGGGCTCACAGGCTCCTCCTAGGTTCGGCCCACCGTCGGCACAGTCCCGCCGACGAGCCTCCTCCTGTCGGGCCCGCCCAGGGTCCGCGGACGCTCGTCGGAGGGATCGCACGTGCGCAGGTTGTTCCGCAGGATCTGGCGGGGGAGGACGCGGCGCTGGCTCGCGGTCCCCGTCGTACTGCTCCTCGCCACCGGCGGCACCGGTGCCTGGCTGCTGACGCGGGGGGAGGAGTCGGCCGCGGTCGAGCCGACCACGGCGACCGTCTCGGCCGAGACGGTCCGCGAGACGGTCGCGGCGACCGGCACCGTCAGCCCGGCCCGCAGCGCCGACCTCGACTTCGAGGTCTCCGGGACCGTGACCCGGGTCTTCGTCGCCGAGGGCGACCGGGTGAAGAAGGGCCAGGCCCTGGCCCGGGTCGACGCCAGCACGCTGGTGGCCCAGCGGACCGCGGTGATCGCGACCCTCGACGCGGCCTACACCCAGCTCGACGAGGACCAGGACGCCGGCGCCTCGGACACCCAGCTCGCGGCCGACCAGGCCGCCATCGTCGCCGCCGAGGGATCGGCCGAGGAGGCCCGTGCGGCCGTCCGCGACGCGACCCTGCGCGCCACGATCGGCGGAACCGTCGTCAGCCTCGACCTCGCGAAGGGCGACGTCGTCGGCTCCGTCGGTGGCTCGTCGGCCGGCGCCGGGGCCAGCACCGGGTCGAGCGCCACCGCCACCACGACCACCAGCGCGGTGAGCATCGTGTCGACCACGAGGTTCGTGGTCGAGGCGACCGTCGCCGCGGCCGACGTCGAGAAGGTGACGGAGGGCCTGCAGGCGGAGATCACCCCCAGCGGCGCGACCGAGGTCGTCTACGGCACGGTCAGCGACGTCGGGCTGGTGGCCGAGGCCAACAGCAGCGGCGCCGCGGTCTTCCCGGTCACCGTCGAGGTCACGGGCACCCCGGACGGCCTCTACGCCGGCACCTCCGCGGACGTCTCGATCATCGTCAAGCAGACCGAGGGCGTGCTGACCGTCCCGAGCCGGGCCCTCACGACCGAGGACGACGCGACGTACGTGACCAAGGTGGTCGACGGCGACGAGGTGAGGACCGAGGTCGAGACCGGGACGGCGTACGGCATGACGACGGAGGTCGTCTCCGGTCTCGTGGAGGGCGACGTCGTCGAGATCCCGGGCTTCACCCGCCCGACCGGCGGCGGCGAGGGTGACGGGGGCCAGCAGATGCCGGACTTCGGCGGCGGCCAGATGCCGGACTTCGGCGGTGGCCAGATGCCCGGCGGCGGCAGCTTTCCCGGGGCCCCCTCGTGAGCGGCATCATCGGGCTCGTGGGGGTCCGCAAGACCTACCGCTCGGGCAGCATCGAGTTCGAGGCCCTGCGCGGCATCGACACCACCATCGCCGAGGGCGAGTACGTCGCCGTCATCGGGCCGTCCGGCTCCGGCAAGTCGACGCTGATGAACATCCTGGGCTGCCTGGACACTCCGTCCGAGGGACGCTACCTGCTCGCCGGCGAGGACGTGTCGGGCATGAGCGAGGCCCAGCTCGCCGAGGTGCGCAACCGGCGGATCGGCTTCGTCTTCCAGCAGTTCAACCTGCTGGCGATGCTGCCCGCATGGCGCAACGTCGAGCTCCCGCTCGTGTACGCCGGCGTGCCCCGCGCCGAGCGTCGTGAGCGCGCCGTCGCGGCCCTGGGCCGGGTCGGCCTCGCCGACCGGGTCGACAACCGCCCGGGCGAGCTCTCGGGCGGCCAGCAGCAGCGTGTCGCGGTCGCCCGCGCCCTGGTGACCGAGCCGGCGATGATCCTGGCCGACGAGCCCACCGGCAACCTCGACTCGAAGTCGACCACCGACGTGCTCGCCCTGCTCGACGAGCTGCACGCGGCCGGCCGCACGATCGTGCTGATCACCCACGAGCACGAGGTGGCCGCCCGGGCGAGCCGCAACCTGGTCATCCGCGACGGGGCGATCACCTCCGACGAGCCGGTCGGGGCTCTGGCATGAACTGGTTCGAGACCTTCCGGGCCGGCGCCGAGGCGGTCCGCGCCCACCGGCTGCGGTCGATCCTGACCATGCTCGGCATCGTCATCGGCATCTCGTCGGTGATCCTCACCGTCGGGCTGGGGCAGGGGGCCCAGGACCAGGTGCGCCAGCAGATCAGCGCGCTCGGCAGCAACCTGCTGATCGTCTCGCCGGGCAGCAGCACCGACTCCAGCGGCCGGCGCGGCGGCTTCGGCTCCGCGTCCACGCTGACCCTCCAGGACGCGACCGCGATCGCCGACGACAGCGTCGTACCGGACGCGGCCCGCGTCGCCCCGACCACCTCCACGTCGACCGCGCTGGCGGCAGGGCAGACCAACTGGACCAGCTCCGTGGTCGGGACGACGACCAGCTGGCTCGACGTCCGGGCGCGCGACCTGTCGGCGGGGCGCTTCTTCACCGAGGCCGAGGTCGAGCAGGCCGCCGACGTCGTCGTCCTCGGCCCCGACACGGCCAGCGAGCTGTTCGAGCGCGGCAGCCCGGTCGGTCAGACGGTCACCGTCGACAGCACCCCGATGACCGTGATCGGGGTCCTGGAGTCGTCGGGCGCCTCGTCGTCGGGCACCAGCGAGGACGACCAGGCGGTCGTCCCGATCAGCACGGCCAAGCGACTCACCGGTACGGCGACCTCCTCGGTCTCCACGATCTACGTCGAGGCCGCGTCGGCCGACGCGCTGACCGCGGCGTACCAGGAGATCAACGCGCTGCTGCTCACCCTGCACGGGGTGAGCGCCGACGAGGCCGACTTCTCCATCTCGACGCAGGACTCGCTGGTCGAGACCGCGAACTCGACCAACGAGACGCTCACCGTGCTGCTCGGCGGCATCGCCGCCATCTCCCTGCTGGTCGGCGGCATCGGCGTCATGAACATCATGCTCGTCTCCGTCACCGAGCGGGTCCGCGAGATCGGGCTGCGCAAGGCGCTCGGCGCGACGCCCCGGGTCATCCGGCGGCAGTTCCTCGTCGAGGCCTCGCTGCTCGGCTTCACCGGCGGCCTGGTCGGCGTCCTGGTCGGCGTCGTCGGCGCCCAGGTGCTGCCCGGCCTCATCGACCAGCCGGTCTCGATCTCGCTCGTCGCCACCCTCGGCGCCATCGGCACCGCCCTGGCGCTCGGCATCGGGTTCGGCGTCTACCCCGCGAGCCGGGCCGCCCGGCTCACCCCCATCGACGCGCTGCGCAGCGAATGAGCAGCGTGCGTCCCCACCGAGAGGAACCCCGTCCCATGTTGCTCCACCGTGTCTCCCGGGCCGCCCGCGGCACCGCCTGCTCGGTGCTCGTCCTGGTCACCCTCGCCGCCTGCGGCGGCGGGAGCGAGTCGGCCACCGACAGCACCCCGACCGAGTCGGCGGCCGCGGCCCCGGCCGGGGGTGCCGGCGCCGGCGGGGGGATGCCCGGGGCTCCCGGCACCTCGGGCACCATCGCCGCGGTCAGCGGCAGCACGTTGCAGGTGCAGAGCGAGAGCAGCGGCCAGGTGGCGGTGAGCTGGACCGACGCCACCACCTTCTCCGAGCAGGTCGCCGGGACGCTGGCCGACGTCGCGGTCGGCAGTTGCGTGATGGTCCAGTCCGACGCCGAGGCGGAGGAGGGCTCCCCGGTCACCGCCACGGCGGTCCGGATCTCCGAGGCCCAGGACGGCGAGTGCACGGGCGGCTTCGGCGGTGGCCCGGGCGGCGGCGAGCGTCCCGAGGGCATGCCCACGGACCTGCCGACCGACCTGCCGACCGACCTGCCGGGAGGAGGTCGGGGCTTCGGCGGCGGCACGTTCGGCACGGTGACCGCGGTCAGCGCTACCGGGTTCACCGTCGAGGCCCCGGACAGCAGCGTCGAGGTCACGGTCGCCGCGGCGACGACCTACTCCACGACGGCGACGGCGGACGCCACGGCCGTCGAGGTCGGCCGCTGCGCCACCGCCCAGGGCGAGGCCGACGACACCGGCGCCGTGACGGCGACCCGGATCAGCGTCAGCGACCCGGTCGACGGCGCGTGCAGCAGCGGCCGCGGCTTCGGAGGCCCCCCAGCCGACGGGACCGACTCGTGAGGGCGGTACGGCGCGCTGGCGCCGCCGCCGTCACGCTCGCGGTCGTCGGGGGCGGGTACGCCGCCTACGCCGCCGCAGCCGAGCCCGCGGCGGCCTACCGGACCGCCGCCGTGAGCGTCGCCGACGTTGAGGAGACGCTGGCGCTGTCCGGCACCCTCGCGCCCGCCGGACGCGCCGACCTGGCCTTCGGCACCGACGGCACCGTCGCGTCGGTGACCGCCGAGACCGGCAGCACGGTGGAGGCCGGGGACGTCCTGGCCCGGCTCGACCGGAGTGCGCTGCGCCGGGCCGTGCGCCAGGCCGCCTCGTCGGTCGCGTCGGCGAAGGCCCAGCTGGAGTCCGACGAGGACGCCCAGGCCGACACGGTGAGCGCCGCGACCACGGCGGCGTCGTCTTCGGACGGGTCCTCGTCGGGGACCGCGACCTCGGGCGGCGGCTCCGACCAGCCGACCCAGCAGGAGACCCAGGCTCCGACCGCGCAGCAGTCCGAGGAGCCGGCCGCCGACCAGACACCGGCCGGCCCCGACGTGAGCGACACGATGGCCGCGGCCCTCGCCCAACTCGCGAAGCAGCAGCAGGCGGTCACCTCGTCCCAGTCGACCGCGTCGGCGGCCCTCGTAGACGCCCAGACCGCCCTGGCCGCCCAGACGGAGGCCTGTGCCGACGCCTTCCAGGCCGACCCGGCCGACGGTCCGGAGCCCACCGACGGCTCGACCGAGGCACCAGCGGAGGAGGAACCCGACCCGGCCGACGCCGCCTGCACCGCGGCGCTCGCCACCGTCCAGACGGCCCAGGACACGGTCGCGACCGCGCAGGACGACCTGCAGGCCGCGCTCGAGACGCTGGCGGGCACCCTGACCGGGGCCGTCGAGACGCTGGCCGACACAGTCGATGCCGCCGACGCCGACGCCGACGGCTCGTCCGGCGGTTCCGGGAACGGCGGGTCGCCTGCGCAGGCGAGCGAGGACGACGGCGCCGACAGCGACACCCCGACCACCCAGCCGACCCAGCAGGCCGAGCAGCCCACGACCGGCTCGACCGGCTCCACGGGCGCGACCGGCGGAGCCGGGGGGAGTGCCTCTGGCGGTTCGTCCGGTCCGTCCGGCACCGTCACCGCGGCCACCCTGGCCCGCGACCAGGCCTCGATCGACGAGGCCCGGGCCGAGCTGGTGGCCGCCCGGCAGGCGCTGGCCTCGGCCACCCTGCGGGCGCCGTACGACGGGACGGTGGTCGACGTCGCCACCGAGCGCGGCGCCGACACGACGGCCGGGACGACCGTCCTGACGGTGGTCGCCCACGGCACCACCACCGTCGAGGTGGCGGCGACCGAGGCCCAGATGCGCCAGCTCGAGGTCGGCCAGGCTGCGACCGTGCTGCCGGCCGGCGCCGAGGACGCGCTGGCCGGCCAGGTCACGGCCGTCGGCGCGCTGCCCGACACGTCGTCCGGCACTACGACGTACCCCGTCACCGTCACGCTCGACGGCGAGGACCTCGGCCTGCCTACCGGGGCGACCGCGGCGGTCGCCGTGGTCGTCGGGACGGCCGAGGGCGTCCTCACCGTGCCGACCTCGGCCCTGTCCTCGGGCAGCGTGCTCGTGGTCGACGGCGACACCGCGACCCGGACCCGGGTCGAGACGGGTCTGGTCGGGACCGCCCGGACCGAGGTGACCTCCGGGCTCGACGAAGGGCAGCGGGTCTCGCTCGCCGATCTCTCCGCAGCCCTGCCGAGCGGGGACACGGACAGCGAGACGACGTTCGGAACCGGTGGCGGTCTGGGCGGAGGCCGCGGCGCCGGGGGCGGCGGCTTCGGCGGAGGCAGCGGGATGCCGGTGCGGCCGGGCGGCTGATCCGGACCCCGGTCCGGCCTGGCTACACTCCGGGCCGGAGGGCGTCGACAGCAGAAGGAGCCGGCCCGTGACCCTGAGCGTCACCACGGACGAGGTGCGCGTCGCCCAGATCGGGCGCTACCAGGTGGTCACGCGACCGCCACGCAGCGACCTCGTCTCCCTGGTCGAGATCGCCGCCCAGGTGGCCGACGTGCCGATGGCGACGATCAACCTGATCACCGACACCGAGCAGCACCAGATCGCCACGGCCGGATTCGCGGCCTCGGTCTGCGCCCGCGAGGACTCGATGTGCAACGTCGTCTTCCAGGGCGGCGTCCCGGTGATCGTCCCTGACGCGAGCCAGGACGACCGGTTCCGGGACAACCCCTTCGTGACCGGCGTCATCGGCGACGTCCGGTTCTACGCGACCCACCCGCTGCGGACCCCCGAAGGCACGCTGATCGGCACCCTCTGCGTGTTCGACACCGTGGTCCGCTCGCTCTCCGACGCCCAGGAGGCCGCGCTGGTCCATCTGGCCGACCGGGTGGTCGACCTGCTGGAGCTGGAGCTGCGCACCCGCGAGCTCAGCACCACGGTCGAGGACCTGCGCGACACCCAGGCGGAGCTCGAGCGGTCCAACGAGGTGCTGGCGGCGTTCGCGGGGCAGGTGGCCCACGACCTGCGCAACCCGCTGTCGGCGGTGACCATGTCGCTGAGCCTCATCGCCGAGGAGAGCGAGGAGGAGGGCGGCGACACCTTCCTCATCGACCGGGCGACGAGCGGCGCCCAGCGGATGCAGGACCTCATCGACGACCTGCTCAGCTTCGCCCGGCTCGGGGGCGAGCTCAACCGGGTGCCGGTCGACCTCGCCGCTGTCCTCGGCGACGTCCGGGAGGACCTCGCCACCGCGCTGGCGGGTGCCACCGTCGAGGTCGGCGACCTGCCGGTCGTCACCGGGGACCCCGTGCAGCTGCGGGCCGTCCTGCAGAACCTGATCGCCAACGCCGCGAAGTTCGTCCGCGCAGGTCAGCCGGCCCACATCGAGATCGACAGCACCCGTCTCGGGGACCATTGGCGGGTCGAGGTGTGCGACCGCGGCCCCGGCATCCCGGCCGACCAGCAGGAGCGCGTCTTCCAGCCGCTGGCGCGGGTGAGCACCGAGGTCGAGGGGTCGGGCATCGGCCTGGCCACCTGCCGCCGGATCGTCGAGGCGCACGGAGGCCGGATCGGCCTCGACGACGCGGCGTACGGCGGCACCTGCGCCTGGTTCGAGCTTCCCGCCTGAGCGCCGGTGCGTTTGTCCCGGACGAGCCCCGGGAACACCCCGACGGTGAGTAGCGCGCGACGTCGTCCGGTGGTCCTCGGCATCGCGGTGGTGTCCGTGCTGACCGTGCTCGTCCTGCTGCTTCTGCGGCTCACGGGTGTCGAGCGCGCCGACGCAGGGACCGTGATCCCGGCGGCCGGCGACGTCGACGGGCGCGCGGTGACGGTCCAGGTCCCGGTCGGCGCGATCGAGCTCACCGTGGGTGACCCGGTCGAGTCGGTGTCTGCCGACGCGTCCTCCGACGGCGAGGACCATGCCGCGCCGCGCTCGGGCGGCCTGGTGCCGGTCCGGATCTCCTTCGACGCCCGCTCGGCCCCGGCCGGCCTGCTGGGGGTGCTGGGCGGCACTCCGCTGCCCACCTCGCTGACGCTCGTCGCCGGCGACGAGCGCCACGAGCTCCCCGCGCCGTACGCCGTCAGCGGGCCCGGCACCACCTCCGGCACCGCCCGCAGTTACTACGTGGCCGTCGACGACGCCGACGGTGCCCGCCTCGAGGTGACGTACGAAGGGGTCGCGCAGCGCGTCGACGTCGACTCGGGCGAGCTCGACCCCGGCCGTGCCGCCGCGCTGTACGACGTCCCCGACCAGATTCCCTCCGCGGACTGCCCCGCGACCGGCTGGGAGCCCGCCGGGACGCAGCTGCGGCTGACCTGCAGCACGGCCGGACCGCAGCTGACCGCCTACGACCCGGAGCTCGGCTGGGCCGAGGACGGCCGCGCCTGGCTGGTCGCCGGCCTCGACCTCTCTCTGCAGGCTGTCCAGCTGCCGGTGGACGGCACCCCGGTGGCCTACCTCCCGCGCGGGGCCGCCGAGGTCGAGCTGACCCTCGACGGCGAGGCTGCGGCCCGCACGGTGCGCGCGGACGCCTCGGGCGGCCTCGGTGTCTGGGACGTGCCGGCGGGCTCGAGCGGCGCGTTGACCGTGAGCGTCACCCAGGGGCTAGAGAAGGCCGACGATGGCGCGCCCGGCCCGCGGGACCGCTCGGTGACCCTGACCCGGACGCTCGGCTGAGGTCGCTCACGCCGTCGCCGTCTCGGCCGGCTTCAGCAGCAGGTGCTCGGACCACTGGCGGGTGACGACGGCTCAGCACACCGAGGACGACCCCGGACGACGATCGCTCGGCCGACCTGCCGAGCCGCATGGCGCGCTGCGACCTGGAAAGGACGTGGCGCCGCGACGCCCGGAAGGCACCATCCACGCGGACGCTACGTCCACCACGTGACGCGGTCGGCGGGTGGCAGCGGTTGTGGTCCTACGAGTAGATCTCCAGGGACTCCAGCAGTCCGTCCCAGACGAAGAGGAGGAGGCTGCCGACCTCGTTGCCGTCCGCGTCACACCCTGGGCTCGATCGGGAGCGGACCGGCTGCGGTCGAGCGCGGTACGTCGACTACGTCTATGGCGAGCTCGTTCGTGCCGCATCCGCAGTCGCGACGTCTCCTCGCCCACAGGGGCGTGGCCTGCTCGCGCAGCTCCGCCGCGCTCACGAGATCGTGAGAGAGGAAGCCGGCGATGAGGGCACGCTCCTGGTCGTGCAGAGGCCCCGAAGGCTCGGATCGCAACCCCGAGAACGTACCGATCCCCGCTGGGCGCCCGCTGCGGTCAGTCCAGCCTGCGACCGTCACGGCGAGCGGCCGACCTGATCGACCGCGGGTCCTACCCGTAGATCTCGTCCTTGAGTCGCCGGATCTGGCGGAACTGGTCCTCGACGAGGTCGTGGCCGGCGGCGGCGACGGCGGCGCAGAACCCCGCTTCGTCGTACGCCGCGAGCGTGCCGGGCTCGAGGTCGACCGTCCAGGACTCCATCCCGGCCGCGGTCACCCGGATCCGCCCGTCGGGCGAGCTGCCGGAGGCGACGATGCTCGCCCGCCCGGAGGTGAACGAGAGGTCGCGCGCGCCGTACGACGAGGACTCGCGGGTGACGGTCCGGCCGAACGCCCGGCTGCGCAGCTCGTAGTAGGCGCGGGTGCGCTGCACGAACGCGAGCCGGGCGAGCTGGGTCAGCTGCCGGGACATCTCGGTCTCGGTGGCCTGGTCGTAGTAGCCGGGCGCCAGGGTCACGGTCAGGCTGCTGCGGCCCCGGATCCGGACGCCGACCCGGCCGTCCGGCGTGGACGCGTGGGCGTCGAGGTCGGCGAGCGGATCGCGCCGGCCGCCGGGTGGCGTGCCGAGGACGACGGGAGCGGGCTGGTTCATCGCGGCACGCCCATGTCGTCGCGGATGTCACCGGGACCGGAGTCCGCCAGGTCGGGCCGGGGCGCGACGAAGAGGCTGCGGTTGACGGCCAGGATGTTGTTGAGGTCGACCATGGAGTCGTAGACCTTCTGCTCGGCCTTCGAGATCTCGGACTTCAGCTCCCGGAGCGCCTCGCGCATCGCGTCGCAGACGGCCTCGGGGGACTCGCCGGCCATCGGCAGCTCGGGCGGGTCATCGGTGTTGCCGATGGCGGCGCCGCCGATCGACAGCGCACCGCCGACGGCGGTGAAGGCCAGCGTGGAGGCGCCGCCCGTGAACGGGATGGCGGCGATCGCCACCACGGCCCCTGCGACCGTGAAGGCCATCGACCACTCGTTCTTGCCACAGTCGTCCATGTGCTCCAGCGCGGTGAGGGTGTCCTCGGCGATCTGGTCGACGTTGGCGCGCGCGGCGTGCCACAGCGACTTCTCGGCCTCCAGTGCACCCTTGACGTAGCTGGCGGCCAGGAACTGGTTGGTGGTGATCGACTCGAAGGTGTCGACGAAGTTCTGCTTGAAGGCCATCGCGGCGACACCGGTCCAGCGGGCGAGGTAGTCGGAGCTGGTGTCCATCCCGTCGAGGACGAGGTTGGCCGGCACGGGGGAGCCGCTGGCGGGGTCGGTGGTGTCCTCCGCGCCCGCGGACAGGCGGGCCTGGACGTTCTCCATCCCGGTGATCGCGCCGTCGAACGACGTCGGGTCGGGCAGCCAGGTGAAGGGCGAGAACAGCTCGGGGATGTCGTCGTACTTGCCGTCGATCTCGGCCATGTCGCGGTCGACCATGTCCTGCGACGACGTCGTCTGGGTAGCCGTCCCGCCGGGGTCGCCGTAGTTGGTGGGCTGATTGTCGGCGTAGCTGTAGCCCGCCGGGGGCATCCAGGTGCCGTCGCCCATGTCGGTGTAGCCCAGGCGGGTCAGCTCCCACTCCTTGGCCTTGCGGACGATCTCGGTCGCGTGCGCGCCCAGCTCCTCGTAGCTCATCAGCCCAGCTCCGCCTTGCGCTTCTCGAACTCGGCCCGGGCCGCCTCGTCGCTGGCGGCGTAGGTGTTGGCCGCCAGCACCAGCGCGGTGCCGGTGTCACGCAGGTTGCGCCCGGTCTCGGCCAGCCGGTCGTCGAGCATGTTGGCGCACGCCGACCATATGGCGAACGGACCGTTCGCCCCGAGGCCGATGCTGGCGTCTCGGTTGAACGCCCATTCGACCGAGGTGGAGTCGATGCTCTCGGCCGCGCTGTCGAACTCCGCGGCCATCGTCGGGTAGAGGCTGTTGCCGGCGTTCCACAGCTCGTAGCAGTCCACGCCCAGCTCGGTGCCTGTGTCGGCCACGGGAACGCCCTTTCGTCAGCAGATGAGGTCACCTGCGGGCATTCCCGCGCCGGGCGCAGGTAAACGCGGAAGGGGCGCGTTCAGTCCTTGTGGGTGCGTCCCGGGAGGGCGAGCATCCGCTCCAGCGCGACCAGCGCCCACCGCTCGGTCTCGGGGTCGACGGTGATCTGGTTGGGCACCGTCCCGGCGACCAGCGACTCCAGCGCCCATACGAAGTGGGGTAGGTCGATCCGGTTCATCGTCGAGCAGTAGCAGACCGTCTTGTCGAGGAACGTGATGTGCTTGTCCGGGTGGGCCTTCGCGAGCCGCTGGACCAGGTTGAGCTCGGTGCCGATCGCCCAGCTGGAGCCGGCCGGGGCCGCCTCGATGGTCTGGATGATGAACTCCGTCGAGCCGACCAGGTCGGCCTTGAGCACCACCTCGTGCTGGCACTCGGGGTGCACCAGGATCTGCACGTCCGGGATGGTCGCGCGCAGTTCGTCGACGACCTCGGGGGAGAAGCGGCCGTGCACCGAGCAGTGGCCCTTCCACAGGATCATCCGGGCGTTCTGCAGCTCCTCGGCGGTCAGACCGCCGTTGGGCTTCAGCGGGTTCCAGACGACGCACTGGTCGAGCGGGATGCCCATCTTCAGCACGGCGGTGTTCCGGCCGAGGTGCTGGTCGGGCAGGAACAGGATCTTGGCGTCCGGCTTCTGGTCGAACGCCCACTCCAGCGCGGTCTCGGCGTTGCTGGAGGTGCACACCACGCCGCCGTTGCGGCCGCAGAACGCCTTGATGTCGGCGCTGGAGTTCATGTAGGTCACCGGGACGACCGAATCGGCGACGCCGGCGGCGCTCAGGGCGTCCCAGGTCTTCTCGACCTGGAAGATCCGGGCCATGTCGGCCATCGAGCAGCCGGCGGCGAGGTCGGGGAGGATGACCTTCTGGTCCGGGCCGGTGAGGATGTCGGCGGACTCGGCCATGAAGTGCACGCCGCAGAAGACGATGAACTCGGCGTCCGGCCGGGCGGCCGCGTCGCGGGCCAGCTTGAACGAGTCGCCCGTCACGTCGGCGAACTGGATGACCTCGTCGCGCTGGTAGTGGTGACCGAGCACGAAGACCCGCTCCCCGAGCGCGGCCTTGGCCGCCTGCGCTCGCGCCACCAGGTCGGGGTCGGACGCCGCGGGCAGGTCCCCGGGGCAGTCGACGCCACGCTCGGAGGCGATGTCGGTGCCACGGCCGAGCGGCAGCAGCGGAAGGTCGACGGTCGTCATGTCGGGATCGTATTCCTGTGCTCGTGCGGGGCCGTAAACGTCACAGCAGGGCGCCGTTGTGAACGTACGGCGCGGGCGGTTTCATCCCGCGAAGTCCCAGGTAGCCCTCCTGGTGCAGGTCGAGGCGCGCCGCGAGGCCCACGTCCACCGCCCACTCGTTGGCCGCGGTGAGGTGCGGGACGAGGGTCTCGCCGGTCGTGTCGGCCAGGACGGCCCAGAGCAGGCGGCTCGCCGTACGGCGGTCGCTCGCCGCGAGCAGGGCCAGGCTGCCGTCGGGGCCGGCGTACGCGTAGCCCGACCCGGTCGGGGTGTCGGAGACCAGCAGCCGCCAGGACGCCAGCATCAGCGCGTGGTCGGGCCCGTGCGCCGACCCGCGGGTCCGGCGGTCGAGGGAGTCGAGCAGGTCGACGTCGCCGGCCGTGCCCTCCCGCACCTTGTCCACCACCGGGATCGCGGAGCGGTCGACGGTGCCGGACAGGAACATCTGCGGGTGCAACGAGAAGCCCGCCAGGCGGTAGCGGCGCACGGCCTTCGGGTCCGAAGAGGCCGACAGCATCCCGCGCAGGCAGCCGCGTCCGTGCTCCATCGCCGTGTCGAGCAGCCGCTTGCCGAGGCCCCGCCCCTGCAGGCCCGGGCGTACGGCGAAGGTCGCGAGGAACCAGGTCAGCTCGCGCACGAAGGACGTCGCGAAGCCGACCAGCTCGCCGTCCACCTCGGCCACCCAGCAGCCGCCGGGGTCGGTGTCGAGGAAGTGCGTGGTCCGGGTGATCCAGTTGCCCGCGCGGGTCGGCGGGCGCCGCTCCGGGACCGGCAGGCCGGGCCGGTGCAGCCGCACGTCGAGCTCGTAGAAGCTCTCCGCGCTCAGCCGCTCCGCCGCCGGCACGTCCTCGACCCGCATCGGCCGCAGCAGCACCTCGCTCACGGGTCGACCCTAGGGTGAGGCCATGCGGATCCTGGTCGCCCCCGACAAGTTCGCGGGCACGCTGACGGCGGTCGAGGCCGCGGAGGCGATCGCGGCCGGCTGGCGCCGGCACGCCCCCGACGACGAGCTCGACCTGGCCCCGATGGCCGACGGGGGACCGGGCTTCGTCGACGTGCTGCACGCGGCGCTGGGCGGCGAGCTGCTGGCCGTGACGGTCCGCGGACCGTTCGGGGACCCGGTGCCGGGGACGGTGCTGGTCGTCGGCGACACGGCGTACGTCGAGAGCGCGCAGGCCTGCGGGCTGCACCTGACGGGAGCGGAGCGCGCCGAGGAGGCCACGACGTACGGCGTGGGCGAGCTGGTCCGCGCCGCGGCCGACGCCGGCGCGACGACGGTGGTGGTCGGGCTGGGCGGCAGCGGCACCAACGACGGCGGAGCGGGCCTGCTCGCCGCGCTCGGGGCGACCGCCGACCGGCCGCTCGATGCCGGGGTGGCCGCGCTCGCCGGCATCACGACCGTCACCCTGCCGACCGTCGATGTGCGCCTGGTCGCCGCCAGCGACGTCGACAACCCGCTGACCGGGCTGTTCGGCGCGACGAAGACCTTCGGCCCGCAGAAGGGCGTCCCGGAGGACCGGCTGCCGGTCCTCGACGGCTGGCTCGAGGAGCTGGCCCTCGCCACGGACCGCCGTACCTCCCTCGAGAAGGGCGCCGGTGCCGCTGGTGGCCTCGGCTTCGCCCTGCTCGCCCTGGGCGGCTCGCGCGAGCCCGGCATCGCGCTGGTCGCCGACGCCGTCCGGCTGGCCGAGCGCGCCCGGTCCGCCGACCTGGTGCTCACGGGCGAGGGCGCGTTCGACTTCTCCAGCCGCTCCGGCAAGGTCCCGTACGGCGTCGCAGCGATCGCCGAGGCGGCGCTCCGGCCCTGCGTCGCCCTGGCCGGCCAGGTGCTGGTCGGCTCCCGCGAGATGCGGGCGCTGGGCGTCGAGTCGGCGTACGCCCTGGTCGACCTGGTGGGGGACGAGCGCGCCTTCGCCGACCCCGCCGGCTCACTGGCCGACCTCGCCGCCCGGGTCGCCCGCACCTGGTCGCGCTGAGCGCGGGGGAATAACCCCCGGTGTGCGACGATTGAGCCTGTAGCCCACACCCCCGCACCTCACTGGAGCAGACACATGACCGAGCAGGTGGACACGACCACGGAGCGTCGTACCGACCAGATCAACCTGAGCCCGGTGGCCGCGACCAAGGTGAAGAACCTCCTCGACCAGGAGGGCCGCGACGACCTGCAGCTGCGGATCTCGGTGCAGCCGGGCGGCTGCTCGGGCCTGCGCTACCAGCTGTTCTTCGACGAGCGCACCCTCGACGGTGACGTCGTCACCGACTTCGACGGCGTGGCCGTCGTCGTCGACCGGATGAGCGTCCCCTACCTCAACGGCGCGATGATCGACTTCGTCGACAGCATCGAGAAGCAGGGCTTCACGATCGACAACCCCAACGCCACGGGCTCCTGCGCCTGCGGCGACTCGTTCCACTGATCGACGACGCGTCAGCGGCCTCGATGAAGGTGGTCGATCGAGGACGCGTCAGCGGCCTCGATGAAGGCGGTCGAGCAAGCGCTCTGACTGAGCTCGCGAAGTCAGAAGGCGCGTGTCGAGACTCATCCGCTGACGCAGCGTGATCCAGGCGCGACAAGCCTGCGAAGCCAGACACACAACAGCCCCCGCCGATCCCGGCGGGGGCTGTTGGCGTCGAACGGCCGTGGGAGGGTTGGCCGCCGTCTGAGGGGGACCGACCGGTCGGTCAGTCCAGGTGGAGCTGCAGCGCGTTCGCGATCCGCGTCGCAGCCTCGGTGATCTGGATCTCCGGCTTGGGGGTGTCGCGGGGGTAGTCCTCGTAGCGCAGCGACGGGGCCGCGGTGGGGAGGGCACGCACGGCGGCCTCGCAGTCGGCGTGCATCTCCTGGACCGAGCCCAGGTCGTCGTGGGAGAGCTGAGTCATGGGATCGACGCTAGGGGCTACTCCGGGGTAGTCCTACAGGTACCGACTAGTAGTGTTCGGTCCCATGTCACTGCTGATCGCCGGGTCCATCGCCACCGACCACCTGATGGGGTACGGCGGCAAGTTCGCCGACTCCCTGGTGGTCGAGCAGCTGGACAAGATCTCCCTGTCCTTCCTCGTCGACGACCTCGAGATCCGCAGGGGCGGCGTCGCGGCCAACATGTGCTTCGGCCTGGGTCGGCTCGGGCTCCGTCCGGTGCTGGTCGGCTCCGCCGGCGAGGACTTCGCCGACTACCGCTCCTGGCTGGAGCGGCACGGCGTCAACTGCTCCCACGTCCGGATCTCCGAGACCCGTCACACCGCCCGGTTCGTGTGCACCACCGACCCGACCGGCGCCCAGATCGCCTCGTTCTACCCCGGGGCGATGAGCGAGGCCCGGCTGATCGAGCTGGGGCCGATCGTCGAGCGGGTCGGGGAGCCGACGTACGTCCTGATCGGTGCCGACGACCCCGACGGGATGCAGCGCCACACCGAGGAGTGCCGCCAGCGCGGCTACCCGTTCATCGCCGACCCGAGCCAGCAGTTGGCGTTCAGCGGGGGCGAGCTGATCCGCGACCTCGTCGACGGCGCGGCGATCCTGTTCTCCAACGAGTACGAGTCGCACCTGATCGAGCAGAAGACCGGCTGGTCGGCCGACGAGATCCTCTCGCGGGTGGGCACCCAGGTCACCACCCTCGGGGCCCAGGGCGTGAAGGTCAGCCGCTCCGGCGAGCCCGACATCGTGCTGCCGGCCGCCAAGAACGTCACCGCGGTCGAGCCGACCGGCGTCGGCGACGCGTTCCGCTCCGGCTTCCTGGCCGGTCTGACCTGGGGCGTCAGCCTGGAGCGGGCGGCCCAGGTCGGGTGCGTCCTCGCGGCGTACGTCGTCGAGACCGTCGGCACCCAGGAGTACACCTTCACCCGCGACCAGTTCCTGGCCCGCCTCGAGGAGTCGTACGGCGCCGAGTCCGCCAAGGACGTCGAGCCGCACCTCAGCCTGGTGCGCTGACCCGGACCAGGTAGCGCGGGACGCCGTCGTCGGCGGCGTCCTCGCCGAGGTACTCCTGTCCGCGCATCCGGCACCACGCCGGTACGTCGTGCCGCGCGGCGACGTCGGTGGCCACCACGGCCACCACGCCGCCGGGCGGCACCTCGGCGTACCGGCGACCGAGCTCGATGACCGGCAGCGGGCAGAGCATCCCCCGGCAGTCGAGCTCGAGGTCGACCGTCACAGGCCCGCGTCCGCCCGGATCGCCGCGACCACCTCGGGCAGCGCGGCCAGGAAGCCGTCGACGTCGTCGGTGCTCGCGTCGCGGGTGAGCGACAGCCGCACGTTGCCGTGGGTCAACGCGCCCATGGCGGCCAGCACCCGGCTCGGCTCGAGCGTGGAGGACGTGCAGGCGGAGCCGCTGGCGACCGAGAAGCCGCGCCGGGCCAGGCCGTCCACGAGCGCCTCGCCGTCGACGTAGAGGCACGAGAACGTCACGAGGTGGGGGAGTCGGTCGACCGGGTCGCCGACGACCTCCACGTCCGGGATCGCGGCCACACCGGCCCGCACGCGGTCGACCAGCGCCGTCTGGCGGGCGTTCACCTCGTCGCGCTCGCCGACGACCGCCTGCAGGGCCGCCGCCGCCGCGAGAGCGGCCGGGACGTTCTCGAAGCCGGCGACCCGCTCGTCGACCCGGTCGTCGGACGGGAACGGCGTCGTCCACCGCACGCCCTTGCGAACCACCAGCACGCCCACCCCGGCCGGGCCGCCCCACTTGTGGGCCGAGCCCGCGGCGACCGACCAGCCCTCGGGCAGCGGCAGCCGTCCCATCGAGGCGCACGCGTCCGTGACCAGCGGTACGCCGTCCAGCGCGGCCGCCACGGCGGCGACCGGCTGCACCGTGCCGACCTCGTGGTTGGCCGTCTGCACCGCCACGGCGCCGACCTCCGGCAGTCGGGCGGCCTCGGCGACGGCGTCCGGGTCGACCCGCCCGAGGTGGTCGACCCCGACCTCGACGTGTCCCTCGGCGCGCCGCCAGGTGGCGGCGTGGACGACGGCGGAGTGCTCGACGGCGCTCAGCACCACCCGGTCCCCGCGGTCCGGGCGGGCGGCGAGCAGGCCCAGGAGCCCGCGGTGGACGGCCTCGGTGCCCGAGGAGGTGAAGGACACCTCGTCGGGGCGCACGCCCAGGCACTCCGCGACGACGGCCCGCGCGTTGTCGAGGAGGAGCCGCGCGCTCCGGGCCGGTCCGTGCAGCCGGCGAGGGTCGGCGTACCCCTGGTCGAGGGCCGCGAGGAGGGTCTGGCGGGCCGCCGGGTGCAGTGCCTCGGCCGAGGCCGTGTCGAAGTAGCGGGGGAGGGGTACCCCGGACCGGTCCGCGGCATTTGTCACACGGGGAACCTACCGGGTGCCCCGCTCCCAACCTCGGCGCTCGATTCGGATACTGTTCGACGGTACTTGTGAACGCCCGAGAGGAAGGCTCCAGCGTTGAGTCTGCAACTCCCCAGGCGCGGGACCGGAGGGCGCGGCTCCGTCCGCCGCCTGATCCTGCTTACCGTGCTCGGTGTCAGCGTCGTGGCCCTCGCCGGCTGTGGTTCGGAAAGCCAGAGCGAGTGGAAGCGGCTGGCGATGCCAGAGCCCGCGACCAAGCAGGGTGAGAGCACCCTCGCGCTGTGGCAGGGCGCGTGGATCGCCGCCCTGATCACCGGTGTGGTGGTGTGGGGCCTGATCGCCTGGGTCGTCATCCGCTACCGCCGCCGCAGCGACGACGAGATCCCGATCCAGACCCGCTACAACCTGCCGCTCGAGATCTTCTACACGATCGCGCCGATCATGATGGTCGTCGTCTTCTTCCAGCAGACCGTCGAGACCCAGAACGTGATGCTGCACCGCTCCGCGGAGCCCGACAACATCGTCGAGGTCACCGCGCAGCAGTGGAGCTGGGCGTTCAACCACGGGGTCGGCGAGGTCGACTACACCAAGGACGAGAAGGGCGAGAACGACGACGACGAGTTCCCCTACTCGGAGTACGCGTACGTCTCGGGCACCGGCTCGGACATCCCGTCGCTCTACCTTCCGGTCGACCGCACCACGCGGTTCAACCTGCACTCGCCCGACGTGATCCACGACTTCGGCGTCCCCGGCTTCCTGATGAAGATGGACGTCATCCCCGGTCGGGTGAACACCTTCGAGGTCACGCCCAAGACCGAGGGCGTCTACGCCGGCAAGTGCTATGAGCTGTGCGGCGTCTACCACTCGCGGATGCTCTTCGAGGTCCACGTGGTCAGCGGTGAGGAGTACGACGCGTACGTCGAGGACCTCGCCACCCGCGCGAGCTCCGAGAAGCCCCTGATCGGCGGCGACTACACCAGGACGCAGGTGGGCCTCGACACCGAGGAGTCCGCCGAGCACGAGGGAGCAGCAGAGTGACCGCCACCGCCAGCCGGCCGACCGTCGTGTCGACCCGCAAGCCGCTGGGCCAGGAGCTGGTCCGGCTGATGACCACGACCGATCACAAGCTGATCGGCAAGATGTACCTGATCACGTCGTTCGCGTGGTTCCTGATCGGCGGCCTGATGGCCCTGCTGATCCGCTCCGAGCTGGCCTACCCGGGCAACCAGATCGTCAACGACGAGCTCTACAACCAGCTGTTCACGATGCACGGCACGATCATGCTGCTGCTGTTCGCGACGCCGCTGTTCTTCGGCTTCGCCAACGTGATCATGCCGCTGCAGATCGGATCGCCGGACGTCGCGTTCCCGCGCCTCAACATGTTCAGCTACTGGCTGTTCCTGTTCGGCGGCCTGATCGCCGCCTCCGGCTTCCTGACCCCGCAGGGCGCGGCCGACTTCGGCTGGTTCGCCTACACGCCGCTCTCGGACGCCGTGCGCTCGCCGGGCGTCGGCGGCGACCTGTGGATCATGGGTCTGTGGATGGCCGGTCTCGGCACCATCCTCGGCGCGGTCAACTTCATCACCACGATCATCTGCATGCGCGCCCCCGGCATGACCATGTTCCGGATGCCCCTGTTCGTCTGGAACACGCTGATCACCTCGCTGCTGGTGCTCATCGCGTTCCCGGTGCTCGCCGGCGCGCTGCTCTCGCTCGAGGCCGACCGTCAGCTCGGCGCGCACGTCTTCGACACCGCCCACGGTGGCGCCATCCTGTGGCAGCACCTGTTCTGGTTCTTCGGGCACCCGGAGGTCTACATCATCGCGCTGCCGTTCTTCGGCATCGTGACCGAGATCCTCCCCGTCTTCAGCCGCAAGCCGCTCTTCGGCTACGTCGGCCTGGTCGGCGCCACGCTCGGCATCGCGATCCTCTCGGTCGCGGTCTGGGCGCACCACATGTTCGTCACCGGTGCGGTCGACCTGCCGTTCTTCTCCGGCATGACGTTCCTGATCGCGGTGCCCACCGGAGTGAAGTTCTTCAACTGGATCGGCACGATGTGGGGGGGATCTCTGTCCTTCGACACCCCCATGCTCTGGTCGATCGGCTTCCTCACCACCTTCCTGTTCGGTGGTCTGACCGGCATCATCCTGGCCAGCCCGCCGCTCGACTTCCACGTGTCCGACTCCTACTTCGTGGTGGCGCACTTCCACTACGTCGTCTTCGGCACGGTGGTGTTCGCGATGTTCGCCGGCTTCTACTTCTGGTGGCCGAAGATGACCGGCCGGATGCTCGACGAGCGCCTCGGCAAGCTGCACTTCTGGCTGCTGTTCGTCGGCTTCCACACGACCTTCCTGGTCCAGCACTGGCTGGGCGTCGAGGGCATGCCGCGTCGCTACGCCGACTACCTGCCGGGTGAGGGCTTCACCACCCTCAACCAGGTCTCGACCATCGGTGCCTTCCTGCTGAGCGCGTCGACGCTGCCGTTCTTCTACAACGTCTACGTCTCGCGCCGGGCCCCCAAGGTCGAGGTCGACGACCCGTGGGGTTGGGGCCGCTCTCTGGAGTGGGCCACCAGCTGCCCGCCGCCGCGCCACAACTTCGTGACCATCCCGCGGATCCGGTCCGAGTCGCCGGCCTTCGACCTCCACCACCCGGAGATCGCGGCCATCGAGCTCGAGGAGAACCAGGCCGCGCGCGACGGCGGCTTCGCCGACGCACCCGACATGGAGGGGCGCGAGGACCTGATCAACGAGCGCACCCAGGACGACGACCCGGAGGGCAAGCACTGATGAAGGCCGAGGCCTGGATCTTCGCGGCCTGCACCATCTTCCTGGTGCTGGTGACGCCCGCCTACTGGCTCGTGACCGACGCCAGCGACCACGGGGGCGACTGGACGGGCACGTCCGCGCTGTTCATGACCACGCTGCTGACCGCGATGGTCACGCTCTACCTCGGCTTCCACGCCCGCCGGATGGACCCCCGTCCGGAGGACCGCAAGGAGGCGGAGATCGCCGACGGCGCGGGTGAGCTCGGGTTCTTCCCGCCGTACTCCTGGTGGCCGCTGTGGTGCGCCCTGACGCTCAGCGTCATGGTCTTCGCCCTGGCGATGGCCGCGTGGTGGCTGGTCATCATCGGCGGCGTGCTCGGCGCGGTGGCGCTGAGCGGCCTGGTCTTCGAGTACTACCGCGGAGAGCACGCCCACTGACGCACACGTGACGCGCGCCGCACCCGCCGGTTTCCAGAACCGGGGGTGGGCGCGGTTACGCTGGAGAAGCCGTCGGACCTGGGGTCCGGCGGCTTCGCCATTGAACGTCGTTCCCGGGAGTTACGCATGACCCTGCGCCGTGCGCACTCGGCCCTCGCCGCCGGCACCGCCCTGCTTCTGGCCGTCGGCCTGACCGCCTGCGACGCCAAGTCCGCGCTGCCGGGTGCGTCCGACGACGACCCGACCGCGGCCACCTCGCCCGCGGCCGGCCTCCCGGCCGGGAAGGTGCGCGCCAACGTCCGCTCGGGCGCCACCGGGGTCCCGGTGGACCAGGTGCTGAAGGTGCGGGCCACCCACGCCAGCCTGTCCCGCGTCTCGGTCACCGCGACGTCGGGCGAGGCGGGCGAGGTCGTCGGCGAGCTGAGCAGCGACCGGACGACCTGGACCGCGTCCCGACGGCTGGAGCCCGGCACGACGTACGTCCTGAAGGCCCGGGGGACGGGCGAGGACGGCCAGGCCGCCAAGCGCAACGTCCGGTTCACCACGCAGGATCTCACGCTCGCCGAGCAGACCTACGCCTCGGTCGCCCCGCTGGGTGGCGAGACCGTCGGCGTCGGCATGCCGGTCGTGGTGTCCTTCGACGTGCCGGTCACCGACCGGGCCTCGATCGAGAAGCACCTGCAGGTCACCTCCAGCCCGGTCCAGGCCGGCAGCTGGCACTGGCTCAGCGATCAGGAGGTGCACTGGCGGCCGAAGCACTACTGGCAGGCCGGCACCGACGTCACGGTCGACGTGGACATCAACTCGGTCCCGGCCGGCGGCGGGGTCTACGGCCAGGAGAGCCGTCGGGTCCAGTTCCACGTCGGCGACGCCAACATCTACAAGGTGAATGCGAAGACCCACCAGATGCAGGTCTTCACCAATGGCAAGAAGGTGCGGACCTTCCCGATCACCACCGGCAAGGCCGGCTTCACGACCCGCTCCGGCACCAAGGTGATCATGGAGAAGTTCGAGAAGCGCCGGATGAACTCCGAGACCGTCGGCATCTCCGCGGGCAGCGCCGAGGCCTATGACATCGACGACGTGCGCTGGGCGATGCGGCTGACCAACTCGGGCGAGTTCATCCACGCCGCGCCGTGGTCGGTGGGCTCCCAAGGGCATGCGAACGTCAGCCACGGCTGCACTGGCATGAGCACCGAGGACGCGGGCTGGCTCTACGCCCGCAGCAAGCGGGGCGACGTCGTCGAGTACGTCGGCACCGACCGCCCGATGACCCTCGACAACGGCTACGGCGACTGGAACGCGTCGTTCGCCGACTACCGCTCGGGGTCCGCGCTCAGCTGAGCAATCGCCCGAGACCGAGAGGGTGATGGTGCTGACGACCTCGACGACGGCGCCCGGCACGGGCTCGACCCCGAGCAGGCTGCCCGTCACGACGGTGCCGTAGTCGCCTCCGTCTCCTCGCGTTCGAGGATGAACGTCTCGACCTGCAGCCGCGCGGCGCGGAGCGCGGCACGGTCGTGAGGCCCTCCGGGAGCACCCGGACGGAGTCGCGGACGTCCTGCCAGGATGCGCCGCCGTCGTCGGTCATCGTGACAGCGACGAGCACGTCGCTGCCGGGGAGTGCGAGGAGGTGCCGGCAGACCCCGGCCTCGCCCACCCACCGCGTCCCGTCGGGTGCGGGTACGCCGCGTCCGGGGCCGTCCGGCTCTTAGCCGGCCAGCAGCTCGCGGACCCGCGGGGCGACCTGGGTGCCGTAGAGCTCCACGGAGCGCATCAGGTGCTCGTGCGGCATCGGGCCGTTGCTGTACTTCAGATCGAATCGGTCGATCCCGAGGACCTGCACGGTGGCGGTGATCTTCTGTGCGACGGTCTCGGGGGAGCCGACGTAGAGCGAGCCGCCGGCGACCTCGCGGTCGAAGTCCAGGCGTGAGGCCGGGGGCCAGCCGCGCTCGCGACCGATCCGGTCCCGGTTGGCCTTGAAGTGCGGGAAGAGCAGCTCACGGGCCTCCTCGTCGGTGTCGAACACGAAGCCGGGGGAGTGCACCAGGATCGGCTGCGACTCCTGACCCAGTTCGTCGAGAGCGCGGCGGTAGAGGTCGGCGTACGGCGCGAACCGCGCAGGCTCGCCGCCGATGATGGCCAATGCGAGGGGAAAGCCGTAGCGCGCGGCCCGGACGACCGACTCGGGGGACCCGCCGACGCCGATCCAGGCCGGCAGGGTGCCGCGCTCGGTCTTCGGGAAGACCTCGGCGTCGACCAGCGGACGTCGTACGGAGCCCTCCCAGGAGACCGGGCCCTCGGCGCGGAGCGCGGCGAACAGGTCGAGCTTCTCGGTGAAGAGCCGCTCGTAGTCGGCGAGGTCGAAGCCGAACAGCGGGAAGGACTCCGTGAACGATCCGCGCCCGAGAGTGACCTCGGCCCGGCCGTGGGAGATCGCGTCGAGGGTCGCGAAGCGCTCGTAGACCCGGACCGGGTCGTCGGAGCTGAGCACGGTGACGGCGGTGCCCAACACGATCCGCTCGGTCCGGGCGGCGATCGCGGCCAGCACGACGTCGGGGGCGGAGACGGCATAGTCGTCGCGGTGGTGCTCGCCCACGCCGAAGGCGTCGACCCCGACCTGGTCGGCCAGCACGCCCTGCTCGACGGTGTTGCGGACCACCTCGGCGTGCGAGAGGGAGGTGCCGTCGAGGCCGACGGTGACGTCGCCGAAGGTGTCGAGTCCGAGCTGGATTCCGGGCTGGTTTCCGGTGGTCATGGTGCTGCCTTCCGTAGGTCGTTGCCGATTCAACCACTGTCCCGGCGTGGGCATTCCGACCCGGGGACGCACGAGGGCCCCGGGAAGATCCCGGGGCCCTCGTCACGTGTGCTGCTGGTGTTGCCTAGTGCTGGTCGCTGCCGCGGAGCGGGTCACCCTCGACCGAGTGGTGGCCGTCGAACTGGTGCCCGTCGGCCGCGTGGCCGTCCAGCGCCGCCTGGAGCTCGTGCTCGTGGTCGGCGTGGTGGTGGGCCGCCTCGATCTCGGCCGCCGTCGGTGCCTGCACGTTGTCGGCGAACCAGAGCGTCGACAGCTTGGCGCGCAGCGCCTTGGCCCGGCTGGTCGGGGCAGGGATGCCGTTCTCGTCGGTCTCCTGCTCCACCGTGTAGACCTCGTCGCGCTCCCGCGCGCTGAGGACGTAGGCCGCCGAGGGGTTGATCGGCAGGTGCTTCTCGGAGTAGCCACCCTCCGGGGAGCGCATGATGATGCCGGTCTCGTAGCCGTGCAGCAGCTTCTCGTTGTCGTGGCGCTGCAGCGAGATGCACCAGCGACGGGTGATCACGAAGGCGATGATCGGCCCCACGAACACCAGGAATCGCAGCATGTAGGTGATCGTGTTGATCGACGAGTTCAGCTTGATCGCGATGATGTCGTTGCCGCCGGCCATCCAGAGGAGGCCGTAGAACGTCATCAGCGCCACCATCAGCGCGGTGCGGGTGGGCGCGTTGCGCGGCCGCTGGAGCAGGTGGTGCTCCCGCTTGTCACCGGTGATCCACGCTTCCAGGAACGGCAGCAGCATCAAGATGGTGAACATCAGGCCGGGCAGCACGATGATCGGCAGGAAGACGTTCCACGCGATGGTGAAGTTGCCGAAGAGGTGGGTCTCCCAGCCCGGCATGATGCGGAGCGCGCCGTCCGGCCAGCCCATGTACCAGTCCGGCTGGGAGCCGGCCGTCACCTTCGACGGGTCGTAGGGGCCGTACAGCCAGATCGGGTTGATCTGCATCAGGCCGCCCATCAGCGCGGTCACGCCGAAGACGATGAAGAAGAACCCGCCGGCCTTGGCGGCGTACACCGGGAGCATCGGGAAGCCGACGACGTTCTCCTCGGTGCGGCCGGGGCCGGGCCACTGGGTGTGCTTGTGGTAGACGAGCAGGAGCATGTGGGCCGCGATCAGGGCCAGCAGCAGACCCGGGATCAGCAGCACGTGGATGATGTAGAGCCGCGGGATGATCGAGTCGCCCGGGAACTCGCCCCCGAAGAGGAAGAACGACATGTAGGAGCCGACCACCGGGATCGACTTCATGAAGCCGTCGGCCGCGCGGACGCCGGTGCCGGAGAGCAGGTCGTCGGGCAGCGAGTAGCCGGTGAAGCCCTCCAGGGTGCCGAGCAGCAGCAGCAGCGAGCCGATCACCCAGTTGAGCTCGCGCGGCTTGCGGTGCGCGCCCGTGAAGAACACCCGGAGCAGGTGGATCATCATCGAGGCGATGAAGAGCATCGCGGCCCAGTGGTGCATCTGCCGCATCAGCAGACCGCCGCGGACGTCGAACGAGATGTCGAGGGCCGAGGCCATGGCCTCCGACATCGCGATGCCGCGCATCTGGTCGTAGGAGCCCTCGTAGTGGATCTCGCTCATGCTGGGGGTGAACCACAGCGTCAGGAAGACGCCGCTGAGCAGCAGGACGACGAAGCTCCAGAGCGCGATCTCGCCGAGCATGAAGGACCAGTGGTCCGGGAAGACCTTGCGCAGGTTCTTCTTGGCCATGCCGGCCAGGCCGAGCCGCTCGTCGGCCCACGTGGCCACGGCGCCGGCCCTGCCGGGCTTGGCCGGGGTCGCCGCCGAGCTGTTGCTCGTCGCGACCTTGCTCGTGTCGATGGCCATCAGTAGTCACGCTCCCAGTAGCTCGGGCCGACGGGTTCCGTGAAGTCGCTCTGAGCGACCAGGTACCCCTCGGAGTCGACCGCGATCGGCAGCTGGGGCAGAGCCCGGGCCGCGGGGCCGAAGATCACCCGGCCCGCGTCCGCCAGGTCGAAGGTCGACTGGTGGCACGGGCACAGCAGGTGGTGGGTCTTGCGCTCGTTGAGCGAGATCGGACACCCGACGTGGGTGCAGATCTTGGAGTAGCAGAGGATGCCGTCGACGCTCCAGTTCTCCCGGCCGCGGCCGGGAGAGTTGTCGGCGGGATCCATCCGGATCAGGACGACGGCGCCCTTGGACTTCGCGACCTGGAGCGGGACGCCCTCGATCAGCGGCTCCCCGTCCTCGTCGGTCTCGAAGATGGTGGCGGGCTCGGCGTTGAACAGGTCGCCGATCTCGATGTCAGAGGGTCGGATCGGGGTGCCGACGACGTCGCGGACGACGCGCACGCCCTGCTTCCACACGGTGTGCTCGAGTCCCTGCCCGGTCTCGGCGTCCGCGACCTGGGCGTTGGTGGGGCCGAGGTCGCGCAGCAGCACCACGACCGGCGCACCGAGCAGTCCGATGGCGCCGAGCATCGAGTTGCGCACCAGCGGGCGGCGCCCGATGCCCGACTCCTCGAGGCCGGCCTGCAGGGCCGCGACGGTGGCCGCGCGGTCCTCGTCGCTGGACGCGGCGGGGTGGCGCAGCTCGCTGATCTCGTGGTCGGCCATCAGCTTGCGGGCCCACTGGATGATGCCGATGCCGATGAACAGCAGGGCGCCACCCAGGGCGCTGCCGAGCGCGACGTTCGAGGCCCCGAGGCCGAGGACGGTGTCGTGGTTGTCGCCGACCTGGAGGCTGAAGTAGGCCACCACGAACAGCACGGCGCAGACCGCGGAGAGGCCGAAGAGTGCCGCGACCTGGCGCTCGGCGCGCTTCTCGGCCTTCGGGTCGACGTCGGTGGGACGCCAGGTGTGCTCCGGCAGGCCGGGGTTGCCGTCGTCGGCGACCGGCAGGTTGTCGGTGTGGCCGCTCACGCTTCCACCTTCTTCTTCTTGGTGCGGGTCGTGTGCGCGGCGATCCACACGGCGAAGCCCACGAGGCCGCCGATGCCGAGCAGCCAGGCGAACATGCCCTCGGACACGGGGCCGAGGCCGCCGAGCGAGAAGCCGCCGTACGCCGGCTGGTCGCGCAGGGAGTAGAGGTAGGCGATGACGTCGCGCTTCTCCTCGGGGGAGAGGTTGCCGTTCGAGAAGCTGTCCATCTGGCCGGGGCCGGTCAGCATCGCCTCGTAGATGTGCACGGCCTCGGTGTTGCTGAGGTCGGGCGCGTAGCCGCCCTGCGGCATGGCGCCGCCCTTGCCGTTGAAGTTGTGGCAGGCGGTGCAGTTGGTGAGGAAGATCTGGCCGCCGCGGCTGATCGCGGCCTCGCGCTCCTCCTCGGTCAGGCCGGCGGTGGTCCACTCGGCCTCGTCGGGCCGGGCCGGGCCGGGGCCGAGCGAGGCGACGTACGCGGCGAGCTGCTCGACCTCCTCCGCGGAGTAGGTCTCGGGCTTGGCCTGGCCCTGCACGCCGGGCTGGACCAGCGGCATCCGGCCGGTCTCGACCTGGAAGTGCACGGCGGCGGCGCCGACACCCACCAGGGACGGGCCGTAGTTGTCACCGTTGATCGTGGTGATGCCCTCGCCGTTCTGACCGTGGCAGAACGAGCAGCCCTGGAGGAAGAGCTTGCGCCCCTCCTCGACCTGGACGGCGTTGCTCTGCGCGTCGCCGGCGGAGGAGCTGGGCATCACGGCGTACGTGATGCCCCCGGTGGTGAGGAGTCCGATGAGGAGCAGCACCAGCCCGGCGAGACGGCTACGGCGGTGCCGTGACAGTCGACCGGCGGAGCGGTTGAGGAGACGCACGAAAGATCCTTGCGAGTCGGCGGGCGGGCTACTTGACGAGGTAGATCGTGGCGAAGAGCCCGATCCAGACCACGTCGACGAAGTGCCAGTAGTAGGAGACGACGATCGCGCTGACCGCCTGCTCGTGGGTGAACCGGCGGGCGATGTAGGTGCGTCCGAGGACGAACAGGAAGGCGATCAGGCCACCGGTCACGTGGATCCCGTGGAAGCCGGTGGTGAGGTAGAACATCGTGCCGTAGGCCGAGTCCTGGATGGTCACGCCCTCCTGCACGAGCGTGGCGTACTCGACGGCCTGGCCGGCCACGAAGACCGCGCCCATGAGGTAGGTCAGGATGAACCACTCGCGCAGCCCCCAGCCCTTCACGTGGAGCACCGAGCCGGTCCGGCCGACCTGACCACGCTCGGCCGCGAACACGCCGAGCTGGCAGGTCAGTGACGACAGCACCAGGATCGTGGTGTTCACCGCGGCGAACGGGATGTTCAGGATCTCGGTGTTCTGCGACCACAGGTCGGGGCTCACCGAGCGGATCGTGAAGTACGACGCGAAGAGCGCCGCGAAGAACATCAGCTCGCTGGAGAGCCAGATGATCGTCCCGACGCTGACCATGCTGGGTCGGTCGTGGTGCCCGTGCAGACGGGATGCCGGAATGGTCGTTGCTGTCGCCACCCGAGCATTATGTCCCGACCCGGTCCCGTGGCCACCAACGACCCCCCTTACCGGGGGACCTAAAGTTGATGGAGTGCTGAACCTCGCGGTGCCGACCGCTCTCACGACCGCCCCGGACCTCCCGGAGCCGTCCTTCGGCACCTTCTTCTCGGAGTGGTCGCTGGCCCCGCTGCCGTTCGTCGTGACGGTCTGGGTGGTCGGCCTCTACGTCGCCGGCGTGGTCGTGCTGCGGCGCCGCGGCGACCGCTGGCCGGTGGGGCGGACGATCGCCTTCGTCGGGGTCGGGATGGGGTCGTTCTACGTCGCCACGGCGTCCGGCCTGGCGGCGTACGACACCACCCTGCTGAGCGTGCACATGGTCCAGCACATGGTGCTGTCGATGGTGGTGCCGCTGGCCCTCGCGCTCGGCGCGCCGATCACCCTGGCGCTGCGCACGCTCCCGCCTGCGCCGCGACGGTGGCTGCTCGCCGTCCTGCACTCGCAGGTCGCCCGGGTGCTGTCCTTCCCGCCGCTGACGTTCCTGCTCTACGTGATCTCGCCGTGGGCCCTGTACTTCAGCGGCTGGTACGACGCGTCGCTGAGCTCGACGTACGTGCACGAGATGATGCACGTGCACCTGGTGCTCGTCGGCTCGCTCTTCTTCTGGCCGCTGATGGGCATCGACCCGCTGCCGGGTCGCGTCGGCTACCCGTTCCGGGTGCTGCTGACCGTGCTGACGCTGCCGTTCCACGCCTTCCTGGGTGTCACGATCATGGGTCAGTCCGAGCTGATCGGCGGCGAGCACTACGCCGAGCTGCGGGAGGGGCCGATGGCCTCGTGGCTGCCGTCGATGGCCGACGACCAGCACCTGGCCGGCGGGATCCTCTGGGGCTCGGGCGACCTGATCGGGCTGGTGTTCTTCGGGGTGCTCTTCGTGCAGTGGGTGCGCTCGTCCATGAAGGAGGCGGCGCGCGAGGACCGGCGCCTGGACCTGCAGGAGGCGAGGGAGGCTAGGGAGCGGGCGGCGACACGCGCAGAGTCGTGACCCGGCGCCCGGTCATGGCGGTGACCTCGAGACGGTGGTCGCCGACGTCGACGCCGTCGCCGACCTCGGGGATCCGCCCGAGCCGGGCGACGAGGTAGCCCGCGGCGGTCTCGTAGTCGCCGTCGGGCAGCTCCAGGCCGGTCGTCTCGGCGAAGTCCTCGATGCTCAGGCCGGCGTCGACCTCGTGCGGCCCGTCGACGGACGACGGCGGGTGCGCGGGGGCGTCGTACTCGTCGCGGATGTCGCCGACGATCTCCTCGACCAGGTCCTCGAGCGTGACGATGCCGTCGGTGCCGCCGTACTCGTCGACCAGGACGGCGAGGTGGATGCCCGACTTGCGCATCGTCGCGACCGTCGGCAGCACCTGGTTGGTCGACGGGAGGACCAGCACGTCCCGGACCAGGTCGCGGACCAGGCGGGGATCCTCGTCGCGGACGCCGAGCAGGTCGCGCACGTGCAGGAACCCGACGACGTCGTCGAAGTCGTCGCCGGTGACGGGGTAGCGCGAGTAGGGCAGCGAGCCGACCCGGTCCCGGGCCTCGGTGACCGGGGTGTCGGCCGCGACGAAGGCGACCTCGCCGCGCGGGCGCATCACCTCCTTCAGGGAGGTGTCGGTCGCCGAGAAGACGTCGCGCAGGATGCGTCGCTCCTGCTCGCCCAGGCCCTCGTGGGTCGAGACGATGTCACGCAGCTCCTCCTCGCTGAGCTCCTCGCTCGTCGCGGAGGGATCGCCGCCCAGGAGGCGGACCAGCACGTCCGTGGAGCGCGACAGGAGCCAGATGACCGGCCGCATCACCGTCGCGAACCGGTCCAGGGGCGGCGCGACCAGGGTCGCCAGTCCGGCCGAGCGCTGGAGCGCGAGCCGCTTGGGGACCAGCTCGCCGAGCACCAGCGAGAGGTAGGCGATCAGCAGCGTCATCACCACCAGGGCCACGGTGTCGGCGGCGCCGTCGGCCAGCCCGAGGTCCACGAGGTACGGCGCGATGTCCGGCGCCAGGGTCGAGCCGCCGTACGCCGCCGAGAAGAACCCGGCCACGGTGACGCCGATCTGCACGGCCGCCAGGAAGCGGTTGGGGTCGCGGGCGACGGACGCGACCTTGGCTCCGCGCGATCCGGTGCGCTCGAGCTGGACGAGCTGGCTCTCGCGCAGCGACACCAGCGCGATCTCGGTCGCGGCGAAGACCCCGCCCACCAGGACGAAGACGACGACGAGCGCGAGGTTGAGGAAGGTCTGGGCGTCGATCAGGGCGGTTCACTCCTGGGGCGGCTCGTGGTGCCGGTCGGTGTGACGTAGGGATCGTAGGAGGTGCATGGGCAGCGGCCCCCGGGACGTCGTACGATCCGAGCGTGAGCGAGACGACGAAGCCCCTCCAGGTGCTGGTCTACAGCGACGACGTCAACACCCGGCAGCAGGTGATCCTGGCCCTCGGCCGGCGACCGCACCCCGACCTGCCGGAGCTCGAGTACGTCGAGGTCGCGACCGAGCCGGTCGTCATCCAGAACATGGACTCCGGCCGGATGGACCTGGTCATCCTCGACGGCGAGGCCGTGCCCGCGGGTGGCATGGGCATCGCCAAGCAGCTCAAGGACGAGATCTACCAGTGCCCGCCGGTGATCGTGCTCACCGGGCGTCCCCAGGACGCGTGGCTGGCCACCTGGTCGCGCGCGGAGGCGGCGGTGCCGCACCCGATCGACCCGATTCAGCTGGCCGAGACCGTGATCGCGCTGCTGCGCGCACGGGTCCCCGCCACCGCCTGATCCCGGCCGAGGTGACCACCTGGCCCGAGGTCCTCGGCACGCTCGTCGCCGGGGCGGACCTGTCGCGCGACCAGACCGCGTGGGCGATGGGCGAGCTGCTCGCCGGCGAGGCGACCCCGGTGCAGATCGCCGGCTTCGCGGTGGCGCTGCGCGCCAAGGGCGAGACCATCGACGAGATCACCGGCCTGGCCGACGCCATGCTGGCGCGGGCCAACCCGATCTCCGTGCCCGGCCGCCTGCTCGACATCGTCGGGACCGGGGGCGACCGCTCGATGTCGGTCAACATCTCGACGATGGCGGCCATCGTCGCCGCGGGCGCTGGCGCACCCGTGGTCAAGCACGGTGCGCGCTCGGCCTCGTCGAAGTCCGGCTCCGCCGACGTCCTCGAGGCGCTCGGCATCCGGCTCGACCTCCCCGTCGAGCGGGTCGCGGAGGTGGCGGTCGAGGCCGGCATCACCTTCTGCTTCTCCGCCGCCTTCCACCCGGCGATGCGCCACGCGGCGGTGCCGCGCCGCGAGCTCGGGATCGGCACGACCTTCAACTTCCTCGGCCCGCTCACCAACCCGGCCCGCCCCGCCGCCCAGGCGATCGGCTGCGCCGACGCCCGGACGGCACCCGTGATGGCCGGGGTGTACGCCGCCCGCGGCGTCGACGCGTGGGTCTTCCGCGGCGACGACGGGCTCGACGAGCTGACCACCACCACGACGTCGGCGGTCTGGGTCGTGCACGGCGGCGCCGTCTCGACCGCGACGGTCGACCCGGCGGCGTACGGACTGGCTCCGGCGACGACCGAGGACCTGCGCGGCGGCGACGCGGCGCACAACGCGGCCGTCGTACGGCGGGTGCTGGAGGGCGAGACCGGACCGGTGCGGGACGCCGTACTCCTCAACGCCGGGGCGGCGCTGGCCGTGCACGGGGCGCCGGGCGAGCCGGTCGACACCGCGCTCGCCGCCGGGCTGGAGCGGGCCCGCGAGGCCGTCGACTCCGGTGCCGCGGCGGCGCTGCTGGACCGGTGGGTCGCGGCCAGCTCGGCCTGACGCTCGACCGCCTCAGAGGTCGAGGACGAACTCGCGACCGTTCGGGCGGAAGCCGACGTGGGCGTAGTAGGCGCCGACCATCCCCGGGGCGGTCATCACGTGCCGGAAGCCGAGGTCGCGGAGCACCGTGCTGTGCCGCCAGACGAACTCGCCCGGGGTGAAGTCGCGGTACTTCGGCGTGACGTAGTCGAGCCGCACCCGCGCGACGTCGCCGTCCGGGCGGACCACGACGACGCCGACCGTCTCGTCGCCGTGCTGGACGACGAACGCGTGGTCCTCGTCGTGCACGCCGTCCCAGTCGGGCTGGAACCGGGCGATGTCGGGGTGGTGCTGGCGCAGGACGTGGGCGAGGTAGGCGTCGCGGGTGCCGACGGGCAGCACCTCGAAGACCTGCTCGTCGTGGCGCTCGCGCAGCAGCCGGACGATGAACCAGACGTTGATGGCCGCCAGCACCGTGTTCATGCCGACCATCGGCCAGACGCCGATGATGGCGTTGAAGGTCAGCAGCACGAGGCAGCCGACCAGGTTGAGGGTGCGGAAGCGCAGCACCCGGGCCTGCAGCAGGGAGTAGACCAGCAGCGCGCTGCCGCCCCAGCCGAGGACGTCGATCCAGGTCACCGGTGGAGGCTACGGCGGGCCCCGGCGTGCGGTCACATCCAGCCGGGCGGCGGTGTGAGCAGTTCCAGGTCGGGGGAGCGGTGCACCGGCAGCCAGCCCTCCTCGTCGACGAGGGCGCGGCCCAGGGCGGAACCGGGCCGCACCAGGGCGTAGTCGACGCCGGTCTCGCGGACCAGGTCGGTCCAGCCCCGTCGTACGACGAGGATGTCGGTGTTGCGGCGCAGCTCGGCGGTGGTGAAGGTGTCGCCGTACCCGTGCATGACCGGGTCGAGCTGGGGGTGGCGCCACATCAGCCAGCCGCCGAGGTTCCAGTCGTTCAGCACGGTCGTGCCGGCCGGGAGCGCGTCGAGGGCGGGGTCGGCCCAGGCGGGCTGGGCGGGCGGCTCGTCCGCCGTGAGGGGTACGACGGCCGCGAGCACCGCGAGCGCGAGCGCGGCCCCGCCCAGCACCACCCCGCCCTCGGGCCGCGTCCAGGTCGGTCGGGCGCCGAGGAGGGGCTGGAGCGCGATCGCGGTGAGCGGGACCAGCAGCGCGACCGCGACCGGGACGGTGCGGGTGGAGGAGACCGAGCAGGCCAGGGCCAGGACGAAGAGCCCCAGCCAGGTCGGGTCGTACGACGGCCGTCGGGCCCAGGCGGCCGCGGCGAGCAGGACCAGCACGACCAGGCCGAGCAGCCGCGGGTCGGTCGGGTCCGGCCGGCCCCACTCGCCGAAGAACTCGCGGCGGTCGCCGACCGCGACGACCGCTCCGACCAGCCGCGGTCCGACCGGGGTCACCAGCGAGGCGCCCGCGCCGAGCGCGACCACCCCCGCGCCGCGGGCCACCCGGGGCCAGGACCGGCCGGGGGTCACGACGGCCGCGGCCACGGCCACGCCCCCGACCACCAGTCCGATCGGCCACATGCCGTGGCAGCAGGCCCACAGCCAGGTGAGCGGCACCAGCCACCACGGGGTGCGGCCCTCCCGGCTCCAGGCTAGCCAGGCCGCAGCGGTCACCGCGACCAGCAGGTAGCTGAGCACCTGCGGCCGCGCGGACAGCCCGGAGCTGGCCGCGACCAGGCCCAGGCCGACGACGGGCGCGGCGACCAGCGGCTCGGCCCAGCGGCGGGCGACGGCGTACCAGGTGAGGGCGAGAGCGACGAAGGCCAGACCGCTCAGCCAGGCGACGCCCGCGAGGCCGAGCCGGTCCTCGACGGCGGCCATGGTCACCTGGGGCAGCCACTGGGTCGGGACCCAGTCGGCGGTCGCGAAGGTGCTGACGCTGCCGGGGTCGCGCAGCGACCAGCCGCTGAGGAACTCGTGGCCGAAGCGGAGGTGGAAGTAGGTGTCCTGGTTGTGGATCGGGCCGGCGGCGCGGAACGTCAGCATGCCCAGGACGACCAGCACGAGGCCGAGCGGGGCGAGCCTCCGGGCCCGGTCGAGCACGGTCGCCGCTCGTCGGGAGGTCAGTCGAGCCCGAGCGAGAACGCGGACTCCAGGTCGTGGCGGGAGTAGGCGCGGAACGCGATGTGGGTCTCGGTGGCGGTGACGCCCGGGACCTTGTTGAGCCGGTCGGCGACCACGGCGGCGATGTCGTCGTGCTCGCGGACCCGGACCAGGGCGATCAAATCGATCTGGCCGGTGACGGAGTAGACCTCGCTGACGCCGTCGAGCGCGGCGATCGCCTCGGCCACCTCGGGGATGCGGGCGACGTCGGCCTTCACGAACACGATGGCGGTGATCATGGGGGCGACGCTATCGGGTCGGTCGGTGGATGGTCGCGAGGTCCCGGCGCTCGCCGAAGGGGACCAGCGAGCGCCGCGACTCGGCCACGGCGTCGTGGACCGCGAGGTGGCGGGTCGCACCGGCCACCGGGCAGACCCACTCCCCGTCGACCTCGACCAGCCGGATGCCCGGCGACTCGAGCCAGCGCAGCACCTTCTCGGTCTCCTCCGCGGTGGCGGCCGGGACCGGTCCGGGTGCGCCGTGCACGGTCTCGGCGGTCGCGCGCAGCTCGCGGACGAACTGGTGGGCGTCGGCCCCGGAGGGGATCACGCCGGCGGCGGCGAGCCGGCCGAAGCGGACGACGTGGACGGCCCAGCGGCCGTCGTCCTCGCGCCGGGCGGCCACCACCTCGGGGCAGCGGGTCAGCGCGGAGAGCCGCTGGGTGCGGGCAGCGGCGCGGATGAACGCCGCGAGCCGGTCGCGGTGGGCGCCGGCCTCCTCGAAGCGCTCGTCGCGGGCGAGCGCCTCCATCCGGGTGTTGATCGCCTCGACGACCTCGTCGGGCCGCCTCAGCAGGGTGTCGCGCAGCTGGCGCACGACGGCGGCGTACGTCGCCTCGTCGACGCTGCCGTCGCACGGGGAGAGGCAGCGGCCCAGCTCGGCGAGCACGCACGCGGTCCGGGACGGCGCGCGGCCCATCCGCTCCGAGCACTGGCGGACCGGGAAGGTGTCGTGGAGGGCTGCGAGGCACTTCTCGGCGGCCTTGCGGGACCCGAACGGGCCGAGGTAGTCGGCGTCGTCGTCGAGGACCCGCTTGACCAGCGAGAGCCGCGGCCACGGCTCGCGGGTGAGCTTGACGAAGTGGACCTTCTCGGGGAACCGGGAGCGACGGTTGTAGCGGGGCTTGTGCTCGGCGATCAGCCGCAGCTCGCGCACCTCCGCCTCCAGCGTGGTGGCGCACTCGATGCCGACGACCTTCTCGGCGAGCCCGACCATCTCGCCCATCCGCGAGCGGGTCTCGGAGGCCGTGAAGTAGCTGCGGACGCGGGTGCGCAGGTCCTTGGAGGTGCCGACGTAGAGGACCCGCTCGCTGTCGTCGCGGAAGAGGTAGACACCGGGGGAGTGCGGGAGGCCCTCGGCGAGGTGGCGCTTCTTGCGCTGGGCGGTGCTGACCCGGGAGGAGAAGGTCTGCAGCTCCTCCAGGGTGTGCACGCCGAGCCCGCCCAGGCGCTCCATCAGGCCGTGCAGCACGTCGACGGTGGCGCGGGCGTCGGAGAGTGCGCGGTGGTTGGGCGTCGTCGTGGCCCCGAAGAGCCGGGCCAGCGACGAGAGCTTGCAATTGGGGGCGTCGTCGCGGGTGATCACGCGGCGGGCCAGCCGGGCCGTGTCGAGCACCTCGAACGTCGGCCAGGCCCGGCCCTGCTGGGCCGCGAAGTGCTGGAGGAAGCCGACGTCGAACGGGGCGTTGTGGGCGACCAGCACGCTGCCCTGCGCGAACTCCAGGAACGCCGGCAGCGCCGACTCGATCGACGGCGCCCCGGCCACCATGCCGTTGCTGATGCCGGTGAGCACCGCGATGAACGGCGGGATCTCGGTGTGGGGGTCGACCAGGGTCTGGAACTCGCCGAGCACCTCGCCGCCGCGGACCTTGACCGCTCCGATCTCGGTGATCATCGAGCCGCCCTGGGCCGAGCCGCCGGTGGTCTCGAGGTCGACCACGCAGAACGTGACGTCGCTGAGCCGTCGGCCCAGCTCGTCGAAACTGCGTTGCGACTCCCAGCGGGAGCGCGCACCGTGGGTGGCGCTGCTCATGACCACGAACGTAGGTCGGGCCACCGACAATCCGTGGGCGGCGCGCCAGCGCCAGCCGGGTCGGTCCTAGGGTTGTCGCGTCCCGAGCAGCACCACCGACGAGGAGAACCCCTGTGAGCACCGTGATCCCCGACGCCGCGCACCGCTGGCGCTGCGCCGGCTGCGGCAACCTCACCCGCTTCGACGTCACCCGCACCCGTCGTACGACGGAGTACTGGCACTTCGACCTGGCGGGCGACCACCGGGTCGAGGAGACGGCCGTGGACGGCGAGACCGTCGGGTCGGTGACCTGCCGCTGGTGCGGCCGGGCCGACGCCATCGAGGTCGTCTCCCGCAACGACGCCGCCGTCGCCGACGACCCGGCGGCCGGCTAGTGGTCCGGCCGGGAGGTAGGGGGTCGCTCGGCGTGCTCAGGGTGGGTGCGTCGCCAGACGCCGCCGCGACGCCGTACCGGGTCGTCTCGCGGGCGTCGGCAACGCAGCGAGGTGCGTGCCCTGGGTGCGCGAAGCGTTCCAGAACTTCCTGGACGGACCACTAGACCGCCATGGCGACGGGCCCTCTCGACGCGCTGCCGGCTGCGGCCCGCGTGCGGGTCGTGGCCCTGACGGCCGACGCCCTGCCGGCCGTGGTCCGGCTGCCGCCGTCGCTGCGGCGGGTGGCGGAGTTCGCGCCGGCGCGCCGTGCCCGGCTCGGCACCGGTGCGATCACCGCGGCGCTGGCCGACGACGAGTTCCGCGAGCGGGTCGCCACCCAGGTGGCGGCCCGGGCCGCCGTCGACCCCGACGACGCGGCCCAGCGCGTGGCGCTGGCCTGGCTGCTGCGCCCGGTGGGCTGGGAGGCGGTCGTCGCGGAGGCCGCGGAGGAGCTGACCGCGCGCGCCGGCGACCCCGAGCGCGAGGACGGTGAGGCAGCCCGGCTGCGCCAGCGGCTGGAGCAGACCGAGCAGACGCTGCGCGAGGTGCGCGCGGCGCACCGGGTGCAGGTGGACGAGTACAAGGCCGAGGTCGCCGCCCTGCGGCGCAAGCTGGGCGAGGCGCGGGCCGCCGAGCGCTCGGCGCGCCAGGAGTCCGACGCGGTGACCCGGTCCGCGGAGGAGCGCCGTACCGAGTCAGAGGCGGCGGTCGCCGCCCAGGACAAGGAGGTACGACGCCTGCGCGCCCAGCTCGAGCGGGCCGAGGCCGACCTGAGCGCCGGTCGCCGGGCGGCCCGGACCGAGCGCGACGAGGGCACGCTGCGGGCCCGGGTGCTCCTCGACACCGTGATCGAGGCGGCCGCCGGCCTGCAGCGCGAGCTGGGCCTGCCGCCGGCCTCCGGCGCGCCGGGGGACCGGGTCGAGCAGGAGGTCGCCGACGCGGGGGCACCGGCCGCGCCTGCGGCCGCCGTACCGGGTGGGGCGACGCCGGCCCTGCTGGAGCAGTACCTCGCGATGCCGCGCGCCCGGCTGCTCGTCGACGGCTACAACGTCAGCAAGACCGCGTGGCCGGAGTCGTCGCTGGAGGCCCAGCGCACCCGGTTGCTGAGCGCGATCGCCCCGGTGGCGGCCCGCACCGGCGCGGAGACGACCGTCGTCTTCGACGCCGCCGCCAGCGCGACACGCCCGGTGGTGCGCGCGCCGCGCGGCGTGAAGGTGCTCTTCAGCCCCGAGGGCGTGATCGCCGACGACGTGCTGCGCGACCTGGTCGCCGCCGAGCCCCCGGGCCGGATGGTCCTGGTCGTCTCCAGCGACCGCCAGGTCGCCACCGACGTCACCCGCGCCGGTGCCCGCGCCGTCGCCGCCGAGGTCCTCCTGGGCCTCCTCGCCCGCACGTCCTGACCTCGTCCACAGGCGGACTGTCGGTGGGGGGTGCCACGGTTCCTCCCATGACGACGAGAATCGACTGCGACACCTGCGTGGTGCGAGGTCTGGCGTGCCACGACTGCGTGGTCACGGTGCTGCTGGGCCCGCCGCCCGAGCTGACCTTCGACGACGACGAGCGCCGGGCGCTCGACGTGCTGGCCGAGAGCGGGCTGGTGCCGCCGCTGCGGCTGGTCCGGCCGGTCGACCCCCCGGTGGTCGAGTCGGCCTGAGGGCCGGATGGGTAAAGAAACGACCGCGACACCCCGAGCGGGTTTTGCCAGCCCGTCGCGGGCGACTAACCTGTCGCACTCAGGTGCTCGTGGAAGTGGACCGCCCATGGTTCGCGCGGGCACCGCGTCGAGTTCCGGTCCGCGTGCGGACCGGGAGCCGGGGACCCACCACTTCTGGGGTGAATCTCTCGCAAGGCGTGTGGCGTTCTCGGGCGTCGTACGAGGAGCGTGAGTAGGGCAAGTCGTGCCCGAACCCGTCAGCTCACCCGGTAGGCGTACGACACCACAAGGGGACCAGACCGCTCGTGCTCAACGGTCGCAAGCGCTTCATCACCGCCCTCACGGGCCTCGCCCTCGCCGGATCCGTCGGCTTCGTCCCCTCCTCGCCCGCGCAGGCGGAGCCCGACATCGACGACGTGCAGGCACGTGTCGACCGGCTCTTCCACGAGGCCGAGCAGGCCTCGGAGCGCTACAACGACGCCAAGCTGGAGCTCGGCGAGCTGCGCAGCGACCTCGACGCGCTGCGCGCCGACGAGAAGCGCCAGGACGCCAAGCTCGAGGTGATCCGCGACCAGGTCGCCGACTCCCTCGTCCGCGAGTACTCCGGCTCCGCGACGTCCGCGGCCGGCCAGCTCTTCGTCTCCGACGACCCGAGCGCCTTCCTCACCCAGCTGTCGACGATGTCGACCTACAACGACCTGCAGGGCGACCTGCTGACCGGCTACACCGCCGAGGTCGAGGCGCTCGACCTCCGCCGCGACGCCACCGAGGCCCGCGCCGACCAGGTCGCCCAGACCGAGGAGGCGCTGGCGGCCGAGAAGAAGACCGCCGACGGCAAGCTCGCCGAGGCCAAGGACCTGCTCGACGAGCTGAAGGCCGAGGAGCGCAGGGAGCTGCTGTCGCGCGGCTCGCAGCGGGTCCCGTCCGACGTCCCCGCCTCCGGGCGCGCGGGTGCGGCCATCTCCTACGCGATGGCCCAGGTCGGCGACGCCTACGTCTACGGCGCGGCCGGCCCCAACGCCTTCGACTGCTCCGGCCTGACGATGATGGCCTGGGCCCAGGCCGGCGTCGCGTTGCCGCACTCGTCCGCGGCCCAGTACTCCTCCGGCCCGCACGTGGCCGAGGGCGACCTGCAGCCCGGCGACCTGGTCTTCTACTACAGCCCGATCAGCCACGTCGGCATGTACATCGGCAACGGCCTCATCGTGCACGCCGCCAACCCCGGTGCCGGCGTCCGCGTCTCCGAGCTCCACTCCATGCCGTACGTCGGCGCCGTCCGGCCCGGCTGACGACGCTGGCCCACGTTCCTCGGCCGAAGGCCGGTCGCCCCCTCTGGTGGGTGGCCGGCCTTTCGCTGTCCCTGCTCCTCGTCGTCGGGGTGGTGACCTGGCAGACCCTCGCCGACGACCCGTACGTCGCCGCGCCGCCCGCGGGCCCGTCCGCGGCCGCCGTCGACCCGGCCGGCGCCGGCCGGGTGCTCGGCGAGTTCGTCGCGGCCGCCGCGTCGGCCGACCCGGAGGCGGCCCGAGCCCTGGCGCCGGCCGACGACCCGGCGGCCGGGGACCGGCTGGCCGCGATCGCGACCAACGCCGGCGCGCTGGAGGTCCGTGACCTCTCCGCCCGCTACGTCGACGCCACCGGACCGGCGGCCGCCGACGGAAGCTGGTCGGCGCGCGCCGACCTCGGCTGGCGCTTCGCGGGCTTCGACCGGGCCCCCGCGCTGGCCGAGGTGGAGGTGACCTTCCGGGCGGTCGACGGCGAGGTGGCCCTGGTCTCGTTCGGGGGCGGGGACGCACGGTCGCCACTGTGGCTCGCGGGACCGGTGGCGGTCCGTCGTACGGCCGAGACCCTGGTGCTGGCCGCCCGGGCGGAGGACGCCGACCGCTATGCGGGGCTCGCCGAACGGGCCGTGCCGGTCGTGCGCCGGGTGGTCACCGGGTGGCGGCCGCGGCTGGTCGTGGAGATCCCCGCGACCGCCGACGACCTCGACCGGGCCCTCGACGCCGAGCCCGGCACCTACGCGAGCATCGCCGCCGTCACCACGAGCGTCGACGGCTCGCTGGCCCCCGACGCCCCGGTGCACGTGCTGGTCAACCCGGCCGAGCTGGGCCGGTTGCGGCCCACGGGCGCGCAGGTGGTGATGAGCCACGAGGCGACCCACGTGGCCACCGACGCGCCGTCCAGCAGCAGCACGCCGTTGTGGCTGCTCGAAGGCTTCGCCGACTACGTCGCGCTGCGCGACGTCCGGATCCCGGAGACGACGGCGGCTGCGCAGATCATCGAGCAGGTCCGCCGCGACGGTCCGCCCGACGCTCTGCCCGGCGCGACGGAGTTCGACCTCCAGGCCACCCACCTGGGCGCGGTCTACGAGAGCGCCTGGCTGGCCTGCGTGGTCCTGGCCGAGCGGGCGGGGGAGGCCGCGCTCGTCGAGCTGTACGACGACGTCGCCGCCGGCACGCCGGTCGCCGAGGCCCTGCGGGACGATGCCGGGCTCTCCGAGGCCGCGCTGGTCCGGGCCTGGCGGAACCGTTTGTCAGACTTGGCCGGGTGACCCCTCCGGCCCGCACCACCGCTCTCGTCACGACGGCCGTCGGCGGGGTCGCGTTCGTCGTCCTGGCCGTGCTGCTGGTGCCGTGGGACCCGGTCCCCGGTGGCCCGCTGACGCCGACCGACCCGGCGACGCTCTTCACGCCCGAGCAGCTCGACCGGGCGGCCGGGTTCGCGAGCCGGACCGACTGGATCGGCTGGGCCTCGCTGGCCGTCCGGCTGGCCGCCGCCTGCTGGCTGGGGTTCTCGCGTCGCGGTCGGGCGCTCTTCGCGCGGCTGCCGGGACCCTGGTGGATGTCGGTCGTGCTGGCGGTGGCGGTCTTCGAGGTCGGCCTGCGGCTGCTGACCCTGCCGTTCGCGGTGCTGATGCGCCGCCAGCTGCTGGCCTACGGCTTGAGCACGCAGTCCTGGCCGGCCTGGGCGATCGACCTCGCGAAGGGCGAGGCGGTCGACGTCGTCGGTGTCTCGCTCGCGCTGCTGGTCCTGGTCGCCTGCGCGCGCCGGTGGCGCCGGGCCTGGCCGGCGGTCGCCGGATCGATCGCGGCGGTGCTGGTGGTGCTCGGCTCGTTCGCCTACCCGCTGGTCGTCGAGCCGTTGTTCAACAACTTCGAGCCGCTGCCCGACGGCTCGCTCAGGACCGGCGTGCTGGCGCTGGCCGAGCGCGAGGGGGTCGACGTCGACGAGGTGCTCGTCGCGGACGCGTCCCGTCGTACGACGACGCTGAACGCCTACGTCTCCGGCATCGCCGGCAGCCGCCGGGTGGTGCTCTACGACAACCTGGTCGACGACCTGCCGCAGGACCAGGCGCTCTCCGTGGTCGCCCACGAGCTGACCCACGCCAAGCACGACGACGTGGTCACCGGGACGGTGCTCGGCGCGGCCGGCACCTGCTTCGCGATCGGGCTGCTGGGCGTGGTGCTCGGCGCGCTACGACGCCGGGGCAGATCGCCCGCCGACCCGGCCGTCGTACCGTTGGTGCTGGCGTTGTACGCCGTCGCGCTGGTGCTGAGCAGCCCGGTGCAGAACACCATCAGCCGTCAGATCGAGCTGCGCGCCGATGTCGGTGCGCTCCGGGCCACTGAGGACCCGGCCGCGTTCGTGGAGCTGCAGCGCCAGCTCGCCCTGCGCTCCGTGGCCGACCCCGAGCGACCGGCCTGGGAGCACTTCTGGTTCGGCAGCCATCCCACCGTGCTGCAGCGGACGGCCCTCGCCGAACGGATCGGCGAGGGCCGGTAGCCGTCCCGTGGGGAGAGCGGGATCAGGGGTTGGCGGGAGCCGGCGCGCAGGTGCCCTGGGCCATCTCGTCACAGGTGTCCTGGAAGGCGCCCTGAACCTGGTCGCCCAACAGGAACACGATGGTCACGATGAGCGCCGCGATGCCGGCGACCAGCAGGCCGTACTCGACCGCGGAGGCGCCGCGCTCGTCACGCCGCTCGGCACGGGCGTCGCGGAGGCTCTCGATGAAGGTGCGCAGGTTCTCAAGCATGGTGTGTCCTCTCGGGGCTGACGGGGTGAGAGGTCCCTCCCTCACACCATCAAGGATCCGCGAGAGGGGCCGGCCGCGGTACGGGAGAGCGGCCGGACCCGGGGTAGTCCGTTCGGGCTACTCCGCGCGCCGAACGCTGGAGAGCAGGCCGATCCGCATGGCCGTGACCAGGGCCTGGGCGCGGTTGGAGGCGCCCAGCTTCTGGTAGATCCGGGCGATGTGGGACTTCGCCGTCGACTCGCTCATGTAGAGCTTGTCGCCGATGGCGCCGGCCCCGAGGCCCTCGGCGAGCAGCAGGAGCACCTCCTGCTCGCGGTCGGTCAGCCGCGTCGACTCCGCGGAGGTACGGCGCGTCATCGCCTCGACCAGCCCGGCGCACACGAACGACCGTGGCGAGACGGCCGCGTGCCGGGCGGCTCGGACCACCTCGCGCGAGGGCGCGTCCTTGCCGACGAAGCCGGAGGCGCCGGCCTCCATCGCAGCGAAGATCTGGTCGTCGCCGGAGTGCATGGTGAGCACGACCAGGCCGACGTTCTCGTCGAGCCGGCGCAGCGCGCGGACCACGTCGAGACCGGTGCCGTCGGGCAGCTGGAGGTCGGTCACCACGACCCGGGGCCGGACCTGGTTGAAGCGGGCGAGCGCCTCGGCCACGTTCGCGGCCGTGCCCACCACCTTCAGGTCGTCCTCGAGGTCGAGCACGCTGGCCAGACCCTCGCGGACCAGCTCGTGGTCGTCCACGAGGAGAAGGGGGATGGGGCTGGTGGGCTCGGTCATGCGGTCACCGTCCTGGTCTCGCTGGGCTCGGTCTCGGTCGGGTCGTCGTCCCGGGCGGATCCGGGTACCCACACCGACACGCGGAGACCCCCGGTGGGCACCTCCTCGATGTAGAGGTCGGCGCCCAGCAGCATGGCGCGCTCCCGCATGATCTTCAGGCCGTGGGAGTCGGTCCGGCCGCGCTGCAGCCCGAGCCCGTTGTCGGAGACCGAGATCAGGGCCTGGGGCGCGTGCACCTGGCAGCGGACGTCGATGGTGCTGGCCCGCGCGTGCTTGACGGCGTTGTTCATCGCCTCCTGGGCGATGCGCAGCAGCTCCGCCTCGACGTCGGACCTCAGCCGGGCGGGGTGCTCGTCGAGGGTGACCCGGATCGGGATCCCGGACACCTCGCTCAGGCTGCGCGCCAGGGTGCTGATCGCGGCGCCCAGGCTCGCGCTGGTGCCGACGTCGGTGCGCAGGTCGGTGACGGTCTGCCGGACCTCGGAGACCACGGAGCTGATCCGGTCGCGCAGCACGTCGATCCGCTCGGGCACCTCGGGGGCGTCCGGCTTCGCGGCCAGCACGTCGACCAGGTAGCCGAGCGAGGCGATGTCCTGGGCGACCCCGTCGTGCATCTCGCGGGCCAGCCGGCGCCGCTCGTCGGCGCTGGCGGCGTCGCGGAAGGCCAGGAAGAGCAGCGCGGTGTCGAGGTGCAGCGCGCTGGGCTCCAGCCGGCGGGCCAGCCGGCGGAGCCGCTCCTCGAGGCCGAAGCGCTGGTTGTCGAGACGTCCCGAGAGGACACCGGCGATGACGGCGGGTGTGTCCATGCCGGTGGTGAGCGGGAAGGCGAAGACGTGACCGTCCACGATCGTGTGGCTCTGGGACCAGGCGTGGACGGCGACCATCCCGCACTCCTCGAGGTCGCGGGGCTCGCCGACCGACGTGGTGACGAGGGGGGTGACCGTGTGCTCGCGGGCGACGTACAGGGCCAGCGTGGAGGTGGGCAGCTCGTCACGGACCTCGGCGAGGATCCGGCCGCCGAGCACCTGCGGGTCGAGGCCCGAGTCGAGGCCGGACGACAGGTCGAGCAGTTGGCGCAGCAGGCTCCGGGCGTAGACGTACGGCTCGGTGGGCGACGGCTCGCGGCGGACGACGCTGTGCAGGAATGCCCCGATCAGCCCGAGACCGAGGCCGGCGAGCAGCCAGGTGCTGGTCGCGAGGGCGGCCTCGGGGTCCACGTCGGGCAGCCACCCCGGGACGGTGATGACGGTGAGCACCACCATCTCGGCCGTCAGGGCCACCAGCACCCCGCGCAGGCCGCGGCGCAGGCCCCCGCTCAGCGCCGGGAGGGCCAGGGCCGCGACCAGGGGTGACTGGGTGGGCACCCAGAGGCTGCAGACCGTCGCGACGAGCACGGCCTCCGGGGCCGGGGAGAACTGGTCGAACCGGCGTGAGAGGTGGTCGAGGCCGGCGCAGGCCACCATGATCGCGCCGAGCAGGACCAGGCTCGCGACCGCCCGTTGGTCCTTGGACCACAGCACCGGCGCCCCGATGACGAGCAACCCGAAGACGCGACCGGCCAGGGCGAGGTAGCCGAGCGGATGCCGTTCGACCAGCATCAGATGCCGCTGTCCATGATGGTGATCGCGGCCGGGCCGAGCACGGCGACGAAGAGCGTGGGCAGGATGAAGAAGATCAGCGGCACGGTGATCTTGACCGGCACCTGCTGGGCGCGGGTCTCGGCCCGCTGGCGGCGCTTGACCCGGATCTCCTGCGACTGCACCCGGAGCACCTGACCCACCGGGATGCCGAACTGGTCGGCCTGGACCATGGCGGAGACGAAGGTGCGCAGGTCGGCGACGTTGGTGCGCTCGGCGAGTCCGCGGAGGGCCTCCGAGCGGCCCTGTCCGAGCTGCATCTCGCGGAGCACCCGGGACAGCTCGTCGGCGAGCGGGCCGTCGGTGTTGCGGGCGACCTGGCGCACCGCCGCGTCGAAGCCGAGGCCGGCCTCGACGCTGATCGTCAGCAGGTCGATGGCGTCGGGGAGGGCCCGCTGGACCAGCTCGGAGCGGTCGTAGGCGCGCTGGTAGAGGTAGAGATCGACGGCGAAGAAGCCGACGGCCAGCCCGACGACCAACGCGAGGACCCGCAGCGTGGTGGCGTCGGTGAGCAGCAGCCCGAGCCCGAGGCCGGCCACCAGACCGGCGGCCGCGCCGACCACCTTGGTCGTCAGGACGCGGTCCACGCCCCAGCCCGCGGGGTTGCCGGCGAGGTCGAGGCGGTGCCGGTAGCGCTCGGTGCGGTCGGCGCCGACCAAGCGTCGCCCGATCCGGGCGGCCCGGGCACGCAGCGGCCCGGCCACCCGCTCGGAGAACGGGCGGTCGGCGTCCTGGCGCAGCTCGGCGGGGGCGCTCGTCATCGCTTCGAGCACGGCGAGCGACCGGCCGACGCCGGTCAGGTCTCCGGCCGGGCGCAGGGCCTGGCCGAGCAGCACGAGGGCGACGAGCACGAGGACGACGCCGAGCACCAGCAGGAGCACCATCTCAGACCTCCACCCGGACCAGGCGGCTCATCCAGAGCGCCCCGACCGCTAGCCACAGCCCGGCCCCGACCAGCATCACCAGGCCGCGCACGTCGGTGAAAAGCACCTCGACGTAGTCGCGGTTGGCGACCAGGAGGTAGAGGAGGAAGACCGGCGGCAGCGCCGCCAGCACGATCGCCGAGAGCTTGCCCTCGGCGGCCAGCGCGTTGACCTGGCGGCGGACGTACTCCCGCTCTCGCATGGTCGCGGCCACCGTGTCGAGCAGCTCGGCGAGGTTGCCACCGACCTCGCGCTGGATCCGGACGGCCATCACCGTCCAGGCCAGGTCGCGGCTGCGGAACCGGTCGGCGACACCCTCGAGGGCATCTTCCAGCGAGACCCCGAGCCGGGTCTCCACCAGCACCCGCCGGAACTCGCCGGCGACCGGCTCGGAGCCCTCGCGGACGATCGTGTCGACCGACTGGGCGAGCGAGAGCCCGGCGGCCAGCGAACCGGACATCAGCTGCAGGGTCTCGGGCAGCAGGGCCTCGAAGGCCCGACGCCGGCGCGAGCGGCGCAGCCCGAGGACCAACCACGGTCCGAGGGCCCCGAGGACCAGGAAGACCAGGCCGAGCACCAGGCTGCCGCGGCCGACCAGCAGGCCGACCAGGCCGGCACCGACCAGGACGCCGGTGTGCACCAGCAGCCACTCGGCGGGCTGGAGCCCGCTGCCGGCAGCGTCCAGGCGGGCGGCGATCCGCTCCTCGAGCCCGCGGTTGCGGTGCAGCACGCGGCCGGCGGCACCGGCCGCCTGCGCGAGCGCCGCCTCCTGCTCGTGCGGAGCGGCGACGGGCCGCTCCCGCGGGTCGAGGCCGGCGTACGCCGTGACCCGCTCGTCCGGCGCCATCGCCGTACGACGGCGCGGGACCAGGAGCACCAGGGTGCCGGCCAGCCCGAGCCCGATCGCGGCGAGGCCGGCGTACAGCAGCCAGTCGCCGCTCACCGGCCGGCTCCCGGGACGAACATCCGCGGATCCACCTCGACGTTGGCCTGGGTCAGCCGCTCCACGAACCGCGGCCGCAACCCCGTCGCCGCCAGCCGGCCGAGGGCGCGGCCGTCGGCGTCGAAGCCGGCCGAGCCGTCCCAGACGAAGATGTCCTGGAGGGTGATCACGTCGCCCTCCATCCGATCGACCTCGGTCAGGTGGGTGACCCGGCGGGTGCCGTCCTTGAAGCGGGTCTGGTGGACGATCAGGTCGACGGCCGAGGCGACCTGCTCGCGGATCGCCCGGACCGGCAGGTCCATGCCCGCCATCAGCACCATCGTCTCGAGGCGGGCCAGCGTGTCGCGGGGGCCGTTGGAGTGCAGGGTGCAGATCGAGCCGTCGTGGCCGGTGTTCATCGCCTGGAGCATGTCGAGCGCCGAGGCGTCGCGGACCTCGCCGACGACGATCCGGTCGGGCCGCATGCGGAGGCTGTTGCGGACCAGGTCGCGGATGGTGATCGCGCCGCGGCCCTCGATGTTGGCGGGGCGAGACTCGAGCCGGACGACGTGCTCCTGGCGCAGCTGCAGCTCGGCGGCGTCCTCGATGGTGACGATCCGCTCGTCGCCGGGGATGAAGGACGACAGCACGTTGAGGGTCGTGGTCTTGCCGGCACCGGTGCCGCCGGAGACGACGACGTTGAGGCGGCCGCGGACGCAGGCCCGCAGGAACTCGGCGGCGCCCGCGGTCAGCGAGCCGAGCGCGACCAGGTCCTCGACCGTCATCGCCTCGACGGCGAACTTGCGGATCGTCACGGCCGAGCCGTCGACGGCCAGCGGGGGTACGACGGCGTTGACCCGGCTGCCGTCGGGGAGCCGGGCGTCGACCATCGGGCTGGACTCGTCGACGCGACGCCCGATCCGCGAGACGATCTTGTCGATGGTGCGTCGCAGGTGGGCCTCGTCGGTGAAGTGGGCGTCGACCGGCTCCAGCCGGCCGCCGCGCTCCACCCAGACGCTCGCGGGTCCGTTGACCATCACCTCGGAGACCGACGGGTCGCGCAGGAACGGCTCGATCGGGCCGTAGCCGAGGATGTCGTCGCTGATCTCCTGGGTGACCCGGGTCCGGTCGCTGCTGCTGAGCGGCCGGTCCTGGGCGGCGAGCACCGCGGCGAGCACGGTGCGGACCCGCCCGTCGAGCTCGTCCTGGTCCATGTCGGCGTCGTACAGGTGCGGGCCGAGCTCGGTAACCAGCTCGCCGTGGACCCGGGCCTTCAGCTCCTCGATCCGGTCGTGCTGGGGGAGCAGGCTGCGGCGCGGCTCGGGCTGCGGGGCGGGAGCCGCGTCGTCGTCACCGCGTGCGGCGGCCAGGCGGTCGGAGAGGCTGGACACGGGCTACCTCCTGATCCGGAAGCGCCGGGTGGACCGGGCCACGGGCGCCGGGGAGCCGTCGTCGACGGGCACCTGGTCGCCGGTGATCCGGGCGGCCAGGCCGCGGATCGCGACGCTCGCCTGGTGGTCGGGGGAGCCGGCGACGATGGGCCGGCCGGCGTTGGTGGCCGCGGCGATCTCGATCGCCGTCGTCACCTCCGCGGCGATGCCCATCCCGAGGATCGCCTCGACCTTGTCGGGACCGAGACCGACGGCGTCGTCGGCGCGGTTGAGCAGCAGGTGCCGGTGGCCGCGGGCGACGGCGAGCATCTCGAGGGTCTCGAGCGCGACCTTGACGTTCTTCAGGGTCGGGACGTCGAGGGTCGCCACGACGACGCAGTCGTCGGTCTCGTCGAGGGCGGCCAAGGTCGCCTCGTCGAAGGCGGGCGCGGTGTCGACGACGACGTGGTCGAAGCCCTCGGTGAGGGTCCGGAGCAGCCGGGCGACGAGCACCGGCGTGACGCGCTCGCGGACGTCCGGGTGGGCCGGGGCGGCCAGCACCGACAGGGCGTCGGTGTGGCGGGTCAGCAGTCCCTCGAGCTGTGGCAGGTCCAGGCTGTCCTCGGAGCCGATCGCGTGCTCGACGGTGTGGGTCGGGAACAGCTGCAGGGTGATGGCCACGTCGCCGAACGCCAGGTCGAGGTCGACCAGGCAGACGTGGCGGGCTCCGCCGTCGGCCAGCGCCAGGGCCAGGTTGACCGCCACCGTGGTCTTGCCGACGCCGCCCTTGGGCGAGAAGACGGTCACGATCCGGCCGCGCCGGGATGTGCCGGTCGGGCCGCGCAGCGCGAGCGACAGCTCGTGCGCCCGAGCTACCGCGGACTCGACCGCGTGCGGGTCGTCGTGGGGGACGACGTCCCGGGCGCCGGCCTTGATGGCCCGGGTCAGGGTCGGGGTGTCCACCTCGGCGCGCACCAGCACGACGCTGGTCGTGGGCCGGGTGGTGCGCAGCCGGTCGCAGGCGTCGACGGCGACGTCCAGCTCGAGACCGGGGCCGAGGACGACGACGTACTCGTCGGGGTGCTGGTCGAGCCAGGCGAGCATCCGGTCCACGGAGACGACGCCGTGGGAGCAGGGCGGCAGCGGCTTGAGCAGCGCGGCGAGGGAGGTCGGATCGGGATCGACGACGACGGGCATGTCAGATCACCTGAACAGACTGCCGGCGCCGGTCGCGGGACCGGGCTCGACGTCGCTCTGGTCGGTGAGCAGCGCGACCGCGAGCTCGCCGATGGACTGGGCGTAGAGGACCTTCTCGGCCTGCTTCTGGGTCAGCGACAGGGTCACCAGGGTGCGCGGCAGCTGCTCGACCGTCTCCTGGCCGTTCTCGTCCGTCGTGGCCGTCGAGACCGGGGTCGTGGAGCCGACGCCGAGCACGCGGACCCGCGTCAGCAGGACCCGGGAGTACGACGAGGTCGTCACGAAGACGCTGACCTCCGAGCCCGGGGTCACGAACCCGGCGACCCGGGCCGGGTCGGTGAGGTTGACCGAGATGGCCAGCTCGCCGGTGTCGGGGATGAGCAGCTGGGGCCCGGTCGCCGCGGCGTCGCCCAGCTTCTCGGCGATGATCTGCTCGCCCGGGTAGATGGCCGTCAGGGCGACCGACGCGCCGGCGAGTGCGCTGCTGTCGACGACGGCCGAGGGCAGTCGCGAGCCCACGGCCACGTCGACGGGCGCGACCTTGCCGGCGGCCAGGGCGTCGGCGATCGGCTCTCCGGCCTCGATGAGCGCCGTCGCCTGGAGCACGCGAGCGGTCTCGAAGCGCTCCTCGGCGCGGGCGTCGGCGCCGCGCGCGTAGAGGAGGACGAGGACGGTCCCGAGCGCGGCCACCAGCACGGCCGAGACGAGCAGGATCCTGCGACGGTCCATGAAGAGCCTCTCCACTCGCGCGGATCGACGGCTCTGGTCACCGTCTAGGCCACGCACACCCCCGGGGACTCTGTCCACCCCGGCATGAAGTGTAGAGAAATCTCGACACGATCGGAGTCAATCTGAGCAGATCGCCGCTGACAGGGACATGCGCCCGAAAGACCTCTGCTTAAACCTCGACCGCAGGGGTGAGGTGCGTCACGGGAACTACGAGTAAAGAGCCTCGATCTGCTGGCGCTGCTCGCGCATCACGACCGAGCGCTTGAGCTTCAGGCTCGGCGTGAGCTGGCCGCCCTCCTCGGTCCAGTCCTCGGGGAGGATCGTGAACTTGCGGATGGCCTCGGCCTTCGAGACGGCCCTGTTGGCGTCCTCGACCGCCTCCTCGACCGCGGCCCGCAGGTCGGGGTCGTCGACCAGGTCGGCGATCGAGCCGCTCTTGCCGTGGGTCTCGGCCCAGGTGGGGAAGGACTCGGGGTCGACCGTCACCAGGGCGGCGATGAAGGGCTGGCCGTCGCCGACGACCAGGCACTGGCTGACCAGCGGGTGCGCGCGGAGGCGGTCCTCCAGCACGGCGGGGGCGACGTTCTTGCCGCCCGCGGTCACGATGATCTCCTTCTTGCGTCCGGTGATCCGGACGAAGCCCTCGTCGTCGACCTCGCCGACGTCGCCGGTGTGGAACCAGCCGTCGCTCTCGAGCACCTCGGCGGTCGCGGCCTCGTTGTCCCAGTAGCCGGCGAAGACCTGACCGCCCTGAAAGAGCAGCTCGCCGTCGTCGGCGACCCGGACGGCGGTGCCGGGGAGCGGCCGGCCGACGGTGCCGACCTTCTGGGCGTCGGGGAGGTTCACGGTGAGTGCGGCCGTGGTCTCGGTGAGGCCGTAGCCCTCGAGGACCGTCAGGCCGATGCCGCGGTAGAAGTGGCCGAGCCGCTCGCCCAGCGGCGCCCCGCCGGACACCGCGAAGGTGCAGGCGCCGCCGAGGGCGGTGAGCAGCTTGCCGTAGACCAGCCGGGCGAAGAGCGCGTGCTGCGCGCGGACGGCCAGCGAGGGCCGGCCCTTCTCGAGGCCGCGCGAGTAGGCGATCGCGGTCTCGGCGGCCCGGTCGAAGATCTTGCCCTTGCCGTCGGCCGTGGCCTTCTGGGAGGCGGTGTTGAAGACCTTCTCGAAGACCCGCGGGACCGCGAGGATGAAGGTCGGCCTGAACTCCTGCAGGTCGGGCAGCAGGTTCTTGATGTCGGCGCTGTGGCCCAGCCGGGTGCGGGACTTCACGCAGCCCACCTGGATGATCCGCGCGAACACGTGGGCCAGCGGCAGGAAGAGGAGCGTCGAGGCGCCCTCGGTGTCGAAGAGCTTCTCCAGCTCGTCGACCGCCACGCCCAGTTCGAACATGAAGTTGCCGTGGGTCAGCACGCAGCCCTTGGGGCGGCCGGTGGTGCCCGAGGTGTAGATCAGCGTCGCCAGGTCGAGCGGCGTCGCCGTCGTACGACGCTTCTCGAGCTCCTCGTCGCTGATGTCCTCGCCGAGGCTGACCAGGACGTCGACGGCGTTGTCGGTGATCGACCAGACGTGGTTGAGGTGCTCCAGCTCGCCGCGGATCTCGGTGATCCGAGCCATGTGCCCGGCGTCCTCGGCGATCACGGCGCGCGCGGCGGAGTCGCGGAGGATCCAGGCGATCTGCTCGGCCGAGGAGGTCTCGTAGACCGGCACGGTGACCGCTCCGGCGAACCAGATGGCGTAGTCGAGCAGGGTCCACTCGTAGCGGGTCTTCGAGACCAGGGCGACCCGGTCACCGGCCTCGATGCCCGCGGCGATCAGGCCCTTGGCGACGGCGCTGACCTCGGCGAGGAACTCCGCGCAGGTCACGTCCTCCCACCCCGAGTCGGTGTGCCGGCTGAAGCCGACGGTGTCGGCCGCCTCGCGGGCGTTCGTCACGACGTCGTCGGTGAGGTTCCCGGTAGCGGGGACCTCGATGGTCAGGGGCGTCGAGAACTCCCGCACGCTGCCTCCTCGTTCACGCTGGGTCAGGCTCGGTCGGGGCGCCGTCGGAGGACGCCCCCGGGCAGGCTACCGCCGCCTGCTCGCGGGGCCGAGGTCCGGTACGCTCCGGCCATGGCAGAGCAGACCACGTCCTCGATCGTGATCGACGCCGCCCCCGCTGCCGTGATGGCGGTGATCGCCGACTTCGACGCCTACCCCACCTGGGCCAAGGGCATGAAGACCGTCGAGGTCACCGTTCCCGGGGCCGACGGGCGCGCCGAGCAGGTCTACTTCGCGCTCGACGTCTCGCCCATCAAGGACGAGTACACCCTGGCCTACACCTGGGACGGCGACCGCGAGGTCACCTGGACCCTGGTCGAGGGCAAGATGCTGCGGGCGCTCGACGGCGCCTACGTCCTGCGCGATCGCGGCGACGGCAGCACCGAGGTCACCTACCGCCTGGCCCTCGACGTCTCGATCCCGCTGATCGGCATGCTCAAGCGCAAGGGCGAGAAGATCCTCATCGACACCGCGCTGAAGGGGCTCAAGAAGCGCGTCGAGCAGCAGTAGTCCCGGTGCGCATCCTCCTGTTCACCGGCAAGGGCGGGGTCGGCAAGTCGACCATCGCGGCCGGGACCGCCGCGCTGGCTGCCGCGGACGGGCAGCGCACGCTGGTGCTCTCCACCGACGCCGCCCACTCGCTCGCCGACGCGTACGGTGTCGCCGTCGGCGCCGAGCCGACCGAGGTGGCCGAGCGGCTCTTCGTCCAGCAGGTCGACGCCCAGCTGCGGTTCCAGCAGTCCTGGGCCGAGATCCAGGGCTACCTGCTGTCCGTCCTCGACGTCGCCGGGGTCGACCCGGTCGCGGCCGAGGAGCTGACGGTGATCCCCGGCGCCGAGGAGGTGCTCGCGCTGCTGGAGCTGCGCCTGCACGCGCTGTCCGGCGCCTGGGACGTGATCGTGGTCGACTGCGCGCCGACGGCCGAGACGCTGCGCCTGCTCGCGCTGCCCGAGGCCCTGGGCTGGTACATGCACCGCGTCTTCCCGGCCGAGCGGCGCATCGTCAAGGCGCTGCGTCCGGTGCTGAACCGCACCGTCGGCGTCCCCATGCCCGGCGACAGCGTGTTCGACGCCGTCGAGCGGCTGCACGGCGAGCTGGACGAGGTGCACCGGCTGCTGGCCGGCCCGGGCTCCAGCGTGCGCCTGGTGCTGACCCCCGAGACGATCGTGCTCGCCGAGGCGCGCCGCTCCTACACGACCCTCTCGCTCTTCGGCTACCGCGTCGACGGCGTGGTCGCCAACCGGGTCTTTCCCGCCGAGGGCGCCGACGACTGGCGCGCCGGCTGGGTGCTCGCCCAGGACGAGGTGCTCGCGCAGGTCGACCAGTCGTTCGACGGGCTGCCCGTCTGGCGCTCGGTCTACCGGCCCCGCGAGCCGGTCGGCGTCGCGGCGCTCACCGACCTCGCGCGCGAGGTGTACGACGGCAGCGACCCGCTGGCCCCGCCCGCGGGCGACGGGCCGTTCCGGGTCCGCCGTACCTCCTCGGGGGCGGTGCTGCACCTCGCGCTGCCGCACGCCACCCGGGCCGACGTGGACCTGGCCCGCAACGGCGACGACCTGGTGGTGACCGTGGGGTCGTATCGTCGCGTCCTCAGCCTGCCGGCGGGCCTCGCGCGGCTCCGCGTCAGCGGCGCCCGGGTCGAGGCGGGGGAGCTGCAGGTGCGGTTCCGCGAGGTCACCGTGGCGGCCCCGGAGAAGGAGCGAGCGTGAACGAGGACGACCAGGTCGGCAGCGTCGGCGAGGAGGCCGCGAAGCTCTTCGGCGCGCTCGCCGACGCCTTCCGCGAGGTCGACCAGCACGTCGCCGCCGACGACCCGGAGTGCACGTGGTGCCCGGTCTGCCGGGCCGTCCACCTGGTGCGGGAGACCAGTCCCGAGGTGAAGGCGCACCTCGCCTCGGCCGCCTCCTCGCTGGTGCAGGCGGCCGCCGGGCTGCTCGCCACGCACGTGCCGCCGGAGCGTCGGGACCGGGCCGCTGGCGTCGAGCGGATCGACCTCGGCGAGGATGTCCCCGACGACGGATGGGCGGAGGACGAATGACCCTGGCGTGTGGGGTGGACGTAGGCGGCACCAAGATCGCCGGCGGCGTGATCGACGAGGACGGCAGCATCGTCGAGGAGCTGCGGGTGGTGTCGCCGGCCACGGACGCGGAGGCCATCGAGGAGGCCATCGCCGGCCTGGTCCTGGAGCTGCGCTCGCGCCACGACATCTCGGCCGTCGGCGTCGGTGCGGCGGGCTACATCGACAAGGCCCGCGCGCTGGTGATGTTCGCTCCGAACATCGCCTGGCGCAACGTCGACCTGAAGGGCGAGCTCGAGAAGCGCGTCGACCTGCCGGTCGTGATCGAGAACGACGCGAACGCGGCGGCCTGGGGCGAGTTCCGCTACGGCGCCGGCCACGACGTCGACGACCTGCTGCTGGTGACCGTCGGCACCGGTGTCGGAGGCGGCGTGGTCCTGGACGGCGAGCTCTACCGCGGCGCCTTCGGCGTCGGCGCGGAGATCGGCCACATGCGCGTCGTCCCCAACGGCATCCTGTGCGGGTGCGGCAACCACGGCTGCTTCGAGCAGTACGCCAGCGGCAACGCGCTGGTCCGCGAGGCCCGCACCTCCGCGCGCGGCGGCTCGCTGCTCGCGCGCCACGTGCTCGACCTGGCCGGCGGCGACGCCGACAAGATCACCGGCCCGCTGATCACCGAGGCGGCCCGCGCGGGCGACCCGTTCGCGGTCGAGCAGCTCGCCGAGCTCGGCAAGTGGCTCGGCGAGGGCATCGCCTCGCTCACCGCGATCCTCGACCCGGCGGTCGTGGTCATCGGCGGCGGCGTCAGCGAGGCGGGCGAGCTGCTGCTCGCCCCGACCCGGGCCGCCTTCGCCGCCCAGCTCACCGGTCGCGGCCACCGGCCGTCGCTGGAGATCCGCAAGGCACGACTCGGTAACCGGGCCGGGCTGATCGGCGCCGCCGACCTCGCCCGTCGCTGACCCGATGGCCCTGTTCATCGGCGTCGACGTCGGCGGCACCAAGGTGATGGCCTCGGCCGTCAGCGCCCGAGGCCGGGTGCTGCGCACCGCCCACCGCTCGACCCCGGGGCGGCTCGTCGACCCGGCGGTCGTCGAGGACGCGCTCACCGAGGCCGTGCTGGAGGTCGCCGGACGGCGGGCCGTCGACGGCGTCGGGCTGGCGGCGGCCGGGTTCGTCGACCGGGCCGGCGAGCGGGTGATGTTCGCGCCGCACCTGCCCTGGCGGGGCGAGCAGGTGCGGGCCCGGCTGATGGAGCGCTGGGGCACCACCGTCGTCCTCGACAACGACGCCAACTGCGCCGCCCGCGCCGAGGTCGCCTTCGGGGCCGCACGGGGCGCGACCGACGCGGTCGTGGTCACCCTCGGCACCGGCATCGGCGGCGCCGTGGTCCTCAACGGGCGCGTGCACCGCGGCAGCAACGGCATGGCCGGGGAGTTCGGCCACATGCAGGTGGTGCCGGACGGGCTCTCCTGCGAGTGCGGCGGCTCGGGCTGCTGGGAGCAGTACTGCAGCGGCAACGCCCTCTCCCGGCACGCCCGCTCACAGCTCGGCCGCGTCCCGACCCTGCTCGACGAGATGTGCGGAGGCGACCCGGCGCGCCTGGTCGGACCGATGGTCACCCAGGCCGCCGACCGCGGCGACCAGGTCGCGCTCCAGGCGTTCGCGTCGGTCGGCGACTGGCTGGGCGTCGGTGTGGCCAACCTGGTCGCCGCCTTCGACCCCGACGTGGTCGTCATCGCGGGTGGCGTCTCCGCCGCGGGCGAGCACCTGCTGGCCCCGGCCCGCGCGGCCCTGACCCGCTCGCTGGTCGGCACCGGGCACCGCGCCGTACCGCCGCTGCTGCGGGCCACGCTGGGCCCCGAGGCCGGCGTCGTCGGCGCCGCGGACCAGGCCCGCTCGGCCGTTCGCAGCGGGGGGCGGCGGGCCCGCGCCCGTCGTACGTCGGTCGGGGCGCGCGTCGCGCGGCGCCTCGGCGCCGAGGACGACTGAGAGCTCGACCACCATCAGCGAGTCCGCCGGCGCGGCCTCGCTAGACCTGCGCGCCGTCGTCCCAGGGGTCGCGCGGCCCGCGGGGCATCTGCCACACGAGGTAGAGGAAGCCGCCGACGAAGGCGGCGACCAGGCCGTAGGCGAGCAGCCGCGGGATGCCGATGCGGATGATCAGGCAGACCAGCAGGATCACCGGGGCGCCGAAGACGCCGAACCAGGCGATCCGTCGGTCCAGGCGCGCCCGCGGGACCGGCGGCGGGGGCGGCGGCACGAAGCGGTCCTCGTCGGGTGCGGCCAGCGGCGCGCTGAACCACTCGGGATCGTCGACCGGCTCGTCGAGCGGCGGATCGACCGGCTCGGGATCCGCGGTCGCGGCCTCCGGCTCGAGGTCGGGGCGGTCCCCGTAGTTGTCGACGATGGAGCGCCAGACGGCGTCCTCGTCCTCGTCGCGCTGCACGCCTCGAGGGTAGGTCGTGGGGGGATGCGGGCCTAGACCGCGGTCACTCGGGCCACGAACTCGGTGGTGCCGTCGTAGATGGCCGGGGCGTCGTGGTCGATCGTGGCCACGTGGAAGCTGTCCTCGAGGCGTACGACGCGCACGTCCCGCGACGAGACGGTGCCGGTGATCAGCGGCTCGGAGAGCTCATCGACGACGTGGTCGACCGTCGATCGGAAGTACAGCAACGGGGCCGTGACCTTCGGCAGCTCGGCCGTCAGCGCCGGCCAGGCGCCGAACATCGAGGCGGCGGCCCGCAGCGGCACCCGGGGGTAGCCATGCTCGGTCACGCCCTCCTTCTTGATGTCGTCGACGATCCCGGGCATCGAGGGGAGGAGGTGCTTCAGCACCGGCAGCAGCTTGACGTCGAAGCGCTTGGTCGCGACCGCCGGGTTGACCACGACGACGCCGGACACCCGGTCGGGGTGGTCGGCGGCCAGGCGCAGGCTCAGGGCGCCGCCCATCGACAGCCCGCTGACGACGACGGCGTCGTTGTCGAGGCAGAGCTTGTCGAAGACGCGGGTGAGCTCGCCGTACCAGTCGTCCCACGTGGTGCGGTTCATCTCCTGCCAGGTGGTGCCGTGGCCGGGCAGGCGCGGGACCTCGACGGCGTACCCCTGGGCGGCGAGGTGCTCGCCCCACGGCTTGACCGAGGCGGGCTGGCCGGTGAAGCCGTGGCTGACCAGGACGCCGACCCGACGGCCACCGGTGAGCTCGGGGCGGGCGGGGGCCGAGAGGGGGGTCGCCATGGGGTGGATCGTCATGGGCTCACTGTAGGTCCGCGTGGGGCTAGAGTTCGCGTGTCTCGGTCGGTCGTGGGAGGGGTTGTGCGGTGTTCTACTGGTTCCTGAAGTGGATCGCGCTCGGGCCGTTGCTCCGGGTCGTGTTCCGCCCCCAGGCCGTCGGCGCCGACCACGTCCCGCTGGAGGGGCCCGCGATCCTCGCGAGCAACCACCTCTCGTACGCCGACTGGCTGTTCATGCCGCTCACCCTGTCGCGGCGGGTGACCTTCGTGGCCAAGGCCGAGTACTTCACCACCCCCGGCATCAAGGGCTGGTTCCAGCGCCAGTTCTTCTCCGGCTCCGGACAGGTGCCGATCGACCGCTCCGGCGCGTCGGCGGCCGAGGGCGCGCTGAGCGCGGCCAAGCGGATCCTGGCCGAGGGCGAGCTGTTCGGCATCTACCCCGAGGGCACCCGCTCCCACGACGGCAAGCTCTACCGCGGCAAGACCGGCGTGGCCCGGCTCGCGCTCGAGTCGGGCGTGCCGGTCATCCCGGTCGCCGTCGTCGGCACCGACGTCGTCGCGCCGCCCGGCAAGAAGTTCGGCCGGCTGGTCCAGCCGGTCGTGCGCTTCGGCAAGCCGCTCGACTTCTCCCGCTACGAGGGCATGGAGAACGACCGCTACATCCTCCGGTCGATCACCGACGAGATCATGTACGAGATCATGCGTCTCTCCGGGCAGGAGTACGTCGACCAGTACGCCGCCCGCGCCAAGGAGGAGCAGAAGAAGGCGGCCGAGCAGGCCGCTGGCGAGGCGGACGAGCAGAAGAAGGCGTCCTGAGCCGCGAGTCCCATCCCCGTCCGGTCGGCTGGCGCCGTCCCGAGACGACCGTCGAGGACCGGCTGTTCCGGGCCCTGGCGGTGCTCCGCGTGGTGCTGGTGGCGAACGCCGTCGGGCTGAACGTCTACCGCGCCGACAACTACCAGCGCCCGGCGGCCGGCCTGGTCCTGGTCGCGGTGATGATCGGCTGGACCGCCTTCACGGTCTGGGCGTACGCCGACCCCGCGCGCCGTACCCGCGTCGTCCTCGGTCTGGACCTGGCGGTCGCGATGACCCTGCTGCTGGCCTCGCCGCTGGTCAAGGGCGCCGGCTTCAGCGCGACCGTGCCGGGCTTCTGGGTGATGGGCGCCCTGCTGGCCTGGGCCGTGCATTGGCGCTGGCGCGGCGGCCTGGTCGCCGCGCTCGTGCTGGCCGTCTCCGACCTGGCGATCCGCGAGGACGTCAGCCAGACCAACTACGGCAACGCCTACCTGCTGGTGATCGGGGGCGTGGTCATCGGCGGACTGGCCGAGTCGCTGCAGCGGATGGCCGAGCAGCGCGACGCCGCGGAGCGGGAGGCGGCGGCCGCGGCCGAGCGCGCCCGGTTGGCGCGGGCGGTGCACGACGGCGTGCTGCAGGTGCTCGCCCTGGTCCAGCGCCGCGGGTCCGAGCTCGGCGGCGACGCGGCCGAGCTGGGTCGGCTGGCCGGGGAGCAGGAGACCGTGCTGCGCGGCCTCATCCACGCCCAGGACGCGGTCCCTGCGGACGGCGTGGCCGGGACGGTCGACGTGGCCGCCGAGCTGGCCCGCCTGGAGCGGCCGGGCGTCGTGGTCGCAGGGCCCGGCGTACCGGTCGAGCTGGCGGGGTCGGCGGGCCGTGAGCTGGTGGCCGCCGTACGCGCGTGCCTCGACAACATCGAGCGGCATGCGCCGGGGGCTCGGGCCTGGGTCCTGCTCGAGGCGGTGGGCGACCGGATCGAGGTCTCGGTCCGCGACGACGGTCCCGGCATCCCCGAGGGCCGGCTGTCCGAGGCCGCCGACCAGGGGCGGCTCGGCGTCAGCGAGTCGATCCGCGGCCGGGTCGCCGACCTCGGCGGCACCGCCACCCTGACCACCGGGCCCGAGGGCACCGAGTGGGAGATCTCCGTGCCTCGGGAGGGCCGATGACCATCCATAGCACGCACCCGTTCGCCGACCCCGACCGCGACCCGGTACGCCGCCTCCGCGGCCGGCTCGGAGGTGCGGTCTCGTTGTGGACGGCGGGCGACCTCGCCGACCAGCACGGCCGGGCCGGGCTCACGGTGACCTCGCTGATGATCGCCGCGGGGGAGCCGACCCGGCTGCTGGCCCTGGTCGACCCGGACTCCGACCTCGCCGACGTCGTCGCCGACACCGGCCGCTGCGTGGCCCAGCTGCTCGCGTGGGAGCACCGCGACCTGGCCGAGGCCTTCGCCGGCACCGCGCCGGCACCGGGTGGTCCGTTCCGGCAGGCCGCCTTCGAGCAGACCGCCTGGGGGCCGCGGCTGGTCGGCGTCAGCGCGTGGGCGGGCCTGAGCATCGAGTCGACCACCACGGTCGGCTGGTCGAGCCTGCTGACCTGCGTCGTCGACGAGGTCGAGGTCGGCGAGGAGCGCGACCCGCTGGCCCACCGGCGGGGGCGCTGGCTGCGCCCGGCGCCTCCCCTCTAGGGTCCTGCCATGACGGAGCCCCCGATCCGCGTGATGGTCGTCGACGACCACCCGATGTGGCGTGACGCCGTCGAGCGGGACCTGCAGGCGGCGGGCTTCGACGTCGTCGGCGTGGCCGCCAACGGCTCCGAGGCGGTCGCGCGGTTCCCGGCGGCCCGGCCGCAGGTGCTGGTGCTCGACCTGCAGATCCCCGCGCCCAACGGCGTCGAGGTCACCGCCGAGGTGCTCCGCCACGACCCGTCCGCCCGGGTGCTCATCCTCTCCGCCTCCGGCGAGCAGGCCGACGTCCTGGAGGCCGTGAAGGCCGGGGCGACCGGCTACCTCGTGAAGTCCGCGTCCCGCGAGGAGCTCCTCGACGCCGTACGACGGGTCGCGGCCGGCGACACCGTCTTCACCCCCGGCCTGGCCGGGCTGGTGCTGGGGGAGTACCGCCGGCTCAGTGAGCCCGCGGCCGCCGACCCCGCCAACCCCGAGCTGACCGAGCGGGAGACGGAGGTGCTGAAGATGGTGGCCAAGGGCCTGTCCTACCGCCAGATCGCCGACCGGCTCGTCCTCTCCCACCGCACCGTGCAGAACCACGTCCAGAACACCCTGCGCAAGCTCCAGATGCACAACCGGGTCGAGCTCACCCGCTACGCGATCGAGCAGGGGCTGGACGATGCCGACGCGTAGGTACCTGCGGTGGCTGGGGCTCGACGACGTCGCGCTCCCGCCCACGCTCGGGACGCTGCGGCTGGTGCACGCGCGCCACCTGGAGCGGGTGCCCTACGAGAACCTCGGGATCATGCTCGGCAACCCGCCCTCGGTCGACCCGGCGGCGAGCCTGGAGCGGATCGCCACGGTCGGACGTGCCGGCTACTGCTTCCACCACAACGGCGCGCTCGAGCTGGTGCTGCGCGACCTCGGCTTCGAGGTCGAGCGGCGGCACGGACACGTCTGGACCGCCGGCGTCGACGGCGCGCTGCCCGTGCTCAACCACCTGGTGCTCGTGGTCCGCGACCTGCCGACCCCGGAGAACCCCGACGGGCGCTGGTGGGCCGACGTGGGCATCGGCGACGGGTTCGCCGAGCCGCTCCCGCTGGTCGACGGCACGTACGACGACGCCGGGTTCCGCTACGAGCTCACGGACGTGACCGAGGCGGGCTGGTCCTTCCGGCACGACGCGGCCGGCTCCTTCGGCGGCATCGAGGTCACCGACGGGCCGACCACGCCGGCCGACGTGCTCGACGCCCACGCCGAGCTGTCGACCCCACCCGAGGGACGGTTCACCCGGATGCTGCTGGTGCAGCGGCGCGACGCCACCGGGGTCGACCTGCTGCGCGGGTGCGTGCGCACCCGGGTGGAGCCGGGCGGACGCACCGAGTCCGAGCTGACGTCGTACGACGCCTGGCGGGCCGGGCTCGCGGAGATCGGCGTACCCCTCGACGACGTGCCGGACGACGAGCTGGTCGCGCTGTTCGACCGGACGCTGGCCGCCCACCAGGCCTGGACCTCGGCCGGTCGGCCGTGACGCCGCGATGAGCGAGCTGCTGCAGATCGCGGACGAGCTCTACGGGCTGGACCTGCCGTCGTTCACGCCGGCCCGCGACGCGCGGGCCAAGGCGCTGAAGGGCACCGACCTCGCGGGGCCGGTGAAGGCGCTGCGCAAGCCGGCGACGGCGGCTTGGGTGGTCAACCTGCTGGTCCGCCACGAGACCGAGCAGGTCGACCAGGTGCTCGCCGTCGGAGCCGCGTTGCGCGAGGCCCAGGCGGCGATGTCCGGCGACGAGCTGCGCACCCTCACCAAGCAGCGGCGCCAGCTCACCGCCGCCGTGACCACCCAGTCCCGCGCGGTCGCGAAGGAGCACGGGCTGAAGGTGACCGCGGCGGTCGCCGACCAGGTCGAGGCCACCCTGACCGCGGCGATGGTCGACGAGGGGTGCGCGGCCGCCGTACGCAGTGGGCTGCTGGTGACCGCGCTGACCGCGACCGGCGTCGACGAGGTCGATCTGGCCGCCGCGGTGGCCGTCCCCGAGGCGCTGGGCTTCCGGGCGACGGCCCGGGACGCCGAGCCGCCGCCGCGGCCCGAGCTGCACGTCGTCCCCGACCCCGACGCCGACGCCAAGGCCCGCGCCGCCGCCGAGGAGCTGCTGGAGTCGGCGCAGGCGGAGGTGGACGCCGCCCAGGAGGAGCTCGACGAGGTCGCTGCCTCGGTCGCCGAGCTCGAGGCCCGGACCATGCAGGTCCAGTCCGAGATGGACGAGCTCCGTCGCCGGCTCGCCGAGCTCGAGACGAGCGCCGAGGAGGTCGAGGACGAGCTCTCCGACGCCGAGGAGGCGCGCTCGGAGGCGGAGACCGTCCTCGAGGAGGCCACCCGGGAGCGGGACGCGGCCCGGGCCGCGCTCGACCGGCTGTCGTAGGGCCGGAGAGAGTTTCATCGGCTAGCCGATGAAGCTCCTGCCGGGACGACAGAGGTTCATCGTCCAGGCGTGAGTTTCATCGGCTAGCCGATGAAACTCACGCGGCCCCGCCCACAGGCGGGAGCGAGATCGGCAGCCGCATCCCGAGGACCAGCCGCGGGTCGCTCAGGCCGACCTCGGTGCCGGGCGGCACGAGCTCCGGCAGCACCTCAGCAGGTACGCCGAGCTCCGCGGCGCGGTCGGCGGACCAGGCCGGGTCGGTGGTGACGTGCTGGAGGCCCCGGGTCATCCGGGCGACGACGTACGACGCGACCGGGCCGGCGGCGTATCGCTCGTCGAGGACCAGCGCCCAGGTGTGCGGCTCGTGCTCGGCGACCCAGGCCAGCCCGGCCGCGGGATCGGCGGCCCGGGGGTCGGGCGCGAGCAGGGCGGGCCGGGGGGAGCCGAGGGTCTCGGTGTCCCAGAGGAGGAGCGAGGTGCTCGGGCCGGTGACGGAGAGAGCCGAGACGGCGACCTCGTCCGCGACCGTCCGCAGCACGCCGAGCACGGTTCGCCAGAGGTCCTCCGCCACGAGCTCGTTCCGGTCGGGGCCGGCGGGGTGCGGGGTGAGGGGCAGCCGGGCCGCCGTGGTCACCCGACCGTCGGCGCTCACCGACGCGGTGACCTCCGTCGGCTCCACGACGAGGGCCAGGACGGTCATGCACCCGACCCTAGGCCGTCGGGCAGGATCGTCGGGTGAGCGACGCGACGCCCTGGATCGCCTACGACTGGCCGGCCGACGGTGCCGACCCGTTCGACGCGGCCGCCCCCGACCCGCTGTGGCTGCTCGCGGACGGCGCGGGCCACTGGGGGCGGGCCTGGCCGGCGGGGGACCTGCGCGACTTCGGGTCGTACAGCGACTTCGAGCAGCGGGTGCCGATGGGCTACAAGGTCGTGGAGGTGCGGGAGCGGATCGCGCTGCTGCGAGACGGCGAGCTGGTGCACGCCGGCGCGCGGAGCAGCGCGGTGACCTGGTTCGGCCAGTGGGGCGCCGTCGGACACCTGGCCTACGCCGTCCACCCGCAGCACTGGGTGGTGGCGCGGTCGCGGGAGGAGCGGGCCGAGCGCCGTGCTGCGTGCCCGACCGAGGACGAGGTGCTGGCGGCCGCGGCCCGACTGAGCCTGGCCGAGCCGGAGGAGACCTGGCTGGTCAGCCGCCGCATCGCGATCCGGAACTGGCACTGAGCGAGGTCTACGCCGAGGCGCGGACGATCGCGAGGACCTGCTCGTCGATCCAGGACAGGTCGGGCGCGACCCGCATCTCGTAGTTCTCGGTGCCGACCCAGGCCAGGAAGTCGCGGTGCCCCCGGGCCTCGGCGAAGGCGGCCAGCTCGGCCTCGAGCTCGGGCGTCACCGGCACCTTCTCGTCCTCGGTCGACGCGGTCAGGTAGAGGTCGTTGAGGGCGAGCAGCCGGGCCAGCTCGGGGATCGGCGCGGCGGCGTCGTCGACGCGCAGGTCGACCGCGATGTCGTCGAGCCCGCCGTACCCGGCCTCGTCGCGGACGACGAGCAGCGCCGCCGACTGCCGCCCGCGCCGGTCACCGCCCGCCTCGTCACCGGCGGTGAGGGCGGCGAGCAGCCGGTGGGCGAGCGGCAGGTCGGGGGCCGAGGCCTCCCAGGCGTCGCGCATGGCGAGCACGACCTCCTCGCCGGTGAGGACGTTGCCCTGGATCGCGTACCCGTCACCGGTCACCCCGCCGGCCCAGTCGAGGCAGGCCGTCCCGGTGTGGGTGGCGGCGCCGCCGTCGACGTCGACGATGCCGACCTGGCGGTGGTCGCGGCCGTCGTCCTCCTCCAGCAGCCGCTGCAGCGCGACCGACGCGGTCGCGCCGTCGTCGAGGTGGGACAGGGCCAGGCCCTTGTAGGCGACGTTGGCGTCGGCCTGGGTGGCGATCGCCCCGACCTGGGCGACCGCAGCGGGTACGGCGGCGCCCACGGCCAGGAACCGGGAGGCGACCGCGACCCCCCAGGACTCTCCGTCGGCGGACCGGGCCACGATCGAGAACGTCATGCCGGGAGGGTAGCGGCGCGCGGCGTGCGGGTAGGGAGCGCACGTGCTCAACGACCTGGCCCGCTTCGCTCGCACCTCCGTCCTCCTGCAGATGCTCGCTCCCGGGTTCGTCACGGGCGGCCTGCTGGGCGCCTTCCTCTTCCCGCTGAACGACGAGGTCGGACGCGGGGAGCTGGGCCTGATGCTCGTCGCCTTCCTGGCGATCCCGGGCTGGGCCGTCTGGCACGTCGTCACGGTGCGCCGGATGGAGCGCCGCTTCTGGGCCGAGGTCGTCGCCGGCTCGCAGGAGCTGGTGGAGGGGGCCGTGGTGGCGGTGCCGGTCCCGGCGCGGGTCGTCCGGGGTCGGACCAAGCCGGCGCTGCCCGCCTTCGGTCTGGCCGGCGGTCGGGTGCCGGGCGCCGCGGTGGGTCTCGTCGTCACGGCCGTCGGCGACGGACCGGCGCGCCGGGTGGGGCTGCTGGCCCCGGCCGGCGTGGTGCTGCCACCGGGCGCGCCGCTGCTCGTGGCCGTGCACCCGGAGCGGGCCGAGGTCGCCGTCCTGGAGGACCGGGTGAGCGCCGGGGAGGTCGCCGCCACGGTCGGCGACCCGCGCTGGGAGCAGCCGCTGCCGACCGACCGGAGGGTGATCGGAGGCTGGTCGGGGATCGTGGGGTTCGCGGTCCTGGGCCTTCTCGCGGGCGCCGCCCTGGGCTTCGTCTGCGCGCGGCTGCTGGTCGTGTGACCCACGTCGCACTAGGGTCGCTGCGAACCGTCCCACCCGCCTCAGCGGAGGAGAGCAGATGCGCGTCGGAGTGCTCACCGGGGGCGGGGACTGTCCTGGCCTGAACGCCGTCATCCGGGCGATCGTGCGCCGTGGGGTCCGCGACCACGGGTTCGAGTTCGTGGGCTACCGCGACGGGTGGAAGGGCCCGCTGGACGACCTCACGATGCCGCTCGGGATCGAGCAGTGCCGGGGGATCCTGCCGCGCGGTGGCACCATCCTCGGGTCCTCGCGCACCAACCCGTTGAAGGTCGACGGCGGCGTCGACCGGATCCGCGAGAACCTGGCCCGCGACGGCGTCGATGCCCTCGTCGTGATCGGCGGCGAGGACACCCTCGGCGTCGCCACCCACCTGGCCGACCTCGGCGTCGCGGTGGTCGGGGTGCCGAAGACCATCGACAACGACCTGTCCGGCACCGACTTCACCTTCGGCTTCGACACCGCGGTCAACATCGCGACCGAGGCCATCGACCGGCTGCACACCACCGCGGAGTCCCACCACCGGGTCCTGGTCGTGGAGGTGATGGGCCGCCACGCCGGCTGGATCGCCCTGCACGCCGGGATGGCCGGTGGCGCCAGCGCGGTGCTGATCCCGGAGCAGCCGTTCGACGTCGAGGCGATCTGCGCCCACGTCGAGACCCGGTTCCAGACCCAGTACGCCCCGATCATCGTGGTCTCGGAGGGCGCGGTCCCGGTCGAGGGCGGGGCGATGACCGTCCACCCCGGCGAGGTCGACGCCTTCGGCCACGTCCGCCTCGGCGGCATCGGCGACCGGCTCGCCGTCGAGATCGAGCGTCGTACCGGCAAGGAGGCGCGGACCGTCGTCCTCGGCCACATCCAGCGCGGAGGCACGCCCACCGCCTTCGACCGCTGGCTGGCCACCCGCTTCGGCCTGCAGGCCGTCGACGCGGTCGCCGAGGGCGACTTCGGCACCATGATGGCGCTGCAGGGCACGAAGATCGTCCGGCTCCCGCTCATCGAGGGCACCGGCGCGCTGAAGCTGGTCAGCCCCGAGGAGTACGCCGAGGCGCAGGTCTTCTTCGGCTGAGGCTCAGTGTCCCGCTGACACGTCCAGGTCGCGCGGCGCCAGCCACCAGACCAGCGCCGCGGCCGCGAGCATGACGAGCCCGCCGGCCAGCCCCGCCCAGGCCAGGGAGTGAGTGAACGCCTCGGTGGCCTGGGCCGCCAGACCGGGGCCGGCGACGTCCGCGACCTCCAGGGCTCCGCCGAGCGAGTCGCGGACCACGCCCGACGCCTCGGCGTCGAGTCCGGCCGCAGCGAGGTCGCGGGCCGGGAGGTCGGCGCGGTAGACCGCGGCGGCCAGGCTCCCGAGCACCGCCACCCCGAGCACGCCGCCGATCTCGTAGCTCGACTCCTCGATCGCGGCCGCGCTGCCGGCCTTGGACTCGGGCGCGCCAGACATGATCGCGGCCGAGGCGACGGCCAGCGACCCGCTGCCCGCGCCGACGAGGACGAGGGAGGCGGCGACACCGAGGTACGACAGCGGCTCGGGGAGCAGGAAGACCAGCAGGAAGCCGAGTCCGCCGACCGCGAGTCCGCCGGCGAGGACGGGCCGAGCGCCGATCCGCTCCGCCAGAGCCGGTGCGAGGGGCGAGCACACGACCCCCGCGACCGCCATCGGCAGCAGCGCGAGGCCGGACTCCAACGGTGACCAGCCCCGGACCAGCTGCAGCCACTGGCTGAGCAGCAGCAGCGCGGCGATCGAGGCGATGCTCGTGCAGAGGGCGGTCACGGTCCCGGCGGTGAACGCCCGGCTCCGGAACAGCCGGACCTCCAGGACGGGGTCGGGCTGGGCCAGGCAGCGCCGTACGAACAGCACCAGCGCGGCGACCGCCACCGCGGCGGTGCCGACGCCCTCGGCGTCGATCCCGTGCTCGCCGGTGTGCTTGACGGCGTAGACCAGCGCGACCATCCCGACCACCGAGAGCACGGTGGCCAGCGGGTCGAGGGTGCCGGGCCGGTCCGAGCGGCTCTCGGGCAGCAGGAGCAGGGCGGCCACGATGGCCACCGCCATCACCGGAACGTTGACCAGGAAGGCCGAGTGCCAGCTGAACGCCTCGAGCAGCGCGCCGCCGATGATCGGGCCCAGGGCGGCGCCGACCGCGGCGGTGGCGCCCCACCAACCCAGGGCGGTGGCGCGCTGGCGCGGGTCGGTGAACAGCGCCCGCACCATCGACAGGGTCGACGGCATGATCATCGCCCCGCCGACCCCGAGCAGGGCCCGGACGGCGATCACGCCCTCGGGACTGTCGACCAGCAGGACGGCGACCGACGCCGCCCCGAAGGTCGCGAAGCCCGCCACCAGCATCCGGCGTCGGCCCCAGCGGTCGCCGAGCGCACTGGCGGTCACCAGCAGACCGGCCAGCACCAGCGCGTAGACGTCGACCATCCACAGCTGCTCGACCGCGCCGGGGCGCAGGTCGGCCGCGATGGCCGGCAGGGCCAGGCTGAGGATGGTCATGTCCATGACGACGACCAGCAGGCTGGCGCAGAGGACGGCGAGGCCGGCCCACCGCTTCGAGCTGCTCATGCCGACGCTCCCGACAGGAAGGTGCTGACGACGACGTCGGCGGCGGTGCGCGGGGCCAGGTCTCCCGCGCGCAGCGCCTCGCGCACCGAGACCATCACGCCGTACACGAGGTGGCTCAGCCACGCCGCCGGTACGTCGGAGCGCAGCACGCCGGTCCGCTGACCGGCGGCCATCAGCTCCACCTCCACCGCCTGCAGCGCCGTCATCCGCGCGAGCAGCTCGGCGTCCTCGACCATCGAGTCGTCGGTCAGCACGAAGGCGAAGTCCTCGGCGTCGCGGGTCAGGGCGGCCAGCATGCCGCGCAGGCACTCGCGGACGACGTCGGCGTCCTCCGAGACGGTCGCCTCGCGCACGCCGGTGGTCGCCTGGGTCGTCTCCCAACGCTCCATGCTGCGCTCGCCGATGGCCCGCACCAGGTCGGCCCGGGTCGCGAAGTGCCGGTGCAGGGTGGCCCGGCCCACGCCGATGGCCGCGGCCACCTCGGACATCGAGGTCGCGGGGTGGGCGTTCAGGTGGTGAAGCGCGCCGTCGAGCAGCTGGTCGCGGGTGGCCACGACGTACCTCCGTGAGACGTGAATGGATCGAATGAGACAATTATGTCTCATCCTGGTCCGGTCCGCCAATCCGGCGAGGTTTCGCCCCGAGGGGTGAGGGCAACTGGCCACCCATGACCGCAGCCAGCAGCGACCAGGTCGACGTCAACGGACCCGAGCCCGACCTGAAGCGGGTGATGGGACCGAAGCTCCTCCTGCTCTTCATCGTCGGCGACATCCTCGGTGCCGGCGTGTACGCCGTGACCGGTCGCCTGGCGGGCCAGGTGGGTGGCATCGCGTGGCTGCCGTTCCTGGTCGCCTTCGCGGTGGCGACGCTGACGGCGTACTCCTACCTGGAACTGGTGACGAAGTACCCGCAGGCGGCGGGCGCGGCGCTCTACACGCACAAGGCGTTCGGCATCCACTTCGTCACGTTCCTGGTCGCCTTCACGGTGGTGTGCTCGGGCATCACCAGCGCCTCGACCTCGTCGGGCCTGCTGGCCGAGAACCTGCTCATCGGCCTCGACGAGCTGCTGCCGGGGATCCCCACCAGCGACACCGCCAGCCTGGTGGTCGCGCTGCTCTTCATGGGTCTGCTGGCCGGGATCAACCTGCGCGGCGTGGGGGAGAGCGTGAAGTTCAACGTGATCCTCACCCTGGTCGAGATGGCCGCGCTGGCGATCGTCATCGGGATCGGCTTCTACGCGGTGACCGGCGGCGACGGCGACCTGAGCCGGGTGACGGTCTTCGAGAGCCCCGACGACAAGGGCCTGTTCATGGCCGTCACCGTGGCCACCGCGATCGCGTTCTTCTCGATGGTCGGCTTCGAGGACTCGGTCAACATGGTCGAGGAGACCAAGGACCCCCTGAAGATCTTCCCGAGGATGATGCTGACCGGTCTCGGCATCGCGGTCGTCATCTACATGCTCGTCGCCGTCACCGTGGTCGCGGTCATCCCGCCCGGCGACATCGCGAACCCGAAGAACGCCGAGGCCGGGATCCTGCTCGACGTCGTCCGGGTCGGTGCGCCCGACCTGCCGATCGACAAGATCTTCCCGTTCCTGACGGTCTTCGCCGTCGCCAACACCGCCCTGATCAACATGCTGATGGCCAGCCGGCTCATCTACGGCATGGCCCAGCAGGACGTGCTGCCGCGGACCCTGGGCCGGGTGCTGCCGGTCCGCCGCTCGCCGTGGGTCGCGATCCTGTTCACCACGGTCCTCGCCCTCGCGCTGATCGTCGTGGTCCGCACCCAGTCGGACACCACGGTCGTGGCGGCGCTGTCGGGCACCACCTCGCTGCTGCTGCTCGCGGTGTTCACGATCGTCAACGTCTGCTGCCTGGTCCTGCGCCGCGACCCCACGCCCGAGCGCGCCTTCCGCGCACCCACGGTGATCCCGATCGTCGGCGCGATCGGCTGCGCCTTCCTGCTCGGGCCCTGGGCGCGACTGGAGGCCGACATGGTCCAGTACAAGATCGCCGCCGGACTGCTCGGCCTCGGCATCGTGCTGTGGGCCTTCACCTGGCTGACCAACCGCGGCATCCGCGCCAAGAAGACCGGCTTCCGCGACATCGAGCACCTGGAGGACTGAGCACCGTCCGGGGCGAGTCCCGGAAGACCGGTGCCGGGTCGAGTGGCGACGCGGCCGACGGACGAGGACGCGGGAAGCGAATCGAGACCGAGTCTCACGGCCCCGCGACGAATCGGGGCGGTACGGCGGGCCGCCGTACCCTGGAGGGGTGAGCACCATCCCCTCCCTGGCTGACCTGCACGCCCTCGGCCCGGCCCAGCAGCCGACCTACCCCGACCGCGCGAAGGTGGACGCCGCCGTCGACCGGCTGCGGACGATGCCGCCGCTGGTCTTCGCGGGGGAGTGCGACGAGCTGAAGGACAAGATCGCGGCCGTCACCCGGGGTGAGGCGTTCATCCTCCAGGGCGGCGACTGCGCCGAGACGTTCGCCGGCGTCACCGCCGACAACGTCCGCAACAAGCTGCGGGTGCTGCTGCAGATGGCCGTCGTGCTGACGTACGCCGCGTCGGTGCCGGTCGTGAAGCTCGGCCGGATCGCCGGGCAGTACGCCAAGCCGCGCTCCAGCGACAACGAGACGCGCAACGGCGTGACGCTGCCGGCCTACCGCGGCGACGCGGTCAACGGCTACGAGTTCACCGAGGCCTCCCGGGTCCCCGACCCGCAGCGGCTGGTCGACGTCTACAACTCCTCGGCCGCGACGCTCAACCTGGTCCGCGCCTTCGTCACCGGCGGGTACGCCGACCTCCGCCAGGTGCACACCTGGAACACCGACTTCGTGAAGACCTCGCCGTTCGGCCAGCAGTACGAGGCGATGGCCCACGAGATCGAGCGCGCGCTCACCTTCATGAAGGCCATCGGCGCCGACCCCGACGAGTTCCACCGGGTCGACTTCCACTCCAGTCACGAGGCGCTGGTGCTGGAGTACGAGCACGCCCTCACCCGCATCGACTCGCGCACCCAGCTCCCGTACGACGTCTCCGGCCACTTCGTCTGGATCGGCGAGCGCACCCGCCAGCTCGACAACGCCCACGTCGAGCTGCTCAGCCACATCCAGAACCCGATCGGCGTCAAGCTCGGCCCGACCACGTCGGCCGACGACGCCCTGGCGCTGGCCGCCAAGCTCAATCCGACCAACGAGGCCGGCCGGCTCACCTTCATCACCCGCTTCGGCGCCGGCAGGATCCGCGACGGTCTCCCGTCGCTGATCGAGAAGGTCACCGCCGAGGGTCTCCAGGTCGCCTGGATCTGCGACCCCATGCACGGCAACACCTTCGAGGCCAGCTCGGGCTACAAGACCCGCCGCTTCGACGACGTCATCGACGAGGTCCAGGGCTTCTTCGACGTGCACCGCGCGCTCGGCACCTGGCCCGGCGGCCTGCACGTCGAGCTCACCGGCGACGACGTCACCGAGTGCGTCGGCGGCGGCGAGGAGCTCACCGACATGGACCTCTCCGCTCGCTACGAGTCGGTCTGCGACCCGCGGCTCAACCGGGTCCAGTCGCTGGAGCTGGCGTTCCTCGTCGCGGACATGCTGCGGTCCTCCAAGCCCTGATCGCTCTGGGCGCTTCGTCGGTCGAGTAGCCGTCGAGGAACGAGGCGGCGTGTCGAGACCATCAGCGGTCTCGATACGCTCGCCGGCGCTCGCTACTCGACCACCGAGGGACAGTGATGATCGATCTCCGCTCCGACACCCTGACCCGACCCACCGAGGCGATGCGTACGGCGATGGCCCGGGCCGAGGTCGGCGACGACGTGTACGGCGAGGACCCGACGGTCCGGGCGCTGGAGGAGCGGGTCGCGGGGCTGTTCGGCCACGAGGCGGCGCTGTTCACGCCGACCGGCTCGATGGCCAACGTGCTCGCGGTGCGCACCGTCGTCCAGCCCGGGCAGGAGGTGCTCTGCGAGTCGCGGGCCCACATCGTGCGGGCCGAGCTGGGGGCCCACGGCGCGTACTCCGGCATCACCTCGCGCACCTGGATCCACCCGCGCGGCCAGGTCGACCTGCCGGTGCTGCGCGACCTGTTCGCCCCCGACATGGGGCACTACTTCGTGCCGACCGCGGCGATCTCGGTCGAGAACACCCACAACTTCGCCGGGGGAGCGGTGCTGCCGCTGGCCGACCTGCGAGACCTGCGCGAGTTCGCGACCGCCGCCGGCGCGAAGGTGCACATGGACGGCGCCCGGGTCTGGAACGCGCACGTCGCGACCGGCACGCCGCTGCAGGAGTACGGCGCGGTCGCCGACGTGCTGGCCGTCTGCCTGTCCAAGGGCCTGGGCGCGCCGGTCGGATCGCTGGTGGTCGGCTCGGCCGACGCGATCGCCGAGTCCCGGGTGTGGCGCAAGCGGATGGGCGGCGGCATGCGCCAGGTCGGCCTGCTGGCCGCGGCCGGCCTGCACGCGCTCGACCACCACGTCGAGCGGCTGGCCGACGACCACGCCCACGCCCGGCTGCTCGCCGAGGCCGCGGGCGGCGACCCGGACGCGGTCGACACCAACATCGTCGTGGTCGACCGGCCCGACGCGGCGTCGTACGTCGCGCGGGCCCGCGAGGCCGGGGTCCTGGTGGCCACGGTCGGGCCCACCGCCGTACGCCTCGTCACGCACCTCGACGTGAGCCGCGCCGACGCCGAGCGGGCCGCGAGCGTCCTCGCGAGCCTCTGAGAAAAAACTTCCGGAGCGGTGTCGATCGCGGCGTTCCCCGTTCGACTGACGGGTGAGAGGGTCCCACCGGGACCCCGATCCGACAGGAGAGCACCATGAAGTACATGCTGATCATGCGCGGGACCGACGAGGCCGTCGCGAGCTATGCCGACGTCGACTTCGACCAGATGCTCGAGGCGATGGGCCGCTTCAACGAGGAGCTGATCGCCGCCGGCGTGCTGCTCGCCGCGGAGGGCCTCGACGACGCTGCCCAGGGCGTCGTCGTCGACTACTCCTCCGAGCCGCCGGTCGTCACCGACGGGCCGTACGGCGAGACCAAGGAGCTGTTCGGCGGCTTCTATCTCCTCGAGGTGGCCTCGCAGGAGGAGGCCGTCGAGTGGGCCCGTCGGCTGCCGATGACCCGGCCGGGGATCAAGACGGAGATCCGCCGGGTCCCGAGCATCGACGAGTTTCCGCAGGACAACCCGTGGATCCAGAAGGAGCGGGCCTGGCGCGAGGCCACCGGCCAGCTGTGACCCGGTCGTGACCAGGGAGGCGGTGGCGGCGGTGTGGCGCATCGAGTCGGCCCACATCGTCGCCACCCTGGCCCGCTACACCGGCGACTTCGCGCTCGCGGAGGACCTCGCCCAGGAGGCGCTCGCCGAGGCGCTGGTCGGCTGGCCGCGCGACGGCGTACCAGCCAACCCGGCGGGCTGGCTGCTCACCGTCGGGCGGCGACGGGCGATCGACGGCTTCCGGCGGCGCGCCGCCCGCGACGAGCGGTACGCCGCGCTCGCCCGCGACCCGGGGGTCGACCGGCCCGCCGACCCCGACCTGCTCTGGGACCCCGACCGGATCGAGGACGACGCGCTCGCGCTGCTGTTCGTCTCCTGCCACCCGGCGCTGTCGCCGGAGTCGCAGGTGGCGCTCACGCTCCGGGTCCTGGGCGGCCTGACCAGCGACGAGATCGCCCGCGGCTTCCTGGTGCCGACCGCGACCGTGCAGGCGCGGATCACCCGGGCCAAGAAGACGCTGGCGGCCGCCCGGGTGCCGTTCGAGGTGCCGCCCGCCGCGGAGCGTCGCGAGCGGCTCGGCCCGGTGCTCAGCGTGCTCTACCTGATCTTCACCGAGGGGTCCTCGGCGACGTCCGGTCGCGACCTGATCCGGGTCGACCTCGCCGTCGAGGCGACCCGGCTGGCCCGGGTGCTGGCCCGGCTGGTGCCCGAGGAGCCGGAGGTCCACGGACTGCTGGCGCTGCTGGAGCTCACCGCTGCTCGGTTCCCTGCGCGCCTGGACGCGGCCGGCGACCCGGTCCTCCTGGAGGACCAGGACCGACGCCGCTGGGACCACGCCGCGATCCGTCGCGGCCGGGCGGCGCTGACCCGGGCCGGCCAGGTCGGCCGCGGCCTCGGGGCGTACGGCGTCCAGGCCGCGATCGCCGAGTGCCACGCCGTCGCGCCGTCGGTGGCCGCGACCGACTGGGAGCGGGTGGTGCTGCTCTACGAGGCGCTCGGCCGCCTCGCCCCGTCACCCGTCGTCGCCCTCAACCGGGCGGTCGCCCTGGCGATGGCCGAGGGCCCGGCGGCGGCCCTGGCCGCGGTCGACGAGCTGGTCGCCGAGGGCCGGCTCGCTGGGTCCCACCTGCTCCCGAGCGTCCGCGGCGAGCTGCTGACCCGACTCGGGAGGACCGACGAGGCACGCGTCGAACTGGAGGCCGCCGTCGTCCTCTGCCCGCAGGAGCGCGAGCGTCGGCTGCTGCGCCGCAAGATCGCCGCGCTGGACGGTTGACCCTCAGACGGGGCCACCTCCTGCCGATGGATCGCCCATGCCTTCCCCCGTCCTGACCGCGCTCGCCACCCGGCCCCGGCGGCCGCTCGCGAGCCGGCCGACCGCGCTGGTGATCGAGGACGCCGAGGAGTTCGCCCGGCTCTCCCGGCGCATCCTCGAGCAGGGTGGCTACGAGGTGCACCAGGCCGCGTCGGGCGAGCGCGGGCTGGACGCGGCCCGGGTCCACGACTACGACCTGGTCCTGATCGACGTGGCCCTGCCGGGCATGGACGGCTTCGAGGTCTGCCGGCGGCTGCGCACCTTCACCGACGCGCACGTGGTGATGGTCACCGCGCACGGCTCCGAGGTCGAGAAGGTCATCGGCTTCCGGCTCGGGGCCGACGACTACGTCACCAAGCCCTACTCGCCGGTGCTGCTGGCCGCCCGCATCGAGGCCGTACGACGTCGTCCGCGCGCGCCGCGCGCCCCCGAGGTACGTCGGGTCGGCACGCTGGAGCTGGACGTCGCGGGCCGCGAGGTCACGGTCGCCGGGATCCCGCTGGCGCTGACCCGGATCGAGTTCGACCTGCTGTCGGCGCTGACCGCCTCGCCGCGCAAGGTCTTCAGCCGCAGCGAGCTGCACGAGGACGTGTGGGGCCGCACCTACGAGGGCGACCTGCGGGTCGTCGACGTCCACATCGGCAACCTGCGCCGCAAGCTCCGGGCCGCCCCCGGCTCACCCGATCCGATCACGACGGTCCGCGGTCTCGGGTACCGTCTCCAGTCCGGGGCCTGACCGCCCGGACGGCCGACCGGGGGGCGGCCCCACCTTGATCGAATTCACACGTAGTCTCAGGTCTTCCTTGCGCTTCGGCTGACATCGTGACTGCCATGCTCGACGTCCGTGCTGCCCGCTCGCGGGCCCGCCGGGCCGCCGTACGACCGACGACGGTGGCGCGGTGCTGAGGCGCGCCCCGCGCCGATGGCAGTGGGTCGCGGCGGGCTTCGGGCTGCTGGGCCTCGTGCTGATCGCCGCGAGCGTGGTGCTGGGCCACGACCTGCTCATGGACGCCCGCGAGCACGAGCGACAGTTCGACAACGCCGCGCCGATCGACGGCGAGCTGGTCGGCGACCTGGTGCGGCTGCTGGTGCTGCTCTGCGGGATCCTGCTCTCCGGGATCGCCTTCACGATCGTGGGCGCGTGGCTGCTGATCCGGGTCGACCGGCACCGTGAGCAGGCGCTCGGTGAGCTGCAAGAGGTCAACGACGACCTGTCGTTCTACTCCCGGGTGGTCCGGGCCACCGACAGCGCGCTGGCCGCGACCGACGAGCACGGACTGATCCTGTGGGTCAACGAGGCCTTCGAGCGGGCCTCCGGCTGGACGCTGGAGGTGATGCGCGGGCGACACGCCATGGAGTTCCTCCAGGGCCCGGCCACCGACCCGCGGAGCATCGCGCTCCTCGGCTCGGCGATGGAGCGCGGCGAGCGGATGCAGGTCGAGGTCGTGCTGCAGGGCGCCGACGGGCGCGAGTCGTGGCTGAGCGTCGACGCCTCGCCGCTGCACGCGCCGGACGGCACGACCGAGGGCTACTTCGCGGTGATGACCGACATCACCGAGCGCCACGAGCTGGAGCAGCTGCACACGGCGGCCCGGCAGGCGGCCGAGCTCGCGGCGCAGGAGAAGGCCACCTTCCTGGCCACCATGAGCCACGAGATCCGGACTCCGCTCAACGCGGTCCTCGGCCTCACCGACCTGCTGCTGCTCACCGAGCTCGACGACGAGCAGCGCGACTTCGTGCTCACCGCGCACCGCAGCGGCAGCCACCTGCTCGCCCTGATCAACGACGTCCTCGACTACTCCAGCCTCGAGTCCGGTCGGATGGCCTACGCCGACGAGCCGTTCTCCATGCGCGACCTGCTCGACGAGACGGTCGGGATGTTCGTCCCGGCCGCCGACCACCAGGGCATCGACCTGGTGCTGCGCTGCGCCGCCGACATCCCCGCCAGCCTCCGCGGCGACACGACTCGGCTCCGGCAGGTGCTGGTCAACGTCGTCGGCAACGCGGTGAAGTTCACCGAGCACGGCGCCGTCGAGATCGACTGCTCGGCCCGCGAGCTGCCCGACGGCCGGCACGAGGTGGTCACCACGGTGCGCGACACCGGCATCGGGATCCCCGCGGAGCGGGTCCCCGAGCTCTTCCGCTCGTTCGTGCGCGTCGACGCCTCGCCCACTCGCGAGCACGGCGGCACCGGCCTGGGCCTGGCGATCTCGCGCCGGCTGGTCGAGGCGATGGGCGGCCGCATCGACCTGACCTCCTCGGTCGGCGAGGGCACCCGCGTCGAGATCCGGATGGTGCACGGCTCCTGCACCCGCGAGCCACCCGCGACGATCGAGTCCCCACCGCCGCCCGACGGTCAGGCGGTGCTGGTGGTCGAGGACGACCCGGTCAACCGCAAGGTCATCACCCGGATGCTGGACCGGCTGGGCATCGTCCCGACCGTGGTCGTCAACGGCCAGCAGGCGGTCGACGCCGTACGCCTGGGCTCCTTCGACCTGGTCCTCATGGACATCCAGATGCCGGTCATGGACGGTCTGCGCGCCGCCAGCCTGATCCGCGAGCAGGCGGGCGAGGACCGACCGTGGCTGGTCGCGCTGACCGCCAACGCCCTCGGTGGTGACCGGGAGCGGTTCCTGGCCGCAGGCATGGACGACTACCTCAGCAAGCCGGTCGTGCTCGACGCGCTGACCGCCGCGCTGGCGCGGGCGCCGCAGCGCCAGCGCACGTCTTAGCCCAGCGCGGCCACCAACCGGTCGACGACGGCCCCGGGCCGCTCCAGCCACTCGGTCGCCACCACCTGCTCGACCCGCCAGCCGGCGGCAGCCAGCGCCGCGGGCTGCGCGATCCGGCGCGCGTCGGCCGGCGCCGCCGCGAGCCGCGCCGGGTGGTCGACGAGCACGGCGACGTCGTACGACGTGCCGCCGGGTCGACGCAGGGCGAGGTCGCAGCGGAAGTGGGACTGGCCGACGTCACGCGCCACCTCCAGGCCGCGGGCCGCCAGCGCCTCGGCGAGCTGCTCGACGACGGCCGGCTCCGGGCGAGCCACCTGGCCGTCGGCGCGGTCGCGCTCGCGGAGGGTTCGGAGCACCGCGGTGGCGGCGGACGGGTCACCCGCGGAGACGGCGGCGGCGTACTGCAGGAAGCCGCGCAGGGTGTTGGCGCCGTCGTTGTAGGTGTTGGTGATCGCCGTGTGATCGATGCTCGAGACCAGCACCATGTGCCGCTTGGCCCGGCTGAAGATCACGTTGAGGCGCTTCTCGCCGCCGCTGTTGTTGATCGGCCCGAAGGCCATCCGCATCCGACCGTCGGCGGCCGGGCCGTAGCAGACGCTCATGATCACGACGTCGCGCTCGTCGCCCTGGACGTTCTCGAGGTTCTTCACGAACAGCCCGACGCCCTGGCCGTCCTCCTCGCGGGTCAGCTCGGCCTCGTAGGCGGTCGCGAAGGTGGGGTCCTCGGCACCGAGCCGCTCCAGGGCTCGCTCGATCTCGCCCTGCTGGGCCTCGGAGAAGGCGACCACCCCGAGGGTCAGCCCGGTGCCGTGCAGCAGCAGGTCGCGGACCAGCCCGGCGATCACCGTCGCCTCGGCGGGGTTGGTGCGCTGCGTGTAGACGCCGTCGGTGACCCGGACCAGGCTGATGCTGCGGGCCAGCACCTCGTCGACCAGGTCGACCGGCTCCGCCGCCGCGACGGCGAGCGGCTCGGGCGCGACCACGGGCGGCTGACGGTCGGGGACGGTGGCCAGGCGGCCGTCGTAGAAGGCGGCATTGCTGAACTGGATCAGCGCCTCGTAGCGGCTGCGGTAGTGCCACAGCAGCATCGCCGACGGCAGCCGCACCGAGCCGACCGCCAGGAAGCTGTCGGCATCGAGCACCGTCCCCACGCGGGTGGTCTCGTCGTCCGGGTCCCCGTCGGACACCGAGGAGACCTGGGCCTGGAAGTACGTCGTGGGCGGCAGCTGCATCCGGTCCCCGACCACGACGACCTGGGCGGCCCGATGGAGGGCCGGCACCGCCTCCTCGACCGGAACCTGGCTGGCCTCGTCGTAGATCACGACGTCGAAGACCGACTCCAGGGGCAGGACGTCGGAGAGCGAGGACGGGCTCATCAGCCACACCGGCCGCATCGCGCCGACCACCGCACCGGGCTCGGCCGACGCGAGCTGGCGGATCGACTTGTAGGCGCGGACCTTGCCGAACTCGTGCTCCAGCACGCGACGTCCGTCGCTCCACACCTTCTTGCTCGCGCGCTCCTCGGGCAGCATCCCGCTGACGCTGCGCTGGCTCAGCTCGACGCCGGACCGGAAGCGGTCCCGCAGCCGTGCGGTGACGACCCGGGCGTTGGCCCGCTGCAGCTGAGGGACCAGCGCGCCGACCCGGTCCACCAGGTCGGCCAGTCGCTCCCCGTCGACGGTGTCGAGGGCGGGGGCGCCGGCCCGCCGGCGTTCGAGCTCCGCGAGCAGCACGGCGTGCTCCAGCGCGTCAGGGGTGAGCGGGAGGGCACGAAGCGCGTCGAGCACCGACGGGGTGGCGCCGAGGGCGCGCAGCGCCGGGGCCACGGCTCGTACCTGGGCCTGCCCCGCGGGCCCGGCGAGCACGGTCAGTCCGTTGCGGAGTCCGGCGACCTCGCCCCGCAACTCCAGGACCCCGGTCGCGGCGGCGTCGAGCTCGTCGAGGAGCGGGGCCAGGGTGTCGAGGCGGTCTCGCAGCGCGTCGTCGGCGGCGGCGAGCAGGTCGCGCCAGGCGGCGCGGTCGCCGTCCAGCCGGCGGACGGCCGCGAGCGCGGTCTCGAGCGCGGTCGGGTCGGGGTGCCCCCAGGTCCGGACGGCGTCGTCGCGCAGGTCGGCCAGCCGTCCCTCGGCGTCGTAACGGGCCACCAGCAGGGTCAGCGCGGAGGTGGGAGAGGCCTCCTCGTCGTACCCCTGCGCGACGGCGTCACGGACCCGCCGCCACGGGCCACTGAGGAAGCGCAGCAGCGCCCCCTCCTTGTCGCGGGCCACGGCCAGCGCCTCCCGAGCCTCGTCGGGCCCGAGCGGCTGCCGCCAGCCGGCGGCGGCCTCGGCCGCCCGGTCCGCCGCGTCCCGAGCCGCCGCGTGGTCGGCGGCCCGGCCCCGGAGATCGGTGGCCGCGGTCGACCGGGCGCGCAGGACGTCGAGCCGGCCGCGGGCGACCAGCGGATCGAGGAGCAGGTGCAGCCGAGCCACGGCCCGGGCGTCGTCGAGGGTCCCGGTCGGCCCGTGCTCCAGGACGCCGGCCAGCCGGTCGAGCAGCCCGGCCGCAGCCCCCGCCCGCTCGGCCACCAGCGCGTCGGCCCGGGGGTCGGCGAGGCAGGCGGGATCGACCAGGCCCACCGGGGAGCCGGCCAGCGTGCCCGCGCCGTCGTACCGGGTGAGGGCGGCGGCCAGGGCGTCGACCTCGGGACGCGCGGCCAGCCAGGCGGCCGGCAGGGGGAGCAGCAGCCGCTGGGTGGCGTCCAGATCGGTCCCGGTCCCGCGCAGGGCGATCAGCCGGTCCAGGAGGTCGACGACCCGCGGGTCGGGGCCGGTGGTCAGGGCGAGCTCGTAGGACCCGATCTCGGCCCGCGCCGCGGCCAGCTCGCCGACCAGCCGGGTCCGCGCCTCCTCGGCCGACGCGAGGTCATCGGGCGCGGCCTGCCAGCGCTCGTAGGTGTCACGCAGACCGTGCACGAACGCCTTCTTGTCGGCCTGGCTGTCGTGGACCAGGGTGCAGACCTCGTCGAGGCCCTGGGAGCGCAGCCGCGCGTGCACGACGTCGAGGGCGGCCCGCTTCTGGCAGACGAACAGCACCCGCTGCCCCCGGGCGAGGTAGTCGGCGATCAGGTTGGTGATCGTCTGCGACTTGCCGGTGCCGGGCGGACCCTGGATGACGAAGTTGTCGCCCGCGCGGGCCTGGGCGATCGCCGCGAGCTGGGAGTCGTCGGCCGGCACGACCAGGTAGCGGTCCTCCACCGGGATCTCGAGGCCGGGGTCCGGCAGGTCGCGGGCGGCGGTCGAGAACAGCTCGTCGAAGGCGGGGTTCTCGACCGGGGTGGCGAGCAGTGCGTCGTAGTCGCGGACCAGGCTCAGCGTGCGGTAGTTGAAGTTCGCCAGGGTCACCGAGCACAGGTCGACCTCCCAGGCGTAGGGGTTGGCCTCGCCCTCGGCGTCGAGCGAGTAGAGCTCCCGCTCCGTCATCGCCTGGCGCGGCACGGGGGCGTCGCCGAGCTCCACGGACACGGGGAGCGGGCCGCGGAGGACCTGGTCCCGGAAGACCTGGAGGCCGAGCGGCACCCAGCCGGGGTGGGAGTAGGAGTACGCGTACTGGCGCCGGCCGATCGTCGGGCGGCCGCTGCTCCGCCGACGACGGTAGGCCTGGACGGCGGTCCGGGCCCGGGCGCGGACCAGGTCGATCCGCGGGCGGTCGACCAGGGCCACCGAGACCCCCGGCTGGCTGACCCGCGCCTGCTGCTCGATCGTCGCCCGGAGGGTGGCCAGCGCCTCGTCGTCCTCCAGATCGACTGTCTCGGGGAGGTCGAAGCCGTACAGCTCCCGGAGCTGGTGGCGCAGCACCGGGTTGACCTCGGCCTCGGAAGTCACCAGCTGCAGCCGGTAGGAGTCGCGGACCCCGCGCTGCTTGGTCAGGGTCACCGGGGCGAGGACCAGCGGCGATGGCACCCGGGTCGCCGGGTCGCCCTTGACGTCGTGCCAGCGCAGGAACGCGACGATCAGCCGCAGCTGGTCCTGGCCGTACTCGGCCCGGTCGCGACGCGCGGTCGAGATCAGCGCGTCCAACGAGGCGGCGGCGTACGGTGCGTCGTCCCACCGCACCATCGCGCCGACGTCGACGGCCCGGCCAGCGGCCAGCCGGCGGGCGGTCCGGCCGGTCCAGGTGAAGAGCTGCTCGGGCCGGATGCTGCGGACGTCGAGCACCAGCGGCACCGAGGCCTCGGTCAGGTCCAGGGTGCGCTGGGTGGCGCGGAAGTGCAGCAGCGGGTTGCGGCGGGTGAGGTCGAAGAGCCGGTCGCGCAGGTGCGTCAGCACCGAGGTACGATGGTCGCGGCCTCCGGTGGTCAGGACCCGGGCGAGGTCGAAGTCCTCCGGCTGGTCCCGGTAGGTGGCCAACCGGACGGCGACGTCACCCAGGTCCTGGGCCCGCCGGTGTCGGTCCGGCTCGAGCATCGACGTCGCGACCGCGGCGACCACGGGGTGCAGGTCGGGTCGCAGGGCGAACAGGTTGCGCCGGTGCCGGGCCAGCTGCTCGACGTCGGCCGGGTCCGCGAGGTCGAGGCCCAGGCACAGCGCGGCGAGCAGCTCGCCCAGGCTGCCGATGTCGGTGAGCTCGTCGTGGTGGCCGAGCAGGTGCTCCCAGCGCTGCCAGCCGACGACGATCCGCGGTCTGCGCGCCTCCGTGGCGCTGTCGTCGGCGCGGACCTCGAGCGCGGACGAAGTCTCCCGGCCCGCGTCGCGGACCGCGCGGTCGGCCCGCCGCGGGGGTAGCGCGTCCAGGGGTGCGAAGCCCAGCGCGTGGTCCTGGACGCGCAGCCGCAGCAGGCCCTGCAGGGGGGCCACCAGACCCCCCTCGTGGGTCTCGCGCACCTGGGCCACCAGCGGCAGCAGCAGGGCCAGCGCGTCGTCGACCGGCAGTCCGCCCCGCTCCGCCGCCCGGGCCACGACCTCCCGCATCACTCGCCGCCCGTCGCGAGGACGTCGGCGCGCTGCGCGACCAGGGCACGGGCCCGCTCGTCGAGACCGAGGTGGGTGCCGAGCATCGCGTCCAGGTCGCGACCGAGCCCGCAGCCGCGGGCCAGCATCAGGGTCCGGGCCAGCGCGTCCGGACCGGCCTCGGGATCGGCGGTCGCCAGGTCGGCGAGCACCCCGGCGAGGTAGCGCCGGGTCTCCGTGGGCAGCCCGTCCGGCAGCAGCGAGCCCGGGGTGCGCGGGTACGCCGGCTCTGCCGCGACGCCGTACTGCTCGGCGGTCACGAGGACCTCCGGGGCCGGGTCGGGGTCGAGGGCGACCCGGGCGGCGACCAGCTCGCGGGTCAGGACCAGCAACCGGTCCTGGCCGAGGAGGTCGAGGGCGTCGAGGTTGAGCGACGGCGCGAACGCCTCCTCGACGGGAGCGTCAGCCCCCTCCGGGTCCTCCGACCAGCGCTGCAGCGCCCAGGCCCGCAGCACCGTCTCGGGGTGGGTGGTGCCGGCGCTGGCCATGGAGAAGTCGACCTCTGCGGCCTGGCGGAGGTACGACGCCGGGTCGACCTGACGCATCCCGGTCGCGACCTTCAGCAGTCCGCCGACTACCCCGACCAGCGAGCCGGTGGCGTCCAGGGCCGCGCGGTCGGCGTACAGCTCGGTCGCCAGGCGGTAGCGCCGGGCGGTCTCGAGGTACTCCGCCGGCGTGCGCGCGTCGGAGTCGGCGGCGTCGAGCAGCCGGGCGACCGCGAGGTAGCGGCCGCCGTCCCGCGTCCACAGCAGGTGGTGCGCGAGCTCGTGGGCGGCCACCGCGGCCAGCTCGTCGGCGTCCAGCAGCTCCAGGACCGGTCCGCTGAGCACCAGGATCGCCCGGTCCGGGACGAAGACCAGCTCGGCGTTCGGGGCGGCGGCGCCCTCGACGGCGTACACCTCGACCGGGACGCCGACCCCCAGCGCGTCGGCGGCTCCGGCCGCCGCGGCGTGCACCTCGGGGTGCGCCTCCGGCTCCAGTCGGTACGTCGACCTCAGCAGGGACTGGTCCAGCTCGGCACCGTCCGGGCCCGCACCGGCCGTCAGCGCGGCGACCGACGCCGGGTGCTCGCGCTCCAGGACGTCGGCCACCGCGCGGTGGTAGGGCAGCGCCGGGACCGGGCTCATCCGGCGGGCGTGCCCACCACGGCGACCTCGCTGACGGCGGTGTTGTCGCGCTTCGCCCGGCCCTGGCCCGGACTGCTCACCTCGACCAGCCGCAGCACGATCCGCGAGGTCTCGACCGGGTCGATCTCGACCGCCTGCAGGTCGCGGGTCTCCCGGAGGTCCTGCGGCACGACGGTGCCGTCGTCGAGCTCCCACTCGACGGCCAGGATCCGGCGGTTGCCGGCGTACCAGTTCAGCGGGCGGTCGCGGCCGTCGCGGGCCGTCTTGGCGTAGCCGTTGATCAGCCCCAGCGCCGTGACGGTCGTGGGCTCGGCCAGGGTCAGGACGATCTCGCGACCGGTGCCGTCGCCGGTCATCCGCCAGCAGGTCGTCGGGTCGCCGTCCAGCATCTTGCCGGCGTCGTAGCGGATCCGCGCGCCGTCGACGTCGGTGCCCGGGGGAGCGGTCGCGGGGACCTCGGCCGTCGCGGCGCCGGCCACGTCCTCGGGCTCGCCGGCGGGTGCCTCCTCGGCCGGGGTCTCCTCGGGCGGCGGGTCCGCACCGGGGTCGGCCGGGGTCGTCTCCTCCGCCGGCTCCGTACTCGACGAGCCCGCGGGGTCGGCGGCGCGGTCGTCGTCGCCGCCACCGCCCGCGAGCAGCAGGCTCGCGCCCGCGAGTGCGACGACCACCAGCACGGCCGCCGTCACCACCCACACCAGCCAGCCGGTACGACGGCGGTGCGCCGGCCGGCCGGCCGGCGGCGTCGTCGGAGGCCCACTGGGCGGCTCCGAGGGCGGCTCCGAGGGCGGCGGCGGGGGAGGCGGAGGCGGCCCGGCCGTCCCCACCTCGTCGGCGAAGAGCGGGAACCGGGCGGTGGTCGGCGCGGGCGGCAGCGGGGGCGGAGGCGACGTCGGACCGGCCGTCGGTACGGCGGGCCGCTCGGCGGTGTCGGTCGGCCCGGCGCCCGCCGGGCCGACCGGCGCGCCGCAGTTGGTGCAGAACCTGCCCACCTCGATCCGGTGGCCGCACCTCGTGCAGGTGGTCATCTCGCTCCTTCGCCGGCCCGTCGCGGGTCTCGCGTGCGAAAGATTAGGCGAAACCGGCTCAGACGGTCCTGACCAGGCTCCCCGCGTCCATCCGGCCCACGATCGGGGGCAGCCGTCGTACCGCCTGGGCGAGCTCGCGCAGCTCGCTGCCGAGCAGCGCCTGCGGCCCGTCGCAGAGCGCGGTCTCGGGGTCCGGGTGGACGTCGACGATGACCCCGTCGGCCCCGACCGCGATCGCCGCGCGCGACAGCGGCACGACCAGGTCCTTGCGGCCCGACGCGTGCGACGGGTCGACGATGACCGGCAGGTGGCTGGTGGCCTGGACGACGGGGACGGCCGAGATGTCGAGGGTGTTGCGGGTCGACGGCTCGAAGGTGCGGATGCCGCGCTCGCAGAGGACGACGTCGAGGTTGCCGCGCTGGGCGATGTACTCGGCCGCCATCAGCCACTCCTCGATGGTGGCCGTCATCCCGCGCTTCAGCAGCACCGGCTTGCCGGCGTCGCCGACGGCCTGGAGCAGCCCGAAGTTGGCCATGTTGCGGGTGCCGATCTGCAGCATGTCGGCGTACTCCGCCACCACCGGTACGTCGCGCGCGTCGACGACCTCGGTCACCACCGGGAGACCGGTGGCCTCGCCGACGCCGGCCAGGATCTCCAGCCCGGGCACCCCCAGCCCCTGGAAGGCGTACGGCGACGTCCGCGGCTTGTAGGCCCCGCCGCGCAGGATCGTCGCGCCGGCCGACTTGGCCATCTGCGCCGACTCCAGGGTCTGCTCGGCCGTCTCGACCGCGCACGGTCCGGCGAGGAAGGTGAAGCTGTCGGGGCCGATCGGCACCTGGCGGCCCTCGCGACCGACCCAGACCGTGGACCGGTCGGCGTGGTGCTGGCGGCTGACCAGCTTGTAGGGGTCGGAGATGCGGTGCACGTCCGCCACCCCGCGCAGGGTGCGCAGGTTGAGGTGGTGGAAGGAGTCGATGTCACCGACGAGCCCGATGATGGTGCGGACGACGCCCTTGCTGACGAAGGCCTCGCCCCCGACTCCCTCGACCCGGGCGACGACGTGCGCGACGTCCTCGTCGGTGGCGTCCGGGGACATGACGACGACCATGCTGGTGCTTCCCTTCTCTGGCCGGCGCGGCCCCGGACAGACGAAACGCCCCGGGCCGTGAGCCGGGGGCGTTGGTGGTGTGCGGCGCGTCTACGTCACGACGGCCTGCACGGGAGCTCCCGGCAGGTGTCGAAAGAAGTAGGTCGGCGCCACGTGAGGAACCGTAGGCGACCGGGCCTCGTGCCGCCGCCGGTTTTCAGAGTGCGGACAGCCGCAGCGTCAGTACAGGTCCTTGCGGAGGACGTACGTCGGGTGGTCGCCCTGGAACCACTCCTGGCTGACGTGGGTGCGACCGACCCGCTCGTTGAACGCCCACGCGGTGGCCCAGATGTTCTGGTCCCGCTTGCCCCAGTCGAGTCCCTTCTCCTGGCGGAGGGCGCCCTTGCGCGGCGGCCGGAAGCCGGCGTCGAACCTCCGGATGATGCGACCCTTCTTGGCGACCGTGAGGTAGGTGTCCTGCTCGACGGTGGTGGAGAAAGCCGTCACGACGCCGCGGCGTGAGAGCCGCGCGAGCAGCCTGTCGGGGACGAAGTTGTACGGCAGGTAGACGACGGTGGCCTTGCCGTGCCGCTCGACCTGGACGACCGGCGGACCCTCGTAGTCGTCGCTCATGTGGTCGAAGACGTACTCCTCGGCCTCCTGAGGGGTGCGTCCGTCCAAGTCTCGCCGCACGCCCCCCAGCGTCCGCAGCACCGCCTTCGGCCGCAGGCCGCGAACCAGCGCCACCGTGTAGGTGTCGCTCGGCGTGTAGTCGTTCAGCCACGCGTAGGCCGACGGCTTCGCCTGGCGGTCGCCCCGCCAGTCCTCACGGTCGGCAGCGGTGGCGGATGACGACGGCGCGACCAGGGCGGCGACGAGCAGGACGAGGGGGATCAGACGAGCACGCACGCGCACATGCTCACACGTCCGGGGGCCGCGGTTGGGCCGAACGGGCAGGACCAGGCGTTCCTAGGGGAGCGCGCTGACCCTCCTCACACCGCCAGGTGCTGGACCTCACCCTCGACCTTCCGCCGCGGAGCCGCCTCGACGAAGAGCATCGCGGCGAGCACGAGCAGGCCGCCGACGGCCATCCGCCCGGTGACCGCCTCACCCCCGAGCAGTACGGCGAAGAACGCCGCGAACACCGGCTCCATGCTCATCACGATCGCGCTGCGGGTCGGGGGCAGGTGGGACTGCGCCCAGGTCTGGCCGATCAGCGCGAGGGCGCCGGCGACCAGGGCCATGTAGACGACCGACAGCCAGTCCGCCCCGGTCGACGGCAGCACGATCCCGTCCGGCGCCGTCGCGACCAGGCAGATCACGGCGATCACCAGCAGCTGCACGATCGACATCCCGAGCGCCTCGCGGGCATTGGCCCAGGCGCCGAGCGCGACGATGTGCAGCGCGTAGAGCACGGCCGCGACGAGGGTGATCGCCTCGCCGTACCCGATCGACAGCCCGTCCAGGGTGAGTACGCCGAGGCCGGTCGTCGCGAGCGCGACCGCCGCCCAGGCCAGGCCGGTGATCCGGGTCCGCAGCAGCACGGCGGCGAGCAGCGGGGTGCAGACGACGTACATGCCGGTGATGAAGCCGGAGACCGACGCCGGGGTGTGCGCGAGGCCGGCGGTCTGGAGGATCTGGGCGACGCCGTACACGCCGCCGAGGACCGCCGCCCGCCGCCGCGACTCGGCCGAGAGCCGCGCCAGCGCCCGGGGTGCGACCAGGGCCATCACCACGCCGGCGATCGCGAACCGCACCGCCAGGAAGTCCAGCGTCGGCACCCGGTCGAGCAGGTCCTTGATGAGGAAGAACGTCGACCCCCAGCTCGCCGTCATGGCCAGCAGGACCAGGGTGGCGAGCAGGGAGGTACGGCGGTTCGTCACCGCATCTTCTTCAGCAGCTCGATCCCGGGGTCGCCCGCGTCCCGCGAGCCCGGCGTCTCCAGCACGAACGGCACGCCCGCGGTGGCCGGGTGGGCCAGCAGCTCCTCGAACGCGAGCAGCCCGATGTGTCCCTCGCCGAGCCTCTCGTGCCGGTCCTTGAACGCACCGCGCACGTCCATCGAGTCGTTGGCGTGCACCAGCCGGAGCCGTCCGGAGCCGCCGATCTCGACGATCCGGTCGACCGTGGCGGTGGTGCCGCCCGGCTCGTCCAGGGGAGCGCCGGCGGCGAAGACGTGGCAGGTGTCCAGGCAGATCCCGGCCCTCGGGTGGTCGTCGAGCGCGGCGAGGTACGGCGCCAGGTCCTCGACGCCCGCGCACAGCGACCGGCCCTGCCCGGCGGTCGGCTCCAGCAGCAGCCAGGGGGAGTCCTCGGAGAGCCCGTCGAGCAGCGGCAGCAGGCCCTCGCGGACCTGGCGCATCGCGGCGTCGTACCGCTCGGCCGAGCCCTTGCCCGGGTCGACGAACGAGCCGGTGTGCACGACGACGCCCTCGGCGCCGATCTCAGCCGCGCGACGCAGGTTGTGGGCCACCGAGGCGACCGACCTCTCGTAGGTCGCCGGGGTCGGCGAGCCGAGGTTCACCAGGTACGGCGCGTGCACGAACACGCGCAGGCCACGCTCGGCCGTCGCCGCCCGGAACGCCGCGTCCTCGGCGGGCTTGCCGGCCGACAGGGCCCAGCCGCGGGGGTTGCCCACGAAGATCTGGAACGCCTCGCAGCCGAGCTCCTCGGCGGAGGCGAGGGCACCGGCCACCAGGCCCTTGCCGACGGTGACGTGGGTGCCGACGGGGTTGCGGAGCTGGCCGTGGGACGTGCGCACCGCCCGAGGCTAGACGCTCAGATGAGCGAGAGCGTGATCGTGCTGCCCTTGGCGACCATCTCGCCCGCGCCGGGGTCGGTGGAGAAGACGTAGCCGAGGCCGAGGTAGCCGGCCGCCTCGGTGGTCCGGACCACGAAACCGAGGTCCTCGAGCCGCTCGCGGGCGTCCTCGACGCCGGAGGCGCGGACGTTGGGCACCTCGACCAGCTCGGGGCCGAGGGAGACGGTGAAGGTGACGGTCTCGCCCTTGAAGAGGGTGCCCTCGCGGGGGTCCTGCCCGATCACGTCGCCCTCGGGCACGTCGTCGGAGTACTGCTCGTCGCCGACCTTCGCGACCAGGCCGCGCTTCTCGAGCGCGGCCCGCGCGTCGTCGTACGACCTGCCGGCCCAGTCGCCGACCTTGATCGGCCGCCGGCCCTTGCTGACCGCGAGGTCGATGTTCGCGCCACGGGCGAGCACCTTGCCCTCGCCCGGGGAGCTGGCGATCACGGTGCCCGCGGCGACGGTCTCCGACCAGCGTTCCTTGACCGTGCCGAGGGAGAGGTTCAGGTCGGCGATCTGGGCCGTCGCCTGGTCGAGGGTGAGTCCGGCCAGGGCCGGCAGCGTGTAGCGCTCCTTGCCGCGCGAGACGGTGATCGTCACGGTGCCGCCGTCGAGGACCTGCTCGCCCGCGCCGGGGTCGGTGGCGATGACGACGCCCGCGGGCACGGTCTCGGAGTACGTCGGGTCGCCGACCTCGGTCTCCAGCCCGGCGGCCTCCAGCTTCTCGACCGCGGCCGCCTGCTGGAGGCTGACCACGCCCGGGACGGCGGTGTAGCGCCCGGAGCCGAACCACCAGGCGCCCGCGCCGACGCCGGAGGCGAGCAGGACGGCCACGACCAGCAGCACCAGTCCGCGCCGGGAGCGGCGCGGTCGACGGGGCCGCGAGGGCTGCGGCGGCTCGGGAGCGGGTCGGGGGGTGCGGACGGTCGGGGGACCGGCCGGCGGGGCCGGGGCCCGGACCCGGGTCGGCTCGGTGGCCGGGGGGCCCAGGATCCGGCCGAGCTCCTCGGCGTCCCAGATCTCGGGGGCGGTGTCGCCGGGGCGGCGCTCGAGCGCGACCGTCGGCTCGGGGCCGTCGGCGACCACGGGGCGGGGGAGCAGGTCGGCGGTCAGCTCGTCGTCCTCGCGGACCCCGTCGGCCAGGGCCTGGGTGACCCGGTGCACGTGGTGGAGCAGGACCGCGGCGTCGGCCGGGCGCTGGCCGCGGTCGCGGGCGGTCGCGCGGGCGACCAGGGCGTCGACGTACGCCGGCAGCCCGGGCGCGATCGCGCTCGGCGGCGGGACGTCCTCGTGGACGTGCTTGTAGGCGACCTGGATCGGTGACTCGCCCTCGTGCGGCTTGCGGCCGGTGAGCAGCTCGTAGAGCAGCACCCCGGCGGCGTACACGTCGGCGCGGGCGTCGGCCCGGCCGTCGACGACCAGCTCGGGGGCGAGGTAGGACACGGTGCCGATCAGGACGCCGCCGGTGGCGGTGTGCTGCGTGTCGGCGCTGACCGCCTTGGCCAGGCCGAAGTCGGCGACCTTGACCCGGCCGTCGTCGGCGATCAGGACGTTCTCGGGCTTCACGTCGCGGTGGATCAGCCCCGCGCGGTGGGCGGCGGCGAGCGCCGAGAGCACCGGCTCGAGCAGCGCGAGCGCCCGCAGCGGCGACATCGGGCTCTCCTTGCCGATGGTGTCGCGCAGGGTGTGGCCCGGGACCAGCTCCATCGCGAGGAAGACGACGCCGTCGTCCTCGCCCTGGTCGTGGACGGAGACGACGTTGGGGTGCGAGAGCCGGGCGGCGGCCCGGGCCTCGCGCACGAACCGGGCCGCGAACTCGTCGTCGTCGCCCAGTCCGGGGTGCATCACCTTGACCGCGACCGTGCGGTCGAGCCGGATGTCGGTGGCCTCGTAGACGCTGGCCATGCCGCCGCGCGCGACCCGGGGCCCGACGCGGTAGCGGCCGTCGAGGAGCCGACCGGTCAGGGCGTCCGTGGGCGCGCCAGCAGGCGTGCGGGTGTGCCCGTCCGACGCCACAACGACCCTCCTGCGAGACGGATGGGGAAGGATCCGTCGGGCCAATCGTACGGATCGGGCGCCGTCCCGGGCCGGTTCGCCCGTCCCCGGCGTGGCGCGCGGGCCCGCGCGTGGGACAGTGGGAGCCATGACCGACCGACTCGCCGACGCCGATCTCGACACCCTGGTCCCGGAGTGGCTCGACTGGGCCGCGACCGCCAAGCTGCTGGGCGTCACCGTCGCCAAGGTGAAGACGATGATCCGCGAGCACGAGCTCGCCGCCGCGGTCCCGCGGCCCGGGGCCGGCCAGCAGGTGCCGGCCGACTTCCTCCAGGACGGCTTGGTCGTCAAGGGCCTCGGCGGCCTGCTGACGATGCTCCACGACGGCCGCTACGACGACCGCGAGATCATCGCCTGGCTGTTCACCGACGACGACTACCCCGGCCGGCCGATCGACGCGCTGCGCGAGAACCGCGGCACCGAGGTCAAGCGGCGCGCGCAGGCGATGGCGCTCTGAGCGAGGACCGTCCGCACGCCGTCTGGTGGCGGGTCCTGATGCTGCTGTTCTGCGTCCTGATGGCGGTGCTGCTGACCTGGACCGCCCTCGACGCCGCGCTCGCGCTGGCCGAGGACGGCGACGCCCGGGTGAGCGTGAGCGGCCGCGGCGGCACCCGTCGCAGTGACGCGTCGGCGTGGGTGGGCGTGGTCGTCGGGGGTCTGGGTGCCGTCCTCACCGCGTGCGGGGCGCTGGTCTCCGGCGCCTCGCTGCGCGCCGACGTACGACGCCGGCGGGACGGCGCCCGCGAGAGCTGATCGAGGCGCCTCAGCACGACGTCGTACGACGCTGGGGACGGCGCCCGCGAGAGCCGATCGAGGCCTCGACACGCCGGTCACGACCTCGCAAGCTCGGTCGTGCGGCTCGCTCGACCACCATCAGCGGATCCGCGGGCGCGGCTCCGCTAGACGACCCGCTGCGTGACGGCGGAGGCCAGCTCCTCCAACACCTGGGTGGCCGCGGGGTCGAACGAGCCGCTGCGCAGCGAGCCGACGGCGAGCTCGGCGAGCTGCGCGATGACCGCCTCGACCTGCTCCTGGGCGCCGGAGTCGACGATGATCCGGCGCAGCACCGCGACCTCGTCCTCGTCGAGCGGGGTGCCGAGCGACCCGTCCAGGAGCGCGGCGTCAGCCTCGGACGCTCCGTCGAGGGCCAGGGCGACCAGCACGGTCCGCTTGCCCTCGACGAGGTCGTCGCCGGCGGGCTTGCCGGTCGTCGCCGGGTCGCCGAACACGCCGAGCAGGTCGTCGCGCAGCTGGAACGCCTCGCCCAGCGGCAGCCCGAAGGCCGAGAGCCGCGCCAGCGCCTGCGGTCCGGCGCCGGCGAGCGCGGCCCCGACGTGGATCGGGCGCTCGATGGAGTACTTGGCGGACTTGTAACGCAGCACGGTCATCGCGGTCTCGACGTCGGCGTGGCCGCGGGCCTGTACCGACACGTCCAGGAACTGCCCGGCGATCACCTCGGTCCGACACTGGTCGAACACGGCGAGCGCCGGCGCCACCTGGTCCAGCGGCAGCCCGCAGCGGCGCAGCAGCTCCTCCGACCAGGACAGCAGCAGGTCGCCGAGCAGGATCGCGGCGGCGGCGCCGTACTGCTCGGGGTCGCCGCGCCAGCGCGAGCGCTGGTGGGCGGTGGCGAAGCCGCGGTGCGTCGCCGGGCGGCCGCGCCGGGTGTCGGAGGCGTCCATCAGGTCGTCGTGGACCAGCGCGCTCGCGTGCAGCAGCTCCAGGGCGGCGCACGCCCGCACCAGCGCCTTCTCGTCGCTCGGCGCCGCGATCGCGTGGTGGCCCCACCAGCAGAACGCCGCGCGGAACCGCTTGCCCCCGCCGATCACGCCGCGGGCCTCGGTCAACAGCCGTCCGGCGTCGTCGCCCAGCGGTGCGAGGCGGGCGGTCTGCTCGTCGAGGAAGTCGTCGAGCGCCGCCTGGACCTGGTCGCGGAAGCCGGCGCCGTCCCATCCACTGCCCGTCACGCCGACGAGCGTAGGTCAGGCGCCCGGAGGTCGGACGATGCGGTCCCTCGCCCGGGTCCGAACCTAGACTTCGTGCCATGAGCATCGAGCACGGACGCAGCCTGGCCGACCTGATCGCCGAGGGTGGCCGCTCCTTCTCGTTCGAGTTCTTCCCGCCGAAGGACGAGGCCGGCGAGGAGCAGCTGTGGCGCGCGATCAGCGACCTGGAGCCCTACCGCCCCACCTTCGTCTCCGTCACGTACGGCGCCGGCGGCGCCACCCGGGGCACCACGGTGCGGATCACCGGCCGGATCGCCCGCGAGACCTCGATGCTGCCGGTCGCCCACCTGACCTGCGTCGGCCACACCGAGGCCGAGATCGAGCACATCCTCGACACCTACTCCGCGGCCGGCGTCACCCACGTGATGGCGCTGCGTGGCGACCCGAGCGAGGGTCCCCGAGCGCCGTGGACGCCGACCGAGGGCGGGCTGACCTACGCCAGCGAGCTGGTCGAGCTGGTCCGGCGTCGCGGCGACTTCCGGGTCGCGGTGGCCGCATTCCCCGAGGGGCACCCGACCGCCGAGTCGCTCGACCACGACGCCGACGTGCTGGTCGCCAAGGCCCGGGCCGGCGCGGAGTTCGCGGTCACCCAGATGTTCTTCCGGGCCAGTGACTACTTCGCCCTCGTCGAGCGGGTCCGCGCCCGCGGTGTCGACCTGCCGATCCTGCCCGGCATCATGCCGATCCTGAACCTCAACGCCATCCGCCGCCAGGGCGAGCTGATCGGCGCCGACGTCCCCGCCGAGGTCGTCGAGCGGATCTCCGCCTACGACGGCGACCCGGTCGCCCTGCGAGCCGAGGGCATCAAGGTCGCGGCGGAGCTGTGCGAGGACCTGCTGGCCGGCGGTGCGCCGGGCCTGCACTTCTACACGCTGAACCGGTCCAAGGCGACGCTCGAGATCTTCGAGGCGCTCAACGTCGGGGTCTAGGCCTCGCCCACGGCCTGCGCCACCAGCGCGGCCGACAACCCCACGAGCGGCAGCCCCGAGCCCGGGGTGGCCGACGCGCCGGCGGCGTAGACGCCCGGGATCGGCGTGTGCGGTCCCAGCCGCTGCCGCACGGTGCCGCGGCCCTGCCAGAGCACCCCGAGCGGGGATCCACCCCACTGCTCGACCAGGTCGCGGGGCGATCGGTCCACGCGGGTGACCAGGCCGGGGCGCAGGTCGATGCCGTGCCGGGCGAGCGCACGCAGCAGGTCCTCGGCGATCTGGCCGCGCCCGTGCACGGTGACCGCGCGGGCGCCGTCGGGCGCCGTACCACCGGTCCGGACGACGAGCAGCGGGTCGCCGTGCAGCACCAGCTCGGCCGGCGCGTCGTCGAGCGCGGGCAGGTCGCCCTCGACGCCGACGTGGCAGACCACCGGCGGGATGGCCGGCATGGTGCGGTCGACGTACGACGCCAGCGCCGGCAGGCGGCGCGGGTCGACGGCGCAGACGACGACGTCGGCGTCGATCTCGCCGGAGGTGGTCGCGACCCCCGCGGCCCGGCCGGAACGCACGAGCACGTCGACCGCGGCCGTCGAGGTCAGCACCTCCACCCTCCGGGTCGCGAGCCGCGACTCCAGCACCCCCGCGAGCGCGCCCATCCCGCCCGGGACGGTCCAGGCGCCGAAGCGCTGCTCGACGTACGCCTGGAGTCCGGCCCAGGCCGGCACGTTGCGCAGGTCGTGGCCGTCCGCGACGAAGGGGTGGCCGGCGACCATCCGCAGCCGCTCGTCCTTGAAGACCTTCCGCAGCCGCTTGTGCAGCGTCTCGCGACCGTCCAGGCGAGCCGCCACGTCGCGGGGCAGCGACCCCGGCGTCCAGGGGACCTCCAGGTAGCCGCGCCGCAGCACCTCCCAGTCCTCCGTGTACGACGCCACGTGGTCCACCCAGCGCTGACCCAGCCCCGGGTCGAGCTCGTCGAAGGCCGCCAGCTGCGCGCCGCGCGGCCCGGCCGGCACCCGGACCCGGGTGTCGTCCTCGAACCGGTGCTCGCGTGCCACCTCGAGCTGCTCCAGCTCCAGCTCGCGCTCGAGCGGCCGCCCGGACTTGCGGAACAGGTCGCGCAGCACCGCCGGGAGCAGCGTGTACGTCGGCCCGGCGTCCCAGGTGAACCCGTCTGCCTCGACCCGGCCCAGCGCGCCGCCGAGGGTCGGCGCCGCCTCCACCAGGGTGACCTGGTGACCGAGCTTGGCCAGCCGGGCCGCCGAGGCCAGTCCGCCGTACCCGCCGCCCACGACCACGACCCGCGCCATGGCCGTGACCCTAGGGCACCGCCCCGCGTCGTACGTCGGGAGCCGCCGCGAGGTCGGGCCGAAGCGCGGCGAGGACGTCGGCCAGCCGCCCGCCGGGGCCGGGTGCGGGGACGTCGACCGGGACGAACGAGCCGGGGCCGAGGTCGACGGCGTGGGAGTGGCGCTGCGCGTCGAGCAGGGGCAGCAGGGTCTCCACGTCGGCGACGCCCAGCCCGGTGTCGACGCCGTCGACCAGCGCGGGCTGCAGCAGGGCGAACAGGTCGGGGTCGGCGCGCGCGAGGAGGGTCAGGCCGGCCGACATCCGCGAGTTCAGCTCGGTCGGCCGGAAGCCGTCGGCGGTCAGCACGCCGTCGACGCCGAAGGCGCCCCGGTAGCCGTGCGCGGCGGCCAGGTGGGCGCCGACCCGGCGCACGAGGTCGCGCATCCGCTCCCGGTCGGTCGCGGGCGGGTCCCAATGGGTGGCGAGCCCGCCGTACACGAAGGCCCGCGCGGCGGGGTCGCGCAGCACGGCGATCTCGACCGGGCGGAACGCGGCCGTGCCGTCGGGCAGCACCAGGCCGTGGATCGAGCACGGGACCCCGTCGAGGAACGGCAGGACCCGCACCCGCGTGCAGTGCTGGGCGAAGAACGCCCGGGCCGTGCGCTGGTCGTCGGCGTCGCGCACCCAGCGTACGTAGTCGCCGCCGCCGCTGAACCCGTCACCCGACCAGACCGTGCCGAGCGCGTCGGCGAGCTCCGCGGTCGCGTCGGCCAGACCGGTCTCGTCGTCGACGGGCAGCAGGCGGGACGGGGAGTGGGGGACACCGGCAGCGACCCAGACCGCGTCGGCGCGGGACTTGTCCTCCAGGGCGAGGTACGACGCGGGCCGCCCGCCCGTCACCGGACGGCCGTCGATCGGCTCGTCGGTCGTGACGAACGGCGAGGTGACCCAGCAGCCGCGCCGGTCCGGGTCGACGGCGTCGATCGCGGCCCGGGCCGAGGCCGGCAGGGTCCGGACCAGCCGGTCGTGGAGCCGGAGCCCGTCGGTGGTCCACCGGGTCGGCGGCGCCTCCACCTCGACCACCGTGCACGACCCCGCGGGCGGCGGCTCACCGACGCCGGGACCGGTCGAGACGACCACGACCCGGCAGCCGAGTCGCCGCAGCCGGGCGACCCAAGGGGTCCAGCCGGCCAGGGTCCCCGGACCGAGCACGACCGGGCGGCCGGCGTACCGCTCGCCGAGCCGGGCCGCCAGGGCGGCGCGCACCGCCGGGTCGGCCAGGTCGGTGCGCACCTCCTAGGCCACGTCGATCTCGGTGGCCTCGGTCAGCGCGAGAAGCTCGTCCACGGTGGTCGAGAAGACCGCCGCGGGATGGCCCGCGGCCGCCCAGACCACCTCGTGGCGTCGCAGCCACGGGTCGAGGTACGTCGGGACGGGCGCCGGGTGGCCGATGGGGGAGACCCCGCCGATCACCTGGCCGGTGTGCTCGCGCACGAACTCGGGCGTGGCCCGCTTCAGCCGCTCCACCCCGATGTCCGCGGCGACCTTGGCGGTGTCGACCCGGTGGGCGCCGGAGGTGAGGATCAGCACCGGCCGACCGCCGGCGTCGAAGAGCAGGCTGTTGGCGATCGCGCCCACCTCGCAGCCGAGCGCCTCGGCGGCGAGTGCCGCGGTGTGGACCGAGTCCGGCAGAATGACGACCTCGCCGGTGCCCCCGCGTCGTGCGTGCTCGTCGCGAAAGCGCGTGATCGTGGGGTGCTCCGTGGTCATACTGCGGACTCTAGGTCCTCGCCGGACCTCCTTCGAAAGGAAATACATGGCCGGGAACCATCCGACCACCGTCACCCGCACGACCCAGGTGCTGGGCGTGCTGCTGGCCCTCGGGGCCGTCGCCGCGGTGCTCTCGGTGTTCCTGGAGGACTCGCTCATCCGGTCCTGGGCCGAGCACAACCCGTCGGTGCGCGAGACCTTCGAGAAGGGGGGTCTCGACGCGGTCAAGGACAGCCCCGTGCAGATCCCGGCGTTCGCGCCGGTCGCCGTGGTGTTGTTCGTCGTGATCGCCGGCCTGGCCCTCGTCCTGCTGGCGTTCGTCCGGATCGGCCACCTCTGGGCGCGCACCTGCCTGGCCGTCCTGGTCGCCTTCACCGCGCTGGGCACCATCGCCGGCCTGCGCACCGACCCACCCGGCCTGTACGTCGCCTTCGCGGCGGTCTCGCTGGTCATCGAGGTGGTCCTCGTCTACTTCCTGTTCCACCGCGACACCACCGCCTTCCTGCGCGAGGCGGACCGGTCGGATACCCCGGTCGACTGAGGCTCCTCCCGTCTCCCGGCACTGCCCTTGACGCACTGTCGGTGGCGCGGTGTACCGTTCAGGTGTTCGAACAAATGTTCGAACGGTCCGGCGGGAGCGACCTCGACCCCCGCTCCCGTCGGACCTCACGGGGTCGGCGGCACGAGGAGACGCACGTGAGCGACGCACGCAGCATGCCTGGAGTCACCCCCAACCCCTACGCCCTGCCGGCGACCACCCACGCCTATCTCGCCCGGTCGGCCGAGTCGCTGAGCGAGGCCGTCGGCGCGATCGACGTCCCGACCCGCTACGCCTGTGCGCACGTCGCGGCGCTGCGGGCGGCCGCCGCCCTGCTGGCGGCCCGGGCCCGGCCGACCCCGGCTCGGCGCCGACCGCAGAAGAACGCGTGGGTGCTGCTGACCGAGGTCGCGCCCGAGCTCACCGAGTGGGCGAGCTTCTTCGCCGCCGGGGCCGCCAAGCGGGCCGCAGCCGAGGCCGGCTCGACCCGCGCGGTCAGTGCCCGCGAGGCCGACGACCTGGTGCGCGACGCCGACCGCTTCCTCGGGGTGGTCGAGCGGGCCCTCGGCCTGGTGCCCCACGTCGGCTCCGCGGCGCCGGTCAGCCGCGCCGGCTGACGGCATCGTCCGACGACTCCGCCTGACGACAAGGGTTTCCCCGTCTGGACGGCGGGGGAGCGACGCCCTGGACTGGGTGCGCCCTCCCGCCCGTCCGATCGGAGTCCGCTGTGTCCCGTGCCGCCCGCGTGCCGGCCCTGCTGCTCGTCCCTCTCCTGGCCGCCGTCCTGGCCCTGGTCAACCCGTTCTCCGACGGCGCGCACGCCGCCGGTGAGATTGGCGTCGCCTCGGCGCGCGCCGGCCAGGACGGCTCGGTCGCCACGGTCCGCGGCTACGTCGTGGGCCAGCCGACGTCCGCGACCTCCGTGGTCACTAGCGGCTACCCCTCCGACTATGCGCTGGCGCTCGCCGACGCGCCCGGGGTGACCGACACCTCGCAGATGGTCTACGTGCAGGTCCCGAGCGCGTTCCGCGCCACCTGGGGGCTGAGGTCCCACCCCGAGCTGCTGGGTCGGCGCGTCGACGTGACGGGCGCGCTGGCGTCGTACTTCTCCCGGCCGGGGGTGACCGGGACCAGCGCCTTCGCCCTGGCCGACGGGGCCGTCGATCCCGAGCCGGACCCGGATCCCGACGCGGGCCCGCAGCCCGGCACCGGCGAGTACGACGAGACCTACTACGCCGATGCAGTCGGCAAGACCGGGCCCGAGCTCGAGGCTGCGCTGCACTCCATCATCTCGAGCGGTGTCACCAAACTGTCGTACGCCCAGGTCTGGGACGCGCTGAAGGAGACCGACGAGGATCCCGCCAACCCGAGCAACGTCATCGAGCTCTACACCGGCGACAGCATCGCCAAGAGCGCCAACGGCGGCGGGGTCGACCAGTGGAACCGTGAGCACGTGTGGGCCAAGAGCCACGGCGACTTCGGCACGGCCACCGGTCCGGGCACCGACGTCCACCACCTGCGGCCCGAGGACGTGTCGGTGAACTCCGACCGCGGCAACCTCGACTTCGACAACGGCGGCACGGAGAACGACGAGGCGCCCGGCAACTTCGCCGATGGTGACTCCTGGGAGCCCCGCGACGCCGTCAAGGGTGACGTCGCCCGGATGATCCTCTACATGTCGGTCCGCTACGAGGGGGACGACGGGTTCGCCGACCTGGAGGTCAACGAGGTCACCGGCAACGGCTCGGCCCCCCACATCGGCAAGCTCTCGACGTTGCTCGCCTGGAGCGCCGCCGACCCCGTCGACGCCTTCGAGATGCGCCGCAACGACGTGATCTTCGAGAGCTACCAGTTCAACCGGAACCCGTTCATCGACCACCCTGAGTGGGCGACCGAGATCTGGGGGAGCGCCGCTTGACCGCAGCGGCCCGGGCTGCGCTATCGTGGTCGCATCGAACACCTGTTCGATGACGTGAGCCCCGGGGTCGACCAGCCGGAAGGCGGACCGACCCGTGCCCGACGTAGCGCCCCCGCACCCCCTAGGGTGGTCGTCATGCCAGCGACCGAGCGTCCGAGCGAGCGGCGCGGCGCCGCTCGCACCGCCGTGGTGTGGGAGGCCCTGCGGCCGGTCCTGGACGCCTCCAACGGCGGGCTCGACGTTCTCGACATCGGCGGCGGGACCGGCGGGTTCGCGGTCCGGGTGGCCGAGCTCGGTCACCGGGTCGTCGTGGTCGACCCCAGTCCCGATGCCCTGGCCGCGCTGGACCGGCGGGCCCGGGAGCGTGGGGTGGAGGTCGCCGGCCAGCAGGGCGACCTGTCGAGCCTGCTCGACGTCACCGGCACGGCCGCGGCCGACGTGGTGCTGTGCCACGGCGTCCTCGAGGTGGTCGACGACCCGGCCGCCGCGCTCGCCACGCTCCGCGACGTCCTGCGTCCCGGCGGCACGCTCAGCCTCGTCGTCGCCCAGCGGCACGCCGCGGTGGTCGCGCGGGCCATGGCGGGCCACTTCCAGCAGGCCCTGGCCCTGCTCGACGACGCCTCGCCGTCCGGCCGGGCCGGGCGACGCTTCACTCACGACGAGCTGGTCGCCCTGCTCGCCGACGCCGGCTTCGCCGCCCTGCAGGTCCACGGCGTCCGGGTCTTCGCGGACCTGGTCCCCGGCTCCCTGCTGGAGCTCGAGCCCGGCGCCACCGCCGCGCTCGTCGAGCTCGAGCAGGCCGTCGCGCAGCGCCCCGAGTACCTCCCGCTCGCCACGCAGCTGCACGTCGTCGCGACCCGCTGACCTCTGCCCTGGTCGGGCCCGGCCGTGACGGCCGTGGTGACCCCGATCCTGCACGTCGACATGGACGCGTTCTACGCCTCCGTCGCCACCCGGGACCGACCCGACCTCCGCGACCAGCCCGTGATCGTCGGGGGCGGTCACCGAGGCGTCGTGCTGTCGGCGAGCTACCAGGCCCGCGCGTTCGGCGTCCGCTCCGGCATGCCCGGGGCCGAGGCGCGGCGGCTGTGCCCGCGGGCGGTGACCCTCGCGCCCGACTTCGACGCCTTCTCGACCGTCTCGCGCGCCGTCATGGAGACCTTCCGGCGGGTCACGCCCCTGGTCGAGGTGGCCTCCCTCGACGAGGCCTTCCTCGACGTCGGCGGTGCGGTCCGCCGGTTGGGTCCGCCCGAGGCGATCGCCGAGCAGCTGCGGGCCCGGATCCACGACGAGCAGGGCATCACCTGCTCCGTCGGTCTCGCCGCGACCCGCTCGGTCGCCAAGCTGGCCAGCCGGCGAGCCAAGCCCGACGGCGTGCTCTCCATCGCTCCCGACCAGGTGGTCGAGCAGCTGCACCCGCTCGACGTGGGCGAGTTGTACGGCGTAGGCGAGAGCACCCGCAGCGCGCTGCGCGCCCTGGGCCTGCACACGGTCGGCGACGTCGCCCGGATGCCCCTGGAGGTGCTCCAGCACCACCTCGGCCGCGCCTCCGGCGCCCACCTGATGGACCTCGCGCTGGGCACCGACTGCAGCGAGGTCGTGGCGCGCAACGCCGCGGGGTTCGGCCTCGGCGAGCCGGACCGGTCGATGGGCGCCCAGGAGTCCTTCGGGCGCGACTCCGCCGATCGGAGCTTCGTGCTCCGCCAGCTGCTGCGACTGGCCGCCCGCGTGTGCCGGCGGATGCGCGGCGCCGGCAAGGTCGGCCGCACGGTCGCCATCACCGTCCGCTATGCCGACTTCCGCACCCTCAACCGCTCGCGCACCCTGCCCGAGCCCACCGACGTCACCCAGGAGGTCTACCGCACCGCCGTCGGCCTGTACGACGCCCTCGGCGCTCACCGCGACCGCCTGCGGCTTGTGGGCGTGCGGGTCGAGGGACTGGTCCCGCGGGCGGGCGTCCATCACCAGTTGGAGCTGGGTGAGCCCGACCACGGCTGGGCTGACGCGGACCGGGCCGTGGACCGCGCGGTGGCGCGATTCGGGTCCGCTGTCGTGGGCCCGGCGAGCCTGCTGCGGCACGACCGGGGGACCCGTCGATCGGCCGCCGGATGAGCGGAGCGGGAACCGCTCGGGAGCAAAATGTCGATGACGGCTACCGTGTTCGTGAGGGCCTGCCTAGAATTGGTCCCACGCCAGGATCGGGGAGCCTGGCTGACGCGTTCGACCCCGTTGGAGGAACCGGTGCCACTCTCGGAAGAGGAGCTGCGACTGCTCGAGCAGATGGAGCGCGCCCTCGTCGAGGAGGATCCCAAGTTCGCCTCCACGCTGCGAGGCACGTCGCTGCGTCGGACGGCCCGTCGCCGGGCGATCGCCGCGGGGGCCGTCTTCGTGCTCGGCATGGCCGTCCTGCTCGCCGGCGCGATGACCAACTGGATCGTCGGCATCGTCGGCTTCGTGATCATGCTCGGCTCGGCGATCATCGGCCTGAACGCCGTCCGCGGCCAGCAGGCCGCAGCCGCCGCCGACGCCGCTCGCACCTCCGGGCACCCCTCCCACGGCTTCACCGTCATCGAGGGCGGCCGCCGTCCCCGTGGCCGCTCCCTGCGGGCCCCCCGTTCCTCCGGCTCCTTCATGGAGCGCATGGAGGAGCGCTGGCGCCGTCGCCGCGAGTCCGGCGGATTCTAGCCGAGACGCGTCAGCGGATCGGCTGTCGGTGGTCGAGCGAGCCGTCCGGCTGAGGGACGAAGCCGGATCCGGCGTGTCGGTCAGGGACGCTCCAGCGGCCTTGACGTTGGTGGTCGAGCGAGCCGTCCGGCTGAGGGACGAAGCCGGATCCGGCGTGTCGAGACCCATCCTGTTCTCGCCAGCAGCCCATCCGGCGACTCGCTGACGAAGCGCCACCGCCGACTCGGTTCTCAACTCGTGCCGACTCGGTTCTCAACTCGTGCCGACTCGGTTCTCAACTCGTGCCGACTCGGTTCTCAACTCGTGCCAACTCGGTTCTCAACTCGTGCCGACTCGGTTCTCAACTCCTGCCGACTCGGCCCTCAACTCCTGCCGACTCGGCCCTCAACTCCTGCCGACTCGGCCCTCAACTCGTGCCGACTCGGCGCAAGCGGGGGGACCATCAGCCCGCGTGGTCGACGACCCCGCCGTGCACCGACTCGGCCGGCCGGGAGGCTCCGGGCCGCCGCGAGTCGGCGGCAGGGGAGCCGAGGAGCGACCGCGGCCACCAGTCGGCGCGTCGTACCGCCCGCGGGGTGGCGCCGGCCCGCAGGCCGGCGATGCTCGCCTCGAGGTCCTCATGCAGGAGGCCGGCCTCGCCCGTCCCGCCGCGGGCGTAGCGCGACCGCTCGAGCGCGATCACGATCCGGTCTAGGGAGCTGGCCGGGCCGGGGGCCACGTGCCGGCCATGCGCCGGGCGCTCCGCGGCGGGTCCCTCGTCGTCGGGGTCACCGAGGAAGCCGGCCAGGTGCTCGCGGGTCTCGCGCGGCGATCGCTGCGCCGGCCACGGCACGCCGAGGTCGACGGCGCTGTCCCGCAGCTCGGCCCACACGGTCTCCGGGTCCCCGTCGAGGCGCCGGGTGCGCCGGGCGCGACGGAGGGTCCGGGGAAGGGTGAGGAGTCCGGCGAGGAGCAGGGCGCCGACGACGCCGCCGCCCACGGGCAGCCACGGGAACCCGCCGCCGGCGTCGTCACCGCTCGAGGTGCGGGGGTCCGCTGCCGCGGTGGGGCTGGCGCTCTCCGACGGGCCACGGCTGGGCCGGTCGTCGGGGTTCGAGGCAGTGGCGCTGGGCGTGGGGATCGGGGCCGTGTCGCCGACCTCGATGTCGGTGTACGACGGGACGCCGCTGGCCCGGCCGGCCGGGGTGGGCTCGAAGGCCACCCACCCGGAGCCGGGGATGAAGATCTCGGGCCAGGCGTGCAGGTCGAACGAGCTGTACTGGTAGGTCGAGCGGCTCACCCGCTCGGGGCTGAGGAACCCGACCGCCACCCGGGCGGGGATGCCGATCTCACGCGCCATGACGGCCATCGCGGAGGCGAACTGCTCGCAGTAGCCGACCCGATCGGTGAGGAACGCCTCGAGGTCGTCGGCGCCGTTGCCGAGGTCGACGTCGAGGGAGTACGTGAAGCCGCCGCCGTCGCGGAACCACTGCTGCAGGGCGACGGCCCGCTCGAAGGGGGAGGTGGCGTTCTCGGTGACGGCCAGCGCCAGGTCGCGGGCCATCGGGGTGAGGTCGTCCGGCACGCTGGTGAACTCGGAGCCGACCAGGCCCGCGGAGGGCGGGGCGGCGGCCATGTCCGCGGCGTCGAGCTCGAGGTCGACCGACGTCAGGTCGTAGCTCAGCCCCGCGGTGTCGAGGTCCTCGTCGCCGGCGATGAAGTCCATCGTCGCGTCGTCGTAGCGCCAGTCGCCCTCGGCCGTGATCGCACTGATCGGGGCCTGGGTGGGCAGCCAGCTGGACCGGAACGCGGAGCCGACGGAGATGGAGTAGTCGTGCTCGACGCGCGGCACGGTGTCGTCGACCCCGAGCAGCGGGGGCATCGCGCCGTCGGGCAGCTGGTCGGTCGGGATGGACCGGTCGCCCGACGTCCACTCCTCGTCGCTGAACCGGTTCAGCACCGAGATCCGCAGGTACGACGGCGTCGGGTCGTCGGTCGTCACCCGGAGCAGGTCCAGGTCGACGTCGCGCTTGAGATCGCGGCGCAGGTCGGTCATCGGGTTCTCGAGGGTGATCTCGTCGTCGCCCCCGGAGCCGGGACCGAAGTCGAACAGGTGCAGGTCGAGGGTGGGGATGGCGAGCGGCACCACGATGGCCAGGGCGGTCGCGACCCCGCCGATGGCGCCGGCGCTCGCGCGAGCGGCCCCGGTGCGCACGGTGAACGTGCTCGGGTCGGTGACGGTCGGGTCGGTGCCGAGCGGGCGGCCCCAGCGGGCGATCTGCTCGTTCTCGTGCAGGAAGAGCAGGGCGAGGAACCCGGCGGCGCACAGGGCGAAGATCCACCACGACAGGCCGGCGTCGAGCATGCTCACCGGAACGGTGAAGACCGCGAGCAGCGGCAGCCCGGCCAGCGGCACCCGGCGCAGGGTGCCCGCGATCAGGTCGACCAGGAGCAGGCAGGCCAGCCCGCCCGCGATCAGCAGCGGGTCGATCGGCGGGACGCGCTGCGGGACCGGCGGGGCGTACTGGTTGGCGCTCGCTCCGGCGTCGGAGAAGACGTCGATCAGCTCGGCGTACGACGGGCCGAGCGGCACGGGCGACCCGACGAGGATCCAGCAGGCCGCCGCCGCGGAGAGCAGGACCTGGAGGGGGAAGAGGAGGGCGCCGGGCACCCGGTACCAGCGGCCCAGGGCACCGCTGGCGGCGACCACGGCGGCAAGCAGGAGCAGTGGCCGGAGGTAGCCGGCCGAGTCCTCGGCGAAGCCGCGCCACGAGAGCATCGCGACCCAGGTGGTCGCAGCCGCCACCGCGGCGGTGAGCAGCGACGCGGTCAGGGCGGAGGCGGTGCGGGGAGCGCGGCTCATCGGCTGCCCGCTCGGTCGGGGGCCCGCGTGCTGCGCCGGGCGAGCTCCTGCCAGGCCGTCTCCAGCCGGTCGCGCGGACCGAGCGGCACCGCCCGCCAGCCCTGCTGGGCCAGGACCGGGGTGGCACCGCCGGTGCTCGCGGCCGGCGAGGTCCACGCCTCCACGTCGAGGGCGACGGCGAGCGCGGAGCCGGTGTGGTGCTGCATCCGACGCAGCACCGGCATGTCGAAGCCCTCGACCGCGCCCAGGACGGCGACGGTCAGACCGCCGTGGGACTGCTCGGTGAGCCAGCCGGTGTCGAGCTGGGGTGCCTGCACCGCCTCGACGACGGCGAGCGCCTCCAGCAGGGCCGCACCGTTGAGGTCGGCGTCGCGCAGGTGCCAGGCGGAGCCGCGCTCCTCGCCGGTGGCGGTGACCAGGCGGACCGTGAAGCCGCGCTGGCTGAGGTGCAGGGCGATCGAGGCGGCTGCGGAGACGGCGGCCTCCAACGAGGAGGCGATGCCCTGACCACGGTGGGCGCGCAGCCGGTTGTCGAGGAAGAGCGTCGCCCGCGACTGCCAGGGCTGCTCCTCGCGGCGCACCATGAGCTCGCCCATCCGGGCCGAGCTGCGCCAGTGCACGCGGCGCAGGTCGTCGCCGCGGCGGTACTCCCGCACGGTGACATCCTCGGCGGACCCGGTCGCGAACGCGCGGGGCCGATTGTCGCCGGACCCGGTCCAGGCGCCGCCCAGGGGGATCGTCGGCAGCGGGACCGTGCGCGGCGTGACGGTCAGCGGCACGGTGGTGCGGAACGCGCGGCCCAGCTCGACGAAGCCGAACGGGTCGCCGACCCGCACCGTCATCGGGCCGATCTCGAAGCGGCCCCGGACGTCGGAGCGGACCTGGTAGGTGACGTGCCGCCGCCAGCCGTGGCCGATGCCCTCCAGCACGAACCGGGGCCGGGTGCCGAGGACGTACGGCACGTGGTCCTCGAGCAGCAGCACCCCGCTGGGGGTGCGCCCCTCGTTGGTGAGGGTCAGGTTGACCCGGGCCGGCTGCCCGGCCGCGACCAGCTGCGGGCTCACGGTCCGCACCAGGGCCAGCCGGTAGCGGCTGCGTCCGAGGACGACGGCGGTGACGAGGGGGAGGGCGAGCACCAGCACCCCCACCCGGGTCAGCGCCGGCTGCCCGAGGACGACGGCGCAGACGACCGCGGTGGTGCCGGCGGCCAGGAAGGCCCGGCCGCGGACGGTGAGCCCGGCGAGTGCCTCGCGCACCGGCTAGACCTGGCTCGGCCGCGCGTCCGGGACGGGTACGCCGGCGACCAGCCCGTCGAGGATCGTGCCCGTGGACCGCCCGCTCATCGCGGCCTCGACGCTGGGCAGCAGCCGGTGCGCGAGCACCGGGCGGGCCAGGCCGCGCACGTCGTCGGGGAGCACGAAGTCGCGTCCGTGCATGGCGGCGTACGCCTTGGCCGCGCGCACGAGGTGCAGCGTCGCCCGCGGCGACGCGCCCAGGGTCAGCTCGTCGGTACGACGGGTGGCCGCGGCCAGCGCGACGACGTACCGCTGCACGGCCTCGGACACGTGCACCTGGCCGACGATGGCGGTGAGCTTGCGGATCTCGGCGGCGTCGGTCACCGGCTCCAGGTCGTCGAGCGGGTTCGCGGAGGTGTGGCTCGCGATCATCGCGATCTCGGCGGCCTCGACCGGGTAGCCGACCGAGACCCGGCACATGAACCGGTCGCGCTGGGCCTCGGGCAGCGCGTACGTGCCCTCCATCTCGACCGGGTTCTGGGTCGCGATGACCATGAACGGCGTCTCGAGCGTGTACGTCGCGTTGTCGACCGTGACCTGACGCTCCTCCATGCACTCCAGGAGCGCGGACTGCGTCTTGGGGGAGGCCCGGTTGATCTCGTCGCCGACCACGATGTTGGCGAAGACGCCCCCGGGGCGGAACTCGAACTGCCGGGTGTCCTGGTTGAACACCGACACGCCGGTGACGTCGGAGGGCAGCAGGTCCGGCGTGAACTGGATCCGGCGGACCGTCGAGTCGATGCTCCGGGCCAGTGCCTTGCTGAGCATCGTCTTGCCGACACCCGGCACGTCCTCGATGAGGAGGTGCCCCTCGGCGAGCAGCACCACGAGTGCTGAGCTCACCACGTCGGGCTTGCCCTCGATGACGGACTCGATGTTGCCCCGGATCCGCCCGACCACGTGGGCCAGCGTCTCCAGGTCGGCTCCTGCTGCAGTCGGCGTGCTCACGCTCGATCGATCCTTCCCCGTCCGTCCCCACCTCGGTCCCTCAACCGTAGGGCGTGCGCGCAACTTACGCGGTGCGGTCCGTCCACACCTGACGTTCCTACGACTCGCGAGGGGTCGGTTCGGTTGCCCCACCCGTCCTCCACCCACGCCCCACCTCGGCGTCGGTTTCCCCCACCGCGCCCCACCACCGGCCCGCGGAGGGCCGTCGTACCCCTCTGACCTGGGCAGACGCGCGGGTGCGGGGGAGCGGGGCCGGCCGGGTAGATCGCCCGAACGGCCCGGAAACAGACGCGCAGACACGCTCGATGTGGTTGACGGTGGGGCGATGTGGGGTAATGTGGAGCGAAGTGGGGGAAGAGGGAATCGACATGGAGGTGCCGGGTGTTCCTGGGCACGTTCACGCCGAAGCTCGATGACAAGGGCCGCCTCTTCCTTCCCGCGAAGTTCAGGGACCGACTCGGAGAGGGGCTCGTGGTGACGCAGGGTCAGGAGAACTGCCTGGTCGTGTGGCCCACGGACGTCTTCATGGAGGAGGCCACCCGGGCTCGGGCCACGCCGATGACCGTGCGGAGCGCGCGTGAGTACGCGCGGGTCCTCTTCGCGGGCGCCGACGAGGGCGCGCTCGACAAGCAGGGCCGGATCGGCATCCCCGCGAACCTGCGGGAGTACGCCGGCCTCGACAAGGACGTGGTCGTGATCGGCGTCATGGACCGGATCGAGATCTGGGACCCCGCCCGCTGGCGGGAGTTCTCCACCGGAGCCCAGCAGAAGTTCGCCGAGCTCGACGAGGAGCCCAGCACCACCTAGCTCCACCACACACAGCAGCACAACGGACGCGCAGGGCCAGGTCTCGTGCCCGCTCTCTCACCGCCAGCTGGGATCACTTCCCCGGTTCCAGACGGCGACTTCCCCGGGAGAGCGGGCAGGGACCTGGCCCTGCGGATCCGTTTCGGGACAGCTTCACCAGTAGTTCACCGGACGGGGTCGAGATGAGCAGCACACCAGTGGAAGACGGACGGCGGGTGCGCCACCAGGCGCGCGACGCCGTCGTCCTCATGACGTTCTCCGCCGTCGTGTCCGTGGGCGCCGCCCTCACCGTCGTCCTGCTCACCCACCTCGGGCGCTGACCCGGACATGGCCTCCCCCCTCCACGTCCCCGTCCTCCTGGACCGGGTCGTCGCCCTGCTGGCGCCCGCGCTCGAGCGCGACGGCGCCGTGCTGGTCGACTGCACGCTCGGCCTCGGCGGCCACAGCGAGGCCGTCCTCGAGCGGGTGCCGACCGCGCGCGTCATCGGGGTCGACCGCGACCCCGCGGCGCTCGAGCTGGCCGGTGCCCGGCTGGCGCCGTACGGCGACCGGTTCACCGGTGTCCTCGCCGTGTACGACGAGATCGCCGACGTCGTCGCCGACCAGGGCCTGAGGACCGTGGACGCCGTCCTCTTCGATCTCGGCGTCTCCTCCATGCAGCTCGACGTCCGCGAGCGCGGATTCGCGTACGCCGAGGACGCGCCGCTCGACATGCGCATGGGCCGCACCGGCCCGACCGCCGCCGACGTTCTCAACACCTACTCGGCCGCCGAGCTGACCCGGGTGCTGCGCGACTACGGCGAGGAGAAGTTCGCCCGCAAGATCGCCGGCGCGGTCGTCCGCGAGCGCGAGCGGACGCCGTTCACGACATCGGCCCGCCTGGTCGAGCTGCTCTACGACGAGATCCCGGCCCCGGCCCGTCGTACCGGGGGACACCCGGCGAAGCGGACCTTCCAGGCGCTGCGGATGGAGGTCAACGACGAGCTGGCCGTGCTCCGCCGCGCGATGCCTGCCGCGATCGCCGCGATCGGCGTCGGCGGCCGGGTGGTCGTGGAGTCCTACCACTCGCTCGAGGACCGGCTGGTCAAGCAGGCGTTCACCGCCGTGACCCGCTCCGAGGTCCCGCCCGACCTGCCGTTCGTGCCTGAGGGCAGCGAGCCGGCGCTCCGGCTGGTCACCCGCGGCGCCGAGAAGGCCGACGCCACCGAGACAGCGCAGAACCCCCGAGCCGCGTCCGTGCGGCTGCGGGCCGTCGAACGAGTCCGTCCCTCTTCCCCGGGAGCCACCAGATGAGCAGTGCAGCATGAGCCAGCCCGCCGCCTCGCTGCGGTCCCGCGTCCCCCGCATCGCCGGCGCCGCCGTCGAGCGGGCTCGCCTGACCGTCGTCCCCCGCACCCGCGCCGTCCGTGCGCCGCGCGTGCCGTTCGTGCTGTTCGTCAGCGCCATCCTGCTGATGGGCGTGGTCGGGCTGCTGATGTTCAACACCTCGATGCAGCAGACGTCGTTCACGATCAGCACCTACCAGGAGCGGGCCACCAGCCTGGCCGCCCGGGAGGAGCAGCTGACCGCCGAGCTGGAGAAGGAGCGCGACCCGCAGACCCTGGGCGAGCGCGCCCAGCGCGAGGGCATGGTGCTGCCCGACTGCACCGGCTTCCTCGACACCGTCACCGGCGAGGTCACCGGCAAGCCGTGCACGACCACCGGCGACAACAGGCTTCCGGTGAACACGGAGGACGTGAAGGTCCCTCCGCTGCTCGACCCGCCGCCGAACGTCGTGACGGTCCGCGGCGAGCCCTCCGCCAACCAGCCCGCCGCCGGGGATAAGAAGAACCAGCCGAAGAACGACGACGCCCGCTGATGGCGCGAGGGAGCACCGTGAGCCGAGACCGCCAGCCGGCGACCAGGCGTGGGAACCTGCGCGGGTCCCCGCAGCTGCGCCTGCGGATCGGGTTCGTCCTGATCGCCATGGTGCTCTCCGCCTTCGGCGCGCGCCTGGTCCAGCTGCAGGGCCTCGACCCGAACGGGTACGCCGCGATGGCGGCCGCCGAGGGTCTGAAGACCGTCGACCTGCCGGCCGAGCGCGGCGAGATCCTCGACCGCAACGGCGAGCCGCTCGCCGACTCGGTCGACGGCGCGATGGTGGTCGCCGACCCGACGCTGACGGCCGCGGACGCCCCGGCGCTGGCCAAGTTCCTGGCCAACCGCCTCGACGTCGACTACTTCACGATCCTCCCGCGGCTGCGCGGCCAACGGGAGAAGGGCAGTCGCTTCGAGTACATCGCCCGGCAGGTCCCGGCCGCCCAGGCCACCGCGGTCGTCGAGGCCGCCGAGGAGGAGGGGTACGACGGGCTCCGCACCGAGCGCGACCCGGTCCGCACCTACCCGAACGACGACGTCGCCGCCAACCTGATCGGCTTCGTCGGCACCCCCGACGCGGCCGGGCGCGACCGGCCGCTGGCCGGCATGGAGCTGGCCTTCAACCAGGTGCTCTCCGGCAAGGACGGGACGGCGTCGTACCAGCGGGGCGCGGGGAGCAAGATCCCCCTCGGGGAGAGCACCACCGTGCCTGCCGTGGACGGCCAGGACATCACCACGACCATTGACCGCGACCTGCAGTGGTACACCCAGCGGGTCCTGCGCCAGACCGTGAAGTCCTCCGGCGGCTCGTCGGGCTACGCGATCGTCATGGACTCCCGCACGGGCGAGCTGCTGACGGTCGCGGACTACCCGACCTTCAACGCCAACAAGCCGGCCGAGTCCCCGAAGTCGAACCGGATCTCGCGGGCGCTGAGCGACCCCTACGAGCCCGGCTCGGTGCAGAAGGTGCTCTCGCTGAGCGCCCTGCTCGACACCGGGCGGGTCTCCCCGCGACTGCGGCTGACCGTGCCCGGCAGCCTGGACCGCCAGGACCGGCCGATCGGCGACTGGTTCGACCACGGCACCATCCGGCTGACCCTGGCCGGGGTGCTCGCGAAGTCCTCCAACATCGGCACCGTGCTGGCCACCGATCAGTTCCAGGACGGCGAGCTGCGGGCCTACCTGGAGCGGTTCGGCCTGGGCGCGAAGACCGGGATCGGCGTGCTCGGCGAGACGCCGGGCATCCTCCCGAGCCCCGGCGCCTGGACCAGCCAGGCCGAGGACCGGATCAGCTTCGGCCAGTCGATCTCCGTGAACGCGGTGCAGATGGCCGCGGCGGTCAACACGATCGCCAACGGCGGCGTCCGCGTGGACCCCAACATCATCAAGGGCTCGGCGAGCATGGCCGACGGCACCGTCGTCGGCACCGACACCGCGAAGAAGGAGCGGGTCGTCAGCGAGAGGGCGGCCGAGCAGACGGCGCGGATGATGGAGCGGGTCCTCGACCCCGAGGACGGCGTCGCGCCCGGGGCGGCCGTGCCCGGCTACCGGGTGGCCGGCAAGACCGGCACCGCGCAGCGGGTGGCCGAGGAGTGCGGCTGCTACGACGGCAGCACCACCGTCTCCTTCGGCGGCTTCGCCCCGGCCGACGACCCCCGGTTCACCGTCTACGTCGTGGTCCAGGACCCGGCCAAGGGCAGCGGCGGCGGCTCGGTCGGCGGCCCGGCGTTCTCCAAGATCATGGGCTACGCCCTGCGGCGGTACGGCGTGGCGCCGACCGGCACCGAGCCGTCGAAGCTGCCGGTCGAGTGGTGAGCGGTCGTCCGTCGTGGCCGGATACCCTCGCCCGGTCATGACCGACCCCCTCCTCCCGCGCCCCCAGCACCCGCCCCGCACCTCGACGACCGACCTGGCCGCCTTCCTCGGCGTACCCGCCCCGGAGGCCGGGGCGGTCGTGACGGGGGTGAGCCTGAGCTCGCAGCGGGTCCGCCCCGGCGACCTGTACGCCGCGCTGCCGGGGGCCCGGGCCCACGGGATCGACTTCGCCGAGCAGGCGATCGCGTCCGGCGCGGTCGCGCTGCTGACCGACCCGGCCGGAGCGGAGCGCGCCCCGAGCGGCGTGCCGGTCCTGGTCGTCGACGAGCCGCGCCGGGTCCTGGGCCGGCTCAGCGCCGAGGTCTACGGCAACCCCACGGAGCGGCTGCGGATGGTCGGGGTGACCGGCACTCAGGGCAAGACCACCACCACCCGGCTCGCCGAGGGCGGGCTGGCCGCCGCCGGGGTCACCGTCGGCGTCATCGGCACGCTCGGCACCCGGGTCGCGGGCGAGGACGTCAAGACGGCGTTGACCACCCCCGAGGCGCCCGACCTGCACGCGCTCTTCGCGCTGATGGTCGAGCGCGGGGTCGAGGTCTGCCTGATGGAGGTCTCCAGCCACGCGCTGGTGCTGGGCCGGGTCGACGGCGTGGTCTTCGACGTCGCGGTGTTCCTCAACCTGGGCCGCGACCACCTCGACTTCCACGAGACGGTCGAGGACTACTACGCCGCCAAGGCGTCGCTGTTCACTCCTGAGCGCGCCCGGCGGGCCGTGGTGAACGCCGACGACGAGCACGGCCGCCGGCTCGCGGGGGAGACCGCGCTGGCCGTGGCGACCTTCTCGGCGCAGGGCGCGGCCGCCGGCTGGCGCGCCGCCGAGGTGAGCGCCCACCCCAGCGGCTCGGACTTCGTCGTGCTCGATCCCGGGGGCCGACGGATCGCCGCCGGGGTGCCGCTCGCCGGCGGGTTCAACGTCGCCAACGCGCTCGCGGCGATCGCGGCGGCGGGGGAGGCCGGGCTCGAGGCCGGCGCCGTCGCGGCCGGCATCGCCGGTCTGTCCGGCGTCCCCGGCCGGCTCGAGCGGGTCGACGCGGGCCAGGACTTCGAGGTCGTCGTCGACTACGCCCACAAGCCGGACGCCGTCGAGGCGGCGATCCGCACCCTGCGCCCGCTGACGGCCGGGCAGGTGATCGTGGTGCTCGGCGCCGGCGGCGACCGTGACCCGGGCAAGCGCCCGATCATGGCCGGGATCGCCGGCCGGCTGGCCGACGTCCTGGTCGTCACCGACGACAACCCGCGCACCGAGGACCCGGCCGCGATCCGGGCCGCGATGCTGGCCGGCACCCACGACGCCACCGCCGAGGTCGTCGAGGTCGGCGACCGTCGTACCGCCGTGGCGGAGGCGCTGCGCCGGGCCCGCCCGGGCGACATCGTGCTGGTGGCCGGCAAGGGCCACGAGACCGGCCAGGAGGTCGCGGGTGTCGTGCATCCCTTCGACGACCGCGTGGTGGTGCGCGAGGAGCTGGCCCGGATGAGCAAGAATGGCGGGTCGCGCTCGACAGCGCCCGCGACCCCCGAGACGAAAGTGAGTGACCGATGAGAGCGATCCTGGTCGGTGGGGGACTGGCCCTGCTGATCTCGCTGCTCGGCACCCGTCTGGCCATCCGGCAGTTCACCCGGTGGGGCTACGGCCAGGAGATCCGCGACGACGGGCCCACGACCCACCACACCAAGCGCGGCACGCCGACCATGGGCGGCGTCGTCATCATCCTCGCCACGCTGCTCGGGTACGTCGCCGCGAAGCTCGTCTCCGGCACGATGCCGACGGCGTCGGCGATGCTGCTGCTGTTCCTCTTCGTCGGCATGGGCCTGGTCGGCTTCCTCGACGACTTCATCAAGATCTACAAGCAGCGCAGCCTGGGCCTGCGGAGCAAGGCCAAGATGGTCGGCCAGACGCTCATCGCACTGGTCTTCGGCTACCTCGCCCTCTCCGACCACCTCGAGGACGACCGCGGCCAGACCCCCGCCTCGAACCACATCTCGTTCATCCGCGACTTCGAGAGCTGGGCCCTGCCGACCGTGGTGGTGCTGGCCCTGATCTGGCTGGTGGTCACCGCGACCAGCAACGCGGTCAACCTGACCGACGGCCTCGACGGGCTGGCCACGGGCGCGAGCGTGATGGTCTTCGGCGCCTACACCCTGGTCAACATCTGGCAGAACAACCAGTGGTGCGGCCAGCAGGACATCACCTACGGCAAGTGCTACGAGGTGCGCGACCCGCTCGACCTGGCGATCATCGCGGCCGCGATCACCGGCGCCTGCTTCGGCTTCCTGTGGTGGAACGCCGCGCCGGCCCAGATCTTCATGGGAGACACCGGCTCGCTGGCCCTCGGCGGCGCACTCGCCGGCCTGGCGATCCTCACCCGCACCGAGCTGCTGCTGGTGATCGTCGGCGGCCTGTTCGTCGTCGAGACGGTCTCCGTGATGCTCCAGGTGACCACCTTCAAGGTCACCCGACGGCTGACCGGCACCGGGCGGCGGGTCTTCCGGATGACGCCGATCCACCACCACTTCGAGATGCTCGGCTGGGAGCAGATCACCGTCGTGATCCGCTTCTGGATCATCACCGGCCTCTGCGTCGCCGCCGGCCTCGGCATCTTCTACGCCGAGTGGGTCGCAGGCACGTGAGCGGCCCGGACGCCCTCGGTCGGCACGACTCCTGGGAGGGCGTCCGTGCGGTCGTCGCGGGCTTCGGCTCCGCCGGCTTCGCGGCCGCCGACAACCTGACCCACCTGGGTGCGGGCGTGACCGCCCTCGACGAGTCCGCGGCGGGCCGCGAGGAGGAGGCCGAGCTCCTGGAGGTGCTCGGCGCCACCATCCGGCTCGGCGCCGGCGCCACGGCCACCCTGCCCGACGACGTCGACCTGGTCGTCGCCTCCCCGGGGTGGGAGGACTCGCCGTTGCTGGCCGCCGCCCGCGAGCGCGGCCTGCCTGTCTGGGGCGAGGTCGAGCTGGCCTGGCGGCTGCGCGACCCCGGCACCCCCTGGCTCTGCGTGACGGGGGCCCGCGACCCGGGCCGCGCCGTCCTGATGCTCGCGGCGGTGCTGCGGGCCGCTGGCCGTCGTACCGTCCCGGCGGGGGCGGGCGGCCTGCCCCTGGTCGAGGCGGTCATGGACCCCGAGCCGTACGACGCCCTCGCCATCGGACTCACCGCCGCCCAGCTGCGGGGCAGCGGGGCGATGGCCGCTGCCTCCGCCGCGGTGCTCGACGTGGGCGCCGAGCCGGGCCTGGGCCGGGTCTACGAGCAGGTCGAGCAGGCCTGCGTCTACCAGCTCGCCGACCCGGCGACCGAGGACCTGGTCCGCGAGGCCGACGTGGTCGAGGGCGCCCGGGCGATCGGGATCACCCTCGGCGTCCCGGGCGTGGGGATGCTCGGCGTGGTGGAGGACCTGCTGGTCGACCGGGCGTTCATCGCGGACCGTGGGTCGAGCGCCGCCGAGCTGTGCTCGGTGGAGGACCTGCCGGACCTGACCCCGGAGGTGGTCCAGGACGCCCTGGTGGCCGCGGCGCTGGCCCGTGCGCACGGTGTCGACCAGGTCGCGGTCCGGGACGGGCTGCGGGCTTTCACGACACGCGCCTGAGGTCCGGGGCTTCCGGGCGGACGCCGGTGAAGATGGTCCGGTGACCGTGATCGAGGGCCCCGGCCAGAGCTTCCGGCGACCCCGGCTGCGCTCGCTCGCGACGGTCCGGGAGGCGCTCGACCGCCCGCTGACGACGTACTACCTGCTGCTCGGGGCCTCGGCCCTGCTGCTCACCATCGGCCTGATCATGGTGCTGAGCTCCTCGAGCGTCTACTCCTTCGGCCGGACCGGCGACTCCTACGCCATCGTCAAGCGCCAGCTGGTGTGGGTGGTGATCGGCGTGCCCTGCGCGTGGATCGCCAGCCGATTGCCGCACCGATGGGTGCGGCAGCTGACCTACCCGGCCTTCTCGGTGTCGCTGGTGCTGCTGATCCTGACCGCGGCCTTCGGCGTGGAGCGCAACGGCAACCAGAACTGGCTCGCCGTCGGCCCCGTGGAGATCCAGCCCTCCGAGATCGCCAAGCTCTCGCTGGTGATCTGGGCGGCCCACATCTACGCCAACAAGGAGCGTCGCCTCGACAGCCTCCACCAGGTCATCGTCCCGGTGGTGCCCGGCATGCTGATGGCGACCGGCCTGGTCGTGGTCGGCCGCGACCTCGGCACGGCGCTCGTCCTGGTCGCGATCCTGGTCGGGATGCTGTTCGTGGTCGGGGCTCCGCGACGCTTCTTCACCATCTGCCTGATGGCCATGGCCACGGTGGTCCTCGCGCTGGCGACGACCGACGCGGAGCGGCTGGGCCGGATCACCGGCTTCCTCGACCCGTTCCGCGACTTCAACGACACCGGCTGGCAGCCGGCCCACGGGCTCTACGCGCTGTCGTCGGGTGGCGTCTTCGGCGAGGGCATCGGCGCCAGCCGCCAGAAGTGGGGCACCCTGCCCGAGGCGCACACCGACTACATCTTCGCGGTGCTCGGCGAGGAGCTCGGCCTGGTCGGCACCCTGCTGGTGGTGCTGCTCTTCCTCACCATCGCCTACGCCGCGCTGCGGGTCGCCCGCGAGACCGCCGACCCGTTCGTCCGCTACGCCACGTTCGGCATCGTCATCTGGCTGCTCGGCCAGATGATCATCAACGTCGGCATGGTCCTCGCGCTGCTGCCGGTCATCGGCATCCCGCTGCCCCTCATCTCCTACGGCGGCTCCGCGCTGCTGCCCTCGCTCGTCGCGCTGGGGCTGGTCATCGGCTTCGCCCGCCGCGAGCCCGAGGCCGCGCGCGCCCTGGCCCAGCGCCGGAAGGCCCGCTCCGCCGGGCTGTCCGCGGGCCGGCTTCCGTAGGGTCGGGGTCGATATGCGCGTCCTACTCGCCGGCGGCGGCTCCGCCGGCCACACCTCGCCCCTGCTCGCCACCGCCGACGCCCTGCGCCGGCTCGACCCCACCGTCGAGATCACCTGCCTCGGCACCCGCGAGGGCCTGGAGGCCCACGTCGTGCCCGCGGCCGGCTACCCCCTCGAGTTCGTGCCCCGGGTGCCGCTGCCGCGCCGCCCGGGCGCCGACCTGCTCCGGGTGCCGGGCCGGCTCCGGGCCGCCCGCGCGGCCGCCCTGGAGGTCGTCGACCGGGTCCGGCCCGACGTGGTCGTCGGCTTCGGCGGCTTCGTCTCGGTGCCCGCCTACCTCGCGGCGCGCAAGCGCGGGCTGCCGCTGGTGGTCCACGAGGGCAACACCGTCCCCGGCATCGCCAACAAGCTGGGCGCCCGGTTCACCACCCACGTCGCGACCAGCTTCCCGGGCACCGAGCTGCGCCACGGCCGGTACGTCGGCCTGCCGGTCCGCCGGATGATCTCCACCCTCGACCGGGCCGCCCTGCGGGCCGAGGGCCGCGCCCACTTCGGGCTCGACGCCGACGGTCCGGTGCTGCTGGTCACCGGCGGCTCCCAGGGTGCGCGCAGTCTCAACCGGTCGGTCTCCGGAGCGGCCGCCGACCTGGCCGCCGCCGGCATCCAGGTGCTGCACGTCCAGGGCAAGCACGGCGGGGCCGAGCCCGCGACCACGCCCGGCGTGGCGGGCCCGCCGTACGTCGTCGTCGACTTCGTCGACCGGATGGACCTCGCCTACGCCGCCGCCGACGCGGTGGTCTGCCGGGCCGGCTCCAACACCGTCTTCGAGGTCTCCGGGCTCGGGCTGCCGGCGGTCTACGTGCCGCTGCCGATCGGCAACGGCGAGCAGGCCCTCAACGCCCGGCCCGTCGTCGACGCCGGCGGCGGCCTCCTGGTGGCCGACGCCGACCTCACGCCCGACTGGGTCCGCGCTCACGTCCCCGGCCTGCTCGGCGACGCCGACCGACTGGGCGCCATGGGCGCTGCGGCCGCCGGCCTGATCCCGCTCGACGCCGACGAGAAGCTGGCCCGCCTGGTGCTCGAGGCGGGCGCCGCATGAGGGTCCCCGTCCCCGCGGAGGTGCTGCCCGCCGACCGGCTGGGCCGGGTGCACTTCGTCGGCATCGGCGGCGCCGGCCTGTCGGGCATCGCCCGGATCATGCTCGCCCGCGGCCTCACGGTCAGCGGCAGCGACGGCGCCGACTCGCCGACCCTCGACGCCCTGCGCGCGGCCGGGGCCCGCGTGCACGTCGGCCACGACGCCGCGCAGGTCGGCGACGCCGACACGCTCGTGGTCTCCACGGCGGTGCGGGAGGACAACCCCGAGTACGTCGAGGCGCTGCGTCGTGGGCTGCGGGTGCTTCCGCGCTCGACCGCGCTCGCAGCCGTGATGGCCGGGCGGCGGGTGCTCGCGGTGGCCGGCACCCACGGCAAGACCACCACCACCTCGCTGCTGACGGTCGCCCTGCAGGCGGCCGGCGCGGACCCGACGTACGCCATCGGCGGCGAGCTGTCGGCCACCGGCGTCAACGCCGCCGAGGGCAGCGGCGAGCTCTTCGTGGCCGAGGCCGACGAGAGCGACGGGGCCTTCCTCCACTACGCGCCGTACGCCGCGATCGTCACCAACGTCGACGCCGACCACCTCGACCAGTGGGGCACCCCGGAGGCGTACGCCGCGGCCTTCGACGAGTTCGCCGACACCCTCGACCCCGAGGGGTTCCTCGTGTGCGTGGTCGACGACCCGGGCGCGGCCCGGCTCGCCGACCGTCACGAGGCCGCCGGTCGCCGGGTGGTCCGGGTCTCCGCGCGCGAGCCCGGCGCCCTGGCCGGCGTCGCGCTCTGGTCGCCGGGGGAGCACTACCTCGCCGATGCGCTCGCCGCCCTCGCGGTCGGGCGCACGCTCGGGCTCGACGAGGACGACCTGGTCCGCGGGCTGGCGTCGTACACCGGCACCAAGCGGCGGATGGAGCGCAAGGGCGAGGTCGGCGGCGTGCGCGTCTACGACAGCTACGCCCATCACCCGGTCGAGATCGCGGGCGACCTGCAGGCCGCCCGGGTGCTGGCCGGCGAGGGGCGCCTGGTCGTCGCCTTCCAGCCCCACCTGGTCTCACGCACGCGCATCTTCGGCACCGCCATGGGCACGGCGCTCGGCGCGGCCGACGAGGTCGTCGTGCTCGACGTCTACCTGGCCCGCGAGGACCCCGACCCCGACGTGACCGGCGCGCTGGTCGCGGACGCCGTACCCCTCCCGCGGGAGCGGGTCGTGCACGTGGCCGGCATCGACGAGGCGGCCCGGGAGCTGGTCGCCCGGGCCCGGCCCGGCGACCTGGTGCTCACCCTCGGCGCCGGCGACGTGACGCACACCGGTCCGCAGGTCCTCGCGCTGCTCGAGGAAGCCGGTGGCTGAGCCGGCCGACGACCGGGACGACACCGCGGAGCGCACCCGGCGACGGTTCGTCCGCCGGCAGTGGCGGCGCCGCTGGCTCGCCTGGCGCTACGTCGCGGCGATCGTGCTGCTGCTCGGCCTGGTCGGCGGCACCGTGTACGCCGTCTACTTCTCCGCCTGGCTCTCCGTGCAGGGGGTCGAGGTGTCCGGGACCCGCACGGTCTCGGCCGGTGTGGTGCGTGACGCCGCGCGCGTCCCCGAGGGCGATCCGCTCGCGACCGTCGACCTGAACGCGATCCGGGCCCGGGTCGAGGCGCTCGCGCCGATCCGCTCGGCCGACGTCACCCGTCAGTGGCCGGACCAGGTCCGCGTCGAGGTGGTTGAGCGGGTGCCGGTGGCCGTCGTCGAGCTCGGCGGCCAGGTCCGGGGCATGGACGAGGACGGCGTGCTGTTCCGCCGCTACCGCTCGGTGCCGGACTCCCTCCCGCTCGTGAAGGCCGGGTCGGGCGCCGACAGCGAGACGCTCCGCGAGGCGGCGACGGTGGTCGGGTCGCTCCCGGCCGGGCTGGCCGCCGACGTCCTGCGCCTGGACGTCGACTCCGTCGACGGGATCCGTCTGGTGCTCCGCGACGACCGGCAGGTCGTGTGGGGGAGCGCCGACGAGTCGGACCTGAAGGCCGAGGTGCTGGCGAAGCTGCTCGCGCAGGACGCCGCGACGTACGACGTCAGCGTGCCCTCGCGACCCACCACGTCGGAGAAGCCGCCGACCTCCTGACGGCGTGTCGGCGCCATCGGGGGCCCGGCGCTGCCTACTGTCGTGATCACCGCGAGGTTGACATAACTATAACCCTCAGGCTGAGGGTCAGAGTTGACCCGACACACCCCGATCCGAAAGGCAGCCACCGTGGCAGCAGCACAGAACTACCTGGCCATCATCAAGGTCGTGGGCATCGGTGGCGGTGGCGTGAACGCCGTCAACCGGATGATCGAGGTCGGCCTCAAGGGTGTCGAGTTCATCGCGATCAACACCGACGCCCAGGCGCTGCTGATGAGCGACGCCGACGTCAAGCTCGACATCGGTCGCGAGCTCACTCGCGGCCTCGGCGCCGGCGCGAACCCCGACGTGGGTGCCCGCGCGGCCGAGGACCACGCCGACGAGATCGAGGAGGTCATCAAGGGCGCCGACATGGTGTTCGTGACCGCAGGCGAGGGCGGTGGCACCGGCACCGGTGGCGCCCCCGTGGTCGCCCGGATCGCCCGCTCGCTCGGCGCGCTGACCATCGGCGTCGTCACCCGCCCGTTCGCCTTCGAGGGTCGGCGCCGCGCCAACTCCGCCGAGGAGGGCATCGCGCAGCTGCGCGAGGAGGTCGACACCCTCATCGTCATCCCCAACGACCGGCTGCTGTCGATCAGCGACCGCAACGTCTCGGTGCTCGACGCCTTCAAGCAGGCCGACCAGGTGCTGCTGCAGGGTGTCTCCGGCATCACCGACCTGATCACCACCCCGGGCCTGATCAACCTCGACTTCGCCGACGTGAAGTCCGTCATGGCGAACGCCGGCTCCGCGCTGATGGGCATCGGCTCCGCCCGGGGCGAGGACCGCTCGGTCGCTGCCGCCGAGATGGCGGTGTCCAGCCCACTGCTGGAGGCCAGCATCGACGGCGCCCACGGCGTCCTGCTCTCGATCGCGGGCGGCTCCGACCTCGGCCTGTTCGAGATCAACGAGGCGGCTGCGCTGGTGGCTCAGGCCGTCCACCCCGAGGCCAACATCATCTTCGGCGCGACCATCGACGACGCACTCGGCGACGAGGTCCGGGTGACCGTGATCGCCGCCGGCTTCGACGGCGGCACGCCGAAGAAGCGCGACGAGGGCACCGTGCTGCGCCGCGAGCCGAAGCCGCAGCAGACCCAGGAGGAGACCCGCGAGCGGGCGACCGTTGCCGCGGCCGCTCCGGCGGCCCCGCAGTCCCGTCCTGCGGAGGCGAGCCGTCCCGCCCCGTCCACCCCGCCGGCCGCGCCGCGTCCGGCCCCGCGCCAGGTCCAATTCGACGACGACGACCTGGACGTGCCCGACTTCCTGAAGTGAGCCGCCACGACGAGGTCGCCGCGGGGCTCGCATCGGTCCGGGGAAGGATCGAGGCGGCGTGCGCGGCGGCCGGGCGCGACCGGGACGAGGTGACGCTGGTGGTGGTCACCAAGTACTTCCCGGCCTCCGACGTGCGGATCCTCGCCGACCTGGGCGTGACCCACGTCGGGGAGAACCGGCACCAGGAGGCGGCGGCCAAGGCGGAGGAGACGGCCGACCTCCCGCTGGTGCGTCACTTCATCGGCGGGCTGCAGAGCAACAAGGCCGCCGCGGTGGCGTCGTACTCCCAGATCGTGGAGTCGGTCGACCGGCCCAAGCTCCTCGGGCCGCTCGGCACCGGTGCCGACCGTGCCGGTCGGCCGCTCGACGTGCTGCTCCAGGTCAGCCTGGACCCGCCGGACCGCGAGGGCCGGGCGGGCGCGGACCCGGCGGACCTGCCGGGGCTGGCCCGGTCGGTCGAGGCGGCCGGGGGGCTCCGGTTGCGCGGTCTGATGGTCGTCGCGCCGCTGGGGGAGGACCCCGCAGCGGCGTTCGGGCGGCTCGCCGACGTTCGGCGCGACCTGCTCGACGACCACCCCTCCGCGGACTGGCTCTCCGCGGGCATGAGCGGGGATCTCGAGCAGGCGATCCAGGCCGGCGCGACACACGTGCGCGTCGGCTCCGCGGTCCTCGGTTCGAGGCCGCAGGTCCAGTAGTGTCCGAAGCACCAGCAGTGCGTCCCGCCCACGGGACGCGGAGTACCGGAGGGCGACAGTCATGAGCGGCGCGATGCGCAGGATCGGGGAGTACCTCGGCCTGGTCGAGGACACCGGCCGGTACGACGACGAGTACGACGCCTACGACGGCGATGAGGACTACACCCAGGAGACGCAGGCCGTCGCGGCCCGTCCCGCCCGTGCCCCCAAGACCCGCGAGGTCCGTGAGGTCCGGGAAGGTCGCCCCGCGCCCGTCGCCGACCTGGCCGAGCGCCGGCGCCCCACCGTGGCGCCCGTCGGCTCGGTCGCCGAGCTCTCCCGGATCGTCACGCTGCACCCGAGCACCTACAACGAGGCGCGCACGGTCGGCGAGCACTTCCGCGACGGCGTCCCGGTCATCATGAACCTCACCGAGATGGACGACTCGGACGCGAAGCGGCTGGTCGATTTCGCCGCAGGCCTCGTTTTCGCCACGCGCGGGACGATTGAGAGGGTGACCAACAAGGTCTTCCTCCTCTCCCCGCCCAACGTGTCCGTCACCGCCGAGGACAAGCGGCGGATCGTCGAGGGCGACTTCTTCAACCAGAGCTGACCCTCGGGTCGGTCTCCCTCAACGCAGGAGCGCAGTTCTCAGGTGACAGCCGTCGGCAACGTTCTTCTGATCATCCTCTACGTGTTCTTCGGGATGCTCTGGATCCGGTTCATCGTCGACTGGGTGCAGGTCTTCGCGCGCTCCTGGAGCCCGCGCGGCCCGCTCCTGGTCGTGCTGGAGGCGGTCTACTCCGTGACCGATCCGCCGATCAAGGCCCTGCGCCGGGTCATCCCGCCGCTGCGCCTCGGCAGCGTCTCGCTGGATCTCAGCTTCCTGATCGTGATGATCTGCACCTACGTGCTGATCGCCCTGGTGCACTCGATCTTCGGCGTCTGAGTCCGCGCGGGTGCCGGCGTTGGTCCGGGTTGGGGCCGCTGAGTCACACCAGTCCCACAGCAGGCGCTATTGTTCGACGGACAGTTCTACTTCTCGACGAATGAATGGGTGAGGTCATGCCACTGACGCCTGAGGACGTGAGTAACAAGCGGTTTACTCCCGTCCGGCTTCGTGAGGGCTACGACATGGGCGAGGTGGACCAGTTCCTCGACGAGGTCGAGGCCGAGCTTGCGCGGTTGACCAAGGAGAACGACGACCTGCGCGCCAAGCTCGCCTCCGCGCAGTCGGGTGCTCCCGTGCCCCCCGCTCCGGAGCCGACCCCGCCGCCCGCGCCGGTCGTCGAGCGGACCCCGGAGCCGGAGCCCGAGCCCGTCCCGACCCCCGCGCCGACCCCCGTGGTCGCCGGCAGCCCGGTCGAGACGATCCGGGTGGAGACGGTCCCGCAGGCGTCCAACGCTGCGGCCCGCCTCCTGGAGATCGCCACGCGCAATGCGGACGAGCTCGTCGAGGAGGCCAAGAACGAGGCCGACGAGATCGTCGGCTCCGCCCGGACCCGCGCCGAGCGGCTCGAGACCGAGGCCAAGACCAAGGCCGACCGCCTCGAGGCCGACGCTCGCACCCGCGCCCAGATGCTGGACTCCGAGACGGCCGAGCGTCGTCAGCAGATGTTCGGCGAGCTGGAGCGCGAGCGCGACCGGCTCAGCGGCGAGGTCGAGACCCTGCGCTCCTTCGAGCGCGAGTACCGCTCGCGGCTCAAGAGCTACTTCGCGCAGCAGCTGGAGTCGCTCAACGGCTCCGGCGAGACGGCGGCGCCGAACGACGAGCCCCCGGCTCCGAAGCGGCTCCGCTCGATCCTGGGCGACGACGAGGCCTGAGCCTCACCCTGCTCCACCGGACGGCCGGCCCCCGCGGGGGCCGGCCGTTCCGCATGTCGGGACCCCTCGCCTCCGGTGTGGCTCATTGAGGGGGTGGTCCGGACCGGCTACTGTCCCTGGACACCTGTGGCCCCGGCCACGTGCCCGCCCCGGATGGAGGCCGTCGATGGCTCGCACCCCCAGGAAGTCGCTGGCCGGGCAGGCGGCCACGGCCGCCCGCAAGGTCATCTCGCGCCGCTCCACCCAGGCGGCCCCCGACGCCGAGGCACCGGTCACGAAGGCGGAGCCGGCGAAGAAGGCGGCGCCGGCGAAGAAGGCCGCACCGGCGAAGAAGGCCGCGCCAGCGAAGAAGGCCGCGCCAGCGAAGAAGGCCGCACCGGCGAAGAAGGCCGCACCGGCGAAGAAGGCCGCACCGGCGAAGAAGGCCGCACCGGCGAAGAAGGCCGCACCCGCCAAGAAGGCCGCTCGGCGGGCTCCGGTCAGCGCCCTGGTGGTCAAGGACGGTGAGGCGCCGTGGACCAAGTCCGAGCTGGCCGAGGTCCTGGCCGAGCTGCACGACCAGCGGGCCCACAGCGCGGAGATCGTCAGCTCGCAGGAGGCCGAGATCACCGGCCTGATGCGCGACTCAGGCGACGGGGCGGGCCAGGATCAGGCCGACGTCGGGGCGTCCAGCTTCGAGCGGGACCACGAGATGACCGTGCTGGCCATGGAGCGGGAGAAACTGGCCCAGATCGACCATGCCCTGTCCCGTATCGACGACGGCACGTACGGCGTCTGCGAGTCCTGCGGCGAGGCCGTCGGCAAGATGCGACTCATGGCCTTCCCGCGTGCGACACTCTGCATGACATGCAAGCAGCGCGAGGAACGTCGCTGAGCGACATCGAGAACCCGTCCGGCACCCGCCGGTCCCCGCGTCGGTGGACCCTGTTCGCGGTGATCGCGGGAGTTCTGTACGCCATCGACCAGCTGTCCAAGTGGCAGGCCGAGAAGCACCTCGAGGGTCGCGCCGACGTCTCGGTGGTGGGTGACCTGCTGCAGCTGCGGCTGGTCTACAACCCGGGCGCGGCGTTCAGCCTCGGCACGTCGTACACCGTCGTCCTGAGCTGTGTCGCGATCGCCGCGGCCGTCGCCGTGGTGTGGTTCAGCCGCAGGCTCGGGAGCACGGTCTGGGCCGTCGCCCTCGGCTTCTTGATGGCCGGCGTGTGCGGCAATCTCACCGACCGGCTGCTGCGCGACCCCGGGCCGCTGCGCGGACACGTCGTCGACTTCCTGATGCTGCCGAACTGGCCCATCTTCAACGTCGCCGACATCTGCATCAACGTGGCCGCCGGGCTGATCCTCGTGCAGGCCTTCCGCGGGGTCCGGCTCGACGGGACCCGCACGAGCGACGAGGACACCGAGGCGTGACCCAGGCCGACCACCGGACGCTGTCCGTGCCCGACGGGCTCGCGGGCGAGCGCGTCGACGCCGCGATGGCCCAGATGTTCGGCCTCTCGCGGACCCGCGCCGCCGACCTGATCGCCCAGGGTCAGGTCCAGGTCGACGGCCAGTCGGTCGGCAAGAGCGACCGGGTCCTGCCCGGCGCACTGCTCGACGTGACGATCCCGGCGTCCGTCGACCCGCTCGAGGTGGTCCCCGAGGTGGTCGAGGGGATCGGGATCGTCCACGACGACGACTCCATCGTGGTCATCGACAAGCCCGTCGGCGTCGCCGTCCACCCGTCACCGGGCTGGAGCGGCCCGACGGTCGTCGGTCACCTCGCCGGGGCGGGCTTCCGGATCGCGACCAGCGGTGCCTCCGAGCGGCAGGGCATCGTCCAGCGCCTCGACGTCGGCACGTCCGGCGTGATGGTGATCGCGAAGTCGGAGCACGCCTACTCGTTGCTCAAGAACGCCTTCCGCGAGCGGACCGTCGACAAGACCTACCACGCGCTGGTCCAGGGTCACCCCGACCCGCTGGAAGGCACGGTCGACGCCCCGATCGGGCGGCACCCGAAGGCCGACTACAAGTTCGCCGTGATGGCCGACGGTCGCCCGAGCGTCACCCATTACGAGACGCTCGAGGCCCACCGGTTCGCCAGCCTGCTCGAGGTCCACCTCGAGACCGGCCGCACCCACCAGATCCGCGTGCACATGGCCGCGCTGAAGCACCCGTGCGTGGGCGACCTCACCTACGGCGCCGACCCGACGCTGGCCAAGCGGGTCGGGTTGGAGCGCCAGTGGCTGCACGCCGTACGCCTCGGGTTCGAGCACCCCGACACCGGCGAGCACGTCACCTACGAGACGACGTACCCCGAGGACCTGACCCACGCGCTCGCCGTGATCCGAGATGCCCACTGAGGTGCTGCTGCGCCCGGCCACCGAGGCCGACGCCGCCGCGCTCGCGGACGTCCACCTCGCGGCCCGGCGGGCCGCCGAGCGCGCCGGCGCGATGCCGCCCGGGGCGCACCCGGAGCACGAGACGCGGGCCTGGCTCGCGGGGCGGCTGGCGATCGACGAGGTCTGGCTGGCCGAGGCCGAGGGCGCGGTCGTCGGCTACGCCCGGCTGACCCCGACGTGGCTCGACGACCTGTACGTCGTGCCCGCCCAGGCAGGCCGGGGGATCGGCACCGCCCTGCTCGACCTGGTCAAGGCGCGCCGACCCAGCGGCTTCTCCCTCTGGGTGTTCGAGACGAACGCGCCGGCCCGTGCGTTCTACGCCCGGCACGGCCTCGTGGAGCTCGAGCGCACCGACGGCTCCGCCAACGAGGAGCGCTCGCCGGACGTCCGCGTGGCCTGGCCGGGGGAGGACCCGCTCGGGTTCCTCCGCAGCCAGATCGACGACGTGGACGCCCAACTGGGTGACCTGCTCGCCCGACGGGCGGCGCTCACATCGGCGGTGCAGGACATCAAGCACGACACGACGCGCGACCCCGACCGCGAGCGGGAGATCGCCGAGTCGATCGCCCGGCGGGTGCCCGCGCTCGGGGTCGACCGGACCGCCCGGATCGTCGACGTCATCATCGCCGAGAGCCTGGACGCCGCCTCGCGCGGCTGACCCGACCAGCCCCTCAGACGGGCAGTCGCTTGCGCCAGTCGAGCCCGGTGACGCAGATCCGGGTCCGGGCCGTGCCGTCCCAGTCGACGCGCAGTCCGTGACGGCGCAGGGTGTCGGCGATGAGGGTCGCGACGCGCACGTCGCTGAGCTCGGCCACCTCCTGACGCGAGTCCTGATCGCCGTCGCGGGCCCGGCCCACCAGATCGGGATCCAGCCCGTCGACCGGTCGGAAGGTGCCGAACGCGAGGAACAGGTCCGACCCGCCGGGCTCCAGGCCCTCGGAGTCCTGCTGGTGGAAGAAGGCGTAACCCCAGGTGGCCTCGTCGGGCCGCTCGTCCGCGATCTCCGCGTGCCCGCAGGTCTGGCAGCAGGTGAAGTCCATCCGGGTCACGATCCCGGCCTCGGCCAGGTCGGCGAAGGCTGCGGACAGCGGGGTGTAGTCGCCTTCGTCGGACCACGACTCCTGCCGGGCGAGGGCCGCGGACCACACCTCGTCGGCGACCCGACGGGCCTCGGCCGCGGTGAGACCGGGGTAGCCCTCGGGGTCGCCCTCCACGGCGTCGATCGCCGCCGTCACGACGTCGTCGTGACCGAGGAAGCCGGGTCCGGCCAGCCCCTGGAGCCAGTCGGTGAGCTCCTGCCGGGCCGCGCCGGCCGCCGGCGGCGGGTCGGCAGGAGGAGTCCGGTCCCCGCGGCGGAAGCGATCGAAGAGCCCCATGTCCCGCAGCCTACGGCGCTCCTCGGACTGTCGGTGCCGGGTGCCACCATCGAGGTCAGCGGTCGCGTAGGCTGACGTCCTTCCCCCAGGATCGATTGCCGACGCCTCCGGCTGCTGATGCTGCCTGCCCACGCACCACCTGAGGAGCGCACTGCGACGATGTCGGCCGGATCCAAGGACTCGTTCGTCCACCTCCACGTGCACACCGAGTACTCGATGCTCGACGGTGCGGCCCGGCTGGGCCCGATGGCCGAGCGTGCGGCCGAGCTGGGGATGCCTGCCATCGCCATGACCGACCACGGCAACGTGTTCGGCGCCTACGAGTTCTACTCCAAGGCCAAGAAGGCCGGGGTCAAGCCGATCATCGGCATCGAGGCCTACTTCGCGCCCAACATCTCGCGCTTCGAGAAGAAGGGCGTCAACTTCTACGACGGCGGCTCCGACGACGTCTCGGCGCGCGGCGCCTACACCCATATGACGCTGCTCTCGGAGACCACTGAGGGCATGCACAACCTCTTCCGGCTCTCGACCGGGGCCTGGCGAGACGGCTTCTTCAAGCACCCGCGGATGGACCGCGACCTGCTGTCCCAGCACGGCAAGGGCATCATCGGCACCACCGGCTGCCCCTCCGGCGAGGTCCAGGTCCACCTGCGCTACGGCCAGTACGACGCGGCGCGCAAGGCGGCCGGCGACTTCCAGGACATCCTCGGCAAGGAGAACTACTTCCTGGAGCTGATGGATCACGGCCTCGACATCGAGAACCGGGTCCGCGACGGGCTGCTCCGCCTCGCCAAGGACCTGCAGATCCCGCTGCTGGCCACCAACGACTCCCACTACGTCAACCGCGAGGACGCGAAGTCGCAGGAGCACCTGCTCTGCATCAACTCCGGCTCGACGATGGACATCCCGGCCGGCGACGGCCCGGGTCAGCGCTTCGCCTTCTCCGGCGACGGCTACTACATCAAGAGCGCCGAGGAGATGCGGGCGCTGTGGGTCGACAAGTACGACCTGCGCGAGGCCTGCGACAACACGCTCCTGATCGCCGAGCGGTGCAACGTCGAGTTCACCGAGGGCAACGGCACCTACATGCCGCGGTTCCCCTGCCCGCCGGGGGAGAACGAGGACTCCTGGCTGGTCAAGGAGGTCGAGAAGGGCCTGCGCTTCCGCTACCCGACGGGAATCCCCGACAAGGTGCGCAAGCAGGCCGACTTCGAGATCGGCGTCATCACCCAGATGGGCTTCCCGGGCTACTTCCTGGTCGTCGCCGACTTCATCAACTGGGCCAAGGACAACGGCATCCGCGTCGGCCCGGGCCGTGGCTCCGGCGCGGGCTCGATGGTCGCCTACGCCATGCGGATCACCGACCTCGACCCGCTCGAGCACGGCCTGATCTTCGAGCGGTTCCTCAACCCCGACCGCGTCTCGATGCCCGACTTCGACATCGACTTCGACGAGCGTCGGCGCGGCGAGGTCATCAAGTACGTCACCGAGAAGTACGGCGACGACCGGGTCTCCTACATCGTCACCTACGGCACCATCAAGGCCAAGCAGGCCGTCAAGGACTCCAGCCGGATCCTCGGCTACCCGTTCGCGATGGGCGACCGGATCACCAAGGCGATGCCCGCCGCGGTGATGGGCAAGGACGTCCCGCTCAACGACATCTTCGACGCCAGCCACAAGCGCTACGGCGAGGGCGGCGAGTTCCGCCAGCTCTACGACAGCGACGCCGACGTCCGCAAGGTCGTCGACACCGCGATCGGCATCGAGGGCCTGAAGCGTCAGTGGGGTGTGCACGCCGCCGGCGTGATCATGTCCAGCGAGCCGCTGGTCGACGTGATCCCGCTGCTGAAGCGGCCCGCCGACGGCGCGATGATCACCCAGTTCGACTACCCCACCTGTGAGGGCCTCGGCCTGATCAAGATGGACTTCCTCGGGCTGCGCAACCTCACCGTGCTCGACGACGCGGTCAAGAACATCAAGATGAACCGCGACATCGACGTCGTGCTGGAGGACCTGCCGCTCACCGACGAGGCGACCTACGGCCTGCTCCAGCGCGGGGACACCCTGGGCGTGTTCCAGCTCGACGGTGGCCCGATGCGGGCGCTGCTGCGCAGCATGCGTCCCGACGAGTTCGAGGACATCTCGGCCGTCGGCGCGCTCTACCGACCCGGTCCGATGGGCGCCGACTCCCACAACAAGTACGCCCGCCGCAAGACCGGCCGCGAGCCGGTCGAGGCGATCCACCCCGAGCTGGCCGAGCCGCTCGAGGACATCCTGGGTGAGACCTACGGTCTGATCGTCTACCAGGAGCAGGTCATGGCCATCGCCCAGAAGCTCGCGGGCTACAGCCTGGGTCAGGCCGACATCCTGCGGCGCGCGATGGGCAAGAAGAAGAAGGAGGAACTGGACAAGCAGTTCGCCGGCTTCTCCGCCGGCATGCAGGAGCGCGGCTACTCGGCGGCGGCGGTCAAGACGCTGTGGGACATCCTGCTGCCGTTCTCCGACTACGCCTTCAACAAGGCGCACTCCGCGGCGTACGGCCTGGTCTCCTACTGGACCGCCTACCTGAAGGCCAACTACCCGGCCGAGTACATGGCCGCCCTGCTGACCTCGGTCAAGGACGACAAGGACAAGTCGGCCATCTACCTCAACGAGTGCCGCCGGATGAAGATCCAGGTGCTCCCGCCCGACGTCAACGAGTCGTCCTCGAACTTCACCCCGGTCGGCACCGACATCCGCTTCGGCCTGACCGCCGTGCGCAACGTCGGCGCGAACGTCGTCGACGGCATCGTGGCCGGTCGCGAGGAGAAGGGGCGCTACGCCGACTTCAACGACTTCATGGAGAAGGTCCCGGCGCTGGTCTGCAACAAGCGGGTCATCGAGTCGCTGATCAAGGCCGGGGCGTTCGACGAGATGAAGCACGTACGCCGGGCGCTGGTGGCGATCCACGAGACCGCGGTCGACCAGTACGTCGACATCAAGCGCAACGAGGCCATCGGCCAGGACTCGCTGTTCGGCGGCCTCGACGAGTCCGCCGGCGGCGGCTTCGGTATCTCGGTGACCATCCCCGACATCGACGAGTGGGACAAGATGACCCTGCTCGGCCACGAGCGGGACATGCTCGGTCTCTACGTCTCCGACCACCCGCTCCTCGGCCTCGAGCACGTCCTCGCCAACACCTCCGACTGCTCCATCGGCCAGCTGATGCTCGACGAGGACCGCCAGGACGGCTCCCCGATCACCATCAGCGGCCTGGTCACCTCGGTGCAGCGCAAGATCACCAAGCGGGGCGACGCCTGGGCGATGATCACCCTGGAGGACCTCGACGGCGCGATCGACGTGCTGCTGTTCCCCAGCTCCTACCAGCTGGCCAGCACCTACCTGGTCGAGGACGCGATCCTCACGGTCAAGGGCCGGCTGTCCAAGAGCAAGGACCAGCCGGAGATCCACGGCCAGGAGGTCAGCGCCCCTGACATCACCGACGGGCCGAGCGGTCCGGTGGTCATCAGCCTGCCCCAGACCCGGTGCACGCCGCCGGTGGTGGCCCAGCTCAAGGACGTCCTCGGGACGCACCGCGGGACCACCGAGGTGCGGCTGCGTTTGCTCAACCGAGATAAGACTCTGGTCATGTCCCTGGAGAACCGCGTCACCCCGAGCTCGGCGCTCTTCGCCGATCTCAAGCAGCTGCTGGGGCCCGGTTGTCTGACCAGCTGAGCGCGACCCACCAGGTCCGCCCGACGCGCTCGGGTCGCTGGGTGCCGGCGGGACAGGCGGTGGCCGTCGTGGCCCTGTTCGCGGCGTCGGGCCTCGGCGCGGGATGGCTCTGGTTCCGGATCTGGGACGCACCACCGGGGGTGGTCTCGGACCACACCTGGTACCCCGATCCCTACATGCCGGGCCAGGCGGCCGAGTTCGACGCGGTCGCGATCTACGTGCTGGTCGCGCTGGCCGCGGGCGTCCTCGGTGGCGTCGTGTGCGCGTTCCTCCTGGCCCGGGCCGAGGTGGTGACCCTGGCCGCGGTCGCGGTGGGCTCCGCGCTGGCGGCCTGGCTGATGGCGCTCGTCGGCTCGGCGCTGGGCCCGGCTGACCCCGACGTTCTGGCCAAGACCGCCGAGGACGGCACCAAGCTCTCGGGCGACCTGGTCCTCACCGGCGTCAGTCCCTACGTCGCGCTGCCTCTCGGTGCCCTGGGCGCCGTCCTCGTGGTCTTCCTCGCGACTCCCGGTCACCGACCCGCCGAACCACGATTGGCCCCGCCCCCACCGGGATAGGCTCCGGCCGTGTCCAGCCTTCCTCCCGGCCCGCCGCCCTCCAGCCCTCCGCCGCCCCCACCGCCCGCTGGTCCGCCGCCCAGCGGTCCGCCGGCCGGTGGCCCGCCCAGTGGTCCGCCCACCGGCCCACCGCCCGGCGCCGAGACCCTCGAGTACGGCGGTGGCGGGCCGATCCCGCCCGAGCGTCGGCCGCGCTCCTCCGGCGGCGGTCGCAAGAAGTTCTTCCTGCTCGCCGGGGCGGTGGTGGGCCTGGGAGCGGTCGGTGGCGCCGCCTTCGGGGCCTGGTGGTACCTCTCGACCGGATCCCAGCCGGCCGAGGCCCTGCCCGCCGACACCATCGGCTACGTCAGCGTCGACCTGGACCCGAGCGGGGAGCAGAAGCTCGACGCGCTGCGCACCCTGAAGAAGTTCCCGGCGATCGACGACGAGCTGGACCTCAGCGGCGACCTGGGGGACATCGACGTCAAGAAGGTGCTGGTCGACCTGGTCCTGGCCGACGCCCCCTGCGACCTGAAGTACGGCGACCTCGAGCCCTGGCTCGGGGACCGCGGTGCGGTCGCGGCGGTCGAGGCGGGCGAGGAGCAGCCGTCGCCGGTCTTCGTCCTCCAGGTGACCGACGCCGACGCTGCGCAGGACGGGCTGGACGAGCTCTTCGCCTGCGGCGGCGGAGAGTCGGAGAAGCCGGGGATCGAGGTGGTCGACGACTCGTGGGTCGTGGTCGCCGAGACCCCGAAGATCGCCGAGACGGTCGTCGACGCGACCGCGGACGGCTCGCTCGCCGACGACGAGACCTACCAGAAGTGGACCGAGGCTGCGGGCGACCCCGGCATCGTGACGATGTACGCCGCCCCGGCGGCCGGTGCCTTCATCGCCGAGAACCTCGAGGGCCTGCTCGGCCTCGCCGCCCTGCCGGGCAGCGCAGCGTTCGCCGACGTACCCGGGATGGACGAGGCGCCCGGACCGGCCGAGGCCCCGGAGGTCCCCGACCCCTCGGAGATCCCCGACTTCTCCACGATGACCCCGGAGGAGATCGACGAGTACTTCGCAGGTCTCGAGGACCCGACGTCCGACCCGTCGACGGGCTCCGAGGACCTCGAGGGCATGACCGAGGAGCTGCCCAGCCAGGTCCCCGACGAGGTCACCGACGAGCTGACCACGGTGCTGAAGGACTTCCAGGGCGCCGCAGCGACGATCCGCTTCGACGGAGGCGCCCTGGCGCTGGAGGTGGCCGCGGACCCCGGGCCCGACGCCGAGAAGCTCTACGGGGACGGTGGTGGCGAGGCGGTCGGCTCCCTGCCGGCCGACACCCTGGCCGCCGTCGGGTTCGGACTGCAGCAGGGCTGGTTCACCGAGATCCTCACCACCGTGGCGCCCTCGCTCGGCGAGGACGTCGAGGAGCTGCTCCAGCAGGCCGAGGAGGCGACCGGGCTCACCCTGCCCGAGGACGCCGAGACCCTGCTGGGCGACTCCACCGCCCTGGCGGTGGGCCGCGACGTCGACCTCGAGGCGCTCTTCGAGTCCGGTGACCCCTCCGACCTCCCGATCGCGGTCAAGGTGCTCGGCGACCCCGACGAGATCGAGAAGGTGCTCGACAAGGTGCGCCCCCAGATGGGCGAGGCCGCGCAGGTCATCGAGTCCTCGAGCGGCGACGGCGTGATCGTCGTCGGCCCGAGCTCGTCGTACCGGGAGAAGGTGGCCGGGGACGGCGACCTGGGCGATTCGGAGCGCTTCGAGTCGGTCATCGGCGAGGACGACGCGGCGGCGGTCCTCTACCTCGACCTCGGCGCGCTCACCGACCTGCTGAACGAGCAGCTCGGCGACGAGATGGGGGCCGACGAGGAGGTCCTCGCCAACCTGGACCCGCTGGCCGCCCTCGGGATCAGCTCGTGGGAGGACGACGGGATCTCCCACGTCGAGCTGCGGCTCAGCACGGACTGAGCAGGGATCAGCTCCGGCCGACCTCGGCCGTGGTCGCCCCGGTGACCGCGACCAGGTCGGCCGGGGCGATCTCCAGGTCGAGGCCGCGCCGGCCCGCCGAGACGTAGATCGTCGGATGGCCCAGGGCGGTCGCGTCGACCACGGTCGGGTGCGGGCGCTTCTGGCCGACGGGGGAGATCCCGCCGACGACGTACCCGGTCGCGCGCTCGGCGGCGGCCTTGTCGGCCATCGACGCCCGGCTGGCGCCCAGGGCCTTGGCCAACGCCTTCAGGTCGAGCTGGCCGGAGACCGGGACGACGGCGACCGCGAGCCGGCCGTCGACGCTGGCCATCAGGGTCTTGAACACCCGGGCCGGGTCGAGCCCCAGCACCTCGGCCGCCTCCAGGCCGTACGACTCCGCCCGCGGGTCGTGCTCATAGGGGTGGAGCGTGTACTCGATCCCGGCCGCGGTCAGGGCGACGGTCGCGGGCGTGCCGCCGGCCGGCTTCTGCTTCTTGGCCACTGGTCTCCTCGTCGTTCGCGGGACCACGGTCGATCTCGACGTCCCCGTCTGGCTTCGCGTGCTCTGCCGGAGAGCTCGCTCGATCTTCGCTCACGACGCGTCCACGCTCGTCCCACGCGTGCCCGCTGCTCGCTCAGTTCGGACTCCAGCGGGTCCGGGCGACCTCGGTCGCGGGGAGGGACGGGATGACGTTCATCGCCCGCAGCTCCGACCGGAGCAGGTCGGTGACCAGGATCAGCCGCTCCCCGGCGTCCTCGGCCTCCAGCAGCGACTGCCGCTCGGGCATCGGCAGCGGAGCGACCGCCGCCAGCGTCCAGGAGAGGTACGACGGGTCGCGGGGGAGCGAGCCCGAGTAGGGGTCGGCCCGGATGCTGGCCAGCGCGGCCCGGTACGCGGAGAAGGTGGCCCGCGCTGCCTCGAGCACCGGCTCGCCCACCGGGCTGGGCACCTCGGGCCGGTCGACGACGTGCCCGACCGGGAAGGGACCGCTGGTGTCGAGCCGCTCCAGCTCGATTCGGTCCAGGCCGACCGCGACCACGTCGAACGAGCCGTCGGCCTGCGCCTCGACCTCGGTGAGCAGCACCTTGCAGCCGACGCGGTAGAGCGACTGCGCCCCGTGGTCCCCGACCTCGTAGCCCTCGCGGATGCCCACGGAGCCGAAGATCCGCTCGGTGGGGTCGTCGACCCGCAGCAGGTGGTGCACCAACGCGCGGTAGCGGTCCTCGAAGACGTGCAGCGGCACGCTGACACCGGGGAACAGCACCGCGTTCAGCGGGAACATCGGCAGCGTCTCCGTCACCCCTGCAACGTAGTCCAGCCCTCGTCGTCGTTTCGGGAGGGTGGGCGCGGCGCTCGTAGAATCGGTCCCATGATGCGCCGGATCGACCTCAGGGCCGCCGCCACCGGTGGCGCGCCCGTCGACTACCGCGCGGCTGTGCCGCGTGCGGAGCTCGACGTCGAGGCCGCGACGCATGCGGTCGGCCCGATCATCGAGGCTGTCCGCACCCGCGGGCTCGACGCGATCCGCGAGTACGGCGAGCAGTTCGACGGCGTCGCGCTCGACGACGTCCGGGTCGCGCCGGAGGCGCTGCGCCGCGCTCTCGACGAGCTCGACCCCGCCATCCGGGCCGGCCTGGAGGAGTCGGTGCGCCGGCTGCGGATCACCAGCGCCGCCGAGCTGGAGCACGACGTCACCACCGACCTCGGTCCCGGGGCGCGGGTGACCCACCGCAAGGTGCCGATCGGCCGCGTCGGCCTCTACGTGCCGGGCGGGCTGGCCCCGCTGGTCTCCAGCGTGCTGATGAACGCCGTTCCCGCCCAGGTCGCCGGGGTCGGCTCGATCGCGCTCGCCAGCCCGCCGCAGAAGGACTTCGGCGGCTCCGTCCACCCCACGATCATGGCCGCGTGCGCGCTGCTCGGCGTCGACGAGGTGTACGCCGTCGGCGGTGCCCAGGCGATCGCCATGTTCGCCCACGGCGCCGGCTCGTGCGCCCCGGTCGACCTGGTCACGGGCCCCGGCAACGTCTACGTCGCCGCCGCCAAGCGGCTGGTCCGCGGCGTCGTCGGCATCGACTCGGAGGCCGGCCCGACCGAGATCGCGATCCTGGCCGACGAGACCGCGGAGGCCTCGTTCGTCGCGGCCGACCTGGTCAGCCAGGCCGAGCACGACCCGATGGCCGCCAGCGTGCTGGTCACGCCCAGCGAGCAGCTGGCCGACGAGGTGCTGGTCGAGCTCGACAAGCAGGTCTTCGCGACCCGCCACACCGAGCGGATCCGCACCGCGCTGACCGGTCCGCAGTCCGCGGTCGTCCTGGTCGACGACCTGGAGCAGGGCCTGGCCGTGGTCGACGCCTACGCCGCCGAGCACCTCGAGATCCAGACCGCCGACGCCGCCGCCTGGGCGGCCCGGGTCCGCAACGCCGGCGCGATCTTCGTCGGCCCGCACGCCCCGGTGAGCCTCGGGGACTACTGCGCCGGCTCCAATCACGTGCTGCCCACGGCCGGCTGCGCCTGCCACAGCAGCGGGCTGTCGGTGCGGGCCTTCACCCGGTCGATGCACGTCGTCGACTACTCGTCGCAGGCCCTGGCGGAGGTCGCCGACCACGTCGTGACCCTCGCCGAGGCCGAGGACCTGCCCGGCCACGGCCAGGCCGTGAGGGTGAGATTCGAGTGAACTTCCCGCCTCTCCGGGAGGAGCTGCGCGGCCTCGAGCCGTACGGCGCCCCCCAGCTGGACGTGCCCGTCCAGCTCAACGTCAACGAGAACCCCTACGGCCCGTCGCCGACCTGCGTGGCCGACATCGCGACGGCGGTCGCGCACGCCGCGACGACGCTGAACCGCTACCCCGACCGCGAGTTCGTTGAGCTCCGCGACGCGCTGGCGTCGTACCTCTCGCGGGACACGCCGCACGGCATCGCCGCGGAGCAGGTGTGGGCGGCCAACGGCTCCAACGAGGTGATGCTGCAGCTGCTGCAGGCCTTCGGCGGGCCGGGTCGCAGCGCGATGAGCTTCGCGCCGACGTACTCGATGTATCCCGAGTACGCCCGCGACTCGGTCACCGAGTGGGTCCAGGGACGGCGCGAGGACGACTTCTCGATCGACCTCGCCGCGGCCGCCAGGCTGGTCCGGGAGAAGCGGCCGGCGGTGGTGCTGCTGCCGAGCCCGAACAACCCGACCGGCACCGCGCTGCCGCCCGAGGCGGTCGGCGCGCTGTGCGAGGCTGCCGGGGAAGGCCTCGTCGTCGTCGACGAGGCGTACGGCGAGTTCCGCCGCACCGGCGTGCCGAGCGCGCTGGAGCTGCTGCCGACCTATCGGAACCTGGTCGTCACCCGGACCATGAGCAAGGCGTTCGCGGCCGCCGGCCTGCGGCTCGGCTACCTGGCCGCGGACCCCGCGATCTGCGACGCGATCCGCGTCGTCCGGCTGCCCTACCACCTGAGCGCCGTCACCCAGGCGACCGCGCTGGCGGCGCTGCGGCACGCGCCGGAGCTGCTCGGGAAGGTCGACGAGCTGCGGGCCGAGCGGGACGACACCGTCGCCTGGCTGCGCGCCCAGGGCCACCAGGTCGCCGACAGCGACGCCAACTTCGCGTTGTTCGGGACGTTCCCCGACCGCCATGCTGTGTGGCAGGGCCTGCTCGACCGGGGGGTGCTGATCCGCGAGGTCGGCCCCGAGGGCTGGCTGCGGGTGTCGATCGGCACGGCCGACGAGATGAAGACGTTCAAGCAGGCCTTGACCGAGGTCACGGAGGAGAAGCCATGAGCAGGACCGCACGCATCGAGCGGCAGACCAGCGAGTCGAAGGTGCTCGTCGAGGTCGACCTCGACGGCTCCGGCCGGCACGACATCTCCACCGGCATCGGCTTCTACGACCACATGCTCACCGCGTTCGCGCGGCACAGCCTGGTCGACCTGACGGTGCAGTCCGAGGGCGACCACTGGATCGACGCCCACCACACGACCGAGGACACCGCGATCGCCCTCGGCCAGGCCCTGCGCCAGGCGCTGGGGGACAAGAAGGGCATCCGCCGCTTCGGCGACGCCACCGTCCCGCTCGACGAGGCGCTGGTGCAGGCGGTCGTCGACGTCTCCGGCCGGCCCTACTGCGTGCACACCGGCGAGCCGGAGGGGCAGCAGTACGTCCAGCTCGGCGGGTCGACGCCGGCGTACCTGGGGTCGCTGACGCAGCACGTCTTCGAGTCGATCGCCTTCCACGCCCACTTCGCGCTGCACGTGCGGGTGCTGGCCGGCCGCGAGCCGCACCACATCGTGGAGACCCAGTTCAAGGCGTTCGCCCGGGCCTTCCGCGACGCGGTCGCGTTCGACCCGCGCGAGACCGGCATCCCCTCGACCAAGGGCGCGCTCTGAGCGCCCAGCCCCGGGTCGCCGTCCTCGACTACGGCTCCGGCAACCTCCGGTCCGCGGTCCGGGCGGTCGAGCGCGCCGGGGCGCAGGTCGAGCTGACGTCGGACTTCGACACCTGCCTGGAGGCCGACGGCCTGCTGGTGCCGGGCGTCGGGGCGTACGCCGCCTGCATGGCCGGCCTGCGCGAGGTCAGGGGCGACCGGCTGATCGGCCGCCGGCTGGCCGGCGGGCGCCCGGTGCTGGGGATCTGCGTGGGCATGCAGGTGCTCTTCGCCCGCGGCGTCGAGCACGGCGTCGAGACCGAGGGGTGCGACGAGTGGCCCGGGGTCGTCGAGCGGCTGCAGGCGCCGGTCGTCCCGCACATGGGCTGGAACACCGTCGAGACCCAGCCCGGCACCACGCTGTTCGCCGGGGTCGAGGACGAGCGCTTCTACTTCGTGCACTCGTACGGCGTCCGCGACTGGACGCTGGTCACCAACGACCGGACCAAGGCCCCGCTGGTCACCTGGGCCGAGCACGGCGGCGACCGGTTCGTGGCGGCCGTCGAGAACGGGCCGCTCTCGGCGACCCAGTTCCACCCGGAGAAGTCCGGCGACGCCGGCGCCGCGCTGCTGCGCAACTGGGTCCAGTCGCTGTGAGCCGGCCGTGAGCAAGGAGCGCCAGCTCCGCCGCGCCGAGCGCGAGCGCGAGGCGGCCGTCGTCGCGGCCGCCCGGGCCGCCGAGGCCGAGCGACGCGAGCGGCGGGAGGCCCGGTTGCGGGTGGTGACCTCGCGGCTGCCGCGCCGTCGTACCCGGGCCGGCGGGGTGCTCGCCGAGCGCCGCCGCAAGCAGGTCTGGGCGACCGGGCTGCTGCTCCTCCTCGCCAACGTGCTGGTCGTTGCGTTCTCCACCGGCTGGGCCGAGCGCGCGCTGGCCCTGGCGATCACCCCGCTGGCCGCCCCCGTCCTGTACACGATGCTGTTCCGCCGCCGTACCTAGAAGGAATCCCTCCATGTCCTACCTTCAGCTCCTCCCCGCCGTCGACATCACCGAGGGCCGGGCCGTCCAGCTCGCCCAGGGCGTCGCCGGCTCCGAGCGCGTGTACGGCGATCCCGTGGCCGCCGCCCGCCGCTGGCAGGACGCCGGCGCGGAGTGGCTGCACCTGGTCGACCTGGACGCGGCGTTCGGTCGTGGCACCAACCGCGAGCTGCAGGCCGAGATCGTCGGCGCCCTCGACATCCAGGTCGAGATGAGCGGCGGCATCCGAGACGACGAGTCGCTGGAGGCCGCGCTGGCCACCGGCTGCCGGCGGGTCAACATCGGCACCGCCGCGCTGGAGCAGCCCGAGTGGTGCGCGCGGATCATCGCCGAGCACGGGGACCGGATCGCCATCGGCCTCGACGTCCGCGGCACCACCCTTGCGGCCCGCGGCTGGACGAAGGAGGGCGGCGACCTCTACGAGACGCTGGCCCGCCTCGACGCCGAGGGCTGCGCCCGCTACGTCGTCACCGACGTCAACAAGGACGGGATGCTCGCCGGCCCGAACCTGCAGCTGCTGCAGGACGTGTGTGCGGTCACCGATGCCCCGGTCATCGCGTCCGGCGGGGTGACCACGCTGGCCGACATCGAGGCGCTGATGGGGCTGGTGCCGGCCGGCGTCGAGGGCGCGATCGCCGGCACCGCGCTCTACGAGGGTCGATTCACCCTCGAGGACGCGCTGGCGCTCACGAAGGGCACCCGGGCGTGAGCCTCGCCGTACGCGTCATCCCGTGCCTGGACGTCGACGGCGGCCGGGTGGTCAAGGGCATCAACTTCGAGCAGCTGCGCGACGCCGGCGACCCCGTCGAGCTGGCCAAGGTGTACGACGCGGAGGGCGCCGACGAGCTGACCTTCCTCGACATCTCCGCCTCGCACGAGGGCCGGGCCACGACGATGGAGATCGTCTCGGCGACGGCGGAGCAGGTGTTCATCCCGCTGACCGTGGGCGGGGGCGTGTCCTCGGTCGAGGACGTCGACCGGCTCCTGCGCGCCGGGGCCGACAAGGTGGCGATGAACACCGCCGCCATCCGCCGTCCCGAGCTGATCGCCGAGGTGGCCGACCGGTTCGGCAACCAGGTCCTGGTGCTCTCGGTCGACGCGCGCCGGGCCGCCGGCACCGACTCGGGCTTCGAGGTCACCACCCACGGCGGCCGGCAGTCGGCCGGCCTGGACGCGATCGCCTGGGCCGTCCGGGCGGCCGAGCTGGGGGCGGGGGAGATCCTGCTCAACGCGATGGACGCCGACGGCACCCAGGACGGCTTCGACCTCGACCTGCTGCGCGCCGTACGACGGGAGGTCACGATCCCGGTCATCGCCTCCGGCGGCGCCGGGGCCACCGAGCACTTCGCGCCGGCCGTCGAGGCCGGGGCCGACGCGGTGCTGGCCGCCACGGTCTTCCACTTCGGCACCCTGCGGATCGGCGACGTGAAGGCCGCGCTGGCCGGGGCGGGCCACCCGGTCCGGTGAGGGTGCTCGCCCTCGCGGTCGCGCCCGAGCGGCACGCGCCGATGCACGAGGTCGACGCGATCCAGGTCGTGGCCGGCGCCGGCATCGTCGGCGACCGCTGGCACGGCACCCGGCACCGGCACGTCACCGTGCAGTCGCTGGAGGATCTGGTCGCCGCGCAGCGCGAGCTCGGTCGCGGCTTCCTGGTGACCGCCACCCGTCGCAACGTCACGGTCGACGGGCCGGTGCCGACCGCGCCGGGCGCCCGGGTCCGACTGGGCGACGTGCTGCTCGAGGTGGTCCGGGTGGCGGCGCCGTGCCGGATCATGGACGACTCCCTCGGGCCGGGCGGCGCCGCGGCGCTGCGCCGGCGAGGTGGCTCGGTCCTCCGTGCTCTTTCGGGTGGCGTCGTCCGGGTCGGCGACGGGTACCGGGTGCTCATGACTGAGCAGCAGCCCGAGAGCGAGCAGATGGACGAGGCCGAGGAGCACGGCACCCCGCACTACTCCGACCCCAGTGTCACCGAGCTGGACTCCGAGCCGAAGGACGACCTGTGAGCGGCCAGGTGCTGAGCCGCGGCGTCTCGGCGTTGACGCTGGGCTACGCGGTGTTCTCGCTGGTCAGGCCCGAGCACCTCGGCCGGGCGATGGAGTCCGACGCCTTCGAGCAGCCGACGTACGACAAGATCGCGAAGGCGTACGGCGTCCGTGACGTCGTCATCGGCGGTCTCGGCCTGCTGGGGCCGTCGCCGAAGGCGGTCCAGGTAGCGATGGGACTGCGGATCGTCGGCGATCTCGCCGACGCCGTGGTGCTCGGCTCGCGTGCGCCCGACAACAAGGTGCGCGCGAAGGTGCTGGCCGTGACCCTCGGCTACGCCGCGCTCAACACGGCCGCGTTGGTGCGCGACCGCCGGCGCGGCTGAGTCGTGCTCAGGCCGGTCCGACCGCCTGCGCCTCGCGCGCCACGGCGTCCAGCCATGGGGTGAGCTGCTGCGCGACGGACTGCTCCGCGATCCGTGCTGTCACCGGACCCACCGACACGACCACGGTCCAGCGCAGCAGCGTGCCGTCCGGCCCGCTGGTGAGCTCGGCGTGCTGCTCGCCGTACCGGACTCCCTTGCGGGTCACGTGGGCGACCAGGCGGGACCCGGGCTCGGCCTCGACGACGTCGTACGTCAGCCGCACCTTGACCAGCGGCGCGGCCCGGATCGCCAGCACGTACCCCGACCCGACCTCCCCGTCATCCCCGGACCTCGACTCCAGGCGGACGCGGGCGTCCAGCCGGTCGTGCATCGCGGGGTCGGCGATGACGCTCCACACCGCGGCCTGACCGGCCGGGATCAGGCGCTCCTGGGTCACGGCCACGTCGGTGCGCATGGCGGGAGCCTAGGCAATCGTCCTCGCGCTCCGGCGGGGTGGGTGCGGGTGAGGAGTCGTCAGAGGCAGTGGTCAGTACGTCGGTGCCGGACAGGAGGTAGTGAGTGGGGGCCAGGTGGCTCCTACTCCCGACCGCCCGCGTCATCCCTCCGGTCGTGGGCCGCAGGGAGCAGCCCGCAGGCCGCGACCCGACAGACCAGACTGAGGCACCTGCCTCAGGAGCGGCGCCGTACCCTCCTCTGCTGTGCCGCTCTTCTCCCGCCGACCCGACACCCCCGTCCAGGTCGACCCGCACCTCGCCGCCGACCTGCCCCTGATCAGCGCCGCGCACGAGGGCGACGCCCACGGCCTCGCCGAGAGGCTGAGCGTGCTGCGCCAGGAGGGCCGCTGGCACCACCGGCACCAGCTGGTCGCCCGGGCCGCCCGGGCCGACCGGGGGACGGGCTGGATCGAGACCTGGGCCGGCTGGGCGCCGGGCGACCCGGACGCCCTGGTCGCCCGCGCGGTCACGGCGCTGCGGATCGCCCGGGCCGCCGAGGGTGCGGAGGAGCGGCTCCAGGACGCGTCCCTCGTGGTCGAGGCCGCGATCAGCCGCGCGCCCGAGGACCCCACCACGTGGTCGACCGCGCTGGAGCTCGCGCACGCCAGCGAGGCCGGCCCGCTGCGTATCCACGACGTCATCACGCAGGCGGCAACGGCCGCGCCCGCCGGCTTCGCCTGGCGCTCCACCGCGGTCGAGCTGCTGTCGTCGCGCTGGTTCGGCAGCCTGGAGGAGTCCTGGGACTTCGCCGTGACGTCGGCCGAGATCGCGCCGCAGAGCCGCCTGGTGCTGCTGCCGGCGTACGCCGCCCTCAGCCAGCTGCGCCGCGAGCGGACCGACGTGGCCGAGGAGATGCTGACCGAGGCGCTGCCACCGGCGTTGGGCTACCTGGAGGCCTCGCGGGCCGACGAGGCCGACCACGTGGAGGCGGCCAGCAGCATCGCCGCCCGCCTAGTCGCGGCCAGCCGGAGACGGGAGGCTCCGGCGGTCCTCGACCTGCTCGGCGACCGGGTCGACACCGTGGTCTGGGGCACCGTGGTCGGACCGGATCCGGTGGGGGCCTTCACCGGAGCCCGACGGGCCTACCGCTAGATCCGCGGGCGCTAGATCCCGAGGCTGGCCGACCGCAGCGCGTCGACCCGGTCGTCCGGGCCGTCGAGGACGACGTCGCGTACGGCGGCGCGGCCGAAGAGGAACAGCGTCACCTCGACCACCGGCCCGGTCACCACGACCGGGTCGGCGCCCCGCCGCAGCGTGGTGCTCGCGCCGGTGTCGGAGCGGACCACCCGCACCGGCACGTCCGCGGGTCGCACCAGCATCCGGCCGGACACGCCCACCAACCGCCAGACCAGGTCCAGGTCGGCCGCCGCGAGCGAGCGCGGTGCCCAGTCCGGCTGCCCGCGGAGCAGGTCCTCGTGATGGACGAGGTACTCCAGCGTGTTGGCGAGCACCTCCACCGGAGGCAGGGCGTACGGCGTGAGCCCGGGGGAGCGGAGCCGCTCGACCAGCACGTCGTACGGCTGCTCCTGCAGGCGGGCCATCGCCCGGTCGGCGAGCCCGGAGAGCGGTCCGACGGCGATGCCGAGCGCGCCGAGCGGGCTGCGCTCGCGCACCAGCAGGTGGGCCACCAGGTCGCCCGCGTCCCAGACGCCGCACCGCGTGCCGGCGGAGCGCCCGACCTCCTGTGCGAGGTCGCAGAGCGCGAGTCGTTCGCGGCGTGCGAGGTTCATGCCTCCGAGCCTAGGGAGCAGGTCCTGGGATTGGGTCGCTGTCGGCGGCCGGGAATACATTGGCGGGCCCGCGGGGTTGCGGCGGGGCGAAGGACGGGGTGCAGGCGCAGGTGACGGACGAACGGACGAGTGGGCGCGGGTCGACGGGCGCCGGGTTCGCCGTACTCCTCGTCGCCATCAAGCGGGAGCCGTGGATCTTCACGGTCTCCACGATCGGCAGCCTGCTCTTCGGCGCGCTGACCGTCGCCGACGCCTGGGTGCTCGGCTGGTCGACCGACCACGTCGTGCTGCCGGCGTTCGAGACCGGCGAGATCGGCGGCGACATGCTGCTGTCCGTGCTCGCGCTGTTCGTCGGCGTCGCGATCCTGCGCGCCGTCGGCATCGTCGCGCGACGCCTGGGCGCGGGGATCATGCAGTACCGCATGCAGGCCCACACCCGCCGCGCGGTCACGCGGCAGTACCTCGCCCTCCCGATGGAGTGGCACCAGCGCCACCCCACCGGCCAGCTGCTGTCGAACGCCAACTCCGACGTCGAGGCCGCCTGGGGGCCGATCGCACCGCTGCCGATGGCCGTCGGCACGGTCGCCATGATGGTGATCGCCGTCGTCCAGATGCTCGTCGCCGACCTGGTGCTGGCCCTGGTCGGGCTGCTGGTCTTCCCGGCCGTGATGGCGGCCAACGTCGCCTACCAGCGCCTCGCGCAGGGCTGGATGACCCGCGCCCAGCAGCTGCGCGCCGAGGTCAGCGAGATCGCCCACGAGTCGTTCGACGGGGCCCTGGTCGTGAAGACGCTCGGCCGCGAGGGCGAGGAGACCGACCGCTTCGCCGCCAAGGCCCGCGAGCTCCGCGACGTCAACATCCGCGCCGGCCGGATCCGGGCCGCGTTCGACCCGGCCCTGGCCGCGCTGCCCAACATCGGCGTGCTGATCGTCCTGGCCGTCGGCGTCTCGCGGGTCCTGAACGGCCAGACCGACGCGGGCGCCGTGGTCACCGTCGCCTACCTCCTGACCATCGTCTCGTTCCCGATCCGCTCGATCGGCTGGCTGCTCGGCGAGCTGCCGCGCAGCGTGGTCGGCTACCGCCGGGTGCGCTCGGTGCTCGACGAGACCGGCGAGATGCCGTACGGCGACCGCACCGTCGGCGTGGCCGCCGGCGGCGCCCGACTCGACGTCGACGGCCTCGCCTACGCCTACGAGGCCGACCGCGAGCTGCTGACCGACGTGACCTTCTCCGCCGAGCCCGGCCGCACCGTCGCCGTCGTGGGCGCCACCGCCTCCGGCAAGAGCACGCTGACCACCCTGCTGACCCGTCTGGTCGACCCCGACCGGGGCCGGGTCCTGCTCGACGGGACCGACGTGCGCGACCTGGCCGCCGGAGAGCTGGCCCGGGTGGTCAGCGTGGTGCCGCAGGCGGCCTTCCTCTTCGACGACACCGTCCGCGGCAACGTCGCGCTCGGGGCCGACGTGGGCGACGAGGCGGTGTGGGCGGCGCTGCGCGCGGCGCAGGCCGACGGCTTCGTCGCCGCCCTCGACGGCGGACTGGACGCGCGGCTCGGCGAGCGCGGCACCTCCCTGTCCGGTGGTCAGCGCCAGCGCATCTCCCTGGCCCGGGCCCTGGTGCGACGGCCCCGGCTCCTGGTCCTCGACGACGCCACGTCGGCGGTCGACCCGGAGGTCGAGGCCCGCATCCTCGCGGCGCTCCGCGAGGGTGACTCCGACGCGACGCTGGTCGTCGTCGCCTACCGCAAGGCCACCATCGGGCTGGCCGACGAGGTCGTCCACCTCGAGGACGGCCGGGTCGCCGACCGAGGCACGCACGCCGAGCTGCTGGAGCGCAGCCCGTCGTACGCCCGGCTGGTCAACGCCTACGAGCAGCACGACGAGCTGGCCGGGGAGGTGCAGGCATGAGCACGGTCATGGACACCGGCGAGAGCATCTCCGCGCTGCGCACGCTGCGCCGCGGGGTGCACTATTCGCCCGAGCTCGTCGAGGGCATCAGGGTCACCCTGCTGCTCGCGGTGCTGGCCTCCGTGGGGCAGGTGGTCGTCCCGGTCGCCGTCCAGCAGGTCCTCGACAAGGGGCTCGGCGCCGACGGCGGGCCCGACGTGCCGTTCACCGTCTGGACCGGCGTGCTCGCGGCGCTGGCGATCGTCGGCACCAGCTGGGCGTCGTACGCCATGACGAGCCGGCTGTTCACCACCTCCGAGCGCGGGCTGGCCACGCTGCGCATCAAGGCCTTCCGCCACGTCCACGACCTCCCGCTGCTCACCCAGAACACCGAGCGCCGCGGCGCGCTGGTCTCGCGGGTGACCAGCGACGTCGACCAGGTCAGCCAGTTCCTCGTCTTCGGCGGCCTGCTGCTCATCGTCAGCGTCGGCCAGGTGCTGGTCGCGACCGTCGTGATGCTGATCTACAGCTGGCAGCTGACGATCGTCGTCTGGGTCTGCTTCCTGCCGCTGTTCGCCTCGCTGCGGTTCTTCCAGCGCAAGCTCTCCGCGGCGTACGGCGTGGTCCGCCGCCAGGTCGGGCTGATGCTCTCGGCGATCTCCGAGCCCGTGGTGGGCGCCGCCGTCGTCAAGTCGTACGCCGTCGAGGCCCGCACCCAGGGGCGGATCGACGAGGCGATCGGCATCCATCAGGCGGCCAGCACCCGTGCCCAGGGGTTCACCGCGGTCTCGTTCTCGCTGGGCGGCCTCTCGGCCGGCCTGGCCAACGCGGGCGTGCTGATCGTCGGCATCTGGCTGGGCCAGGGGGTCGTGCCGGGTGCCGACGACATCACGGCCGGCCAGGTCCTGGCCTTCGCCTTCCTGGTGACCCTGTTCGTCGGCCCGGTCCAGATGGGCACCCAGATCCTCACTGACGCCCAGAACGCGATCGCCGGCTGGCGGCGGGTGATCGGCATCCTCGACACCCCCGCCGACCTGGTCGACCCCGGCCCGGAGGGCCGCGAGCTGCCACGCGGCCCGGTCGACGTCCGGTTCGAGGGCGTGACCTTCGCCTACCCCGGCGGCCCGCCCGTGCTGCGCGAGGTCACCCTCGACCTCGCCGCCGGCACCCGGGTGGCGATCGTCGGCGAGACCGGCTCCGGCAAGTCGACCTTCGCGAAGCTGCTGACCCGCCTGATGGACCCGACCGAGGGTGCGGTGCTGCTCGACGGCATCGACGTCCGCGAGGTCGGCCAGGCCTCCCTGCGTCGCAGCGTCGTGCTGGTGCCGCAGGAAGGCTTCCTGTTCGACGACACCCTGACCGCGAACGTCCGCTACGGCCGGCTCGGGGCGAGCGAGGCCGAGATCCTGGCCAGCGCCGAGGAGCTCGGGCTGAGCGACTGGCTCGCCGGCCTGCCGCGCGGCCTCGAGACCCGAGTGGGCCAGCGCGGCGAGTCGCTCTCGGCGGGGGAGCGGCAGCTGGTCGCGCTGCTGCGCGCCCACCTCGCCGACCCCGACCTGCTGGTCCTCGACGAGGCGACCAGCTCGGTCGACCCGGCGCTCGAGATGCGCATCGGCCGGGCTCTCGAGCGGCTGATGTCCGGGCGCACCTCGGTCACCATCGCCCACCGGCTCTCCACGGCCGAGAGCGCCGACGAGGTCGTGGTCGTCGACCGGGGCCGGGTCGTCCAGCGCGGGCACCACTCGGTGCTCGCGGCCGAGGCGGACTCTGTGTACGCCGGGCTGCACGCCTCGTGGACCGCTCAGATGGGACACTGAGGGCATGTCTCTCGACGCCGCCCTCGCGGCCCGCCTCAAGCGCACCGCCGACGGGCTGGTGCCCGCCGTCGTGCAGCAGCACGACACCGGCGAGGTGCTGATGCTCGGCTGGATGGACGACGAGGCCCTGCAGCGCACGCTCACCACCGGGCGCGCGACGTACTGGTCCCGCTCGCGCAGCGAGTACTGGGTCAAGGGCGACACCTCCGGCCACGTCCAGTGGGTCAAGGAGGTCCGGCTCGACTGCGACGGCGACACGCTGCTGGTCAAGGTCGACCAGGAGGGCGCCGCCTGCCACACCGGCGACCGCACCTGCTTCGACGCCGACCGCCTGCTGTGAGCACCCGCTCGCGCGCCCGGCGCAGCTTCGGTCCGGTGGTCCTGCTCGGCCTGGGCGCCGGCGCCCTCGCCGCCGTCGCCGGCAGCAAGGCCTGGGTCGACTGGGACAGCGGTGGCGCGGTCTCCGGTCAGGCGCCCCTGGTCGGCTACTCGCTGTCCGACTCGGCGGGCGAGGTTCCGCTCGCCGGCGCCCTCGCGCTGGTGGTCCTGGCCTGCTGGGGCGTCGTGCTCGTGACCCGAGGTCGGGTCCGCCGCGCCGTGACCGTGCTCGCGCTGGTGGCCGCGCTCGGCCTCCTGGTGACGAGCCTCGTCGGCTGGGGTCCGGCGGCCGACGGCATCCGCGACGCGTTCGCGCAGTCCGGCCTGGACCCCGACGTCGGCCGGACCGTCTGGTTCTGGGTCGCGGTCGTCACCTCGCTCGTCTCGGTCTCGGCCGCGGCGCTCGCCGTCCGGCTGGTGCCGCACTGGCCCGAGATGGGCCGGCGGTACGACGCCCCCGCGGCGGGCGCGGTCGAGGGCCGTCCGGACGCCGCGCCCGAGGAGCAGTCCAACCTCGAGCTGTGGAAGGCCCTGGACGAGGGGCACGACCCGACCGACCGCCACCGCGACGACGACCACTAGACTCCACCGCGACACACCCGCCCCACCCCGAGGAGCCAGCACCGATGAGCGCCAACCACGGCAACACCCCCGCAGCCTGGACCGCGGTCGTGATCGCGCTGCTCGGGTTCCTGGTCGGCGGCATCGCCCTGATGCTCGACCCCGCCAGCTGGGTGGTCTTCTGGGTCGGCGTCGGCCTGGTCGTCGCCGCGGGAGTCGTCTTCGTGATCATGGACAAGCTGGGCCTGCACGGCACCAGCCACTGAGCGACCGGTGAGCCAGCAGCTCGCCCCGCCTCCGCCGCAGACGCGGCGGCAGCGGATGGTCGCGCCGGTGCTCACCCTCGGCGGCCTCGCCGCCGCCACGCTCGCGCTGCACCTGCGCGACCCCCACGCGAGCGGGTCGTGGGGTCAGTGCCCGACCGCGGCCCTGGGCTTCGCCTGTCCCGGCTGCGGCGGTCTCCGTGCGGTCAACGACCTGACGAACCTCGACGTCGTCGCGGCCGCGTCGAGCAACCTGGCCTTCGTCGTCGCGCTGCCGTTCATCGTGGCCGCGCTCGCGCTCTGGACGGTACGACGCTGGCGCGGCACGACGGTCCAGGTCGACTGGCAGCGTCGTCAGCACGCCGTCTTCGTCCTGCTGGCCGGTCTTGCGGCCTTCACCGTGCTGCGCAACCTCGCGGTCGGGCACTGGCTGGCGCCCTGACCCCGCAGGGCCAGGGCGCCGGGGAACGGTTCAGTTGCCGATCAGGGTGAGGCGGACGATGAGGCCCACGATCGAGAGCACGGTGCCGATGATGCCGCAGATGTAGCCGGCCTTGATGAGGCCGCGGTTGGCGGTCGGCACGGGGTTGGCGTCGATCTCGGCGAGCGCCGAGCGGCCCATGATGAAGGCCGGGATGCCGGTGAACAGACCGCAGCAGACCAGGCTCAGGATGCCGAGCACGAGGATCAGGGTGCCGCGGGGGTGGTTCTGCGGAGCCCCGCCGTAGGACGGCTGTGGGGCGCCGTACTCGGGGGGCGGAGGCGGCGGTGCGGAGTAGCTCACGGGGGAGACCCTTCGTCGAAGTGGACCGGCACGGACCCGGTCGGCTGGGGGGAACGTACCGTCCTGCGGCCCGGCCAAACCTCACGCATGGCCCGGGTGAGAGACTGGACGAGTCCACCCCGCCCGCTGTTCCGGAGGCTCTCGCATGTCCGTGCTCGACGACATCGTCGCCGGGGTCCGGGCCGACCTCGCGGGGCGCGAGGCGGCCGTCCCGCTGGCCGACCTGCGGGCCGCCCTGGCCGACGCACCGCCGGCCCTCGACCCGATGCCCCACCTCCGGGCGCCGGGCTCGAGCGTGATCGCCGAGGTCAAGCGCAAGAGCCCCAGCAAGGGAGCGCTCGCCGACATCCCCGACCCCGCAGCCCTCGCCGCGCAGTACGCCGCCGGCGGCGCGGCCGCGATCAGCGTGCTCACCGAGCAGCGCCGCTTCGGGGGCAGCCTCGACGACCTGCGCGCCGTCCGGGCCGCAGTCGACGTCCCCGTGCTGCGCAAGGACTTCATCGTGACCAGCTACCAGCTGGTCGAGGCCCGCGCGGCCGGTGCCGACCTGGCGCTCCTGATCGTCGCCGCGCTCGACGACGACGAGCTGCGCCGGCTCTACGACGAGGCCCGCGAGCTGGGCCTGACCGTGCTGGTCGAGGCGCACGACGAGGCGGAGACCGAGCGGGCCGTGGCCCTCGGGGCCGAGCTCGTCGGCATCAACGCCCGCAACCTCAAGACGCTCGAGATCGACACCGACGCCTTCGGCCGCCTCGCGCCGCTGGTGCCGGACGACCGCGTCAAGGTGGCGGAGTCCGGGATCTTCTCGGAGCAGGACGTCAAGCGCTTCGTCTCCGAGGGTGCCCGCGCGGTGCTCGTCGGCGAGGCGCTCGTGAAGGACGGAGACCCCCGCGCAGCGGTGGCCGCCATGACGGGAGTGGAAGCATGACCACCGAGGTGCAGCGGACGACGTCGTACGACGCGGACGAGCAGGGCTGGTTCGGAGGCGCCGGAGAGGGGTTCGGTGGCCGCTTCATGCCCGAGGCCCTGATCGCCGCCCTCGACGAGCTCACGGTCGCCTGGCAGGAGGCGATGGCCGACCCGGCCTTCGTCCACGACTTCGACACCATCCTGCGCGAGTACGCCGGGCTCCCGAGCCCGCTCTTCCACGCGCAGCGGCTCAGCGACCGGGTCGGCTGCCGGGTCCTGCTCAAGCGCGAGGACCTCAACCACACCGGCGCCCACAAGATCCGCAACGTGCTCGGCCAGGCCCTGCTCACCAAGCGGATGGGCAAGACCAGGGTGATCGCCGAGACCGGCGCCGGCCAGCACGGCGTCGCCAGCGCCACGGCCGCGGCGTACTTCGGACTCGACTGCACCGTCTACATGGGCTCGGTCGACACCCGCCGCCAGGCGCTCAACGTGGCCCGGATGAACCTGCTCGGCGCCAAGGTCGTCCCGGTCGACTCCGGCAGCGCGACGCTGAAGGACGCGATCAACGAGGCGATGCGCGACTGGGTGGCCAGCGTCGACCACACGGCGTACCTCTTCGGCACGGCGGCCGGTCCGCACCCGTTCCCGAGCCTGGTCCGCGACTTCACCCGCGGCATCGGCGACGAGGCCCGCGCCCAGTGCCTGGAGCGGTACGGCGTGCTGCCCGACGCGATCGCCGCGTGCGTCGGTGGCGGGTCCAACGCGATCGGCCTGTTCACCGCCTTCCTCGACGACGCCGACGTGGCGATCTACGGCTTCGAGCCGGGCGGCGACGGCGTCGACACGCCCCGCCACGCGGCGACCATCTGGGCCGGTGACCGGGGCGTGCTGCACGGCGCGCGGACCTACGTGCTCCAGGACGAGGACGGCCAGACCGTCGAGTCCCACTCGATCTCCGCCGGCCTCGACTACCCCGGGGTGGGTCCGCAGCACGCCCATCTCGCGGCGACCGGGCGGGCGTCGTACCTCCCGGTCACCGACGACGAGGCGATGCAGGCGCTCGCGCTGCTGAGCCGCACCGAGGGGATCATCCCGGCGATCGAGTCCGCGCACGCGGTCGCCGGCGCGCTGAAGGTGGCCGAGCAGCTGGCCGCCGAGAAGGGGCCGGAGGCCACCGTGCTGATCAACCTCAGCGGCCGCGGCGACAAGGACATGGGCACCGCCATCGAGTACTTCGGCCTGGGCGACCCCGACAAGGTGACGGAGGACCCGGTCGGATGACGACTGCCACTGCGTTCGAGAAGGCCAGGGTCGACGGCCGCGCCGCGCTCGTCGGCTACCTGCCGGCCGGCTACCCCGACGTCCGGGGCGGCATCGACGCGCTGAAGGTGCTCGTCGACGCCGGCTGCGACGTCATCGAGATCGGCCTGCCCTACAGCGACCCGGTCATGGACGGCCCGACCATCCAGGCGGCGGCGCAGGCCGCCCTGGAGGGCGGCGTCCGCACCGCCGACTTGCTCCGCACGGTCGAGGCGGTCGCGGCCACCGGCACCCCCACCCTGGTGATGACCTACTGGAACCCCGTCGAGAAGTACGGCGTCGAGCGGTTCGCGGCCGACCTGGCCGGCGCCGGCGGAGCGGGCCTGATCACGCCCGACCTGACCCCCGACTTCGCGCCTGAGTGGATCGCCGCCGCCGACGCCCACGACCTCGACAAGGTGTTCCTGGTCGCGCCCTCGTCGACCGAGGAGCGGATCGCGATGACCACGGCCGCCTGCCGCGGCTTCGTCTACGCCACCGCGGTGATGGGCGTGACCGGAGCCCGCACCTCGACCAGCGACCTCGCGGGACCGCTCGTCGCGCGGACCAAGGCCGCCACCGATCTGCCGGTCGGCGTCGGTCTCGGGGTCAGCAACGGCGACCAGGCGGCCGAGATCGCCGCGTACGCCGACGGCGTGATCGTCGGCTCGGCCTTCGTCCGCACCCTGCTCGACCACGCGGACGACCGGGCGGCGGGCCTGCGCGCCCTCGCCGCGCTCACCGAAGACCTCGCGGGCGGCGTCCGACGTGCGTAGGGCAGGCATCCTGCTGGCGAGCCTGCTCCTGCTCGTCGGCTGCGGCAGCGACACGCCCGAGGGCGAGCTGAGCGCGACCGTCGTACCTGACCGGCCGTTCGAGATCGGCGCGCAGCAGCTGACCGACACCGACGGTGAGCCCGTGTCGCTGGCCGACGGGGCCGACGCCCGGCTGACCCTGGTCTTCTTCGGCTACACGCACTGCCCGGACATCTGCCCGGCGACGATGCAGACGATCGCCTCGGCGCTCACCCGGCTCTCGGACGCGGACCGCAAGCAGGTCGGGATGACCTTCGTCAGCACCGACCCGACCCGCGACACCGCGCCGGTCCTGCGCCGCTACCTCGACCGCTACGACCCGTCGTTCGTCGGGCTGACCGGCGACATCGCGACCGTGGCCGAGCTCGGCAAGACCGTGGGCATCTACGTCGTCGAGGGCGAGGAGGGCAAGCCCCTGACCGACGAGGAGCTCGGCGGCCACGGGACCCAGGTGCTGGCCCTCGACGGCTCGGGGGAGGTCCCGGTCTACTGGGGCCAGGACACCTCCTCGGCGGAGTACGCCGCGGACATCGAGATGCTCCTGGGAGAGGACTGACATGACGATCCTGGCCATCCCGAGCCCCGACTCCGGGGTCTGGAACCTCGGTCCGGTCCCGCTGCGCGGCTACGCGCTGGCGATCATCCTCGGCATCGTCGCCGCCATCTGGATCGGCGAGCGTCGCTGGATCGCGCGGGGCGGTAAGGCGGGGGAGGTGCAGGACCTGGCCATCTGGGCGGTGCCCTTCGGCATCGTCGGCGCCCGGATCTACCACGTCGCCACCGACCACGGCCTCTACTTCGGCGAGGGCCGTACCCCGTGGCGCGCGCTCTACGTCTGGGAGGGCGGACTCGGCGTCTGGGGCGGCATCGCCGCGGGCGCGCTGGGCATCGTCGTCGGCGCCAAGGTCAAGGGGATCCGGCTGCTGCCCGTCCTCGACGCGCTCGCGCCCGGTGTCCTGGTCGCCCAGGCGCTCGGCCGGTGGGGCAACTGGTTCAACCAGGAGCTCTTCGGCAAGCCGACCGACCTGCCCTGGGCCCTCGAGGTCAGCGACGACACCGCCCGCGACGCCGGCTACGCCGCCGGCACCACCTTCCACCCCACGTTCCTCTACGAGTGCCTGTGGTGCCTGGCCGCCTTCGCGCTGATCGTCTGGGCCGACCGGCGCTTCCGCCTCGGCCACGGCCGGGTGCTCGCGCTCTACGTCATGGCCTACACCCTGGGGCGCGGCTGGATCGAGATGCTGCGCATCGACAACGTCGAGCTCTCCGACGTCGGCGGCCTGCGCTTCAACGTGTGGACCTCGATCGTGCTCTTCGTCCTGGCCGCCGCGTACTTCGTCTGGAGCCTCCGGGCGCACCCCGGCCGCGAGGAGCAGGTGTACGACGAGTCCGCCGCCGAGCCCGCCGGGGAGTCGGTCGACGAGCCGGTCGAGGAGCCCCACGACGTCCCCAGGACGTCCGCCGACGATCGCGAGTAGCACGAGCGCCGCAACGTGCTGGTAACCTAAGCCCCTCCGCGTGGGCCAGTGTCGTCCCCTGCCGATCTGGGTCCAGATCACCATCTGCCAGATCCCAACTGCATTGCCGATTCCGCCGGCCAGGGGACTCCCCGCGAGCCACCTCCGGCGCTGACGACGACGGGAGGATCCGTGCCGTACCAGCACGCGTTCCCGCCGCCCCAAGGGCTCTACGACCCCCGCCACGAGCGCGATGCGTGTGGCGTGGCCTTCGTGGCGACCCTGACCGGCGTGGCCAGTCACGACATCGTGGCGAAGGCCCTCACCGCCCTGCGCAACCTCGAGCACCGTGGTGCTGCGGGGGCCGAGCCCAACTCGGGCGACGGCGCGGGCATCCTGATGCAGGTCCCCGACGCCTTCCTCCGGGCCGTCGCGGGCTTCGACCTGCCGGCCGCCGGCGCGTACGCCGTCGGCACCGCGTTCCTCCCCGGTGACGCCGACGAGGTCTCCTCGACCCGCGCCCGCATCGAGGAGATCGCGACCGAGGAGGGCCTCGCGGTCCTCGGCTGGCGCGACGTCCCGGTCAACCCCGACATCCTCGGCAAGACCGCGCTCGGCGTGATGCCGACGTTCGTCCAGCTGTTCGTGGCCGGTGCCGGCCAGCGCGTCACGGGCATGGCCCTGGAGCGGCTGGCCTTCTGCCTGCGCAAGCGCGCGGAGCGCGAGACCGACGTCTACTTCCCGTCGCTGTCGTCGCGCACCATGGCCTACAAGGGCATGCTGACGACCGACCAGCTCGACAACTTCTTCCCCGACCTGGTCGACGAGCGGGTGGCCTCGGCCCTCGCCGTCGTCCACTCGCGGTTCTCGACGAACACCTTCCCGAGCTGGCCGCTGTCCCACCCGTTCCGGTTCATCGCCCACAACGGCGAGATCAACACGGTGATGGGCAACCGCAACTGGATGCGGGCCCGCGAGGCGCTGCTCGACTCCGACCTGATCCCGGGCGACCTGGACCGGCTGTACCCGATCTGCACCCCCGGTGCGTCGGACTCCGCCTCCTTCGACGAGGTCCTCGAGCTGCTCCACATGGGCGGTCGCTCGCTGCCGCACTCGGTGCTGATGATGATCCCCGAGGCGTGGGAGAACCACGGCGAGATGGACGCCAAGCGGCGCGCCTTCTACGAGTTCCACTCCGCGCTGATGGAGCCGTGGGACGGACCGGCCGCGGTGGTCTTCACCGACGGCTCCCAGATCGGTGCGGTCCTCGACCGCAACGGTCTGCGCCCCTCGCGCTACTGGGTCACCGACGACGGCCTCGTCGTGCTGGCGTCCGAGGTCGGCGTGCTCGACCTCGACCCGGCCACGGTCGTCCGCAAGGGCCGCCTCCAGCCGGGCCGGATGTTCCTCGTCGACACCGACGAGCACCGGATCATCGAGGACGAGGAGGTGAAGTCCGGCCTCGCCGCGGAGCACCCGTACGACGAGTGGCTGCACGCCGGCCTGATCCACCTCAACGACATCCCCGACCGTGAGCACATCGTGCACACCCACGCGTCGGTGACCCGTCGTCAGCAGGTCTTCGGCTACACCGAGGAGGAGCTGCGGATCCTGCTCACCCCGATGGCCAACACCGGGGGCGAGCCGCTCGGCTCGATGGGCACCGACTCGCCCATCGCGGCCCTGAGCGCCAAGCCGCGCCTGCTGTTCGACTACTTCGCGCAGCTGTTCGCGCAGGTCACCAACCCGCCGCTCGACGCGATCCGCGAGGAGCTCGTCACCTCGCTCAACGGCACCATCGGCCCGGAGGCCAACCTCCTGGAGCCGACGCCCGCCTCGTGCCGCCAGGTCGTGCTGCCCTTCCCGGTCATCTCCAACGACGACCTGGCCAAGATCCGGCACATCAACCGCGACGGCGACGCTCCCGGCTTCATCAGCCACGTGTCGCGTGGTCTCTACGACGTCGAGGGCGGCGGCGCTGCGATGACGGCGCGGATCGAGGAGATCTGCGCCGAGGTCAGCGCCGCGATCGCCGGCGGCGCGCGGATCATCGTGCTGTCCGACCGGCACTCCACCGCCGAGCTGGCGCCGATCCCGTCGCTGCTGCTCACCGGCGCGGTCCACCACCACCTGGTCCGCGAGAAGACCCGCACCCAGGTCGGCCTGATCATCGAGGCCGGCGACGTCCGCGAGGTGCACCACGTCGCGCTCCTCGTCGGGTACGGCGCGGCCGCGGTCAACCCCTACCTCGCCATGGAGTCCGTCGAGGACCTGGCCCGCGAGGGCCACTACGTCACGACCGACCCCGAGGTCGCGGTCAAGAACCTCATCAAGGCACTCGGCAAGGGCGTGCTGAAGGTGATGTCGAAGATGGGTGTCTCGACGGTGGCGTCGTACACCGGGGCCCAGATCTTCGAGGCGCTCGGGCTGTCCTCGTCGGTGGTCGACCGCTACTTCACCGGCACCACGTCGAAGCTCGGCGGCATCGGGATCGACACGATCGCCGAGGAGGTCGCCCGCCGGCACGCCACGGCGTACCCGCGCGGCGGCATCCTGCCCGCCCACCGCGAGCTCGAGATCGGCGGCGAGTACCAGTGGCGCCGTGAGGGCGAGCCGCACCTCTTCGACCCCGAGACCGTCTTCCGCCTCCAGCACGCCACGCGTGCCGGTCGCTACGACGTCTTCAAGCAGTACACCTCGCGCGTCGACGAGCAGGCCGACCGGCTGATGACCCTGCGCGGGCTGTTCCGGTTCAAGGACGCCGAGGACGGCGGCCGCCAGCCGATCGACATCGACGAGGTCGAGCCGGTCTCGGCGATCGTCAAGCGGTTCTCGACCGGCGCGATGTCGTACGGCTCGATCAGCCAGGAGGCGCACGAGACCCTGGCCATCGCCATGAACCGGCTGGGCGCGAAGTCCAACACCGGTGAGGGCGGGGAGGACGTCGAGCGGCTCTACGACCCCGAGCGCCGCAGCTCGATCAAGCAGGTCGCGAGCGGGCGCTTCGGCGTCACGTCCGACTACCTCACCAACGCCGACGACATCCAGATCAAGATGGCGCAGGGCGCGAAGCCCGGCGAGGGCGGCCAGCTGCCCGGCCACAAGGTCTACCCGTGGGTGGCCAAGACCCGGCACTCCACGCCGGGCGTCGGCCTGATCAGCCCGCCGCCGCACCACGACATCTACTCGATCGAGGACCTGGCGCAGCTGATCCACGACCTGAAGAACGCCAACCCGTCGGCCCGCGTCCACGTGAAGCTGGTCTCCGAGGTCGGCGTCGGCACGGTCGCGACCGGCGTCTCGAAGGCGCACGCCGACGTGGTGCTCATCTCCGGCCACGACGGCGGCACGGGCGCGTCCCCGCTCACCTCGCTGAAGCACGCGGGCGGTCCCTGGGAGCTCGGCCTGGCCGAGACCCAGCAGACCCTCCTGCTCAACGGGCTGCGCGACCGGATCGTCGTCCAGGCCGACGGCCAGCTGAAGACCGGTCGCGACGTCGTCATCGCCGCCCTCCTGGGCGCCGAGGAGTTCGGCTTCGCCACCGCCCCGCTGGTGGTCTCCGGCTGCATCATGATGCGGGTGTGTCACCTCGACACCTGCCCGGTGGGCGTCGCGACGCAGAACCCCGTCCTGCGCGAGCGCTACTCCGGCAAGGCCGAGTACGTCGTCAACTTCTTCGAGTACATCGCCCAGGAGGTCCGTGAGCACCTCGCGGCGCTGGGCTTCCGCTCGATCGAGGAGGCGGTCGGCCAGGTCGGCGCGCTCGACACGGCGCGGGCGATCGAGCACTGGAAGGCGGCCGGGCTCGACCTGACCCCGATCTTCCACCAGCCCGAGCTGCCCGAGGGGGCGGCGCTGCGCAACACCACGGGCCAGGACCACGGCCTCGAGAAGTCGCTCGACGTCACCACCCTGGTGCCGCTCGCCGCGCCGGCCCTCGAGAGCAAGGAGCCGGTCCGGGCGCAGGTGGAGATCCGCAACGTCCACCGCACCGTCGGCACGATCCTCGGCCACGAGGTCACCAAGCGGTACGGCGGCGAGGGTCTCCCCGAGGGCACCATCGACATCACCTTCACCGGCTCGGCGGGCCAGTCCTTCGGCGCGTTCGTGCCGCAGGGCGTCACGCTGCGCCTCGAGGGCGACGCCAACGACTACGTCGGCAAGGGCCTCTCCGGCGGTCGGATCGTGATCCGGCCCGACCGGGCGGCGACGTTCAAGTCGCACGAGCAGATCATCGCCGGCAACACCATCGCGTACGGCGCCACCTCGGGCCGGATCCTGATCCGCGGCGGGGTCGGCGAGCGGTTCGCCGTCCGCAACTCCGGTGCCTGGACGGTCACCGAGGGCGTGGGCGACCACGCCTGCGAGTACATGACCGGCGGTCGGGTGGTCGTGCTCGGCAAGACCGGCCGCAACTTCGCGGCCGGCATGTCGGGCGGCATCGCCTGGGTCCTGGACCTCAAGGAGTTCCGGGTCAACAAGGAGCTCGTCGAGCTCGGTCCGGTCGTCGGCGAGGCCGCGGTGGAGCTCGAGGAGCTCGTCCGCGCGCACGCCGAGGAGACCGGCTCCGAGATCGCGGCGGAGCTGCTGGCCGACTGGGAGAACGCGCTCACCCGCTTCACCGAGGTGATGCCGCGCGACTACCGCCTGGTGCTGGAGGCCAAGGCCAAGGCCGAGGCCGAGGGCCTGGGCGAGGACGAGATTGCGAACGCGATGATGGGAGCCCTCAATGGCTGACCCGAAGGGTTTCTTGAAGGAGGGCCGCGAGGTCGCCTCGCGCCGGCCCGTCGACGAGCGGGTCCAGGACTGGGACGAGGTCTACCCGGGCGGCATCGGCCGCGCCCTGCTGCCGATCATCAGCAAGCAGGCCGGCCGCTGCATGGACTGCGGCATCCCGTTCTGCCACCAGGGCTGCCCGCTCGGGAACATCATCCCGGAGTGGAACGACCTGGTCTGGCGCGATGACTGGGAGGGCGCCATCGAGCGCCTGCACGCGACGAACAACTTTCCGGAGTTCACGGGTCGGCTGTGCCCGGCCCCGTGCGAGACCGCCTGCGTCCTGGGCATCAACCAGGACCCGGTGACGATCAAGAACGTCGAGGTCTCGATCATCGACAAGGCGTGGGAGTCCGGCTTCGTCCGGCCCCAGCCGCCGGAGTGGCTCTCGGGCCGCACGGTCGCCGTCGTCGGCTCCGGCCCGGCCGGTCTCGCCGCCGCCCAGCAGCTCACCCGCGCCGGTCACACGGTGGCGGTCTACGAGCGGGCCGACAAGGTCGGCGGCCTGCTGCGCTACGGCATCCCCGAGTTCAAGATGGAGAAGAAGCACCTCGACAAGCGCCTCGAGCAGATGCGCCGCGAGGGCACGGTCTTCCGGGCCGGCGTCACCGTCGGCGAGGGCGACCTCACCGCCGAGCGGCTCCGGGAGCGGTACGACGCCGTCGTGCTCGCCATGGGCTCGACGATCCCGCGCGGGCTGGACGTGCCCGGCAAGGAGCTCGCCGGCCTCCACCAGGCGATGGAGTTCCTGCCGCAGGCCAACCGGGCCGCGCTCGGCGAGGAGGTCGAGGGCCAGATCCTGGCCACCGACAAGCACGTCGTCATCATCGGCGGCGGCGACACCGGCGCGGACTGCCTCGGCACCTCCACCCGGCACGGCGCGGCGTCGATCACCCAGCTGGAGATCATGCCCGAGCCGCCTCAGGCGCGACCGGCCGGCCAGCCGTGGCCGACGTACCCGATGACCTTCAAGGTCTCCTCGGCCCACGAGGAGGCGGGGGAGCGGGTGTACGCCGTCTCCACCAAGGAGTTCATCGGCGACGACGAGGGCCGCGTGCGCGCGCTCAAGCTCGTCGACGTCTTCTTCGAGGGCGGGAAGCTCACCGAGGTCGAGGGCACGGAGCGGGAGATCCCGGCGGACCTGGTCCTCTTCGCGATGGGCTTCGTCGGTCCGGAGAAGGACGGCCTGGTCGACCAGCTCGGGGTGGAGCTCGACGAGCGCGGCAACGTCGCTCGCGACGGGTCGTACGCCTCGTCGGTGCCGGGCGTCTTCGTCGCCGGCGACGCCGGTCGCGGCCAGTCGCTCATCGTCTGGGCCATCGCGGAGGGTCGCGCCGCGGCCGCCAACGTCGACCGGTTCCTGACCGGGTCGACCACGCTGCCCGCACCGATCAAGCCCACCGACCGTCCGCTGGTGGTCTGAACGGCGAACAACACCGGTCGGGCCGGGGGTTCGGTCTTTGAACGATCAAAGTCACGGTAGACTCTTCTCTCGTGCGTAGAGCCAAGATCGTCTGCACCCTCGGCCCGGCCACCTCCTCCCCGCGGCGCATCCGCGAACTCGTGTACGCGGGGATGGACGTCGCCCGGCTGAACATGAGTCACGGCACCCACGAGGACCACGCGGAGGCCTACCGGCTCGTCCGCGAGGCGGCCGATGCCGCCGGTCACGGGGTCGGGATCTTCGCCGACCTCCAGGGGCCGAAGATCCGGCTGGAGAAGTTCTCGGGCGGTCCGGTGCAGCTGCGCCGGGGCCAGGCCTGGACGATCACCACCCGGGACGTCGACGGCGACGACAAGATCAGCGGGACGACGTACAAGGGCCTGCCCGGTGACGTGAAGGTCGGCGACCCGATCCTCATCGACGACGGCAAGGTCCGACTCCGGGTCACCGGGGTCGAGGACGGCACCGACGTGCACACCGAGGTGCTGGTCGGTGGCAAGGTCAGCAACAACAAGGGCATCAACCTGCCCGGTGTGGCCGTCTCCGTCCCGGCGCTGTCCGAGAAGGACATCCGCGACCTGCGCTTCGCGCTGAGCCTCAGCGTCGACTTCATCGCGCTCAGCTTCGTGCGCGACGCCAAGGACGCCGAGGACGTGCGCGCGATCATGCGCGAGGAGGGCGTCCTGGTCCCGGTCATCGCCAAGATCGAGAAGCCGCAGGCCATCGAGAACCTGGACGAGGTCATCGCGGCGTTCGACGGCTTCATGGTCGCCCGCGGCGACCTGGCCGTGGAGTGCCCGCTCGAGGACGTGCCGTTCCTGCAGAAGCAGATCGTGCGCAAGGCCCGCCTCAACGCCAAGCCCGTCATCGTCGCGACCCAGATGCTGGAGTCGATGATCTCGAGCCCGTCGCCGACCCGCGCCGAGGCCTCCGACGTCGCCAACGCCGTTCTCGACGGCGCCGACGCGGTGATGCTCTCCGGCGAGACCGGCGTGGGGGAGTTCCCGATCCACACCGTCGAGACGATGGCCCGGATCATCACCTCCACCGAGCGGCACGCGCTCGAGGCAGCGCGCTCCTCCGGGGTCGGCGTGTTCGACACCATCGAGTGGGACCCGCACACCAACGGTGGCGTGATCGCCAAGGCGGCTGCCGAGGTCGCGGAGCGGGTGGGCGCCAAGTACGTCGTCGCCTTCACCCAGTCCGGCGACTCCGCTCGCCGGATGTCGCGGCTGCGCGGCCCGGTGCCGCTCCTGGCCTTCACCCCGGAGGCGACCGTGCGCTCGCAGCTCTCGCTGTCGTGGGGCGTCGAGACCTTCAAGACCCAGACCGTCGAGCACACCGACGAGATGGTCCGCCAGGTCGACGACCAGCTGCTGCGGATCGGTCGCGTGCAGGAGGGCGACCTCGTCGTGATCATCGCGGGCGCCCCTCCCGGCATCCCCGGCTCGACCAACGCGCTGCGCATCCACCGGATGGGCGACGCGATCAACGGCGTCGCGCCGGCGTACCAGCGGAGCTGACGCTCAGCTCTTCTGTCCGATCAGCTCGTCCAGGCGGGCTACGCCCGCGCGGGTCGAGACGCTGATGGTGCGAGTGCTCGACTGCCGCCAGGTGACATCGACCAGATCGAGTGCCCAGCAACACGTCTCACGGATGTCGGTCGAGGCGTTGACGAACTGCCAGCGGGGGTAGTCGTAGCGCTTCTTGCGGCCCGCTACGAGCCGCGTCGCCCAGTTGCGAACCCGACAGCCGTCGGAGTGGAAGAGCCCGCACAAGAACGCGGCCGGGTACGCCTCGACCACCACCCTCTGCCAGTCCTCCAACATGATCGCGCGCTCGTGCTTGCGCCCTGGCCCGTGCTGCGGGAAGAGGCACGGCCAGTGCACCCAGTTGGACTGCACCACGACGGCTCCAGGAGCCATCACCTGGAAGACCCGTCGGTGGGGGCGCACGGACTCGATGAGCTCCACCACGTCGTCGACGATCCCGGGGTACGTCTGGTCGCAGCTCACTCGGAGCGCGAAGTAGCGAGGGTGCCGCGAGAGGCATCCGTCGCCGAGGTAGTAGCCCAGCAAAGCGGCGTAGGGCTTGGCCGGCGGCGATCTCCCTGCGCACCGGTGGCACCCGGGCGTCGGGGCTGGCCCGGTGGCGTCACGCCAAGCCCTGAGGGTCGACCGGCTGACTCCGGTGGCCCGACTCGCGTCGCTGAGCGTCATGCCCTGGAGCAGCTTGAGAGCGGTTGCTCTCGTGGAGTCGTCGTACATGCCGGCAGTCTCTCGCCTGCCACCGACAGGATCGGTCGTGTGCCCCGGGTGGGATTCGAACCCACACTGGATGGTGTTTGAGACCACTGTCTCTGCCGTTGGACTACCGGGGCCGGGAGGCGGCGCCACCCTACCCTTGGCTTAAGTAGACTGAAGTACTAGAGTTTCGTTGTCGGACGATCTCGGGACTTCGGGAGGCAGCCATGTGGCAGCCGTGGCGGTGGGCCAGCACCAGCAACCTGCGCGCGGTCGAGAACGCGCGGCTCGCCTCCGTCGAGTGCTCGCGCCGACGCGTCGAGCGGGCTGAGGCCGACGCGTTCGTGGCTGCTCGCGCCGCGGACCGGGAGCCGGTCGTGCGCGCCGCGGCGACCGCCCAGCACCTGGCCTGATCCCGGCGCCGTCGGCGGGCGGCGCTAGCCTGGGCCGTGTGACCGAGCCCGCTCAGCCGACTCCCTCGACCCGCACCGTCGTCATCGCCGAGGACGAGGTGCTCATCCGGATGGACCTCGCGGAGATGCTCACCGAGGAGGGGTACGACGTCGTCGGCCAGGCCGGCGACGGGGCCAAGGCGATCGAGCTGGCCCAGGACCTCCGTCCCGACCTGGTCATCCTCGACGTGAAGATGCCGGTGCTCGACGGGATCGCCGCGGCCGAGGCGATCGCCGGGCAGCGGATCGCCCCGGTCGTCATCCTCACGGCGTTCTCGCAGCGCGACCTGGTCGAGCGGGCCCGTGACGCGGGGGCGATGGCCTACCTCGTCAAGCCGTTCAGCAAGGGCGACCTGGTGCCGGCCATCGAGATGGCGGTGAGCCGGTTCGCCGAGCTCGGCCAGCTGGAGGCCGAGGTCGCCGACCTCACCGAGCGCCTGGAGACCCGCAAGGCGGTGGACCGGGCCAAGGGCGTGCTGCAGCAGCAGCTCAGCCTCACCGAGCCCGAGGCATTCCGCTGGATCCAGAAGACCGCCATGGACCTGCGGCTCTCGATGCGCCAGGTCGCTGAGGGCGTCGTCGAGCACGGGCCGGGCATCGCCGGGGCCTGAGCAGCATCACGCCCGCGTCGCCCCAGGTCACGGGCAGGTAAAGCCCGCATCTCCCTTCGGTCGACACTCACGGATGTGACACGTCTCGCCCTGTGGACCCCTAGACTGCATCCACCCTCGCCGCTGGTGCGTGGAACGAACGGAGTTGTGTGTGGTTTCGCGACTGATAGCGCTGGCGGTGGTGACAGCAGCCCTGCTGTCCCCGGCCGCTGCGTTCGCCGACGAGACGTCATCGCCGAGTCCCTCCTCGAGTCCGTCGGCCCCGGCCGACGCTCCCGTGGGGGACGGTACGGCGATCGACGTCACCCTGAGCGATGACTCGAAGAAGGTGGACGGCCTGCCGGCGCCGATCGAGGGCGTGACACTCACTGTCACCGCCGACGACGGCACCGAGGTCGGTGAGGACGTCACCGACGCCGAGGGCAAGGCCAGTATCCCGCTGCCGGGCGGTGGCACCTACACCGTGACGCTGGACGAGGACACGCTCCCCGAGGGCATCGAGCTCGACAGCAAGACCCGCACCGAGCTCGAGGTCCGCGTCCTCATCAGCGGATCGGCCACCATCGCGGCCTTCCCGATCGGCGTCCAGGCGGCCGACACGACCGGCTTCACCACGAAGCTGATCGACTCGATCGTCTCGGGCATCAAGTTCGGCCTGATCATCGCGCTCGCCGCGCTGGGTCTGTCGCTGATCTTCGGGGCGACCGGGCTCACCAACTTCGCCCACGGCGAGCTGATCACCCTCGGTGGCGTGGTGACCTACTGGTTCAACCGTGACGCCGGACTGCCGGTGATCCTCGCCGGCGTGGCCGCGGTGCTGGCGTCCGCGCTCTTCGGCTACGCCCAGGACCGGGTCCTGTGGCGACCGCTGCGGCGGCGTGGCACCGGCCTGATCGCGATGATGATCGTCTCGATCGGCTTCGCCCTCTTCCTGCGCAGCATCTTCCAGTACACCTTCGGCGGGTCGACCCAGACCTACGACCAGTACGTCGCCCAGGTCCGCCACTCGTGGGGCCCGATCCACCTGAACGACAAGGAGATCGCGATCATCGTGATCTCGCTGGTCGTCATCACCGCGGTCTGCATCGCCATGATGAAGACCCGGATGGGCAAGGCCATGCGAGCCGTGTCGGACAACCCGGCGCTGTCGGCCTCGTCCGGCATGCGGGTCGACAGCGTCATCCGCAACGCCTGGATCCTGGGCACGGCCCTGACCGGTCTGTCCGGCGTGCTGCTCGGGCTCAACAGCCAGGTCAGCTTCCAGAACGGCGGTCGGATGCTGCTCCTCGTCTTCGCCGCGGTGACCCTGGGTGGCCTCGGCACGATCTGGGGCGCCCTGCTCGGGTCGCTGGTGATCGGCATCATCGTCGAGGTCGGTCCGACGTTCGGCGTTCCGTCGTCCATCAAGGAGGTCGGCGCGCTGGTCGTGCTCATCCTCATCCTGCTGGTCAGGCCGCAAGGCATCCTCGGCCGCCGAGAGCGGATCGGGTAGAGGGGACACGGACATGGACTTCCTGGAAATTCTCCGCACTGCCCTGCAGCAGGCGCTCGGTCCGACGGCCATCGTCTACGTGCTGGCGGCCATCGGCATCAACGTGCACTTCGGCTACACCGGGCTGCTCAACTTCGGCCAGTCCGGCTTCATGGCCGTCGGCGCCTACGGCCTCGCGGTGACCGTGGTCATCCTCGACGGGTCGTTCTGGCTCGGCGTGGCGGTCTCGTTCGTCGCGGCGCTGGCCCTGGCCATCGTCCTGGGCCTGCCGACGCTCCGGTTGCGCGCCGACTACCTGGCGATCGTGACCATCGCGACCTCCGAGGCGCTCCGGCTCGTCTTCGGCTCGGTCGAGATGAAGGACACCTTCGGCGGCTCGAACGGCCTGACCGGCTACTCGAAGGTCTACAAGGACCTGAACCCGTACTCCGACGGGATCGACCTCGGCTTCATCAGCTACCGGCGCGACGACCTGTGGAACATCACGGTCGGCTGGAGCCTGGTGGCGATCTGCTGCCTCGTGGTGTGGGCGCTCATGCGCAGCCCCTGGGGCCGCGTCCTGCGCTCGATCCGTGAGGACGAGGACGCCGTCCGCTCGCTCGGCAAGAACGTCTTCGCCTACAAGATGCAGGCGCTGATCCTGGGCGGCATGATCGGCGGGCTCGCCGGTCTCTTCTTCGCGCTCAAGCAGGCCTCGGTGGTCCCGACCGACTACAACACCAACCTGACCTTCCTCGCCTACACCGCCCTGCTCGTCGGCGGCGCGGCGCGGGTCCTCGGGCCCGTGGTCGGTGGCGTCATCCTGTGGTTCCTGCTGTCGGGCCTCGGCGCGACGTTCGGCCAGATGACCAGTGGGCCCGACCCCATCCTGCCGACCTGGCTGATGGACTCGTCCCAGTCCAGCCTGACCCGCTTCATCGTCACCGGACTGGCACTCATGCTGCTGATGATCTTCCGACCTCAGGGGATCTTCGGCGATCGAAGGGAGATCGCGATCGATGGCCGCTGAACTCACCGCGGCACAGGCCGCGCTCGCGCAGGTGGCGACCGACCCGGGCGCCAAGAAGCCGGACCCGATCGTCGTCGGCAGCGGGATCACCCGCACCTTCGGCGGGCTCAAGGCCGTCGACGTGGAGCACATCGAGATCCAGCGGGGCGTCATCACCGCGCTGATCGGCCCCAACGGTGCCGGCAAGACGACCCTGTTCAACCTGCTGACCGGCTTCGACGAGCCGAACAGCGGCCAGTGGAGCTTCAACGGCAACGCCCTGCAGAGCGTGTCGGCCTACAAGGTCGCCCGGCTCGGCATGGTGCGCACCTTCCAGCTGACCAAGGTGCTCGCCAAGCTGACGGTCATCGAGAACATGCGTCTCGGTGCGACCGGCCAGAAGGGCGAGAAGTTCTGGCTGGCGCCGTTCAAGTGGCTCTGGAAGGGCCAGGAGGACGAGATCACGTCCCGTGCGGACGACCTGCTCGCCCGCTTCAAGCTCGACGCCAAGCGGGAGGACTTCGCGGGCTCGCTCTCCGGCGGTCAGCGCAAGCTCCTCGAGATGGCGCGCGCGCTGATGGTCGACCCCGAGCTGATCATGCTCGACGAGCCGATGGCCGGCGTGAACCCCGCGCTCAAGCAGTCGCTGCTCGGACACGTGCAGTCGCTGCGCGACGAGGGCCGCACCGTGCTGTTCGTCGAGCACGACATGGACATGGTCCGTCACATCTCCGACTGGGTGATCGTCATGGCTCAGGGGCAGATCGTGGCCGAGGGCACCCCGCAGTCGGTCATGGCCGACCAGCGGGTCATCGACGCCTATCTGGGCGCCCACCACGACACCGACCTGAGCGAGCTCGACGAGGCCGTGCTCGAGGCCGAGGTCGAGGCCGAGATCAAGGAGGAGCAGGCATGAGCGAGACCAACGCCGAGCGCGAGAACCACCTCGCGCACGCCGACGGCGCCGTACTCCGGGCCGACAACCTGATCGCCGGCTACCTGCCGGGGGTCAACATCCTCAACGGCGCCGACCTCTACTGCCAGCCCGGCGAGCTGGTCGGCATCATCGGCCCCAACGGTGCCGGTAAGTCCACCCTGCTCAAGGCTCTCTTCGGCCTGGTCAAGGTGCACACCGGGCAGGTGCTGCTGAAGGGTGACGACATCACCAACCAGCGCGCCGACCAGTTGGTCACCAAGGGGATCGGCTTCGTGCCGCAGACCAACAACGTGTTCCCGAGCCTGACCATCGAGGAGAACCTCGAGATGGGCTGTTACCAGGCCCCCGGCACGTTCGCCGACCGGTTCGCCTTCGTGACCGACCTGTTCCCGACCCTGGGCACCCGCCGCAAGCAGCGCGCGGGCTCGCTCTCCGGCGGCGAGCGGCAGATGGTCGCGATGGGCCGTGCCCTGATGATGAACCCCTCCGTGCTGCTGCTCGACGAGCCCTCCGCGGGGCTCTCGCCGGTCATGCAGGACGAGGTGTTCGTCCAGACCCGCAAGATCAACAAGGCCGGCGTCTCCGTGATCATGGTTGAGCAGAACGCCAACCGCTGCCTGCAGATCTGCGACCGCGGTTACGTGCTCGACCAGGGCCGCAACGCCTACAGCGGCACCGGCAAGTCGCTGGCCGGCGACCCGAAGGTGATCGAGCTCTACCTCGGCACCCTTGGCGCGGCCAGCTGAGGCAGCACCGCACGACGCAGCACCACCACGCAGGGCCCGCGAGCATCGCTCCCGGGCCCTGCGGCGTTCCCGGCCGTGTGCGCCACGACTGTACGACGTCCCGCGTACGCAGGCACCCCGGACGGGCTAGGGCTAGCCCGTCCGGGGTCTTCCTGCCCCCTGTCGGTCGCGGCTTACGGGCCGGGATGAGAGTTTCATCGGCTGGCCGACAAAGCTCACGCCTGGACGACAAACCTTCGTCGTCCAGGCGTGAGGTCTATCGGCCAGCCGATGAAACTCTCTGCGCGGCTCGTTCAACCCGGGGGAGGGGCCGACCGCAGCGCCCGGGTGGGCAATGGGTGCCCGGGCATGGCGAAGGGCCCCGGAGCGGTGCTCCGGGGCCCTTCGGGTGGTGCTGGGTGCTGCTGAGTACTGCTGGGATCAGATGTTGCCGGCGATGTACTCGACCGGGGAGATCTTGTTCTTGGCGTCGTACTCGTAGATGCCGATGGACGCGGCGGTGGGGCTGCCGAGGTCGCTGAACTCGATCGGGCCGGAGACACCGTCGTAGTCGATGTCAGTCGACGGGTCCTCCGCGAGGAGAGCAGCGCAGTCGGCGAAGGTGCTGCACTTTTCGCCACCCTTGGTCACGTCGACCAGGGCGCCGGCGATGGCCTCACCAGCGTCGCTCTGGGCGGCGATGGCGGCCAGGGCCGAGGTGACGACGGCGTCGTACGACTCCGCCGAGTAGGAGTAGTCGGTCAGCTTCGGGTCCACGCCCTTGAGCCGGTCCTTGAAGTCTCCCGCGGTCTCGGCGCCGGGGATGGTGCCCTTGGTGCCCGTGAGCGTGCCGTCGGGCAGCGGGACGTCCGAGTCCTTGCTGTAGTCGGCGGTGTTGCCGTCGACGAAGTAGGTCGGCAGGTCCTTCGGACCGGCACCCGCGGAGACGAGCTGCGGGACGATCGAGGTGGTCTCCTCGAACGCGACCAGGACGACGGCGTCGGCGCCGGCGCCGGCAATCTCCTGCACCTGGGTGTCGAAGGTCTGCGCCTTCTCGCCGTAGAACTCGGTGACGGCGACCGCGGAGCCCTGGGCCTCGAGGTTCTTCTTGATCTCCGAGGCGAGGGTCTCGCCGTACGCGTCCTGGCGGGCCAGGATCGCGACGTTCTTGCGGCCGTCCTTGACCAGCAGGTTCGCGAGGACCGCGCCCTGCAGGATGTCGGACGGAGCGGTGCGGAAGTACAGGTCGGGCTCCGCGTAGTCGCCCTCGTCGAACGCCGTGGAGGTGTTCGCGGGGGAGTACATGACGACGCCCGCCGACATGATCTTGTCGATGGCGGTCAACGAGACACCGGACGAGGCCGCACCGACGATGACGTCGGAACCGGCGTCGATCAGCTTGTCGGACTCGGCGGGGGCGATGCCCGAGTCGGCGTCGCCGGAGTCGCCGCGCACGTGCTTGACGTCCTTCCCGAGCACGCCACCGGCCTCGTTGATCTCCTTGACGGCCAGGTCGACACCGGCGAACTCCGGCGGGCCGAGGAAGGCCAGGCTGCCGGTGGCCGGCAGCAGGGAGCCGAACGTCAGGGTGCCGTCGCCCTCGGCGACGGGCTCGGCCGAGCTGCTGCTGCTCTCGCTGGGCGAGTCGTTCGACTCGGCGTCGCTGCTGCTGTCCTCGCTGCCGCAGGCGGCCAGCACCAGGGCGCTCGCGGCGGTCACGGCCGCCAGGCGAAGAGTCAGGGTATTGCGCTTCATCTATCCTCCGGGGTTCTCACGAAGCACCATGCGGGCATGGGCACCAGCAAGCACCGTAGTGCGGTGGGAGGGGTTTGGGAGCCGGGTCTGTGACCTGAACCCTTTTGTGGCCGTTTTGTGACCAAGCAGGATGTTTTGAAGCCGCAGAGCTCTGACTCAGTGAAAGGCCGCGACCGTGGTCACCAGCACCGGAGCGATGAGCAGGGCGGGCAACAGGTCCGCCACCGCCACCTCCCGGACCCGCAGCAGCCGCAGTGCCACGCCCACCAGGAGCAGTCCGCCGACCGCGGTGACGGCGGCCAGATGCGCGTCGGGGAGCACGTCGCCAAGCGCCAGCCCGAGCAGCGTCAGGCCGCCCTGCACGGTCACGACGGTCACGATGCTGGCCGCGACGCCCCAGCCGAAGGACGCCGCGAAGGCGATCGCCGCGAAGCCGTCGAGCGCCGACTTCAGGAACAGCTGGTCGGCGCCGTTGCCGAGTCCGTCGTTCAGCGATCCCAGGATGGTCAGCGGTCCGGTGCAGAACAGCAGCGACGAGGCCACGAAGCCCTCGATGAAGCGCTGCCGCTCGGCGGATCCGGTCTGGCCGACGAGGCGGCGCTGCAGCCAGCCCCCGAAGGAGCCGACGCCGCGCTCGATGCCGAGCAGCGAGCCGACGATCCCGCCGACGAGGAGCGACCCGAGCACGATGAGCATCGGGGCGCTGTCCCCGACCTCGTCCGAGAACGCGGGGTCCAGCACGGCCGTCGCCGACGTCGCCGCGATGAGCAGCGTGACCAGGCCGAGCGCGTCGGTGACCACCTCACGGGTGCGGGTCGGCAGCCGGTTGCCGAGCAGCAGGCCGAGCAGCGCACCGACCAGCACGGTCGCCACGTTCACGACCGTTCCGATCCCTGGGATCACCCCACACCCTCCTCTGCCGTCCGCGGCCTGCAGAGAGTAGCCTCGCCCCCGAGGAGCCGCGTTCACGGGGACAGACAGCGCGCTCGCCACACCAGGAAGGCGTGGAAGGCGATGGACCGATGATGCGCACACTGGTGACGCTGCGCAGTGCCGCGATCACCGATGCGCCGTTCCTGGCCACCCTGTGGGCCGACACGCTCCGCCGGGCCGACCGCCAGGAGCAGATCGCCGATCTCGAGGTGATCATCAAGAACGCGACGCAGTCACCGGACGAGAGGCTCGTCGTCGCCGAGTACGACGGCAGTCCCGCGGGTGCGGTCTACCTGCGGCTCACGACGCTCAGCGCCCTCAACCTGGAGCCGACCGTGCAGGCGCTGTCGCCGCACGTGCTGCCCGAGTACCGGCGCCACGGTGTCGGACGCACCCTCATGGAGGCGGCGGTCAGCTTCGCCGAGGAGCTCGGCATCGGCCAGGTCGCCACGGCGGCGGCCTCGAGCTCGCGCGACGGCAACCGCTTCATGGCGCGGCTGGCGCTGGGACCGCAGGCGGTCCTCCGGGTCGCCCCGACCCACGCCGTCCGGGCGCGGTTGGTCGCCCAGCGGCCCAGCCTGCACCGGGGCGGCGGTCGCCAGCTCGGCCAGGTGCTGGCCGCCCGGCGCTCGCTCAGGCGCTCGCAGGCTGCGCCCGACGCGGGCTGAGCCGGCGCTACAGCCCCACGCGCTCGCGGGGGATCAGCGAGCAGGTGATGCGCGAGGTGCAGACGCGCTTGCCGCGCTCGTCGGTGATCACGACCTCGTAAGCGGCCGAGGAGCGACCGAGGTGGATGGCGGTGGCCACGCCGGTGACGAGCCCGCCGGTGGCCGAGCGGTGGTGGGTGGCGTTGATGTCGACGCCGACGGCGACCTTGTCGGGGTGGGCGTGGATCGCCGAGCCGATCGAGCCGAGCGTCTCGGCGAGCACGACCGACGCGCCCCCGTGCAGCAGGCCGTAGGGCTGGGTGTTGCCGGCGACCGGCATGGTCGCGACGACCCGCTCGGCGGAGATCTCGACGAGCTCGATGCCCATCTTCTCGTTCAGCCCGCCCATGCCCTCGGGCATCGCGGCGACGTACTCCTCGATCGACAGCTGCTCGCTCATGGCCCCATCCTGCCTGTCGGCGGGCGCCGCTAGAGTCGGCGGGTGCCTGAGTCGACCCGTCCGCGCCTGCTCCTCCTCGACGGCCACTCGCTGGCCTACCGCGCGTTCTTCGCGCTGCCGGTGGAGAACTTCTCCACGACCACCGGCCAACACACCAACGCCGTCTACGGCTTCGTCTCGATGCTGGTCAACGTGCTGCGCGACGAGCAGCCGACCCACGTCGGGGTGGCCTTCGACGTCTCGCGCCAGACCTTCCGGCTCGAGCAGTACTCGGAGTACAAGGCGAAGCGCAACAAGACCCCGGGGGAGTTCAGCGGCCAGCTGCCGATCCTCGAGCAGGTCCTGGACGCCTTCGGCATCACCTTCTTGAAGAAGGACGGCTTCGAGGCCGACGACATCATCGCCACCCTGACGACGCAGGCGCTCGCGGACGGCATGGAGGTGCTGATCCTCACCGGCGACCGCGACTCCCTGCAGCTGGTGACCGCCGACTCGACCGTGCTCTACCCCATGCGCGGGGTCTCCGACCTGGCCCGGATGACGCCCGAGGCGGTCGAGACCAAGTACGGCGTGCCGCCCCACCGCTACCCCGAGCTCGCGGCGATCGTCGGCGAGACCTCCGACAACCTGCCCGGCGTGCCCGGCGTCGGCCAGGGCTTCGCGGCGAAGTGGATCAACACCTACGACGGCCTCGACAACGTCATCACCCACGCCGACCAGATCACCGGCAAGAAGGGCGAGTCGCTGCGCGAGCACCTCGGCGACGTGATCCGCAATCGCCAGCTGAACGCCCTGGTCCGCGACCTCGACCTGGAGAAGGTCCCCAGCGAGCTGGTCCTCGCCCCCTGGGACCGCCAGGCCGCGCTCACTCTCTTCGACGATCTGGAGTTCCGCGGCGAGCTGCGCCAGCGCACCATCGACACCCTCAGCCCGGAGGAGGAGGCCCCCGTGGACGAGGGGGGCTTCGAGCTGTCCGGTCGCCGCCTGCCGGCCGGTGAGGTCGCCGACTTCCTCGGCGGCCTGGGTGCCCAGCACGTCGGGGTCCACGTGCGCGGCAGTTGGGGGTCCGGCACCGGTGCGGTCGAGGGCCTCGCGATCGCCGACGTCAGCGGGCTCGCGGCATACGTCGACGTGGCTGACCTGACCCCCGAGGACGACGCCGCGCTGGCGGCCTGGCTGGCCGACCCGGAGCGACCCAAGGTGCTCCACGACGCCAAGGGTCCCCGGCACGCCCTGGCCGCCCAGGGCTGGACGCTGGCCGGCCTGGTCAGCGACACCGCGCTCGCCGCCTACCTGGTCCAGCCCGACCAGCGCTCCTACAACCTGGGCGACCTCACCCTGCGCTACCTGCGCCGCGAGCTGCGCACCGAGAGCGAGCCCGACCAGGGGATGCTCTTCGACGAGCCGGTCGAGGGCGGCGACGACGTCGCGGAGACGGCGATGCTGCACGCCCGGGCGGTCATCGACCTGGCCGAGGCGCTGGACGGTGAGGTCGAGCAGGCCGGGGGCACCCGCCTGCTCGCCGAGGTCGAGCTTCCGCTGGTCCAGCTGCTCGGCCAGCTGGAGACGACCGGCATCGCGGTCGACACCGATCACCTGGAGCAGCTGGAGGGTCACTTCGCCGCCGAGGTGCGGCAGGCGGCCGACGAGGCGTTCGCGGTGATCGGCAAGGAGATCAACCTCGGCTCGCCCAAGCAGCTCCAGGTCGTGCTCTTCGACGAGCTCGGCATGCCCAAGACCAAGCGCACCAAGACCGGCTACACGACCGACGCAGATGCGCTGCAGGCGCTCTACGTGAAGACCGAGCACCCGTTCCTGCTCCATCTGCTCCGCCACCGCGACGTGATCCGGCTCCGCCAGACCATCGAGGGTCTGCTCAAGACGGTGCAGCCCGACGGGCGCATCCACACGACGTTCAACCAGATGATCGCGGCGACCGGTCGGCTCTCCAGCACCGACCCCAACCTGCAGAACATCCCGATCCGCACCGAGGAGGGCCGCCGGATCCGAGAGGCCTTCGTCGTCGGTCCCGGCCACGAGTCGCTGATGACGGCCGACTACAGCCAGATCGAGATGCGGATCATGGCCCACCTCTCGGAGGACGAGCTGCTGATCGAGGCGTTCCGGTCCGGTCAGGACTTCCACTCCATCACCGCCGCTCGGGTCTTCGACGTCCCGGCCGATGCGGTCACGGTCGAGATGCGGGCCAAGATCAAGGCGATGAACTACGGGCTCGCCTACGGCCTGTCCGCCTTCGGTCTGAGCGGCCAGCTCGGCATCGAGCCGGCCGAGGCTCGGGGACTCATGGACGAGTACTTCCAGACCTTCGGCGGCATCCGCGACTACCTCCAGGGTGTGGTCGACGAGGCGCGCAAGTCCGGCTTCACCGAGACGATCATGGGCCGCCGACGTCAGCTGCCCGACCTCACCAGCGACAACCGGATGCGCCGTGAGTCGGCGGAGCGGATGGCCCTCAACGCCCCGATCCAGGGCTCGGCCGCCGATCTGATCAAGATCGCCATGCTCGACGTCGAGCGCGCGATCCGGGCCGCCGGACTGCAGTCCCGGATGCTCCTGCAGGTCCACGACGAGCTCGTGCTGGAGGTCGCCCCGGGGGAGCGGGAGGAGCTGGACGCTCTCGTCCGCGCCCAGATGGGCGGTGCCGCCGAGCTGGCGGTCCCGCTCGACGTCTCCGTCGGCACCGGCCGGAGCTGGCACGAGGCCGCCCACTGAGTCGACGGCTACGGCGGGTTCGGCCCCGGATGACGGAGTCCCCGCCTAGGGTGGGGCGGCGCGCGGAGGCGCCACCAGGACAGGAGGAGTCGTGGGCACGACGTTTGCACGGGGACGCACCGGCGGGGCAGGGCTGATCGCCCTCCTGGTGACGGTGTCCCTCGCCGGGTGCAGCTGGGTCAAGGACCCGGACGCGGACCAGCCGGACGCGGAGACCTCGGCGTCGACTTCGGCGCAGCCGCTGCCCGACGAGCGACCGACAGCAGTGCCCACCGCCTTCAACAGCCCGGGCTCGACGACCTTCGACGAGACGGGCGTGCTGGCGGTCGGTGCCGGTGAGGACACGGTGATCACCGTGTCGGCCGGCAGCGCCATCGGACGGGTGCTGCCGTCCCTGAAGTCGGCCTACACGCTCACCACGACCGGTGGTCAGTTCACCGACCTCGAGGTCGATCGCGCGGCCGGCGTCGGCATCCTCCTGGAGGCGGCCAACGAGGCAGGGAGTGGCACCTACATCGGCGAGGACACCTTCACGATCACCCGCTTCGACCTCCAGAGCGGTGAGCTGCTCGACGTCGCGACCGCCGTACTGCCGCAGGATCCCGAAGGGGAGGCGCTGCCGGCGACCGCTCGCATCGCCGGCGTCACCGGCGACGTCGTGGTCATCGAGACGGCGGTCGGGCAGACCGGCAGCCGGGCAACGCTCGCGGTCGACATCGAGCTCGACGACGTACTGTGGCGCCAGCGCCCGGCACGGGTCCTCGACGTCACCGACGACGTGGTGGTGCTCAACACCGGTCTCGCGCAGCGGCCGGGGGCCGTCGAGGCGGTCGGGCTCGAGTCGGGCGACACGGAGTGGCGCTCGCTGCGCGGCACCGTCGACGCCACCGCGATCGGTCACACCGACGACGCCGTGACGGTGGTGCGCTCGCTCGGCGCCGGCACCGAGCCGGCGATCGTCCCGCTCGACCTCGAGACGGGCCAGCCCGGCGCTCCGACCGAGACCGCCCGCTGGAACTGGGCGTGCGGTGCGACCTCGGGGACCGTGCGGGTGTGCACCATGGCCGACGACGACGACGTCGTCGGATGGGACCTCGAGGCGGGAGAGCCTGCGTGGTCGCTGCCCGACGAGGAGCGGTTCGCGCCGCTCGTCACGCTGGTCCAGGACGACCTCGTCTACGGGCTCCTGGACAGCGGGGTCGGGGTCGTCCTGAACGCACGCACCGGAGCCGACGTCGCGAGTGACACCGGTGCCGGCCCGGTCGCGGTGAACGACTGGGGCGGGGTGCTGCTCTACCAGGACGTCGCGGTGTTCCTGCCCGCCTTCGAGGCCGGGGAGAGCACGGACCCGGGGAGCACGCCGTCCGGGGCGGACGGATCCGAGAGCCCGAGCGAAGGCTCGAGCGAGAGCCCCAGCGAGTCCTCGAGCGACGAATCCGCGAGCCAGAGCCCGTCGCCGACAGGGACGGTCAGCCCGGAGGGCTGACCCCGGGCGCCAGCCCGCCGGGGGGCACCGAGACCAGGCGGTTCATCCTCCACAGGCTCAGCACCAGCAGGCCGACGAGCAGCACGCCGTCGACCAGCGCGACGGTCGCCAGCAGCCCGCCGAGCGAGCCCAGGGCGGCACCGACGGCGACCAGCACCACCACGGCCGCCCAGATGAGGTAGGCGGTCCGGGTGCCCTGCCGAGCCAGCACCGAGTAGACCAGCAGCTGGAGCATGGACAAGAAGGTCCCGAGCATCGCGAAGAGCCACAGCAGCGAGCTGACCTCGTCGTACTCGTGGCCGCCGACGAAGAGCATCGCCAGGTCGGGGAGCAGCAGGACTCCGAGCATCGTGGCGATGCCGAGCGCGAGGACGAGCACGAGACTGCGCAGCAGGGTCGCGCGGCGTTCGCTGACCGTCGACATCGCCGGGAAGGCGACCACCACGACGAACTGGGGCAGGAACAGGGTGGCCTTGGTGAGGATCAGGCCGCCGGCGTAGAGACCCGCGTCGTGGGAGTCCAGGACGTTGCGGGCGACCAGGATGTCGATGTTGCTCAGGACGAAGAAGGCCAGCAGGGCCATCGAGGCGTGGAAGGTCTCCCGGGTCACCGCCCGACCGGCGTGCTCGGGGCTGTGCTCGCCCGCGTCGCGCGGGCGGCGGAGTGCGATCCACCCGGCCGCGACGGGGGCGAGAAGGCCGAGGAGGACGCCGAGCATCGCCGCGCTCTCGCTGGGCTCGATCGCGATGCAGATCGAGCCGATGAGCAGCCGCGGGACACCGACACCGAGGTAGACGAGCCCGAGCGGCAGCCAGCGCCGTTCGCCCTGCAGGATGCCGGCCTGGCCGCCCTGGATGGTGAGCGGTACCGCGGCGAGCGCGATGAAGACGGCCGGCCACACACTGTCGAGACGCAGCACGCGGTGGACCAGGGGAGCCGCCAGCAGCATCACCGCCCCCACCACCAGCGCCGCCCGGTAGGTGACGGCCATGATGACCCGCTCGATCTGCGCCACGTTCGCCGGGGTCGCCGAGATCCGGCGGGCCGCGGTCGCCTGGAGGCCGAGCTGGACCACGGCGAGCACCATCAACAGCGCCATCAGGCTGGCGACCGCGCCGTACTCGGTCGGGCCGAGACGACGGGCCGCGACCAGCTGGTAGCCGTAGGTCGAGATGTTCATGACCGCCATCGCGACGGCGATGCCGGCGCCTCCGCGGAGTAGGCCTCTCAGCCCGCCCGGACGTGGGGCGGGACGGTCGGTCGTCGTCGTCACCGGCTCATCGTACGGCCGGGCCTGTCAGTAAGGGTCCGCTTGGTCGTGGTGGCCCAGCGCGCGGGCCAGGGCCGTGAGACGCAGTCTCAGGAGCACCTTGACGAGGAGGTTGCGACCCCACCAGGGCAGCTCCTTCAGCACGCGCAGCCGGTCGGTGAGATGCGGCGGGGCCACTTCCAGTCGGGCGAGCGAGCCGACCCGTCCGCAGTAGCGAAGCGTGTCGCTGGTCGCGAGCTCGCGCACCAGCGCCGTGGTCACGCCCAAGGAGGAGAACGCGTCGTGCACCAGGACGGTGCCGCCCGCGACGACGTGCTCGGACCAGCGCAGGTCGTCCCGGCAGGTCCAGTAGTCGTGCTTGCCGTCGACGTAGACGAGGTGGAGCGCGCCGTGCCAGCCGGCGCGGACCTCGGCGCTCGTCGCCACCCGGAGGTCGACGACGTCGGCGAGGGCGGCTCCCGCGAGGTTGGCCCGGAACGCGGCCTCCGTGCCGGCGGCGCCGTAGCGCCAGTCGTCCGGGAACGGGTCGACCGCGACCAGCCGGGCTGCGGGGGGCAGCGCGGCGGCCAGCATCACGGCCGAGCGCCCGTGGTGGCTGCCGACCTCGACCACGGTCGAGCCGGGAGGTACGGCGGCCGCGGCGTCGTACAGGCACCGTGCCTGGTCCTCGGTCAGCCACCCGGGCAACCGCTCGGCGACGGCGTACGCCTCGGTGACGGAGAGACCTCTAGGCTGCACCCGCGCAGCATAGGGAGGGGCGTTGATGACCGACACACCGCGGACGTCCCTCCCCTGGCGCCCCGTCGTCCTCGACGTGTGGCCGGCCGTGCTCGCGGTGGTGCTCTGCTGGCCCCTCCTGGCTGGTGCGGGGCACCCGCTCGCCCGCGACCTGGTCTTCGTCCCGCGCCAGCCGTGGACCGACGCCAGCATCGGGTTGGGGGAGTCGGCGCCCCGTGCGGTCCCGTTGGACGCCGTGGTCTCGCTGCTCACCGCTGTGGTCGACGGGGGAGTGCTGGCGCGGATCGTCCTGCCGCTGGGCCTGGCGCTCGCGGGCTGGGGCACGCACCGGCTGGTGCGCGGACTCGGCACCGTGGGGCGGCTGGTCGCCGGGGGCGCCGCCGTCTGGAACCCGTACGTCGTGGAGCGGACCTCGCTCGGTCAGTGGGCCCTGCTCCTGGGCTATGCCGCGCTGCCGTGGCTGCTCGTCGCGGCCCGGCGCTTCCGCGAGGACGGTCGCGCCCGCGACCTGGGCGGCACCGTCTGCTGGTTGGCCGTTGGGTCGTTGACACCGACCGGGGGGCTGCTCGGGTGTGCAGCGGTCCTGGTGGCCGGGACCGGGCGTGCTCGCCGGACCGGCTGGCTGGTCGCCGCGTGCGTGCTCCTGCAGCTGCCGTGGGTGGTGCCGTCGCTCGTCGGAACGGGAGGCGGTGGTACCTCCGATCCCGCCGGAGTCGCCCTCTTCGCCGCTGGGGCGGAGGGCCCGCCGGGCCTGCTCGGGACCGTGGTCGCGCTGGTCGGTGGCGGTGGGATCTGGGATGCCGGCAGCGTGCCCGCCAGCCGCGACCTGGTCTGGGGCCCCCTGGCCGCCGTCGCCGCCCTGGTCGCCCTGCTCCTCGGCCGTCGACTGCTGCGGGACGTGCTCGAGCTGCGTCGGTTGGCCGGCCTGGCCGCGGGGGGCCTCGCCGTGGCACTCGCCTCGAGCCTGCCGGGCGGCGAGTCGCTGATGGAGACCCTGGTGGAGCACGTCCCCGGCGCAGGCCTGCTGCGTGACGCGCAGAAGTTCCTGGCGCCGTACGTCGTGCTGGTGGCGGTCGCGGCCGGGGCCACTGCCCACCGTGCGGTCCGGGCGGTTGCTGCTCGTGGGCCCGAGGTGCTCCTCGGGGTGGCGACGCTGGCGGTCGTGGCGCCCCTGGTGCTCCTCCCGGACGGGGCCGGGGAGACCTGGCCCACCGTCGACCCGGTCACCTACCCGTCCGGCCTCGACGCCGTGGCCGAGCGGCTGGACGCCGAGGGCAGCGGCGACGTGGCCACGCTTCCGTGGCGGTCCTACCGGCGCTTCGCCTGGGGGCACGGCCAGGTCTCGTCGGACCCGGCCGTCCGGTGGTTCGACCGTGGGGTGGTGGTCTCCGACGACCTCGTCGTGGGGGACAAGGTCGTGCGGGGCGAGAGCGCCCGGTCGCACCGGATCGGGGTGGCGCTCGCGGCCGGCCCGGTGGCACCTGCCCTGGCGGCCGAAGGGGTCGGCTGGGCACTGGTCTACCGCGACGACCCGGCGACGCCGGACCTCGACCTCGGGGGTCTGGAGGAGGTCTACGCCGACGACGACCTGCTCCTGCTCCGCGTTCCCGGAGCGGAGCCCGGTCCAGCGCCCACCTCCCTGGCCAGGACCGTCGTGCTCGCGGCGGACTCGCTGGCCCTCCTCGTCCTGCTCAGCGGAACGGCCGCTGTCGCCGTTTCGGCGCGGCGTGCCCGGAAGCCTCCGCGCTAGGCCTGTGGCTGCTATGGTCTGCTCAGTACTGGAAGAGGGAGAACCAACGTGCTGATCTTCGTCAAGCTGCTCGCGCCGGCGCTCATCGGCGGCGCCACCGCTGCTGCTGTCACTTTCGGCGCTGTCCAGGTGCAGACCAGCCCCCCCGACAGCAACCCGGCCCAGACCGAGATCATCAACTACGGCGACCAGTCCTGATCTGATCGTGAGGCGTGGTCCGTCGCAGGACCTCCTCCACCACGTCAGCGGTCGCCGTCCAGGTGAACGTCGCTGACCTCTCGACCGCCCGCGTGCCCATCGCCCGCCGGCGGTCGTGGTCGTTCAACAGGGCGCTCGTGCGCGCCACCAGGTCATCGAGATCGTCGGCGAGCTCGCCTGTCAGCCCGTCCGCCACGGCCTCGGCGACGCCGCCCGCCTCTCGGTAGGCCACGGTCGGCGTGCCCTGGACCGCCGCCTCCATCACCGCGAGACCCCAGCCCTCCTTGACCGAGGGCAGCAGCATTAGCCACGACTGCGCGAGCAGCCGATCGCGCGTGCTCGCGGGCAGGTGCCCGTGCAGGGTGACGTGATCGGCCACCCCGTGGCGGGCGAGGGCCGCCTCCAGATCCGGACGCCACCAACCGTCACCGATGACGTCGAGGTGCAGGTCGGGATAGTCGGCCAGCAGCCGCTCGACGACGGCGAACGCATGCTCGACCTGCTTGTGCGGCACCAGCCGTGCCAGCACCGAGATCCTCGGGGTGGGTGATCGGTCGGCATCGACGGGCGAGCCACCGACGCCGTTGCGGGCGACGGTCAGCATCGCCCGGTCGAACCCGATCGCGACCAGGTCGTCGCGGCTCGCGTCGGAGACCGTCAGGATCGGGGTCCGCCGGTACAGCGCGGGCGTGAGTCGACGCTCGACGAACCATCCGAACCGCCCCCGCACGTCGGGGTAGATGATCTGCCACTGGCGTCGATGGACGTGGTGAACCAGTCCCACCACGCCGCGCCGGCGCACCAGCGGCGCGCCGAAGGGGAGACCGTTGATGACGTCGACCACCACGTCGACCCGACGCCGGTGTCGGACCAGCCAGCCGAGCGCCCGCGGGTAGACGGTGAGCCGTCCGCCGGCACGGAGCAGACGGACGCCGTCCAGGTCCGCCTCGGCAGTCGCGCCGTCGGAGCGTGCACACCGGATCGTCACCTCGTGACCGCGACGGTGCAGCTCGCGCGCGACCTCCTCGACGAAGACCTCCGAGCCGCCGCCGTCGGGGTGCGTCGAGTCCCGCCACGTCAGGAAGACGACCCGCATGTCCCCGGCCCTCAGCGACCGCGCGCGGTCGCGGCGATACGCGTGCACAACGGAGGCGCCAGCCCGAACCCGGTGCTCATCTCGACGCCCAGAGCGGCGAGCTCGCCGGCCGGCGGCTGGACGAACTCCAGTTCGGTCGGGGACGAGATCCAGTCGTCGCCCCACTCGAAGGTGCGCATCAACCCGACGTACCCGCCGGGGTTGGAGCTGACCTCGGCGTACCCGAGCTCGGCCAGGTCACGGATGCCGATCCGGATCTCCCGGGGGGCGACCAGGTCGAACCACCCGCCGGAGAAGGTCCCGGTCTCGTTCACCAGCTGCACCCGCGCGCGGCCGCGTCCGTCGAGCTGGAGCCACACCGACTTCGGGAAGTCGGTGAGGGCCCGGGCGAGCTGCACCCGCCCGGCCTCCCCGCCTTCGGCGACCCGGAGGTCGATGACGAGACTCCGGCGCTCGACCAGCTGCCACGTGTCGTAGGTGTCGCCGGTGTTGAGGTAGAGGGCCTCGCAGTCGCCTCGGATCCACAGGTCGTCCGTGTCCCCGCCCGACGGGAGATCGTCGGAGAAGGTCACGAGGTCGGCCTGGGCGCCGGGGGAGAGTCGGTGCTGCGCGTCGAGGTAGCGGGCCAGGTGGGGCCCACCACCGGTGAACGCGGCTGCGGAGTAGCCGACCAGCATCGAGGCGGCGACCGACCACGCGGTCAGCAGGCCGGCCAGGACGAGCCCGGCCCGGGCGATCGCGGTCCGACGCTGCTGCAGCCAGCGGGTCAACGCACAAGTGCCGACGGCTCCACCCATGATCAGGGCCGGCACGAACTCGGCGGTGTAGCGGTGCGCGAAGTACCCGTAGGCCATCACGCCGCCGGTGATGAGCACGCCGGTGACGAGCGGGACGCGCAGCCACCGGCGGGCCGCGTCGACGCCGGGCCGGAAGAGCACGACGACCGCGATGATGGTCAGCACGAGGAGCCAGGGCATGAACGCCGTCACGCTGCCGGTCCGGTAGCTCTGGTCGACGAAGGCCCCGGCGTACGACGGCGCGGGGTGCGCCGGCAGCGTGACGAACGGGAAGTAGTCGACGATCCGGACGCCGTCGAGACGGAAGTAGGCCATGAACGCCGTCGGGAAGAACTGCGGTCCGGTGATCGTGCCGCCGTTCGCGTCCAGCGCCTGGCGTCGGTGCTCGTTGAGCTGGGTCCAGACCTGGTCCTCGAGCGGGAACAGGTAGGGGTGGCGGAACTTGACCCAGTTGAGCACGATGCCGACGAACAGCATCAGCACGCCGCCGGCGACCACCGCCGCGCCGGCACGTCGGCGCTCGGGATGGACCCGGCCGGTGAGCAGCCACGCGCCGACGCCGACCGTGGCCAGGCAGACCGCCCAACCGCCCGTCGTGCGGGTCAGCGCCGTCGCGACGTCGAAGACCAGGAGCCAGGCGATCGCGGACGGGTCGGGAGAGCGCAACACGCGCAGCATCCAGTACATCGCGCCGAGTGCGAGCGGCACCGCCCAGGCGTAGACCTCGTGGTAGGTCCAGGGGAGGGCCGCCACGTAGGTGAGGCTGGTGCCTCCGGTCGCCAGCGCGATGAAGACGCCCATCGAGGCCGCCTCGAAGCGGGTCACGGGCTCGTCCGGACGCATCAGGTCGCGGACCAGCCAGGTCAGCTTGGTGACCATGACGGCCAGCAGCACGAAGGCCAGCGCCATCGATGCCACGGTCAGGCGGCCGTCGTACTCCGTCGTGGTCTGAAGGACGGGGAGGCGCAGGATCGCCGGCCACGGCCCGAAGTACATGTACTCGCGACCGTCCTCGAGGAAGCCCTCGATCCCGAGCGTGCCCGGAGGTACGTCGAGGTGGCCGTCGAGGAAGGCGCGGCCCTGGGCGTCGAAGAACCCCGAGGCGTAGCCGAGTGAGTTCGCCGTACGCCCGAACCGGGTGCTGTAGTCGACCAGGGTCAGGCCGTAGGCGACCGCGCCGACCAGGAGACCGAGCCCGGTCGCGACGGCGCGACGGCGGGATTCGTCGGTGCTGCGGGGGCCGTCGGGACGACGGTCGCTCAAGCGCGCTCCAGGCGGTAGAGGAACTGGTAGCCGAACAGGGTCGGCCAGGTCCGGGTCGCGGCCCGGTCGGCGACCGCGACCCTACCGGCGATCCGCGCGAGTCGGCTCTCCCCACCCGCTCCGCGCTCCAGGACGTCGAACGGCGAGCCCACCGTCTCGGCCTCGACGATGCGCAGGCCGCACTGCTGCACGAGACGCTCGAAGCTGCGTCGGGTGAAGAACCGGACATGGCCGTGGTCGAGCAGGCCACGCTGGTCGTAGTCGAAGCGTCCGGCGACCACCCGGGCGCGGGGGTACCAGTGGGCGAAGTTCGGGACGGAGACGAACACCTCGCCGTCGGGCGCCAGCCGGTCGGCGATGTCGAGCAGCAGCGCGGCCGGATCGATGACGTGCTCGAGGACGTCGCCAGCGACGACGACGCGGTAGTCGCGACCGGCGTCCGCGGGCAGTCCCGCGTTGAGGTCGGCCTCGACGAACTGGTCGACCCGGTCGGCGATGCCGACGTGCTTGACCAGGTCGACGCCCGTCACACGGTGACCCATCCGGCCGACCAGCCCGGCGAACTGACCGTCGGAGCAGCCGACATCAAGCACCCGCGCGGGCGCGACGGTGCGCAACCAGCGCAGCAGGACGCCGTGCGAGGAGTGCTCGCTCGGCTTCAGCTCGTAGGCCTCGGTGTCCGGGCCGGTCGAGGAGGTCTCGCCGAAGCCCATCTCGCCGAGGCGGAACTTCACCACGTCGATCGTGACGTCCTTGGCGTACTTCATGCCGTTCACGTAGCAGATCTCGTCACCGTAGTAGGTGGGGATCGGCACCTCGGCGATCTTCTTCCCCTGGGCGTGCAGCCCCAGGATGATCTGAGTGTCGAAGTCGAAGTCGTCGGTGTACGACGCGAGGTCGAGGTCGGCGAGCGCGTCGACGCGATAGGCGCGGTAGCCGCTGTGCCACTCGGTCAGGTCGAGGCCGGCGAGCTTGTTCTGCATCCGGGTCAGCACCCGGTTGCCGAGGTACTTGTACATCGGCATGCCACCGGCCCGGGCGTCGCCGCGCTTCATCATCCGCGAGCCGAAGACCGCGTCGGCCTCGCCGCGGGCGAGCGGGGCGACCAGGTCGCCGATGCACTCCGGGGCGTACTGGCCGTCGCCGTGCAGCAGGACCACGACGTCCAGCTCGTGCTCGATCGCCCAGGCGTAGCCGGTCTTCTGGTTGCCGCCGTAGCCGAGGTTGCGCTCGTGACGGACGACGGTCATCGGAAGCGTCGAGCCGCTCTTGAACTGCAGGCCGACCTGGTAGGTGTCGTCGGAGCTGGCGTCGTCGGACACGAGCACGTGGTCGACGGTCTCGACGAACGACGCGGGCAGGCGCGAGAGTGTCTGGGCCAGGGTGGTCGCCGCGTTGTAGGCCACGACGAGCACCCCGACGCGCAGGCGTGGACGCTCGACGTCGGACGGCGTGTCGGTGACGACGACGGTGTTGGGCCCGGAGGTCCCCGGGTTGGCCGTCTCGACGGCGCGAGCATCGTGCAGCATCTGTTCTCCCTCACCCCGCCGAGCCGGTCGCGGCCGCAGCGGAGTCCCTCGTAGGTGCCTTCCCGGATGTTACTCGGAAGTTTCGTCACCTGTCCGTTTTCGGTGGCATCATCGACACATGCCTGACCTGACGCTGATCGACTTCGCCCGGCTCGGAGCGAACATCGACTCCCAGGCCGCTGCCTACCAGTCGGCGGCGCCCTTCCCGCACATCGTTCTCGACGACGTCCTCACCCCGGCCGCCTTCGACAAGGCCATGGGTGAGTTCCCCGGGATCGAGGACCCGTTCTGGAAGGGCTACATCCACGTCAACGAGACGAAGTACTCCCACACCCAGCCCGACGTGTGGGGCCCGACCCTGCACGACGTGGCGAAGGAGTTCTGCTCGCCGGAGTTCGTGGCGTTCCTGGAGAAGCTCACCGGCATCGAGAACCTGATGCCGGACTGGTCGATGGACGGCGGCGGCCTGCACCAGACCCTGCGCGGCGGTCACCTCAACGTGCACGCCGACTTCACCACGCACCACGACCACGAGAACTGGGCGCGGCGGGTCAACATCCTGCTCTACCTCAACGAGGAGTGGCGCGACGAGTGGGGCGGCAAGCTGGAGCTCTGGGACAAGGACATGACGTCCTGCCAGGCCCGGGTCACGCCGGCCGGCAACCGGATGCTGGTGTTCACCACCGATGTCGACACCTTCCACGGTCACCCCGACGGCCTCACCTGTCCGCCCGACGTGGCCCGCCGGTCGATGGCGCTCTACTACTTCACCGAGGAGGAGAACGCCGTCCGGCGTTCGACCAACTACCAGGCCCGCCCCGAGGAGAGCGTCGCCCGCAAGGCCGCGATCGCCGCGGACCGGACGGCGCTGGACCTCTACGACCGGGCGAAGCGTCGGCTGGGCATCTCCGACGAACGGGTCCAGAAGGCGCTCGCGCGCGTCGACAGGCTGCGCCGCAAGCGCTGAGAGGTCGCTCAGACCTCGGAGCCGCTGCTCGGCCGCGCTCGGTCCCGTTCAGTGGGATCGAGCGAGCCGGTCGGCGTGGCTCCCCGCGACAGCCGGCGGTCGAGGACCCGGACCACGAACCGGAGCAGTCCCTGGTCCGTCTCGCCCCATCGGGGCGAGTCGAGGAAGCGCTGCACGTGACGCTCGACGAGCAGCTCGCTGGCGAGCACGCCGATCAGGGTCAAGAAGAGGGCGAGGAGGATCCTGGCCGGTTCCCGCCAGTCGTCGGTGTGCCGCGAGACCAGGAAGATCATCGGCAGGTGCCACAGGAAGATGCTCAGCGAGTGTCGTCCCAGGAAGGCCAGCGGTCGTGATCCGACGCCGGCCACCAGCCACCGTGGAGGTGCGACGAGCGTCGCTCCCACGACGATGATCATCAGCACGACGTCGAGCAGGACGCCGGGAAGGCCGAAGTAGGCCTCGAGGCCGAGTGTCCACGGGACCAGCGGCACCAGGGAGAGCGTCGCGACCACGGTCGCGGGTCGGGCCCAGGGGCGAACCGCACCCAGATAGGGAATGGCCGCGGCCGCGAGAGCGCCGGCCACCGGGGCGTCGCCCCGGGCCCACGTGCGCGTCAGGGCCCAGAAGCCGTCGTACTCCTGGATGTCGGCGCGCCACAGGACCAGACCGAACCAGGCGGCGGCGAGCGCCACGACGAGCCCTCCCGGGTGCCGGCGCAGCAGCCAGACCAGGGCCAGGACCAGGAGGAAGACCTGGAAGTCGACCGAGAGGTACCAGAGCTGGCCGATGTCGGCGCGCGCGGCCTCCAGGTTGTCGTGCAGGTAGATGTTCCAGGTGTACGTGGCTGCGCTGAGCACCGAACCGCTGGTCGACGTGCCGTCCTCGGTCGGCTGCTCGATCGCGGTGTAGAGGACGAAGATCAGGAGCAGGAAGTACAGCTGCCCGCTGAGCCGTGTGAACCGCCGGACCACGTTGACGCCCGGCAGCAGGCCGGTCGCTGACGCGGCCTGGCGCAGCATCGCGCGGGTGACCAGGAACGAGCCGATGACGAAGAAGATGGACACGGCGTAGTTGCCGGCGCTGAAGAGGTAGCCGAGGAACTGCGACCAGGCGTGGCCCGTCTCGCCCTCGGCGTCGAACATCCGCTGCAGGAACCACGGCGAGATGTGCCAGACGTGGGAGAGCACCACGAGCACCAGCGCGATGCCGCGCAAGCCGTCGAACAAGGCGATCCGTTGCGACGGGCGCTCCGGCACGGGGATGGTCATGGCTGCACCCTAAGCGGGGAGCGCATCGGGCATCTCCGACATGTGAACAACAAGTTGCGCAATGCGTACCAGCAGAGTGTGACGGCTGCTACTGTCAGCCGACCTTGCACGTGCTTTGGGAGGGGTTTTCGTGCGCAAATCCATCGGTGCCGTCTGTGCGTTCCTCGGCGCTTTTCTCGTGATCGTTGCGATCCTCGCCCAGACCTGGGCCGCCGGGCAGCTGAAGAAGACGCCGCTCGACGTGGACTCCGTGACCCGTCTCTCTGGAGACGCCATCCAGTACACCGCCCAGGGCATCTCGCCCTTCGCGGTGAAGGCCACCAGCACGACGAAGGCGGACTCTGAGAAGTCGGACGACGAGGTGGTCGTCTTCAAGACGTCGACCTGCCTGGTCAAGGACACCAACGACGTCGGGGACTGCGTCTCGGCCGACGACCCGCTGAACCGCCTGCTCAGCGCGAGCTTCGACGACTTCGCCACCGATCGGACCACCGGTGAGGCGGTGAACGACCCCAAGTACCTCCCGGCGGACGCCGAGGAGCACGAGGGACAGGTGAACAAGTTCCCCTTCGACACCGAGAAGAAGGACTACACCTACTTCATCGGTCCGGGCACGGCGACCGCGGAGTACACCAAGACCGAGAAGGTCGACGGACTCGAGACCTACGTGTTCCACGTGGAGACCGAGCCGGCGCCGATCACGATCGCGGAGGGTCTCGAGGGCACCTACCAGGAGACCACCGACCTGTGGATCGAGCCGCGTACCGGTCAGATCGTCGACCAGGTGAGCGAGCAGGTCCGGACGGCGAACGACGAGCCGTTCCTGACCCTGAACCTCTCGTTCACCGACGCCCAGGTGAAGGAGAACGTCGACGACATCGGGGGTGACGCCGACCTGCTGAAGCTGGCGACGTCGACCGTCCCGTTGATCGCCTACATCGTCGGCATCCCGCTCCTGCTGATCGGTCTGGCGCTGCTGATCCTCGGCCGCAACCAGACGCCGGCCCCGAAGAACCGGGCTCGTCAGTCCGAGCTGACCAAGGCCTAGGGGTACGCTGCTGCGATGTCAGAGGCGGCTGCTCGGGCGCCCCGTGGGGCGACCCGGGTAGCCGCCCTCGACGGTTTGCGGGGACTGGTCATCGTCTCCGTGGTCGTGAACCACGCCGGCGGGGTGCTCTGGCCCCACGGGTCGGTGTACGACGTCCCGGTCCTGAACGGGCTGCTCGGGGGCGGCGCCGTCATCGTCTTCTTCGTGGTCGGGTCGTTCATCGTCACCCATGGGCTCGTGCGTGAGCGCGAGCGCGGCACCTTCGACCCGTGGCGGTTCTATCTGCGTCGCCTGGTCCGGCTCGGTGCGCAACTGGTGCTGCTCTGCGCTGCGGTGGCGGTGGCCGTGCAGTTCGACCCCGACCCACCGTCGGGCGAGGTGATGGCGAACAACGTCCTGCACGTGCTCACCTACACCTACAACGAGTACGGCCAGACAGACTTCTTCTCGGTGCGCAGCGAGCTCGGGCACCTCTGGTACCTCAGCGTGCAGCAGCAGTGCTATCTGGTGCTGCCGCTGCTGCTGGCGCCGATCCTCGTGCGCCGGTACCGCTGGTTCCTGGTCGTCGCCCTGACGGTCCTCTGCGGGGTCATCTACTGGTGGCGTCAGGAGACGCTCGACGAGCGCGGCTGGGTGGTGGCCTCCTCGCTGACCACGACGCGGGCCGATGGACTGGTCTGGGGAGTGGTGGTCGCACTGCTGATCCCGGTGGCGGCGAAGCTGCGGGGCTGGCGTCACCTGCTCTGGATCTCTGCACTGGCCCTGGCGGTGCTCAAGTTGGTGCTGCCCGAGCTCGCCGACTTCGCTTACCTCGGTCCGTGGTCCGTCGCCTTCACCGCGGTGTCCGGGATCGTGGTGCTGGCCATCTGGCAGCTGGACGAGCCCACGAGGGTCTCCCGGCTGCTCGCCTGGGCTCCGCTGCGACGGCTGGGCAAGGCGTCCCTGGCCATCTTCCTGTGGCACCTGCCGATCATCCTCGTGGTCACCCAGCACACGCCCGACTGGCGGTGGCAGGCTCGGGCGCTGCTGGCGCTCGCCATCCTGGTGGTGGTCGTCCTGGTGATGGAGCGGTACGTCGACGAGCCGGTGCGCCGGTTGCTCGCCACCCGGCCCGTCTTCCGCGTCGGCACGCCGGCCGCGAGCACACCGGACGTGGTCCGCTCATGACGGCGCGTGGGTCCCGCTTGCGACTGGTACTGGCGCTGCAGGGCTGTGCGGCGGTCCTCTACGTGCTGGCCCAGGCGGGTCGGTTGGTCCCCACCGAGACCTGGGCGGCGGCGCGCCCGCTCGACGCCCTGGTCACCGGGGGCAACGTGGCGGTCGCCATGCTGCTCGCCCTGGCCGGGTTCAGTCTCGCCACGCGGGTCCTGCAGGCACGACCCCGAGGGCCGCTGCCGGCCTTGCGCCGCGGGGCCGGCGACCTCGGCCTCGTGGTCGCGGCGGTCGCCCTGGTGTGTGCCGGGGCCGTGGTGGTCGACGCGACCGACGACAGCGACGGTGCGGACTGGTCGACCACCTCGCGGTCGGTCCTGCGAGTCCTCTCCTTCGGGTGGAACCTGTGGCTGCGGGACAACCCGGGATCGGGGCGAGCCGACCTGACGTCACTGTGGTTCTTCAGCGTCCTCGTCCAGCTGATGCTGGTCGTCCTGGTCCTCGTCGCCGTGCTCGGACGCCGACCGATCGCGCTGGCGGCCGTACTGGGCGTCGCCGCGGTCGCCTGCGCGGTCGAGCGGGTGGTCGTCCTGGACCAGGAGGGGTGGTTCGCCGTCTCCCTCGGCACGGTGACGCGCGGTGACGCCTTCTTCCTCGGGGCCGCGGCTGCAGCGCTGAGCATGCGGTTCCGGTCGTCCCCGGCCACGGCGGCCGCCGTGCTCGGCGGATCGTCTCTGGTGCTCGTGGGGACGGTCCTGGCGGCGTCCATGGTCACGGTGGAGGAGACCTTCAGGGTCCTCGCCCCCACCGTGGCCGTCCTCACGGCGCTCGCGGCCCTGGCCGCGGTCCAGGTGCCGGACCCGCGCACGCTGGCCGTCGACCTGCTCGGGAGGGACGCGGTCGCGGTGCCCGGACGGCACTGGTACCTGCTCGTCGCCTGGTCGCCGTTCGTGGCGGTGACGGTCGGTCGACGCCTCGTCGACCAGCCCACCGGCGTGGCGGCGGTCGTCGCGGTGTTGGCGACGGTGGCCCTCGTCGCGGGAAGCGCCTGGTTGCTGGGCCAGGTCGCCAGCCGAGCCGGGACGGCGTGGTCAGCGGCCGACGTGGGTCGCCGTCGACTGATCGCCGAGGTCCGCAGCGACGATCGCCGTTCCGGGGGTCAGCCGCCCGCGCACGGCTGACCAGCCGCCCCACACCCGGTCGTGGCCGGCGGGCCACTCGGGCTCCAGCAGCCGGCTGATCCGGAAGCCGGCGACGGCCAGCACCTCCACCCAGTCGCCCAGGGTGCGGTGGTGCTCGACGTACGTGACGTCGCCGGTGGCGTCGTCGACCTCGACGTACGGCGTCCGGTCCCAGTAGGACTGGCTCGCGACCAGGCCGTCCTCGGTCGGGTCGTCGGGGAACATCCACCGGGTCGGGTGGGTGATCGAGAAGGCGAAGCGGCCACCCGGGCGCAGCACCCGGGCCGCCTCGGCGACCGCCACGTCGAGGTCGCGCACGAACTGCAGCGCGCCGAAGGACGAGAAGACGACGTCGAAGGAGCCGTCCGCGAAGGGCAGTGCGGTGGCCGTCCCGAGCACGGCCGGCACGCCCACGCCGGTCGAGTCGTCGAGGCGGCGGCCGTGCTGGAGCTGGCGGTGGGACAGGTCCAGCCCGATCGACCGGCCGCCCTGCGTCCGGATCCAGCGCGAGCACTGCCCGGCGCCGGAGCCGATCTCAAGGACGTCGCGGCCCGCGACCGGGCCGAGCACCCCGGCCTCGGCCTCGGTGAGGCCCTCGGGGCCCCAGACGAAGCCGGCGTCCCCGAGGAAGGCGCCGTGGGTGGCCTGGTACTCGTCGGCGTAGCGGTCCCAGTCCGGCCCGTTGGCCCGCCGTGACTCGTCCTCGCCGACGCTGCGCCGCTCGGCCCGGAACGGCGGCAGGTCGGGGTGGTGGCGGGAGTCGGGCGCGCCGGCGTCGCCGAGCATGGCGCTCACGCGCCGGCCCCCACCTTGCGGCGGCTCAGCGGGATCCGCCCGGCCAGGTCGCCCAGCGGGCCGACCACCCGGCCGAGGGCGTCCGCGGACTCGCCGAGCGAGGGGATCAGCGCGGCCAGCTCGGCGAGCTGGGGCCGGATCGCCTCCAGGGTCTCGCCCAGGCCGATCAGCTGCTCGAGCGTGCCGCCCTCGGAGACCAGCTTCTCGACGAAGCCGTCCTCGGTGAGCGCCCGGTCGGCCAGCCCGCCGGGCTCGAGGACCCGGTCGAGGACGCCGCCCGGGGTGGTCAGCCGGTCCAGCGCGCCGCCCGGGGCGAGCAGGCGGTCCAGCGCGCCCTCGCGCTGCACGAGCTGGTCCAGCGCCCCGCCCTCGGCCAGCAGCCGGTCGAGCGCGCCGCCCTCGGCGAGCAGCCGGTCCAGCAGCCGGCCGAGCTGCTCGGCGTACCCGCCGGGTCGGCGCAGCGGTCCGTCGGCGGCCGCGAGCCGGCCGAGCTGGAGCGTGGTCAGGGTGAAGGCGTGGCCGACGCGCCACGGGAGGAGCGCGGCGCCGACGATCGGGTGCATGGGACGACGGTAGCCCCCGGCGGTCGTGACAGCATCGCGTCGTGGACCTCGCCGCTGCGTCGCTGGAGCCGCTCCCGGGCGGCTGGTCGGGCCAGACCTTTCTGGCCGAGGTCGCGGGGGAGCGCTCCGTCGTCCGCGTGTACGCCGAGGACGGCCACCGCGGTCCGGCCGCCGCCGAGGTCGACGCGGCGCTGCTGCGGCTGGTGCGCGGCCTGCTGCCGGTGCCCGAGGTGCTCGAGCTGCGCCGGGCCGACCCGGCGAGCGGCATGCCGGCGCTGCTGGTGACGTCGTACCTGCCCGGGGTCCGGGGCGACCTGCTGCTGCCGGACCTGGACGAGGCGGGCCGTCGGCTGCTGGGGCGTCGGCTCGGGAGCCTGGTCGCCGACCTGGGCGGGATGCCACAACTGAGTGACGGCCCGTTCGTCGACGGCGACCTGCGGATCGGGGACTGGGGCCTGCCCGACGGCCTGCCCGAGCTGGTCGCGACGGTGCGCCCGGAGCTGGGCGCCGTGGCGGCGGACGCGCAGGACCTGCTCGACACGGTCTCGCGGCGGGTGCTCGTGCACGCTGACCTGAACCCGAAGAACCTGCTCGTCGACCCGGACACGCTCGAGGTCACTGGGCTCGTCGACTGGGAGTTCGCCCATGCCGGCCACCCGTTCACCGACCTCGGCAACCTGCTGCGGTTCGAGCGCGACCCGGTCCTCACCACCGCCGTCCTCCAGGAGTACGGCGAGCGCCGCGACGTCGACCCGGCCGATGCGCTCGCCCTCGCCCGGGCCGCCGACCTCTGGGCGCTGGTCGACCTGGCGGCGCGCCCGGAGGCGAACCCGGTCGCTGCCAGGGCCGACCGTCTGGTGCGGGTGATCGGCGCGACCGGCGAGGCCGGGGCGTGGGACGGAGGGGTCTGACGTCCCACGCCCCGGTCGTCACTGGGGGCGGCCCAGGCCCCAGTCGGCCGGGTCGGTGCCCCGTCGGACCTCGCGACCGTCGGACACGCCGCCGCGGTCGGTGTCGCACCGGCCCGGGTCCGTCTTGGCGCGGCCGAACTTCCGGTTCCGGCTGCCCCTGATCTCCTCGCGGTCCGTCAGCCGGTCGCGGTCGGTGTCGCGCACCGCCGGGTTGGTCCGGACGACGCCGATCCTCACCTTCCGGCCGGCCTTGCTGACCACGACCTTCTGCTTGATCCGCCAACCGCGGACCTCCTGACGGTCGCGCAGTCCGTCGCGGTCGGTGTCGGTGCTGCGCGGGTTGGTGAACACCCGACCGATGGTCCGGGTCCGTCCGGTGCAGGACGTCACCCGGTCGCGCACCCGGATCCTGCCCAGCACCTCGACGCCGTCGGTGAACCCGTCGCCGTCGGTGTCGCGGCGCTTGGGATCGGTGGGCTTGGAGCCGTAGCGGGTGTTGCGCGAGCCGCTCAGCTCCTCGCCGTCGGCGAGGCCGTCGCCGTCGGTGTCGGCCCTGGTCGGGTCGATGCCGATCGTCCCCTCCTGACCGTCACCGGCGTCGTCCCCGTCCGTGTCGGGGTTGTTGGGGTTGGTCCCGTCGGCGATCTCCTGGCCGTCCGGGACGCCGTCGTCGTCGCTGTCGGCGTCGTTCGGATCGGTCGGCTGGTTGCCGTACTGGGTGTTGGCGGTGCCCGCGACCTCCTCGAGGTCGCTCAGACCGTCGCCGTCGGTGTCGCCCGGCGTGCCGGGACCCGTCGGGTCGCCAGGGTCGGTCGGGTCGTTGGGATCGGTGCCCCCGACGACCTCCGTGCCGTCGCCGACCTGGTCGCCGTCGCTGTCGGCCGCGTTCGGGTCGGTCGGCTCGAAGCCGCCCGCCTCGTTCTCGGAGCCCGAGGTCTCCTGGCCGTCGGTGAGCCCGTCGTCGTCGCTGTCCGCGTCCACCGGGTCGGTGGGCTCGTTGGCGTAGGCGTCGTTCTCGGAGCCGGTCGTCTCCTGACCGTCCTTCAGCCCGTCGTCATCGGTGTCGGCGTCGGTCGGGTCGGTGCCGAGCGGCCCCTCCTCGGCGTCGTCGAGGCCGTCGGCGTCGGTGTCGGCGCTGTTGGGGTCGGTACCGGCGTCGGTCTCGGCGCCGTCCTCGACCCCGTCGTCGTCGCTGTCGGCGTCGTCGGGATCGGTCGGCTCGTTGTCGTACGCGCCGTTCTGCACGCCCGAGATCTCCTCGGCATCGGTGAGCCCGTCACCGTCGGAGTCCGTGCCCGGGTCCTCGGGGTCGCCCGCGTCGTTGGGGTCGGTGCCGTTGTCGGTCTCGGCGCCGTCCTCGATCCCGTCGTCGTCGCTGTCGGCGTCCGTGGGGTCGGTGGGCTGGTTGCCGTGGGCGTCGTTCGCGGAGCCGGAGGTCTCCTCGGTGTCGGTGAGGCCGTCGTCGTCGGTGTCGGCGTTGTTCGGGTCGGTGCCGGCGTCCGTCTCGGCGCCGTCCTCCGTGCCGTCGTCGTCGCTGTCCGCGTCCTCCGGATCGGTGGGCTCGTTGTCGTGGGCGTCGTTCTCGGAGCCCGACGTCTCCTCGACGTCGCTGAGCCCGTCCCCGTCCGAGTCCGTGCCCGGGTCCGTGCCGCTCGGGTCGGCAGGGTCGTTCGGGTCGGTCCCGGCCGCGACCTCGGTGGCGTCGGTGGAGTCGTCGCCGTCGGTGTCCGCGGAGTTCGGGTCGGTGGGCTCGTTGTCGTGGGCGTCGTTCGCGGAACCGGTGGTCTCCTCGGTGTCGGTGAGGCCGTCCCCGTCGGTGTCGGCCGCCCGGGGGTTCGTCGGCTCGCCGTCGAACGCGGTGTTGGCCGAGCCGTCGGTCTCGGCGCCGTCCACCGTGCCGTCGTCGTCGGAGTCCGCGTCGAGCGGGTCGGTCGCGGCGCCACCGAAGGCGTCGTTCGCCGCGCCGCTCAGCTCCTGGGCGTCGGTGAGGCCGTCGCCGTCGGTGTCGGTGTCGGGTCCCGGCGGCGTCACCGGGTCGTTGGGGTCGTTCGGGTCGGTACCGTCGGCGATCTCGTCGCCGTCGTCGATCCCGTCGTCGTCGCTGTCGGCGTCGTCGGGGTCGGTGGGCTCGTTGTCGTGGGCGTCGTTCTCCGAGCCCGAGGTCTCCTGCTCGTCGCTGAGGCCGTCGCCGTCGGTGTCGGTCGCCGGGGGTGCGGGGGTGCACTCGACCCCGCCCGCGGGAGCCGTCGCGTCGACGGCCATGGGGGAGACGTCCAGGTTCACGTCGGCGAGGTCGACCGCGCCGAGCAGCAGGTCCAGGTCGACGCTGATGGAGAGGACGGCGTCGAGGCGGCCGGACCCGGTGGCCCCCGAGGAGGTGTCCTCGGCGGTGACCAGCCCGATCGAGACAGCGGCGCTGGCCAGGCCGGCCACGGTCAGGTCGGTGGTGTACGTCTGGTTCGGCTGGTCGGCGAGGTCGATGACCTCCCCGCCCGCCAGCTCGACCGTCGCGGTCGGGGTGCTGCTGGTCGTGGTGCCGGCGCTGCCGTCCGAGGTCGCGGTGAGGGTCACCGGATCGGCGACGTTCACCGTCAGCAGTCCGCCGAGCAGCGCGATGTCGCCGATCTCGCTGGTGGCCTGGGACCGGACCGCCTGCCCACCGCCGTCGCGGTCGACCAGTCGCGTCGTCGAGGTCGTGGTCGAGGCGCCGATCGCGGCGACGGTCGTCCCGACACCGGGTGCCAGCTGGAGGTTGCCGACCGTGGTGCCGGCGAGCCGGGTCCGCGCGTGGGAGAGCAGCCGCCCGTCACCCGAGTCGGTGGGGCACGCCTGGTCGGAGTCGTAGCGCGCCGTCGTCTCGCCCTCCACCACGCCGAGGCGCAGCAGCGGGGGGATGTTCGCCGTCGGGATCTCGTCGGCGCTGCTGCCGGTCGGCGGGGCGACCGAGGTCACCTCGTCGAGAGGAAGCGGGAGCCCGGCCACCGCGGCGGACAGGTTGCTGCTGCGGGCCGTGGTGTCGCCGCCGTCGCGCTCGCTGTCGGCGTCGGCGTCGGCGTGGCCGATCCCGATGTCGGCGAGGTCGAAGGTCGCGAGGTCTGCGTCGAGGCGGACGATCTCGCCCGAGGCGGAGGCGTCGTACGGCGCGGGCAGCGGCGCGGCGGACGCGCTCGGTGCCGGGACCGCGACGACGGTGATGAAGCCGGCGGTCGCGAGGGCGACGGCAGCGGCGAGGGGTCGACGAAGTGGCATTGGAGGGAGCTCCAGACAGCAGTCGGGATGGGCCGGCCCCGACCGACACCCTCACCCCCGACATTCGGCGCTGAGGTCCCATGCGTCGTCCGGTGCCGCGGGGGCGGTACCCCTCGTCCCGGGGTCCATGCGAAGGAAATCCTCACCACGCCGTCACCGGTCGGGACTCCGGTGTCCCGCAGGGGTCACGCTGGTTGGACGCAGGTGATCGCAGCGGCGTACGCTGGCTTCTGCGCCAGAGGTCTGCCTGCGTCCCGGACGGAGCGGACTCTCGCTCGCTATCGCCCGCCCGCTCCCGTCATCCGGGGCCGCGCACGACTCCATCGGTAGTGAAACAGGACTTCTCAGCGTGCCCGCACGACTTCTGCCCACCAAGGAATCACTTCCCTTATGACGAGCACCATCTCGATTCTTCCCGATTACGACGCGCCCCAGGTCGCGATCAACGACATCGGTTCTGAAGAAGACTTCCTCGCCGCCATCGACGAGACGATCAAGTACTTCAACGACGGCGACATCGTCGCCGGCACCATCGTCAAGGTCGACCGCGACGAGGTCCTCCTCGACATCGGCTACAAGACCGAGGGCGTCATCCCCTCGCGCGAGCTGTCGATCAAGCACGACGTCGACCCGTCCGAGGTCGTCTCGGTCGGTGACGAGGTCGAGGCCCTCGTTCTCCAGAAGGAGGACAAGGAAGGCCGCCTGATCCTGTCCAAGAAGCGCGCCCAGTACGAGCGCGCCTGGGGCACCATCGAGCAGGTCAAGGAGGAGGACGGCGTCGTCGAGGGCACCGTCATCGAGGTCGTCAAGGGCGGCCTCATCCTCGACATCGGCCTCCGCGGCTTCCTCCCCGCCTCGCTGGTGGAGATGCGGCGCGTTCGCGACCTGCAGCCGTACGTCGGCCAGACGCTCGAGGCCAAGATCATCGAGCTCGACAAGAACCGCAACAATGTGGTCCTGTCGCGCCGTGCCTGGCTCGAGCAGACCCAGTCCGAGGTTCGCCACGGCTTCCTGACCCAGCTCCAGAAGGGTCAGATCCGCAAGGGCGTCGTCTCCTCGATCGTCAACTTCGGTGCGTTCGTGGACCTCGGCGGCGTCGACGGCCTCGTGCACGTCTCCGAGCTGTCGTGGAAGCACATCGACCACCCGTCCGAGGTCGTCGCCGTGGGCGACGAGGTCACCGTCGAGGTCCTCGACGTCGACATGGACCGCGAGCGTGTCTCCCTGTCGCTGAAGGCGACGCAGGAGGACCCGTGGCAGCACTTCGCCCGGACCCACCAGATCGGCCAGATCGTGCCGGGCAAGGTCACCAAGCTGGTGCCCTTCGGCTCGTTCGTCCGCGTCGAGGAGGGCATCGAGGGCCTGGTGCACATCTCCGAGCTCGCCGAGCGTCACGTCGAGATCCCGGAGCAGGTCGTCCAGGTCAACGACGACGTCATGGTCAAGATCATCGACATCGACCTCGAGCGTCGCCGGATCTCGCTGTCGCTCAAGCAGGCCAACGAGACCGCGGCCGCGACCGACGTGGAGGAGTTCGACCCGACCCTTTACGGCATGGCGGCCACGTACGACGAGCAGGGCAACTACGTCTACCCCGACGGCTTCGACCCCGAGACGGGCGAGTGGCTCGAGGGCTTCGACGAGCAGCGCGCGACCTGGGAGGACCAGTACGCCAAGGCGCACGCCCGCTGGGAGGCCCACGTCAAGCAGCAGGCCGAGGCCAAGCAGGCCGAGGTCGAGGCCGGCGAGGCCACGTCGTACTCCAGCGGTGGCGACGTGGACGTCGAGACCGGTGGCGCGGCCGAGGGCGGCTCGCTCGCCTCGGACGAGGCGCTGCAGGCGCTCCGCGAGAAGCTGACCGGCGGCGCGAGCTGATCGCCAGCTCCACCTAGCACGACACGCACGAAGGCCCGGCCACCTCACGGTGGCCGGGCCTTCGGCGTCTCGGGGCTCGGTGGCGGCGGCACCTCAGACGAGGTAGCCGGGGCCGTGGAACGCGGGGTCGTCGTAGTGGGAGCGCGGGGGACGCCGGGTGCCCCGGCTGTCGTGGATCATCGTCCGGATGGTCAGGAACGCGAGCGTGGCGGCGAGGGCCAGCAGCAGGTAGAAGAAGGTCATGGCAGTATCTTGCGCCTCCCTGACTTCCTGCCACAGTGGCAGAAAAGTCACTCTCCGTCGTTTTTCTGCCAGACCTGTGCGAGGATCGGTGCCGTGCAACAGGTGCAGACGGTCGCGGTCGTGGTCCAGGACGGTGCCGAGGCCTTCGGGCTCGGGTCCCTCGTCGAGGTGTGGGGCGAGCCCTACCACGCCGACGACGACAACCCGGTCTTCGACTTCCAGGTCTGCACCCCGCGCCCCGGGCGCGTGCGCGGGCGCTCGGACTTCGACCTGTACGTCGAGCGCGGCCTCGACGCCGTCGCGAGCGCCGACCTGGTCTGCCTGAGCCCGAAGTACGACTTCCTCGACCACGACCCGGCGGTCCTGGAGGCGATCCGGGCCGCCTACGAGCGCGGCGCGATCCTCTACGCACACTGCTCGGGCGTCTTCGAGCTCGGCGCGGCGGGCCTGCTCGACGGGCGCGAGTGCACCACGCACTGGCGCTACACGAACCGGCTGGCGTCGATGTACCCCGAGGCACTGGTCTGCCCGGACGTGCTCTACTGCCACGACGGCCCGATCCTCACCGGGGCGGGCTCGGCCGCCGGCATCGACGCGTCGCTGCACCTCATGCGCGACCTGTACGGCGCCCGCGTGGCGGCCACGACCGCGCGGCGGATCGTCGTACCCCCGCATCGGGACGGGGGGCAGGCCCAGTTCATCGCGCGCCCGGTGCCCGACTGCACGGGCGAGACGTTCGGGGCGCTGCAGCAGTGGGTCGTGGAGAACCTCGACCACGAGCTCGACGTCGACTCGCTCGCCCGGCGGGCGCTGATGTCGCCGCGGACCTTCGCGCGGCGTTTCCGTGACGAGGTGGGGGCGACCCCGCACGCCTGGGTGACCCGACAGCGGGTGCTGCGGGCCGAGCAGCTGCTCGAGCAGACCGAGCGCTCGATCGAGCGGATCGCCGACGACGTCGGCTTCGGCAACGCCGCCACCCTGCGGCACCACTTCTCACGCGTGCGCGGGGTCAGTCCGCAGCAGTACCGGCGCGCGTTCTCGGCCTAGGGCTCACGCGGCGACGGGCTGCTCGAGGCCGCCGCGCACCAGCTCGGCGTACCGGCTGCCGCGCAGGAGCAGCTCCTCGTGGGTGCCGAGCTCGACGACCGCGCCGTGGTCGAGGACCGCGATCTGGTCGGCGTCGCGGACCGTCGAGAGCCGGTGGGCGATGGTGATCGTGGTCCGCCCGTGGGCGAGCTCGTCGAGCGCTGCCTGCACGGCGCGCTCGGTGGTGTTGTCGAGCGCGCTGGTGGCCTCGTCGAGGACCAGGACCCGCGGGTCGCGGAGCAGGGTGCGGGCGATGGCCAGCCGCTGCTGCTCGCCGCCGGAGAACCGGTGCCCGCGGGAGCCGACCAGGGTGTCGTAGCCCTCGGGCAGCGAGACGACCAGGTCGTGGATGCGGGCGGCCCGAGCCGCCGCCTCGATCTCGGCGTCGGTGGCGTCCGGCTTCGCGTGCCGCAGGTTGTCGCGGACCGAGGCGTGCAGCAGGTAGCTCTCCTGGGTGACGACGCCGACCGCGGACGCGACGTCGGCGAGGGCCAGGTCGCGCAGGTCGACCCCGTCCAGACGTACGGCGCCGGCCGTCGGGTCGTGCAGTCGCGCGACCAGACCGGCCAGGGTGCTCTTGCCGCTGCCCGTCGCACCCACCAGGGCGAGCGAGGTGCCGGCGGGCACCACCAGGTCGACGTCGTGGAGCACGTCGGCGCCGCCGTACGAGAAGGTGACGTGGTCGAGGCGGACCTCGCCGCGGACGTCGCCGAGACGCGTCGGGTCGGCCGGGTCGGCGATCTCGACCGGGAGGTCCTGATACTCGAAGATCCGGCTGAACAGGGCCAGCGACGCCGTCAGGTCGACTCCGACGTTGAGCAGGCCCATGAGCGGGCGGAACAGCGCGCTCTGCAGCGCCACGAAGGCCACCAGGGTGCCGATGGTCATCCCGCCCGAGGTGGCCGGCAGGCCGGCGGCGAGGTAGAGCGCGGCCGGGACGGCGGCGAAGACGATGCTCATGGTGGCCATCCGCCAGCGGCCCGCGAGCTGGGAGCGCACCTCCAGCCCGACCAGGTCGGCCGAGGTGTCGTCGAAGCGGCGAGACAGCGCCGGGCCGGCGCCGAGGGTCTTGGTGAGCAGCACGCCGCCGACCGAGAGGCCCTCCTCGACCTGGACGTGCAGGTCGGCGAGCCGGGCCTGGCGGGCGGCGGTGACGGCGTGCCGCATCCGGGCCACCTGGCGGGTCAGGACGACGGCGGGCGGCAGCACCACGAGGGAGATCAGCGCGAGGCGCCAGCTGAGCGCGACCATCGCGACGGCGGTGCCAAGGACCACGGTGACGTTGGCGGCGACCGAGGTGGCCGTGCTCGTCACCACCGACTGCATGGAGCCGATGTCGTTGACGATGCGCGACTGCACCTCGCCGCCGCGGGTCCGGGTGAAGAACCCGACCGACTGGCGCTGCAGGTGGCCGAACAGGTCCGAGCGCAGCCGGTGCATGACCTGCTGGCCGACGGTCGTCGACAGCCAGGTCTGCACGACGCCGAGGGCGGCCGTCGCGACGGCGACGCCGACCATCCCGGCGACGAGCAGGAGCAGTAGCCGGACGTCCTGGCGGGGGAGCGCCTCGTCGATGACGTGCCGCACCAGGAAGGGTTGGGCCAGACCGACGAGCGAGCTGACCACGATCAGCGCGACGACCACGGCGAGCCGGCGGCGGTACGGCGCGAACAGCCGCGCGATGCGGCGCAGGGACACGGGAGACTCGGCCAGCTGGCGCCGATCGGCGCGGCGGGATTCGGGGGTGTGCGTGGAGGGGCGTGGCACTCGACCACCTCGATTCTTTACTGAGGCTTCCTCAACATGAGGGTAACTGTCGCATTGCTAGGATCATTCCCGTGCCCGCGACCGACTCGACCGGTGACCTGCTGATGGTGCTCGCCCGCACCCTGCGCCAGCGGTACGGCGCCGCACTGGCCGAGTGGGACGTGACCCCGGGCCAGTCCCGGGCCCTGCGCACAGTCGTCGAGATGGACGGGGCCCGGCTCTCCGCGCTCGCCGAGCGGCTGCACATCGCGGCCCGCTCGGCGACCGAGGTGGTGGACGCGCTGGAGACGCGCGGGCTGGTGGAGCGGCGCCCCGACCCCGCCGACCGGCGGGCGACGACTGTCGTACCCACGCCCGAGGGACTGCGGTTGCGCGGGCTGCTCGACGACGCCCGGCACGCGGCGGCCGGCGAGCTGCTCGCGCCGCTCGCCGCCGAGGACCGGGCCGAACTCGACCGGATCCTCCGGTTGCTGGTGGACGCCTCCTAGGATCGCGCCATGCGGGTGGGACTCACGGGCGGCATCGCCTCGGGCAAGAGCACGGTCTCGGCGATGCTCGAGGAGCACGGTGCCGTGATCATCGACGGCGACAAGCTCGCCCGCGAGGTCGTCGAGCGGGGCACCCCCGGCCTGGCCGCCGTCGTCGAGGCGTTCGGCGCGGAGCTGCTCACGCCCGAGGGCGACCTGGACCGGCCGGCGCTCGGCAAGGTGGTCTTCGCCGACGAGGCGAGGCGGAAGGTGCTCGAGGGGATCGTGCACCCGCTGGTCTTCGAGCGGTACGCCGCGCTCGAGGCCTCGGCGCCCGCGGGGGCGCTGGTCGTCCACGACATCCCGCTGCTGGCCGAGTCCGGTCGGGCCGACACCTTCGACGCGGTGCTCGTGGTCGACGTGCCGGTGGAGACGCAGGTCCAGCGACTGGTCGACGACCGCGGCATGGAGCGGGCCGACGCGGAGGCCCGGATCGCCGCCCAGGCGACCCGGGAGCAGCGGCTGGCGATCGCCACCCACGTCCTGGACAACACCGGCACGCTCGCGGACCTGCGGGCCCGGGTGCAAGCGGTCCACGCGGAGCTCACAGCAGCCGGGTCATGAACGTGCTGTTCGGGTCCGGCCGGTAGTCCCCGAACGGCTCGCAGACCGTGAACCCGTGCCGTGCGTAGAGCGCCCGTGCCGGGGCGAAGAAGTCCTGCGAGCCGGTCTCGAGGCTGATCCTGGCGAACCCCGCCGCCCGGGCCTCGTCCAGCACGAAGGCCAGCACGGCGGCCGCGATGCCCTGCCGGGTGCGGTGCGGCGCGGTGCGCATGGACTTCAGCTCGGCGTGGTCGTCGGTCAACCGCTTCAGCGCCGCGCAGCCGACCAGCTCGCCGTCGTCGTACGCCGACCAGAACCGCATGCCGGGCGCCTGCAGTCCCGCGAGGTCGAGCGCGTGCACGCTGCACGCGGGGGAGGTGGCCCGCATCTGGTCGAGGTGGGCCTGGAGGAAGGCGACGATCTCCGGGGAGGTCAGCGGGTCGGGCGTGATCTGCACGCGGCCATTCTCCCGACTAGGGTGGCTGCTCCGACGACGAGGGGTACGACGATGGTGGCGAGCCGGTCCGCGCGCGAGCGGAAGGCCGCGGTCGAGGCCGGGCCGCTGGCGAAGGTCAAGATCGACCTCGGCGGAGAGCAGCAGTTCCTCTACAAGATCAGCTGCACCACCTGCACCTCGAAGGGCGACAAGCCCTGGTCGACGCACCGGCAGGGCGACGACGGGTTCATGGCGGCCATGGACCGCTGGACCTTCCACCTGGTCGAGAAGCACCCCGGCGCCGAGGCGCCCTGCCTGACCTACCTGGAGGCCGCGCAGCAGCGGCTGCACGAGCGGCGCGAGGGCGCCGGTGACTGACCTCCGCGGCCTGGCTGTCGGAAGCGTGGTCGCGCAGCGAGGCGTCCTGCCGCAGGAGGTCGAGGTCGTCCGCGAGCGTCAGCACGGAGACATGGCGGCCGTCGCCTACATCGCGCGTCGCCGTAGCGACGGTTCGTCGTTCCGCGGCTTCGCGGGACTGCGGCGCCGGGAGGACGGGATCTGGCGTTCGTCCGGCGGGTGGTCGTCCGGAGCACCCGACGGCGTCGGACCGGAGGCGATCTGGGCGGCCTGGGGCGGGTGGGGGTCGGATCCGCCCGGCGCCGCCGAGGCCGGGGTGCGTGGCGGCTGGGTCGCCGATCCGACGGCGGCCCTGGTGCGCCTCACCGATCCTTCCGGTCGGATTGTGGAGGACCGGGTCGAGGCGGGGGTCGCCATCCTCATCTGGGATCAGGGTCTGGCCACGCGTGAGGCGGTCGTCGAGCTCGTCGACGCCGATGGCGCGGTGTTGCGCCGGGCGCTGCTCGAGCGGTCCTGAGACGCACGGACGCCCCCGCCGGTGGGCGGGGGCGTCCGTCAGGTGCCGAGGATCTGTGACCGGTCAGGCCGCGAGGTCCGGGTCGGCGATGCGGCGCAGCTTCTGCAGCGCCTCCCGCTCGAGCTGGCGCACCCGCTCGGCGGAGATGCCGTGCTTGGCGCCGATGTCGGCGAGCTTGTGCTGGCGACCGTCGACCAGGCCGTAGCGCGATCGGATGATGTCGGCCGCGCGGTCGTCGAGGTGGCCGACCAGGCTGTTCAGACGGTCGCGGGCCTCCACGTCGAGGAATGACAGGTCGGGACCGGGCGAGGTCTCCTGGGCCATCAGGTCGCCGAGGCTGGTGTCGCCGTCCTCGTCGACGGGGGAGTCAAGGCTGACGTGCTCGCGACCCCACGCCATCAGGTCGAGGACCCGGTCGACGTCCATGCCGAGCTCGGTGGCGATCTCGTGCGGCTCCGGGTCGCGGCCCAGCTGGCGCTCGAGGGTACGACGGGCGCCGCCGACCTGGTTGAGCTCCTCGACGACGTGCACGGGCAGTCGGACCACGCGGGCCTGCTGCGCGATGCCGCGGGTGATCGCCTGGCGGACCCACCAGGTGGCGTAGGTCGAGAACTTGTAGCCCTTGGTGTAGTCGAACTTCTCGACCGCCCGGATCAGGCCGGTGTTGCCCTCCTGGATCAGGTCGAGCATCGGCATCTGCGCCCGGCCGTACTTGCGGGCGATGGAGACGACGAGGCGGAGGTTGGCGGTGATGAAGGTGTCGATCGCCTTCTGGCCCTCCTCGGCGAGCCACTCGAGCTCCTCCTGGGTGGCCGTCATCGGGGCGCCGCCCTTGCGGCGACCGACCCGACCCTCGGCGAGGAGGTGCTCGGCCATCAGCCCGGCCTCGATCGTCTTGGAGAGCTCGACCTCGGAGGCCGCGTCGAGAAGCGCGTTGCGGGCGATCTCGTCGAGGTACAGGCCGACGCTGTCGCGACCCTCGATCTCGCGTCCCCCCGCAGGTGCGGTTCGTGTTGCCATGGGGCCCTCCTAGCTTCTGTGACCCCGGCTGTTTGCCGGCCCACATCGTCGTCAACGCCCCAGGTGACCAGAGGATTCCCTGGCCAAACCCGACGGGGCCTACACCTGAGACGACGTGCGGGAAGGCCTACGAGTTGCCGGGATTCCCAACTCTCAGGGACTTCTCAGGGCCCCACCCCGACGAGGCGACGCTCAGCGGTCGGCCAGGCCCATCCGGTCCAGGATCCAGGCGAGCGTGAAGGAGCGGTCGTGCCAGGACTTGTAGCGACCCGAGACGCCGCCGTGGCCGGCCGACATCTCGGTGCGCAGCAGCACGTCGGGGTTGCCGGTCACCGCCCGCAGGCGGGCCACCCACTTGGCCGGCTCGACGTACAGGACCCGGGTGTCGTTGAGGGAGGTCTCGGCCAGGATCGGCGGGTAGGCGCGCTGCGCGACGTTGTCGTACGGCGCGTAGCGGGCCATGTAGTCGTAGACCTCGGGATCGGCCTCCGGGTTGCCCCACTCGTCGTACTCGGTGACGGTGAGCGGCAGCGTCGCGTCGAGCATCGTGGTGAGGGCGTCGACGAACGGCACCTCGGCGACGAAGCCGCCGAACAGCTCGGGCGCCTGGTTGGCCACCGCGCCGATCAGCAGCCCGCCGGCGCTGCCTCCCTCGGCGACGAGGGTCTCGGGCGTCGACCAGCCGGTGTCGACCAGGTGCTGCGCGCAGGCGATGAAGTCGCCGAACGTGTGCTGCTTCGAGAACAGCTTGCCGTCGTCGTACCAGCGGCGGCCCAGCTCGCCGCCGCCGCGGACGTGGGCGATCGCGAAGGCCGCGCCGCGGTCGAGCAGGGAGAGGCGGGCCACGGAGAAGTAGGGGTCGGTGGAGATCTCGTAGGCGCCGTACGCGTAGAGCATGGTGGGGACGGGCTGGGTGCCGCCTCCGACCCCTTCGCGAGCCCCGCGGCGCACGACGACGGAGATGGGGACCTGCTCGCCGTCCTCGGCGGTGGCCCAGAGCCGGTGCTCCTCGTAGTCGGCGGGGTCGTAGCCGCCCAGCACGGGAGCGCGGCGAAGCAGGGTGAGCTCGCGGGTGCGGACGTCGTAGTCGTAGACCGACGAGGGCACCGCCATGGTCGTGTAGCCCAGCCGCACGGTCGGCTGGTCGAAGACCGGGTTGCCGCCGGCGCCGACGGTGTAGACCTCGTGGTCGAACTCGACGAGGTAGTCATCGCCCGCGCCGTCGGGACCCAGCTCGACGATGCGCAGCTGGGTGAGGCCGTCGCTGCGCTGGTGGATCACCAGGTGGCCGGCGTAGGCGTCCACGCCCTCGAGGCGTACGGCGGGGTCGTGGGCGACCAGCGCCCGCCAGTCCTCCGGCGCGGTCGGGGCGACCGGCGCGACCCCGATCTCGAAGTCGGGTCCGGTGGCGTTGTGGTGGACCAGGAAGACGTCCTCGCCGCCGAGGACGGCGTGCTCGAGGCTGTACTCGAGGTCCTCGCGCCGCTCGCTGAACAGCACCCACTGCGCGTCCGGGTCGGCGGTGTCGAGGTAGCGGTACTCGGAGGTGGTCTTCGAGCCGGTGGCGGTGATCAGGAACCGGTTGCTGCGGCTGCGGCCGATGCCGGTCCAGAACCGGCCGTCGGGCTCGTGCAGGACCAGCTCGTCGTCGGCCTGCGGCGTGCCGAGGCGGTGCCGCCACACCTTGTCGGGCCGCCAGGAGTCGTCGATCGTGGAGTAGTAGCAGTCGAGCCCGTTCGGGTGCCAGACGACGCCACCCATCACCCCCGTCAGTTCGTCGTCGCGCAGGGCGCCGGTGGCGACCTCCTGGAAGCGCACCGTGTAGCGCTCGTCGCCCACCGTGTCGACGGCATAGGCGAGCAGGGTGTCGTCGAGGGTCATGGCCGAGCCGCCGAGCGAGAAGAACTCGTGGCCCTCGGCCAGCTCGTTCAGGTCGAGCAGGACCTGCTCGCCGGGGAGGGCGGGCTCGTCGGGCTTCGCCTCGGCGGCGGGCTGCGGGGGCGTCCAGTCGTCGGGCCCGCTGATCGGCACGCGGCAGCTGGCGCCGTACTCCTTGCCCTCGAAGGAGCGCGAGTAGTACCAGTGACCGCGGTTGCGGGTCGGCACCGACAGGTCGGTCTCGCGGGTGCGGGCCTTGATCTCGTCGAAGATCGACTGCCGCAGGTCGGCCAGGTGAGCCGTCCGGTGCTCGGTGTAGGCGTTCTCGGCCTCGAGGTGCGCCGTGACCTCCGGCGCGTCCTTGTCGCGCAGCCACTCGTAGTCGTCGACGCGGGTGTGGCCGTGGATCTCGCGGGTGGTGGGGCGCTTCTCGGCGACGGGCGGTTGCATGCCCCGAACCTATCCGGGCGCGGTTGGCCCCTCCACGCTGGTTGAGGTGCGAGCGGAGCGAGCCTCGAAACCCGGTGGGTCGGGAGTCGGCCGTGATCGAGGCTGTCGGTCGGTAATACGGGTTTCGAGGCTCAGGACTTCGTCCTTCGCACCTCGATCAGCGTCGGGTCCGGTGGCCCTACTTGGTGGTGGTGTCCGGGAAGGCGATGACGGACAGGAACCGGATGGGGAGCTCGACCAGGGCGGTCGGGCCGTGGGCACCCTCGCCGTCGAACTGGAGGGAGTCGCCGGGCTCGAGACGGTAGACGGTGCGGCTGTGGCCGTAGTCCATGACGCCCTCGAGGAGATGGATGAACTCGGTGCCGGGGTGCTGGAAGAGGGGATAGGTGTCGCTTGTCGCGGTCAGCGTGACCATCAGCGACTCCAGCCGCTTGTGCTGGCCGCGCAGCGCGCCGAGCAGCTCGTAGTCGTGGCCGGCCTGGGTGCCCTCGCGGGCGATCCGCGGCCCCTGGCCGGCCGGGGTGTGCACGGCCTCGCGCTCGCCGTCGGCATCGCGGAAGAGCGAGGTGACGGGCACGTCGAGACCGAGGCCGAGCCGGGTCAGGGTGGCCAGGCTGCAGGAGGTCTGCGAGTTCTCGATCTTGGACAGCATCGCCTTCGAGATGCCGATCCGGTCCGCGGCGTCGGCCACCGACAGGCCCGCCTGGAGGCGCAGGGCCCGCACGTTGCGCGCGATCGTGTCCTCCAGGCTGCTCTCCGGGGGCGGCTGCGAGGGATCGCGACGGCGGGCGGTGCCGGTGGTGTTGCGGATCAGGCGGCGGCTCACTGGCCCGCCCCGACGCCGGTCGTCCGGCCGGCGCCCCGGAAGGCGAACCGGGGCTCGGGCGCGCCGCCGTCGACCAGGTCGGCCAGCAGCACGCCGAGCAGCGGCGCGAACTTCGCCCCGTGTCCCGAGCAGGGCGACGCGATCACGACCGGCCCGACCCGGTCGAGCACGAAGTCGCCGTCGCCGGTCATGGTGAACAGGCAGCTCGCCTCCTCGGTGGGGTCCGGGTCGAGGCCGGGCAGGTGCTGCTCGACGTACGCCCGGACGACGCGGCGCGCCCGGTCGTCGATCACCCCGTCGCGGGTGGAGGCGGTGGTGGCGGACTCGCTGTCGAACTGCCCGATCTTGTACGACGGCGCGGGCCCGCCGTCGCGCGGACCGGAGCCGAGCATGTAGAGCTCGACCCGGCCCTTGTCGACCAGCGTCGGCCAGGCCGCGGACGGGTCCCGGTGCGCGAAGTGGAAGAGCTCCTGCTGCTTGACCCACAGCGGCGGCAGCGTCGGGGCGACCGCGAGCCCCCCGAGCAGCTCCGGCAGCCACGCGCCCGCCGCGACCACGACGGTATCGGCGTGGGCCGACCAGCCCTCCGTGTGCACGACCACCCCGCCGGCCGCCGGCTCCAGCCGGGTCAGCGTGGTCCGCTCGTGCAGGTCGGCCCCGGCGGCCACGGCCAGGTCGACGCAGGCCCGGACGGTCGCGTCGGCGTCGAGGTGGCCGGCGTCGGGGTGGAACGCCGCCTCGCCGGCCAGCTCGATGCCGGGCCAGCGCTCGGCGACCTCCGCCCCGCCCAGCAGCTCGACCGGCAGGCCGGTCGCCCTGAGCAGGTCGAGCACGCCGCGGGCCCGCTCGGTGCCGGTGTCGAGGCCGCCGGTCACGGTGCGCAGCGGGACGCCGGCGTCCGACTCCAGGCGGTCCCACTCGTCGGCGGCCCGGCCGGTGAGGCCGACGTAGAACGGGTCGAGGTAGGCCCGGCGGTAGATCCGGGACGACCCGTGCGAGCTCCCGTGGACGTGGCCGACCGCGTGCTGCTCCAGCAGCAGCACCGACCGGCCCCGCGCGGTCAGCTCGCGCGCGGCGGCCGCGCCGGCGAGGCCGGCCCCGACCACGCAGACGTCGTACCGGCGGGAGGGCTCAGAACCCACTCGTCGTCCCCGGGATCCAGGAGGTGCCGGCCAGCGGCACCCGCGCCATCGCGGCGGCCTCGAGGGTGATCGCCACCAGGTCCTCCGGCTCGAGGTGGGTGACGTGCGCCTTGCCGCACGCCCGGGCGATGGTCTGGGCCTCCATGGTGAGCACCCTGAGGTAGTTGGCCAGTCGGCGTCCAGCCAGCACCGGGTCGAGGCGGGCCGCGAGCTCCGGGTCCTGGGTGGTGATGCCGGCCGGGTCGCGGCCGTCCTGGTAGTCGTCGTAGAAGCCGGCGGCCGAGCCCAGGGCCTCGTACTCCGCGGCGTAGCGGGGGTCGTTGTCGCCGATGGCGACCAGCGCGGCCGTGCCGATCGCGACTGCGTCCGCTCCGAGGGCCAGCGCCTTGGCGACGTCGGCGCCCGTGCGGATGCCGCCGGAGACGATCAGCTGCACGCCGTCCGGCCTGCGGTGCACGCCGAGCTCCTGGAGGGCCTGCACGGCCTGGGGGAGGGCGGCCAGGGTGGGGATGCCGACGTGCTCGATGAACACGTCCTGGGTGGCGGCGGTGCCGCCCTGCATCCCGTCGACCACGACCACGTCGGCGCCGGCGTGCACGGCCAGCTTCACGTCGTAGTAGGTGCGGGTGGCGCCGACCTTGACGTAGACCGGCTTCTGCCAGTCGGTGATCTCGCGCAGCTCGGCGATCTTGATGGTCAGGTCGTCCGGCCCGGTCCAGTCGGGGTGCCGGCAGGCGCTGCGCTGGTCGATGCCCTCGGGCAGCGTGCGCATCGCCGCCACCCGCGGGCTGATCTTCTGGCCGAGCAGCATCCCGCCGCCGCCGGGCTTGGCGCCCTGGCCGAGGACGACCTCGATCGCGTCGGCCTTGCGCAGGTCGTCGGGGTTCATGCCGTAGCGCGAGGGCAGGTACTGGTAGACGAGGTGCCTGCTCTGGCCGCGCTCCTCCGGGGTCATGCCGCCGTCGCCGGTGGTGGTCGACGTGCCGACCTCGGAGGCGCCGCGGCCGAGCGCCTCCTTGGCCTGGGCGGACAGCGCGCCGAAGCTCATCCCGGCGATGGTGACCGGGATGTCGAGGTGCAGCGGCTGCTCGGCGTACCGGCTGCCGAGGACGACGTCGGTCCCGCAGGACTCGCGGTAGCCCTCCAGCGGGTAGCGGCTCATCGACGCCCCCAGGAAGAGCAGGTCGTCGAAGTGCGGGAGGGCTCTCTTGGCGCCCCAGCCGCGGATGTCGTAGACCCCGGTCGAGGCCGCGCGCTGGATGGCGTGGATGGTCGCCCGGTCGAAGGTGGCGGACTCACGGAGGCCGTGGCTGGCGTGGTTCATCGGTGGTCCTGTCAGTACGCGTTGTCGCTGTGGAAGTGGTAGAGCCCGCGGGCCGAGCCGTAGCGGGTGTACGACGCGGGGTCGTCGTCGTACCCGGCGCGGGCGAGGAGGTCGCCGAGCTCGGCGAGGTGCTCGGGACGCATCTCCTTCTCGACGCAGTCGGCGCCGAGGGAGGCGACCCGACCGCGGACGTAGAGCCGGGCCTCGTAGATCGAGTCGCCGAGCGCCTCCCCGGCGTCCCCTCGTACGACGAGCCGCCCGGCCTGGGCCATGAACGCGCTCATGTGGCCGACGCTGCCGCCCACCACGATGTCGACGCCCTTCATGGAGATCCCGCACCGGGCCGCCGCGTCGCCCTCGACGACCAGCAGCCCGCCGTGCGCGGTGGCGCCCGCGGACTGCGACGCGTTGCCGCGGACCCGCACGGAGCCGCTCATCATGTTCTCCCCGACGCCCACGCCGGCGGTGCCGTCGACGACCACGTCGGCGAGCTGGTTCATCCCGGCCGCGTAGTAGCCGCAGTGGCCCGCGATCGTCACCTGCAGCGGAGCGGTCAGCCCGGCAGCGACGCTGTGCGCGCCGCGGGGGTTGGTCACCACGACCTCGCCGTCGGTCATCTCGTGCAGGGCGCGGTTGACCTCGCGCAGCGAGAGGGTGCCGAGGTCGAGCTGGGTGCTGCTCATCGTGTCCATGCGTAGATCCGTTCCGGCTCGGGCTCGAACAGGTGGGCGCCCTCGACGCCCGGGAGGTGGGCGAGGGCGCGGTACTCCGACGCCATCGCCACCCACGCGTCGGTCTCGGCGACCACGGCGGGCTTGCAGGCGATCGCGTCGCGCACGACCGCGAACGAGTCGCGGTTCGAGACGAGCAGCGTGTAGAAGCCGTCGAACTCGGCGCACAGGCCCTTCAGCGCCGTCTCGACGTCGAGGCCGTCGGCCAGCGCCTGCGCGACGTAGCGGGCGCCCACCTCGGTGTCGTTCTCGCTGTCGAAGGCGACGCCGCGGGCGCGCAGCTCGCGCCGGATCGTGGCGTGGTTGGCGAACGAGCCGTTGTGCACGAGGCACTGGTCGGGGCCGACGGCGTACGGGTGCGCGCCGGACGGCGTCACGGCCGACTCGGTGGCCATCCGGGTGTGCCCGACGCCCTGCCAGCCCTGCGCCTCGGCGAGGCCCCACTGCGCGGCGAGCGCCCGCGGGTGGCCGACGTCCTTGAGCACGGCCAGGTCCTCCCCGAATCCGGCGACCAGGGCCTCCGGCGCGGCCGCCCGGACGGCGGCGAGCAGCGGCTCGACGTCCCCCGGCGCGTGCACGACGTACGTCGACCCCAGCGGCAGCACGCTCACCTCGGCACCGGTCGCCGCGGTCAGCGCGGTCGCCAGCTCGTCGGCCGGCGCGGACGCGTCCAGCACCGACACGGTCGCGTGCCCGGCTGGGGACCAGCGCGGGTCGCCGTACACCGCGACGCCGGCGGAGTCGGCGCCCCGCTCCTCCATCTCGCCGAGCATCCCGGTCAGCAGCTCGCCGAGCCGGGGGAACAGGTCGGGGTCACGCAGGTGCAGTCCCACGATGCCGCACATCAGAACGCCTCCAGGTACTGGTCGATCTCCCAGGGGGAGACCTGGCTGTGCCAGGTGAAGAACTCGGTCCGCTTCAGCTCCGCGAAGTACGACGCCACGCCGTCACCGGCCGCGTCGAGGACGCCGGTGAGCACCGGGTCGGCCTCCAGCGCCTCGACCGCGTGCAGCAGGGTCAGCGGCAGCGGCTCGCTGCTGGTCGCGCCGGGGTCGCCCGGGTCGAGGGCCCGCGCGACGCCGTCCAGGCCCGCGCCGACCGCGCCGGCGATGGCCAGGTAGGGGTTGGCCGACCCGTCGCCCCCCCGCAGCTCCACCCGCTGGTCGTCGGGCACCCGGACGTAGTGCGTGCGGTCGTTCCCGCCGTAGGTCGCCCGCCGCGGTGCCCAGGACGCGCCCGAGGCGGTCGTGAGGGCGCCGGTGCGCTTGTAGGAGTTCACCGTCGGCGCCAGTACCGACTGCAGCGCGCAGGCGTGCTCGAGGACGCCGGCGACGAAGGAGTACGCCGTCGGCGACAGGCCCAGCCCGCGGGCGTCGTCCGCTGCGGGGAAGACGTTGGCGCCGTCGCGCTGCAGCGAGACGTGCAGGTGCAGGCCGGTGCCGGTGCGGTCGCCGAACGGCTTGGGCATGAACGTGGCGGTCATGCCCTGCTCGGCGGCGAGCACGCTGAGCAGGTAGCGCAGCGTGATCACCCGGTCGGCGGTGGTGAGCGCGTCGGCGTAGGCGAAGTTCTGCTCGAACTGGCCGTTGCCGTCCTCGTGGTCGTTGGCGTAGTTCTCCCAGCCGAGGTCGTTCATGGCCCGCGAGATCGTCGTCAGGTGGTCGTACATCCGGGTCACGCCGCGGGCGTCGTAGCAGGGCTGGGCGGCGGTGTCGGCCGGGTCGGCGGTGCGCAGCCGGCCCTGCTCGTCGCGGTCGACCAGGAAGTACTCGACCTCCGCGCCGACGTACGGCGCCAGCCCCTCCTGAGCGGCCCGCGCGAGCACCGCCCTCAGGATGTTGCGCGGGGCGAACGGCCACGGCCTCCCCTCGACGTGCGGGTCGCAGTGCACGATCGCCAGGCCCGGCTTCACGAAGGGGACCGGCGTGAACGACGCCGGGTCGGGGATGGCCATCAGGTCCGGGTCCTTCGGCTCCTGGCCGATCGCGCCGACGGCGTACCCGGCGAAGCCGACGCCCTCGGTGGCCAGCGCGTCGACCGCCTCGACCGGCACGAGCTTGGCGCAGGGCTTGCCGCGAAGGTCGACGAAGAGCGCGAGGAGGAACGTCGTCCCGCTCTCGCGGGCGAGGGTCTGGAGGTCGGTCATGCTGTTCCTTGTCTACTACGAAGAATCAACAACCACGGAGAGTGGACCCGTTGGGCCGAGAAAAGCGGCCGCCCGGAGGCGGCCGCTTCTCGGAGCGTCAGACCAGGTCGTACGCCGGGTCGCGGTGCGACTTGGCGTCGATGCCGGCCTCCTCGTCCTCCGGGGAGATCCGGATGCCGATGGTGGCCTTCAGGGCCAGGGCGATGGCCGAGGTCACGATCAGCGTGTAGGCCAGGACCGCGACGACCGCCGCGGCCTGCCGGCCGAGCTGCTCGAGGCCGCCGCCGTAGAAGAGGCCGTCGACACCGCTCGGCATGTCGGCGTTGCCGACGAGGCCGATCATCAGGGTGCCGATGATGCCGCCCACCAGGTGCACGCCGACCACGTCGAGCGTGTCGTCGTAGCCCAGCTTGTCCTTCAGGCCGATCGCGAGCTGGCACAGGCCGCCGGTGACCAGGCCGACCACGATCGAGCCCATCGGCGAGACCGCGGCGCAGGACGGGGTGATCGCGACCAGGCCGGCGATGGCGCCGGAGGCGGCGCCGATGCCGGTGGTGTGGCCGGTGCGCAGCTGCTCGACACCCAGCCAGGCCAGGACCGCGGCGCAGGTGGCGAGGAAGGTCGTCAGCATGACCACCGAGGACGCGTTGTTGGCGGCCAGGGCCGAGCCACCGTTGAAGGCGTACCAGCCGGCCCACAGCAGACCCGCACCGAGCAGGGTCAGCGGGACGTTGTGGGGGCGGGGGGCCTGGCCCCAGGTGGCGCGCTTGCCGAGGATGACGGCGAGGGCCAGGGCCGCCGCGCCGGCGTTGATGTGCACGGCCGTGCCGCCGGCGAAGTCGATGGCCTTGAGGTCGTTGGCGATCCAGCCGCCGATGACGCTGCCGTCGGCGGAGTCGAACGCGAAGACCCAGTGCGCGACCGGGAAGTAGACGAGCACGGCCCAGATCGCCGCGAAGGCCATCCAGGCGCCGAACTTCATCCGGTCCGCGACCGCGCCCGAGATCAGGGCGACGGTGATGCCGGCGAAGAGGGCCTGGAAGACCGCGAAGAGCGCCAGGGGTACGGCGACCTCCCCGTCGGCGATCGCTTCCCCGAGGCCGGCGTACTCGGTGATGCTGCCGAGGAGCCCCGCGTCGCCGTAGGAGTTGCCGAAGACCATCGAGTAGCCGAAGAAGACCCAAAGGACGCCGACGACGGCGACGGCTCCGAAGGTCATCATCATCATGTTGATGCTGCTCTTGACGCTGACCATGCCGCCGTAGAAGAGCGCGAGGCCGGGAATCATCATCGTCAGGCCGATGATGCAGGCCAGCATGAAGGCAGTGGTGCCTGTGTCCATCGAGGAGTCCTTCGTGGTCGGGGCCTCCCGAGCGGCCCGGCAGATGTCTCCCCGTAGTTGACCCGGTCCACTTTGCGTCGACTTCGCAGTCGTGTAACAGCTGGATGAACCCGTGCGACGACCGCCGCCGACATCTGAGTGACGGGCGTCACGGTTGTCCACAGGGGCGTGCACAGGTCTGGACCGGACCCTGTGGAACGAGGACGGTTCCTGTGGAAGGGGGAGTCGGTTCGGTGGAGGGGCCTGTGGAAGCACCGGAACGTCTTGTGGGGCCTGGCCGGGACCACGTAGAACTCTCCTCACCAGCTCGGAACTGGCCGCAAGGCAGGGGAGGGGCTGGTGACCAGACAGGAACGAGGATCCGCACCACGAGGCAACTCGCGGCGTCGGCCCGGTGACGGGGACGGCGGGGTCGGAGGTCCGGTCGGGTCGGGGTGGGCGTCACCGTCTCCGCCCCTCAGCGAGGGCCCCGTGACGCTCATACCGTCGCGGGGCCCTCCCTCATTTCAGCTCATCTCCGGCCTGGGCTCTCACTCGTCCTCGGGTGCCGGCTCGGGCGTCCAGGGCCGCAGCGCCGGGTCGTCCTCGGCGTACGAGCGCACCGGTCCGGCGGGCGAGGTCGCGGTCTCGAAGCGGACGGTCACCACGCCGCGGCCCGACCCCCAGACCCAACCCCGGCCGAGCTCGTCATGCTCGACGTCCATCCCGGGCGCCCAGGTACGCCGGGAGTGGTGGGGGACCTCGATCTCGGGCAGCTCCGGCTCCTCCTCGGCGGTGTCGCCGAACAGGTCCTCCTGGACCCAGTCGGCCAGGCCGGAGACCCCGACCCCGAGCAGGCGCACGCCCCCGGAGGTGTCGAGGTCGGTGAGCAGCGAGCGGGCCAGCCGGGCGATGGTGCCGGCCGCGTCGGTCGGCGAGCCCAGGGTGCTCGACCGGCTCAGGGTCGTGAAGTCGTGCAGGCGCACCTTGATCGACACGGTGCGGCCCGACAGCCCGCTCTTGCGCAGCCGGGCCGCGACCTCGCCGGCCTGGCGGGTCAGCAGGCCCTCCATCAGCTTCCGGTCGGTCAGGTCGGTGTCGTAGGTGCCCTCCACGCTGACCGACTTGGCCTCGCGCTCCGGCACCACCGGCCGGTCGTCGAGCGCGCGGGCGAGCTGGAAGAGCCCACCGCCGTGGGCCTTGCCGACCAGCCGGACCAGCTCGTCCAGGTCGACCTGCTCCAACTCGGCGACCGTGTGGATGCCGGCCCGGCGCAACCGCTCGGCGGTCGCCGGTCCGACGCCCGGGATGACGGTGACATGCATCGGGCGCAGCAGGTCCTGCTCGGTGCCCGGCGGCACCACCACCAGGCCGTCGGGCTTGTCGAGGTCGCTGGCCACCTTGGCGATGAACTTGGAGGTGCCGACGCCCACGGAGGCGGTGAGGCCACGGGTGGCCTCGGTGACGCGGCCGCGCAGCTCCTCGGCGAAGGCGGTGACCGTGGCCACCTCGAGGTCGGGCAGGTCGGCCCGCTGCAGGTCGACGAAGGCCTCGTCGAGCGAGAGCGGCTCGACCAGCGGGCTGACCGAGCGCAGCAGCCCCATCACCGCCCGGCTCGCCTCGCGGTAGGCGTGGAACCGTCCGCTGAGGAAGGCAGCGTGCGGGCAGCGGGACCGGGCCTCGCGGGTGGACATGGCGGAGCGGACGCCGTACCGCCGGGCCTCGTAGGAGGCGGTCGAGACCACGCCCCGTCCGCCGACCCCGCCGACGACCACCGGCTTGCCGCGCAGCGAGGGCTTGTCGCGCTGCTCGACCGCCGCGAAGAACGCGTCGAGGTCGAGGTGGAGCACGGAGGCCTGGACACGCACGCACGGACCGTACTCCGCGCCGCCGACCGTCCACAGGCGCGCCTCCGGACGGCCTTCTCCACAGGCCCGTGCGGCCTCGGCCTGGCTGTCCGTGCGCCCGGGGAGCGTCCCCGGCATGACGACACCGTCCCCGACCCGCCTGACCGCCCGCACCTCCGAGGACCTGCTCGCCATGGTCCCGGTCGTCCTCGGCTTCCAGCCGGCCGACTCCGTGGCGCTGCTGACCTTCGGCGCCGCGCGGCCGTTCCACGCTCGCATCGACCTGCCGGCCTCGCCCACCGAGGACGCCGACATCGTGCGGGCCCTGCTCGAGCCGGCGCGCCACCACGAGGTCGCCCGCGTCGCCGTGGTCGTCTACGCCGCGCCGTCCCGAGCGACGACGGTCCACCGGCTCGGCGGGCCGCTGGTGCGGGCCTTCCAGCGCGCCGGCATCGACGTGGTCGACGCACTCTGGGCCGACGGCGAGCGGTGGCACCCGCTGCTCGGACGACGTGAGGGGGTCCCCGAGGAGGGCGTCCCGTACGACGTCTCGAGCCACCAGTTCACGGCGCAGGCCGTGCTCGACGGTCGGGCCCTGCTCGCCTCGCGCGGCGAGCTGGAGCGGGTCCTCGACCCCGATCCGGACGGCATGGCCGTCATCGCCTCGCGGTTGGCCCGCCCGGTGCGGGCCACCGGCTCGGCCGTGGCGGCGGCCGTCGCCCGCCACCTCGACGCCGGTCGCCTGCCCGACGGCGTGCTGGCGGCGGTGCTCCTCGGCATCCGGAACCCCGCCGTGCGCGATGCCGCGTGGGTGCCGGTCCGGCGCGCCGTCGCGCGCGACCACGTCCGACTCTGGAGCGACGCGGTCCGCCGCGCGCCCGCGGAGGTGCGCGGGGGAGCGGCGGCCGTGCTCGCGATGGTCGCGTGGATCTCGGGCGACGGCGCCCTGGCGTGGTGCGCGATCGACCGGTGCCAGCAGGTCGACCCCGACAACTCGCTGGCCCGGCTGGTGGCCGAGGCGCTGCAGCGGGCCGTGCCGCCCGACACGCTGGACGAGCTGCAGGAGGCCGGTGCCGTCGATCCGTGGTGGTGACCGGCGGCCCGCAGGGGTACTCCCGGGCATGAGCGGCTCGGGAACACCCCGCACGATCGGCCTCGAGGAGGAGCTGCTGCTCGTCGACCCGGCCACCCGGCGGGTCACCTCCCGCGCGACCCAGGTGCTGAAGGACTTTCACGATCGCGGTCCCGAGCGCACCCGTGCCACGGACGACCTCGACCCCGAGCTGTTCCGCCACCAGCTGGAGACCCGCACGGACCCGTCCGCGTCGACCGCGGACCAGCTCGACCAGGTGCGCGCGGCCCGCCGTACGGCGGGGGAGGCGGCCGCGGCCGGCGGGTTGGCGGTCGCCGCCTGCGGGATCGTGCCGAGCGCGCTCGAGGAGGCGGTGGTCTCGCCGGGGGACCGCTACCGCGCGATCGTCGACACCTTCGGCGCGGTCGCTCTCACCGGCGGCACCTGCGGCATGCACGTCCACGTCGACATCGCGAGCGATGCCGAGGGGGTCGGGGTCCTCGACCGGATCGGCCCGTGGCTGCCGGTCCTGCGCGCGGTCAGCGCCAACTCGCCCATCCACGACGGCCGCGACACGTCGTACGCCTCCTGGCGCTCGCAGGTGTGGGGCCGCTGGCCCAGCGCAGGTCCGACCGAGCAGTTCGGGTCGGTCGAGGGCTACCGGGCGGCGTGCGCCGCGCTGATCGCGACCGGGGCGGCGCTCGACGAGGGGATGCTCTACCTCGACGCCCGGCTCGCCGCCCACCAGCCCACGCTCGAGGTCCGGGTCGCCGACGTGTGCACCGACCCGCTCGACACCGTCCTGGTGGCCGCCCTGACGCGTGCGCTGGTCGAGACCCTCGCCCGAGACCACGCCGCCGGCACCCCGGTTCCGCCGTGGCGGGCCGAGGCGCTCCGGGCCGCTCACTGGCGGGCCGCGCGGTACGGCGTCTCCGGCCGGCTGGTGCACCCGGAGCAGCGTGGGCTCGCGCCGGTGGCCGAGGTGCTGGCCGCCCTGGTCGAGCGGGTCCGCCCGGCGCTGGAGGAGGCCGGCGACGCCGACCTGGTGCGCGACGGCGTACGCCGGGTCCTGGCCGCGGGCGGGTCGTCGCGCCAGCGGGCCGCCCACGAGCGCACCGGCAGCGTCGACGGCGTCGTCGACGACCTCCTCGCGCGAACGCGCTCCTCATGGGAAGGGGCCTAGGGTTCCGGCATGGGTGAAGAGGTCGAGGCACAGGAGTTCACGCGCGCTGATCGCACCCGTCACCGCGAGAAGGTGCGGCGGTGCCTGGACGTGTTCGCGCGGATGCTGCGCGACGCACGGTTCGACACCGACGACCCGATGACGGGTCTCGAGGTCGAGCTCAACCTGATCGACGAGGTCGGCGACCCCGCGCTGAAGAACGCGCAGGCCCTCGACGCCATCGCCGACCCCGACTTCCAGACCGAGCTGGGCCAGTTCAACATCGAGATCAACGTGCCGCCGGCCCGGCTGCGCGAGGGCGGGCTGGCCACGTTCGAGGCCAACCTGCGGCGCAGCCTCAACGACGCCGAGCACAAGTCCGCCGACGTCGGCGCCCACCTGGTGATGATCGGCATCCTGCCGACACTCGCTGACGGCCACATGGGCGTCCACAGCATCAGCGGCAACCCCCGCTACCGGCTGCTCAGCGAGCAGATCCTCGACGCGCGCGGGGAGGACATCTCGATCGAGATCGAGGGTGGCGCCGAGCGGCTGCGGACCACCGCCGACTCGATCCTGCCCGAGGCGGCGTGCACGAGCACCCAGCTCCACGTGCAGACCTCGCCCGACCAGTTCGCCGCCTACTGGAACGCCTCCCAGGCGATCTCCGCGGTCCAGCTGGCGATCGGCGCGAACTCGCCGTACCTCCTCGGCAAGGAGCTGTGGCGCGAGACCCGCATCCCGCTGTTCGAGCAGGCCACCGACACCCGCAGCGAGGAGCTGAAGGCTCAGGGGGTGCGGCCCCGGGTGTGGTTCGGCGAGCGCTGGATCACCTCGGTCTTCGACCTGTTCGAGGAGAACGTCCGCTACTTCCCGGCACTGCTCCCGATCACCGACGACGAGGACCCGCTGGCGGTGCTGGAGGGCGGCGGCACCCCCAACCTCTCGGAGCTGCGCCTCCACAACGGGACGATCTACCGCTGGAACCGCCCGGTCTACGACATCGCCGGCGGCGTTCCCCACCTGCGGGTCGAGAACCGGGTGCTGGCCGCCGGTCCGACGGTCGCCGACACGATGGCCAACGCCGCGTTCTACTTCGGCCTGGTGCGGGCCCTGGCCGAGAGCCAGCGGCCGCTGTGGTCGCAGATGTCCTTCTCGGCCGCCGAGGAGAACTTCCATGTCGCCGCCCAGCAGGGCATCGAGGCTCAGCTCTACTGGCCCGGCGTCGGCCAGGTCCGGGCCACCGAGCTGGTGCTGCGCCGGCTGCTGCCGCTGGCCCGGCACGGCCTCGCCGACTGGGGCGTCCCGACGGCCGAGGCCGACCGGCTGATGGACATCGTCGAGCAGCGCTGCCTGACCGGGGTCAACGGCGCCGAGTGGTTCGTGCGCCGGATGGGGAAGCGCGCCGACCAGGACCGGTACGACGCGCTGCGCGCCACCCTGCTCGACTACCGCGAGCGGATGCACACCAACGAGCCGGTGCACACCTGGGACTGAGCCCGGTCCCCCCGGATCAGCGGCGTCGCAGCCGCTTCCAGTGCCGCGCCGTACCGCTGCGCGGGTCGCGCCAGCCGTGCCGGTTGACGATCACCAGGGTCAGCGGCCGTCCGGCCTCCCCGCAGGCCGCGAGGGCCGCGGCCAGCCACTGGGCGTCGACGTCCTGCAGGTCGAGCTCGCCCGGGCGGGTCAGCCACACCAGCGGCCCCTCGTCGGTGTCCACCGCCCGCCCCAGCATCGCGGCGACCACGTCGGTCCGCAGTGCGTGGTCGGTCTCGTCGGCGTCGAGCGCGAGGACCCGCTGCTTCCCGCCCGGCGTCCCGACGTGCAGCCGGGCCGGGAAGATTCGTCGGGGCTCCGACGTCGCGTGGTCGAGCACCGCGCGCCGCAGCAGCGCGGCCAGCCGCGGCGCGAGCGGTTCGACGAGGCCCGGGTCCATGCCCCCACCCTGCCCGCGCGGCGCGGCCGCCGCCGCGCGCGTCCACAGGCCCCCATCGGGTACGGGAGTTCGATAGGTTGCGGAGACCGGCAGCGCTGCCGGCTGACGAAGGGATGTAAGCCGATGGGGACCGTGGTGGTCGGGTACGTGCCGAAGCCGGAGGGCGAGGCCGCCCTCACGAAGGCGATCGAGGAGGCGAGGCTCCGCGGCACCAAGCTGGTCGTCGTCAACTCCCACCGGGGCGGTCAGGACTTCGACGCCGACGCCGCCCGCCGGGCCGAGTCCGAGATGGAGGCCGTCAAGGCCAAGCTGGACGCGGCCGGGGTGGAGCACGACCTGCGACAGCTGGTGCGCGGCTTCGAGCCCGCCGAGGACCTCATCTCGATCGCAGAGGCCAACGACGCCGAGCTGATCGTCATCGGCCTCCGTCGCCGCTCGCCGGTCGGCAAGCTGATCCTCGGCAGCAACGCCCAGCGGATCCTGCTCGACGCGCACTGCCCGGTGCTGGCCGTCAAGGCCGACTGACTCCTCACCCCGACTGGTTCAGTCCACCACCTCAGGGTTCGGCCGAAGCGAAGCCCTCGACCTCCGGCGTTCGCCAGGACGACGGTCCAGGGCCGGGTCCGCACGTGACCGTACGGCGCCGGACGTCGACGGATGGGGGGGGCCTGGTGGTGCCCGTTATCGCGGTCGGGGCCGATGCCCAGTATCGCGACCTGGGGACGGTCCTCGGCTACCAGGACGCCGTCTCGCACCTGCTCATCGGCCGCCGGGTCGTCGTCGGCCAGACCGCCGGCTTCGGTCAGTTGGGCGGCATCTGGCTCCCGGCGACCTGGTCACCGCCCGGGAGCGGACCGCCATCGCCGTACGCCGCGACGCCGCCCGCGGGGCCGCCGCCGCCCGCCGCGGTCTCCCGACCCGCGCCGTCCGCCCGGCCCGCCCCGACCGGCACGACCCCGGGGCTCTCGGATCCGGCCTCGCCGGCTGAGCGCCGACCGGTCGCCCTACGGCAGGATGGCGGCCATGGCGATCCACATCACCGGCGACGAAGCCGCCGACCAGGTGCTGACCGACGACCCCTTCGCGCTGCTCGTCGGGATGATGCTCGACCAGCAGTACCCCATGGAGCACGCCTTCCGGGGTCCGGCGAAGGTGCTGGACCGCTTCGGCACGCTGGAGCCGGCGCGGATCGCGGCGGCTGACCCGGAGGAGTTCGCGGCGCTGTGCTCGACCCCGCCGGCGATCCACCGGTTCCCGGGCTCGATGGCCGCGCGGCTGCAGGAGCTCGCCCGCCTCGTCGAGGAGGAGTACGACGGCCGCACCGAGCGCCTGTGGACCGAGGCGACCAGCGGCAAGGACCTGCTGAAGCGGGTCATGGCCCTGCCCGGCTTCGGCAAGCAGAAGGCCCAGATCTTCGTGGCGCTGCTGGCCAAGCAGCTCGACGTACGCCCCGAGGGATGGGACGCGGTCGTGGGGGACTACTCGCTGGCGGGTCACCGGTCGGTCGCGGACGTGGTCGACCCGGCGAGTCTGCAGAAGGTGCGGGACTTCAAGAAGCAGAAGAAGGCGGCGGCCAAGGCACAGGCCGCCGGCTGAGCGGGTCAGGCGACCGACTCGAAGCCCCGCGGGTCGTCCGGCACGACGCGCTGGGCGTAGTGGACGACGTGCTCCACCTCGCGGGCCGGGGCCAGCTGCCAGCCGGCCTCGACGGCCGAGGACCGGCACGGGTACTCACCGACGACGGCACGCCCGGCGAGCACGACCCACCGTCCGTCGACCTGCATCGTCTCGATCCTCTGGCTCAACGGGTCCCCCCAGGACTCAGCTGTGACTTCCGAACCCCGAGATGGGCGGCGAGTACCCACCTTGCCCACCCGTCACACGTGTGACGTCATCGACGCCCGGGGACGACGCCGCGACGACGCGCGGATGGCCGACCGGGTGGCGATACGCGTACCTCAGGGGGCCCGTGGCAGAATGTGACTGCGGCTCTTGACGTGACCGGGCCTGGCCGCGCCCATGAGTCAATTCTGACGCTCTGCTGACGAGAGGTGTACGTGTCCTCGACCGCGCGCAAGATCCCTGCCGAGGTGCTGTCGCACCCGGCCGTCGTGGCCCTCATCGACCGCGGGACGCCGTCCGGCAGTCTCTCGCCGGAGGAGGTCCGCCGGGCCAGTGAGGACGCGGCCGTCGAGCCACGGCACCTCAAGGCCCTGCTGGGGCACCTGAGCGACCTCGGCATCTCCGTCAACATCGGCGCCGCGAGCACCACGCGTGCCGTGGCGGCGACCACCGCGCGCAAGACCACGACCGCGAGCACCGCCAAGAAGGCCGCCCCGGCCAAGAAGGCGGCCGCGGCGAAGACGGCGGCGGCCCCGGCCGTGGCCGAGCCGGTGGTCGGCCCCGACGGCAAGAAGGTCCTGCCGGACGTGCCCGACGAGCAGTTCGAGAAGGACGTCGCGACCGACCCGACGATCGTCGAGGACGAGAAGTCCGCGACCTTCGTGGTCTCCGCGGCCGACGACACCGACGAGCCCGAGCAGCAGGTCATGGTCGCCGGCGCGACCGCCGACCCGGTCAAGGACTACCTCAAGCAGATCGGCAAGGTCCCGCTGCTCAACGCCGAGATGGAGGTCGAGCTCGCGAAGCGGATCGAGGCCGGCCTGTTCTCGGAGGAGAAGCTCGGCAAGGGCGGCAAGGTCAAGCCCAGCCTCCACGAGGAGCTCGAGTGGATCGCCGAGGACGGTCGTCGCGCGAAGAACCACCTCCTCGAGGCCAACCTGCGTCTCGTCGTCTCGCTGGCCAAGCGCTACACCGGCCGCGGCATGCTCTTCCTCGACCTAATCCAGGAGGGCAACCTCGGCCTGATCCGTGCGGTCGAGAAGTTCGACTACACCAAGGGCTACAAGTTCTCGACCTACGCCACCTGGTGGATCCGGCAGGCCATCACCCGCGCCATGGCCGACCAGGCCCGCACCATCCGCATCCCGGTGCACATGGTCGAGGTCATCAACAAGCTGGCCCGTGTACAGCGCCAGATGCTCCAGGACCTGGGTCGCGAGCCCACCCCGGAGGAGCTCGCCAAGGAGCTCGATATGACCCCCGAGAAGGTCATCGAGGTCCAGAAGTACGGCCGCGAGCCGATCTCGCTGCACACGCCCCTGGGCGAGGACGGCGACTCCGAGTTCGGCGACCTGATCGAGGACTCCGAGGCGATCGTCCCGGCCGACGCGGTCTCGTTCACGCTGCTCCAGGAGCAGTTGCACGCCGTGCTCGACACGCTCTCCGAGCGCGAGGCGGGCGTCGTCAGCATGCGCTTCGGCCTCACCGACGGCCAGCCCAAGACGCTCGACGAGATCGGCAAGGTCTACGGCGTGACCCGCGAGCGGATCCGCCAGATCGAGTCGAAGACCATGTCGAAGCTGCGGCACCCGTCGCGCTCGCAGGTCCTGCGCGACTACCTCGACTGATCGGTCGGGGTCGCTCGCCGGTGGGGTTCCGTGACCGCTGGCGAGCGATCCCGCTCGGCGAGCGCGTCGAGATCGCGCTGACGGTCCTGTGCGTGGCCGTCGCCTACGTCACCCTCGTCCGGTACGACGGCGGCTGGCGGGTCTGGCTGCCGCAGGCCGCGGCGGTGCTGCTGTGCCTGCGCCTGGCCTGGCGCCGGCTGCGGCACTGAGGAACCTTCCGGTCGCCGCGGGGCGGGGGAGCGAGCAGCATCGGGGGATGACTCCTCGACTCGCGCTCGCCATCGCCGCCGGGCTGGTCGTCTCCCTGTTGGGTACGACGCCGCCGGCCACCGCCGATCCCGCACCCACAGCCCTGCCACCCACCGCGGTAGCGATGGGTGACAGCTTCATCAGCGGCGAGGGTGCGGGCGACTACGACGCGGTCGTCGACCAGTCGGGCGTGACCCAGGGCTTCCCGGGCTGGGACAGCTCCAACAGCAATCCGTACTTCTGCCACCGCTCGCCGCACGCCTCCATCGCCGTGGCCGACCTGCCCGGCATCGAGCAGCGGGTCAACCTCGCCTGCTCGGGCGCCCAGCCGGGCGACATCGCGAGCCCGTCGTCGGCTCGCGAGTCCGGCCGCGCCGTCGCCGCGCAGCTCGACCAGCTGCGCCAGGTCGCCCAGACCGGCGACGTCGACCTGGTCCTGGTCGGGCTGGGCTCCAACAACTCCCACTTCACCTTCGGGACCGTGGCCGCCGAGTGTGCGGGCCGGTTCGTCGGTGACGGCTACACGGGCTGGTGGGAGGTCTGGATCGACGTCATCAACTGGGTGACCGGTGCCGAGCTCAACGAGGACCCGTGCACCGACGCCGACCTGGCCAGCCCCGAGCAGCTCTCCGCCGCCCAGGCCGACACCACGGCCGCCGTCCGGCAGATCCTCGACGTGCTCGATGAGGTCGACGCCGACGGCCGGCACCGTGTCGTGCTCCAGGACTACATCAACCCGCTGGCGCCGTCCTACGCCGCCGACTACCTGGAGGAGGACGGCCGCGACGACGAGCGCGACAAGTACCGTGCCTTGGTCGACGAGCGGTACGCCGCCGGGTGCCCGGCCGACGTCGCCTCGCTCGCGCCCGCCCACCGCTTCTCGCAGGGCCTCGGCAACCTGGTCGGCGGCGTGGCGAGCACACTGCAGGCGGAGCGTCCCGGCGTCGACGTCACCTACCTGAACGTGCAGGCCGCCTTCGACGGTGCCCGCCTCTGCGAGCAGCCGGGGAGCCCGGGCAACGCCCTGGCGACGCCGCTGCGGGTCATGGACGGGCCGAGCGGCGTCAAGGTCGAGAGCTTCGGTCCGTTCGACAAGCTGGACATCAAGCGGGTCACCGACACCTGCTCGGACTATTACCAGACCTGCCAGGAGTCGTGGCACCCGAACGCGAGCGGGCACCAGGTTCTCGGTCAGTGCCTGGCCGCGGCCTGGACCCGCGGCGGTACGGCGCTGACCTGCAGCCGGCAGCCGGACGGCTCGATCCTGGTGCCCTGATTGCCAGGGTCGCGGCGAGGGCGCACCCTGGAGGATGACCACTCTCCTCGCCCTCCGCCGCGCGACCGTCGTGGCGACCGCCCTGCTGTCCGGCCTGGCCGTGGCCGCACCGGCGGTCGCCGAGCGGGGCGCCTATCCGGACCCGGCCGACACGCAGGCGTCCCTGACCGACATCCGGGAGGTCCGCGTCGCGCACGGGGCTGAGCGGGTGACGGTCGCGGTCGGGTTCACCGACCTCCGGGCCACCTCGGACGGTGGGCCGTCCGGGCTGACGGTCTTCGTCGATGCGAACCCCGACCGTCGTGGTCCCGAGCTCGCGCTGGTCACGGGGCTGCAGGAGGGCACCGACTACCAGCTGCTCCGGGTGCGCCGGTGGAAGCTGGTGGGGGAGCCGCTCACCTGCGACCACTCGGTGCGGCTCCGTCCGGCCCGCGACCTCGCTCGGGTCCGGGTGGCCCGGTCGTGCCTGCGCGACCCGGAGCGGGTCCGGGTCGCCGTACGGATGGTCGACCAGTACGACGGGTCGCACCCGGTGACCGACTGGTTCCGGGGCCCGCGGCGCTACACACCCTGGTTGGCGGGCGCCTGAGCCCGGGCGGACGGTCCGTCAGCCGGTCGCGACCAGCACGACCGCGGTTGCACAGAGGGCCAGCCCGGCCGCCTGCAGCGGGTGCACGCGCTCGCGCAACAGCGTGGCCGCGAGGAGCACGGTGACGGCGGGGTAGAGCGAGGTGATGACGGCAGCCACCGTCAGGTGGCCGCCCCGGGTCGCGACCTGGAACAGCCCGGTGGCGGTCGCGCCGAGCACGCCGCTCACGACGCCGGCCCAGGCCCAGCGGGTGCTCGGCACCCACGGGACGCGCAGCAGCAGGGCGACCCCGACGATGACGACGCCGGCGAGCAGCTGGTTGAGCGCCAGGGGCAGCAGCCCGGCCCCCTCGGAGACCTGGGCCAGCGCCGCGAACAGGGTGCCGAAGCCGAGGCCGGCCAACAGGCCGTCGACGGCGCCCGAGGAGCGCGGTGAGCTCGGTGCGGCCGCCTCCCCGGACTCCCGCGCGACCAGCCAGATCGCCGGGAGGGCCAGCGCGATGCCGAGCCCGGTGACCGGGCCTGGCCGCTCGCCGGTCACGAGGCCGACCACCACCGGCACCAGCACGGCGCCGACGCCGGAGACCGGGGCCACGACGCCCATCCGGCCGGAGGAGAGCCCGCGGTAGAGGAACGCCGTACCGAGGCCGTTGCCGACCCCCGCGACCACTGACCAGACCAGGTCGTCGTGGGTGGGCGAGCCGCCGACGAAGGGGACCACCAGCAGCACCAGGGCGCCGCCGCCGAGCTGGGCGGTGAGAGCGACGGACCAGGCGCTGGCGCGCTGGGAGACGAGTCCGCCGTTGAAGTCGGCCAGGCCGTACGCCGCCGCGGCGACGAGCGAGAGGAGCACGCTCACGCGCCCACCCTGGCACAGCGCTCATGCGCAGACGCCGAAGGCCCCGGACACGTGGTCCGGGGCCTTCGGTGAAGTTGGTCGCGGTGCGGTCAGTCGGCGGCAGGGGAGGGCGTGGACCCACCCAGCTTGTGGGTCTCGTCGACCACGTTGGCCGCGATCTCCTTCAACTTGTCACCGTGCTCGCGGGCGTGGTGCGCGCAGAACAGGAGTTCGCCGCCGGACTGGAGCTCCACGCGGAGGTAGGCCTGCGCGCCACACCGGTCGCAGCGGTCGACTGCGGTGAGCGGCGTGCTCGGGGCAACTGCAGTGTTCACTTCGGCCTCATCTCTGATCATCGGTGTCTTGCACAACGTAGCGGTGGGCTTCAAGATTCCCACCGGAGCGTGGTGCCCGACACGTCATCCCATCACGGACAGTCGTTCCCCGCTGGCGGGTTTCCCATGCCCTGGACAACGATGTCCGGGACCGAAGGTCACTCTCCGCGGTTGAGACCTGGTGCCTCATCCAGTCTGACGTGGAACGGGCGTCGCCGAGATGCGTTTCCCGAACCCGAGTCCGATCGTGTCCACATCGTGACGTCACCCACGCCGGTGGTCCTGCTGTGCGTGTTGCTGCCGGTGGAGCGGTGCTGCTGGGTTGAGCCTCTGGGGAAGTGGTGCCCACCGTAGACCCGTCGTACTCCTCGGAGGAGCAGGCGTGCCTGCACCGTCCATCGGCGTGTCGCAGGTAGATTCGGAGCAGTTCCACCACTCGGATTTCCTCCGTGTTTCACGTCCGTTGTTCCGACCAGGAGTCCCGTCATCGCCGACAACACCTACAACGCCGCGCACCTCCTCGTCCTGGAGGGGCTGGAGGCCGTGCGCAAGCGGCCCGGCATGTACATCGGCTCGACCGACACCCGGGGCCTGATGCACTGCCTGTGGGAGATCATCGACAACGGCGTGGACGAGGCGCTCGCCGGTGCCGCCCACCGGGTCGAGGTCACGCTCCACCCGGACGGCTCGGCCGAGGTCCACGACGACGGTCGTGGCATCCCCACCGACAAGGAGCCCAAGACCGGGCTCCCGGGCGTCGAGGTGGTGGCCACCAAGCTGCACGCGGGCGGCAAGTTCGGCGGCGGCTCGTACGTCGCCACCGGCGGCCTGCACGGCGTCGGCCTCTCCGTCGTCAACGCGCTGTCGAGCCGGATGGACATCGACGTCGAGCGGTCGCCGTCGAGCCAGGGCCTGTCGTTCCGCCGCGGCACCCCCGGCGTGTTCGACGGCGAGGCACCGACGGCCGGGTTCGAGGCCCGCTCCGGACTGACCCGCAAGGGCGGCCGGGTCGCCAAGGGGCGCAGCGGCACCCGGATCCGGTTCTGGCCGGACCGCCAGATCTTCACCCAGGACGCGACCTTCGAGTTCGAGGGCCTGCTCGGCCGTGCCCGGCACACGTCGTTCATCGTTCCGGGCCTGGAGCTGGTGATCCGTGACCTGCGCGGTGACACCCCCGTCGAGGAGAAGTTCCGCCACGACGGCGGCATCGCCGAGTACGTCGACTTCCTCGCCCACGACGAGCCGGTGACCGACGTACTCCGGCTCGAGGGCATGGACACCTTCAAGGAGACCGTCCCGCTGCTCGACGACGACGGTCAGATGACGCCGCAGGAGATCGAGCGCGAGCTCGTCGTCGACATCGCGGCGCGCTGGGGGACCGGCTACGACACCGAGTTGCGGTCGTACGTCAACGTGATCGCCACCCCCAAGGGCGGCACCCACCTGAGCGGCTTCGAGCAGGCGCTGACCAAGACGTTCAACGACGTGATGCGCAGCGCCAAGGTGCTGAAGGTCAACGACGCGGACGTGGTCAAGGACGACGTCCTGGAGGGCCTGACCGCGGTGGTCACGGTGCGCCTCGCGGAGCCGCAGTTCGAGGGCCAGACCAAGGAGATCCTCGGGACGCCGGCGGCGCGGAGCGTCGTACGCAAGGTGGTGTCGGCGGAGCTGAAGAAGTTCCTCACCTCGACCAAGCGCGGCGAGAAGGCCCAGGCCAAGCTCGTCATGGAGAAGGTCGCCGGCGCGGCCAAGACCCGGATCGCCGCTCGTCAGCACAAGGAGACCCAGCGCCGCAAGAACGCCCTGGAGTCCTCCGCGCTGCCGTCGAAGCTCGCCGACTGCCGCAACAACGACAACGACCGCACCGAGCTCTTCATCGTCGAGGGCGACTCGGCGCTCGGCACGGCCAAGCTGGCCCGCAACTCGGAGTTCCAGGCGCTGCTGCCGATCCGCGGCAAGATCCTGAACGTCCAGAAGGCCTCGGTCGGCGACATGCTGAAGAACACCGAGTGCGCCTCGATCATCCAGGTCGTCGGGGCCGGCTCCGGGCGCACCTTCGACCTCGACGCCCGCCGCTACGGCCGGATCATCTTCATGGCCGACGCCGACTCCGACGGCGCCCACATCCGCTGCCTGCTGGCGACCCTGTTCTTCAAGTACATGCCCGAGCTGGTCGCCGAGGGGCGGGTCTACTCCGCCGTACCCCCGCTGCACCGCATCGAGCTGTCCAACCCGAAGAAGGGCATGGACAAGTACGTCTACACCTACTCCGACGACGAGCTGCAGCGGAAGCTGGCCGAGCTGAAGAAGAAGAACGTGCGCTGGAAGGACCCGGTGCAGCGCTACAAGGGCCTCGGCGAGATGGACGCCGACCAGCTCGCCGAGACCACGATGGACCCGCGGCAGCGCACGCTGCGCCGGATCACCGTCGACGACGCCGAGGACGCCTCGCGCGTGTTCGAGCTGCTGATGGGCTCCGACGTCGCTCCGCGCAAGGAGTTCATCGTGCAGGGTGCCTACGAGGTGGACGTGGACGCGCTGGACGCCTGAGCCGAGCGTCCGGACGATTCACCGGCCGGCCGGTGAAGCTCGCGCTGGACGGCCGAAGCATCCCGCTCCGCAGGAGCGGCCGGCGGAGCGTAGGCGACCGATCGCGCAGGACGACGGGTGCCAGCTCACCGCGGACCGGGGCAGGTGACCCGGCCCTCAGACCAGCCGGTCGAGCAGGCCGGTGTCGACGTCGTACAGGAAGCCGCCGACCTCGACGGAGTCGGGGACGAGGGGGTGGCTGAGCACCTTGCGGACGTCCATCTCCAGGGCGCGGCGCTGGTCGTCGACGACGTGGAAGCGGTGCCAGGAGGCGTCGACGCCGGCGGACTCGGAGATCCGGTCGCGGATGACCTCCTCGGAGTTGCTCGCCACGGCGCAGCGGGTGTGGGGGACCACGAGCACGCGCTGGACGTTGAGCAGGTGGACGCCGAGGACGAGCGCCTCGAGGGCGGCCTCGGTGACCCGGCCCCCCGGGTTGCGGAAGATCTTGGCGTCGCCGGGCTTCAGCCCGATCATGCCGAGCGGGTCGATCCGCGAGTCCATGCAGGTCACGATGGCGACGCCGGCGCGCGCGACGCCGTCGAACCCGCCGTAGGCGAAGTCGGCGGCGAAGTCACGGTTGGCGGCGAGAAGGTCGTCGAAGGCCACGGACCGCAGCGTAGCGAGATGCCTCCGGGCGGCGGTGAGCAGTCCACCGATCCGGCCGGTGAATCCGTGGCTCACCCACCGCCGGTACGGCGGGTCGCCGCGACTCGCCGCGACTCGCCGTACCGGCGGTGCAGGATCCACCGGTGGGGCCCGTCGGACGGTGGACTGCTCACCGCCGGACCGGGGCCGGCGGGGAGCGGGCGCGATCAGCCGGCCGAGCGCAGCAGGTCGCCGGCGGAGACGGCCCGGGTGGCGGCGCCCCGGAAGAGCAGGAGCGCGAGGGCGGCGGCGATGACGGCGGAGACGGCGGCGCCGAGGAAGACGGTCTGCTCCTGGGTGATGGCGGCGTCGAGCTGCTGCGTGCGGTAGGCCTGGCAGACCTTGGTGGCGTCGGCGCCGCAGATCTCGGCGACGGTGCGCAGCCTCTCCTGGGCGTCGTAGTAGCGGCTCAGGCCGATGGCGGTGAGGGCGGAGATGCCGACGAGCATGCCGACCATCCGGGCCACCACGACGAGGGCGCTGGCCAGACCGTGGACGTCGTCGTCGGTGCTGGCGAGGACCGCTGCGTTGACGGGGGCGAGGGCCAGGCCGAAGCCCAGGCCGCCGACCACCAGCGCGATGTTGCAGGTCCAGCCCTCGAGCGCGTCGGAGCTCCACTGCGACATCAGCGCGAAGCCGACCGCGGCCAGCACCATGCCGACGGCCGTGATGACGCCGGCGGAGTGGCGGCGGGTGAGGTAGCCGCCGAGCACGGCGCCGACCGGGAGCGCGACCAGGAAGCGGACCAGGACCAGCGCGGCCATCAGCTGGCTGTCGCGGTACGACGTGGAGCGCGCGAAGAGGGGGACGGCGACCAGCGCCGCGATGAGGGCCGCGCCGACGAAGAAGCTGACCAGGACCGCGCCCCAGGCCGGCCGGGCCCGGAGCGCCCCGTGCGGCACCAGGGGCGACGAGGCCCGTCGGAGGTGGACCACGAGCGCGCCGGCGGCGACCGCGGCGCCGAGCAGGTACCAGAGGCCCTGGTCGGAGAAGACCTGCACCTCGGGGTCGGCGGTCGCGAAGGCCAGGATCACGCCGCCCAGCGCCGCGGCCAGGAAGAGCGCTCCCACGAGGTCCGCCTCGCGGGCGCTGCGGGCCCAGGAGCGCAGGTCGACCAGCGGGTGCCTCGCGGTCGCGCAGCGCAGCACCAGCAGCGCCGTCGCGACGATCGTGGTCAGGCCGAGGGGGGTCAGCCAGCGGCCCTCACCGGCGATCGGGACAAAGAGCTCGCCCCAGGTCAGGTCGGCCATCAGCTGCGACGGCTCGAGGAACACCAGCGCACCGGCGGCCAGGACCACCAGCGTCAGCAGCACCCCGACGGGATCGGGCAGGTGGATCCTGGCGCGCTCGTGCCCGGGTGCGGCGCTCGACGTGGCCTGGATGGCCACCGCGAGCAGCAGGCCGACGGCCAGGTTGATCGCGAAGATCGCGCGCCAGTCGGCCACCGCGAGGACGACGGCGCCGAAGAGCGGGCCGAGGACGCTGCCGATCTCCTGCACGGCCGAGACCAGTCCCAGCGGGACGCCGCGGCGCTCGCGCGGGTAGAGGTCGGCGACCAGGGCGAGGGTCGCCGGGACCAGTCCGCCGCCCCCGAGCCCCTGCAGGAACCGGCCCGTGACCATGCTCGGCAGGTCGTAGGCCAGGGCGGTCACCAGCGAGCCGAACGCGAAGACGACCAGGGCGGCGGTGAGCACCGGGACCCGGCCACGCAGGTCGGCGATCCGGCCGATGAGCGGCAGCATCGCGACGTACCCGAGCAGGAAGCCGGAGATGATCGGCGCCGCGCGCTGCAGCTCGTCGATCGGGATCGCGGCGCTCGCCATCAGCTCCGGCAGGGCCAGGACGACGACGTAGGTGTCGGCCGCGGCGAACGCCACGGCGACGGCCGCGAGGCCGAGCAGCGCCCGCGGGGAGCGCCCCGACGAGGCGGTCACGGCGCGACGATGTCCTTCTCGGTGCCGTAGTCGTCGAACGTCATCGTGTAGGTCATGTCGTCGTCGCCCTCGTAGAAGACGCCGGTCAGCCGGGCCTCGCGCAGCTCACCGTCCTCGCTGATGGTGTACGACGCGTCGAAGTCGCCCGCCGCGCTCGGCACGATGTTGGCGACCACGTCGCCGGGCACCGTGCCGGTGTAGGAGGTGAAGATCTCGTCGTTGCCCTCGCCGCCGCGGACCCGCTCGCCCTGCTCGACGTCGGTGGTCGCGGTGAGCAGGCTCGAGAAGCCGGCGTCCTCGCCCATCAGCTGGTTGGGGTCGGGCGCACCGTACTGGGCCGGGTCGATGGCCGTCCACTGGGGGAGCAGCAGCGAGTTCTTGGCGTAGACCTTGCCGTCGACCGCGATCACCTCGGCGGTCGCGGGGATGCCGTTGACGCTCAGGTCGAAGCTGCCCTCGAAGGCCGGGGGGTGCACGCCCACCCCGGTGGCCTTGCGGATGCCGGTGACGCTCGACGAGAGGTTGTCGGCCTCGAGGGTGATCTGGACCCCGCTCGTCTCGTCGAGGGTCGTCTTGGCCAGCTCCAGGACCTCGGTCGGCGTGCTGTCGTCGCCGCCGGGGGAGCCCTCGTCGTCACCGCTGCAGGCGGCGAGCGTGAGGGCGAGCAGGGCGGCGGTGGTCGCGGCGAGGATCCGGGTCACGGCGGTCAGCCTTCCACGACCGGGAGTCGGACGGCGACCGGGCCCGCGCACGCGGCGATCGGCTGGCTGCCGGGCACCCCGGAGCCGTCCCGGCGACCGGTGGCGTCGGGCAGGTCGACCGGAGCCCCGCTGGACGCGGCGGCCCGGGCCGGCGCCGGGCCGGCCCAGGCGAAGACCAGTACGTCCTCGCCCTTGAGGAACCGGTGGCAACGGACACCGCCCGTGGCGCGTCCCTTGCCGGGGTACTCGCTGAACGGCGCCACCTTGACCAGCCCGGGCTCGGTGCCGGGCAGCGCGGTGGAGGACCCGGACGCGGTCACCACGACCGCCCCCTCGCCCGCCTCGGCGTCGAACGCGCCGAAGGAGACGACGTACTGGGCGACGGCCAGGCGTACGCCGGCGATGCCGCCACCGGAGCGCCCTTGCGGACGGACGCCGTCGGCGCCGAAGTGGAGGAGCTGGGCGTCGGAGGTGATGAAGCAGAGGGTCTCGGTGCCGGTGGTGAGCTCGACCGCCCCGACCACCTCGTCGCCGTCCTCGAGTCGGATCACGTCCCACTCGTCGCGGCCGAGGACCTCGGGGTTGACCCGCTTGACGACGCCCTGGCGGGTGCCGAGCGCGAGACCCGGGCCTTCGGTGGCGAGGGTGCACAGCGCGAGCGCCCGCTCCCCGGACTCCAGCTGCAGCATCTCGCTCAGCGGGAGGCCGCCCTGGAGGTTGGGGTCGTTGGCCGAGGCCGGCAGGGCCGGCAGGTCGAGGACCCCGAGCTTCAGCAGCCGGCCGCGCGAGGTCAGCACGCCGATCTCGCCGCGGACCGTCGTCCGGACGACGGAGGCGACCACGTCGTGGTTGGTGCGGCTCTCGCCGGAGCCGACCGGCTCGGCGTTGGAGGTGCGGGCCAGCAGGCCGGTGGACGACAGGAACGCGTAGCAGGGGTCGTCGGCGACCTCGAGCTGGACGGCGGAGGCGGTCACGGCGACCCCGGCCGACTCCAGCAGGACGGTCCGGCGGGGCGTGCCGTACGTCTTCGCGACTTCGGCGAGCTCGTCGGAGACGACCTTCCAGCGCAGCTTGTCGTCGTGGAGGATCGCGTCGAGCTCCTCGATCTGACGACGCAGCTCCTCCTGCTCCTTCTCCAGCTCGATCCGGCTGAACTTCGTCAGCCGGCGCAGCGCCAGGTCCAGGATGTACTCGGCCTGCAGCTGGGAGAGGTCGAAGACCGACATCAGCCGCTCCCGGGCGGCGGCCGCGTCGTCGCTGGTGCGGATCACCTGGATGACCTCGTCGATGTCGAGCAGAGCGATCAGCAGTCCGTCGACGAGGTGCAGGCGGTCGGCCAGCTTGTTGCGGCGGAACTGCGAGCGCCGGCGGATGACCTCAAAGCGGTGGTCGAGGAAGACCCGCAGCAGCTCCTTCAGTCCGAGTGTGCGGGGCTGGCCGTCGACCAGGGCGACGTTGTTGATGCCGAAGGAGTCCTCCAGCGGCGTCTGGCGGTAGAGCTGCTCCAGCAGCGCCTCGGGGACGAAGCCGTTCTTGACCTCGATGACCAGGCGCAGGCCGTTCTCGCGGTCGGTGAGGTCCTTGATGTCGGAGATGCCCTGCAGCTTCTTGCCCTGGACCAGCACCTTGATCCGCTCGACGACCTTCTCGGTCCCGACGCCGTAGGGCAGCTCGGTGACGACGATGCCCTTCTTGCGCCCGATCGCCTCGACCCGGGCCGTGGCCCGCATCTTGAAGCTGCCCCGGCCGGACTCGTAGGCGTCGCGGATGCCGTCGAGGCCGACGATCTTGCCGCCGGTGGGCAGGTCGGGGCCGGGGATGAACCGCATCAGGTCGTCGAGGGTGGCCTTCGGGTGGGTGATCAGGTGGCGCAGGGCCTGAACCACCTCGACCAGGTTGTGCGGGGCCATGTTGGTGGCCATGCCGACCGCAATGCCGGTCGTCCCGTTGACGACCAGGTTGGGGATCGCCGCGGGGAGGACTGTGGGCTCGAGCTCGCGGCTGTCGTAGTTGGGCTTGAAGTCGACGGTGTCCTCGTCGATCGAGGCCGTCATCGCCACGGCGGCGGGCGCCATCCGGGCTTCGGTGTAGCGCATGGCCGCCGGGGAGTCGTCCGGAGAGCCGAAGTTGCCGTGGCCGTCGATGAACGGCACCCGCATCGACCACGGCTGGGCCATCCGGACCATGGCGTCGTAGATCGCGCCGTCGCCGTGGGGGTGCAGGCGACCCATGACCTCGCCGACGACGCGGGCGCTCTTGACGTGGCCGCGGTCGGGCCGCAGTCCCATGTCGTTCATCGTGTAGAGGATCCGCCGCTGGACCGGCTTCAGGCCGTCGCGCGCGTCCGGGAGCGCGCGGGAGTAGATGACGGAGTAGGCGTACTCGAGGAACGAGGACTCCATCTCCTGCTTGATGTCGGTGTCGAGGATGTGCTCCTCGAAGTCATCGGGAAGATCGGGAGTGGTGCGGCGGGCCATGGCCGTCATTCTCCCTGGAGGCACCGACGGACCGGCGCGGACTCGCCGTCCGGGTAGATTGCGCCCCGTGACGCAGCAGGAGATCCCCGCCGCCCCCGAGCACTGGGAGGCCGACGTCCTGCTCCGGGACGGACGAACGGCGCACATCCGCCCGATCGGCCCCGAGGACGCGGAGCTGCTGGTCGAGTTCTACGCGCGGGTGTCCGACGAGTCGAAGTACTACCGGTTCTTCTCGCCCATGCCGCGGCTCTCCGACCGTGACGTCGCCCGCTTCACCCAGGTCGACCACGTCGACCGGGTCGCGTTCGTGCTGACGCTGCAGGGGCGGATGATCGCCGTGGGCCGGTACGACGTGGTGCGTCCGGGCGAGGCGGAGGTCGCGTTCCTGGTCGAGGACCAGCACCAGGGCCGCGGGATCGCGCAGCTGCTGCTGGAGCACCTGGCCCAGGCGGCCCGCGAGCGCGGGGTCGAGCGGTTCGTCGCCGAGGTGCTGCCCGACAACACCCGGATGATCCAGACCTTCCGCGACGCCGGCTACCGGGTGGCGAGCGAGTACGAGGACGGCGTCCTCATTCTCGAGTTCCCCATCGACCCGACCGACACGGCCATCGGGGTGATGCTCAACCGCGAGCACCAGGCCGAGGCCGCCTCGATCCACAAGTTCTTCAACCCGCGCTCGGTCGCGGTCATCGGCGCCAGCCGCCGTCAGGACACGATCGGCCAGGCCCTGGTCCGCAACCTGGTGACCGGCGACTTCACCGGCCGCGTGTACGCCGTCAACCCGTCCTCGGCGGCCGTGTCGGGGCTGCCGGCGTACAAGTCGGTCAACGAGATCCCCGACGAGGTCGACGTCGCGATCGTGGCCGTCCCGGCCGACGCCGTGCAGGACGTCGTCCTCGACTGCGCCGCCAAGGGCGTGCACGGGCTGGTGGTCATCTCGTCGGGCTTCGCCGAGACCGGCGAGGAGGGCCGCCAGCGCCAGCGGCGGCTGGTGGGGCTGTCGCGCTCGTACGGCCTGCGGCTGATCGGCCCGAACGCGCTCGGCGTCATCAACACCGACCCGACGGTCAAGATCAACGCCTCGCTGGCGCCGCTGATGCCGCCCCGCGGCCGGGCCGGGTTCTTCTGCCAGTCCGGCGCGCTCGGCTCGGCGATCCTGGAGAAGGTCAACAACCGGGGCCTCGGCCTGTCGACCTTCGTCAGCGCCGGCAACCGGGCCGACGTCTCCGGCAACGACCTCCTGCAGTACTGGGAGGAGGACGACTCCACCGAGGTCGTGCTGCTCTACCTGGAGTCGATCGGCAACCCGCGCAAGTTCTCGCGGATCGCCCGCCGGGTCTCGCAGCGCAAGCCGATCATCGCGGTGCGGTCGGGGCGCACCACGCAGGGCGTGCCCATGGGCCACGCCGTACGACGGATCGCGGCGCCGCCGCAGGCGGTCGACGCGATGTTCCGGCAGGCCGGGGTGATCCAGGTCGAGTCGCTGGAGGAGATGTTCGACGTCGCCCAGCTGCTCGCCCACCAGCCGCTGCCCCGCGGGCGCCGGGTCGCCATCGTCGGCAACTCCGACGCTCTCGGCCTGCTGGCCGCCGATGCGGCCGCCGCCGTCGGCCTGGTGGTCAACAAGTCGGTCGCGCTGAACGCCGAACCGAGCGCCGAGGACTTCGAGGACGCGCTCGACGCGGCCATCGACGACCCCGAGGTCGACGCCGTGGTCGCGGTCTACATCCCGCCGCTGAACGTCTCCGGCGAGGACGTCGCCAACGTGCTGGCCGCCGTCGGCGAGCAGTCCGACAAGCCGCTGGTGTCCTCGTTCCTCGGGGCCGAGGGCGTGCCCGAGCTACTCCGGGTGCCCGACGTCGCCGGTTCCACGGCCGGTCGCGGCTCGGTGCCGTCGTACCCCGCGGTCGAGGCGGCGGTGCGGGCGCTGGCCCACGTCGTCGACTACGCCGTGTGGCTGCGGACGCCCGACGGCGAGACCAACGAGCCGGAGACGGTCGACCACCGCACGGCGAAGCGGCTGGTCAACGAGACCCTGGGCGCCCACCCCGAGGGCACCGACCTCGACCAGGACACGCTCGCGAAGCTGCTCGGGGCCTACGACATCGCGCTGTGGCCCGCCCGCCCCGTCGCGTCGTACGACGAGGCCGTGGCCGCCGGCGAGGCCGACGGCTGGGACGTCGTCCTGAAGGCGACCGCCGACCACGTGCGCGAGCGCCCCGACCTGGCCCACGTGTGGCGCAACATCGAGGGACCGGGCGAGATGCGCAGCGCCTGGACCTCCCTGACCGAGATCGTGGGCGACCCCGAGCGGGCCGGATTCATCGTGCAGAAGAACGCGCGTCCCGGCGTCCCGATCTCGATCCGCAGTATCGAGGACCCGCTCTTCGGGCCGGTCGTCTCGTTCGGCATCTCCGGGCCGCTCACCGAGCTGCTCAGCGACCGGGCGTTCCGGATCCCGCCGCTGACCCGGCGCGACGCAGCGTCGATGGTGCGGGAGATCAAGTCCTCGCCGATGCTCTTCGGCTACCGCGGCAGCGAGGTCGTCGACGTCGCCGAGGTGGAGCGGCTGATCCGGCGGGTGGCCCAGCTCCAGAACGACCTCCCGCAGGTCCGCTCGCTCGAGCTGTCGCTGGTCCTGGCCGGCGCGACCGGGGCCACGGTGCTCACCGCGGCGGCCCGGATCGAGCCCGTCGCCGACCCCCGCTCGGACTGGTTCGTGCGCCGGATGCCGTCGCTGGCGGGGGACACGCTCCCCGGCTAGACGGCCGTGGTGACACACTGCAGCCATGCGCAGCAGGACCGACGATCGCGACCACGCCCTCGAGCTCCGCGAGGCCATCCACCGCACGGGCTACTACCCCGAGGTGGTGGCCGACGGCGTCAGCTCGGCGGTCGCGGGGGAGCAGGTGGTCTCGTTCTACGTCCACCACGAGCCGACGTTCGAGCGGGACGAGGTCCGGCGCCACCTCAGCGTGGTGGTGCTGACCCCCACCCGCCTGGTCCTCGCCCACACCGACGAGCACGCCGGCGACGACCTGCTGCCCGAGCCCTACACCTCCACCTCCACGGAGGCGATCCGCCTCGACGCCGTGAAGTCGGTCGTGGTCACCCGGATGATCGCCAACCCCGCGTCCGGGCCGTCCTTCCCCGCCGAGGCCGTGATGACCATCGGGTGGGGCGGCGTGAGCCGGGTCGACCTGGAGCCCGCGGGCTGCAGCGACCCCGACTGCGACGCCGACCACGGCTACACCGGCGTGCTCGCCTCCGACGACTTCTCGCTGCGGGTCAGCTCCGCCGCCGACGGTCCCGACGCGGTCGCCGGCCTGCTGGCCTTCGCCGAGTCGCTCTCCGCGCGCACGCACACCGGCTGAGGCGATGACCGGCTTCCTGGAGCCCGCGTACGGCGCGCGGTCGCTGGGTGACGTCGTGCCCGCCGTCGGCGCGGCGCTCGGCGTCCCGGTGCTCGACGCCCCGACCGGGCTGGTCCTGCCGGACGCGCCGTCGTACGTCGTCTTCCTCGTGGACGGGCTCGGCTCGGAGCTGCTGCAGCGCTACGCGCACGCGGCGCCGTACCTCTCCGCGCTCGCGGAGGGCGCCGAGGCCGGCACAGCGGGGGTGCCATCGACCACCGCCACCTCGCTCACGTCCCTCGGCACCGGCCTGGTGCCCGGGGCGCACGGGCTGGTCGGATTCACCTCGCGGGTCCCGGGCACGGAGAAGCTGCTCAACGCGCTCTTCTGGAGCAAGGACGTCGACCCGGTCGAGTGGCAGCCGCACCCCACCGCGTTCGAGACGCTGCGCCGGGCCGGGGTGTCGGTGACGGTGGTGAACAAGCGCGAGTTCGAGGGCAGCGGGCTGACCGTCGCCGCGCACCGCGGGGTCGACTACGTCGGTGCCGACAAGGTCGGGGAGCGGATCGCCGCCGCGGTGACGGCCTCGGCCGAGCGTCCGTCGCTGACCTACCTGTACGACGGCGACCTCGACTGGACCGGTCACCGCCACGGCGTCGCCTCCAGCCAGTGGCTGCAGCAGCTGTCGATCATCGACGCGGAGGCCGAGCAGCTGCGCGAGTCGCTGCCGCCGTCGACCCGGCTGGTGGTCGTCGCCGACCACGGCATGGTCGACGCCCCGCCCGAGCACCGCATCGACGTCGACGAACGGCTGGAGCTGCGCGACGGGCTGCTGCTCCTCGGCGGCGAGGCCCGGTTCCGCCACCTCTACTGCCACCGCGGCGCCGTCGCCGACGTCGTCGCGACCTGGCGCTCGGTCCTCGGCGACGCGGCCCTGGTGCTGACCCGCGACGACGCGGTCGATCGAGGCTGGTTCGGCACGGTCCAGCCGTCCGTCCGTCCGCGGCTCGGCGACGTCCTGGTCGCCTCCCGCGGCGACCACGCCGTCTTCTCCTCCACCGACTTCGCCTACGAGACGACCCTCGTCGGGCTGCACGGCTCGCTCACCCGCGACGAGATGCTCATCCCGATCCTGGTGGGCTGAGCGCGTCGGTCGGATGGTCCGCGCGACGTCGTACGACGCGGCGGCGGCGGCCGGATCGCCTGGCGTCGGGCGCGCCCGGGGCCGGGATGGGAGTTTCATCGGCTGGCCGACAAAGCTCCCGCCGGGACGGCAAAGCTTCATCGTCCAGGCGTGAGGTTCATCGGCCAGCCGATGAAACTCTCATCGGCCCCCGCGGGCGCCCTCACCCGAACGGCAGCGGCTCAGGGGCGAGCGAGACGGCCTTGGCGCGGGCAGCGGTGAGGCGGCGGCGGTGGTGCTGGCGGCAGAGGACCTCGTAGGCGACCTCGGCGGGCGGGCCACCCTGGTCGTCGACGTCGCCGACGACGATCACCTCGCCCTCGACGACCATGATGCCGTCCTCGGTGCGGGCGTTGTGGGTGGCGCGCTTGCCGCACCAGCACAGCGCCTCGACCTGGAGGACGTTCATCCGGTCGGCGATCTCGACCAGTCGCTGGCTGCCCTCGAAGAGGGCGGTGCGGAAGTCGGTGAGGATGCCGAAGGCGAAGACGTCGATCTGCAGCTCGTCGACGATCTTGGCGAGCTGGTCGACCTGGTCGCGCGTGTAGAACTGGGCCTCGTCGCAGATCAGGTAGTCGATCCGGCCACCCTGGGTGAGGGTGGAGACGACGTACTGCCAGAAGTCGAACTCGGGGGCGACCTCGATCGCCTCGTGCGTCAGGCCGAGGCGGCTGGAGAGGGTGGCGGTCCCGGCGCGGTCGTGGGTCACGAAGATCCGACCGGCGCGGCCGCGGGCCGCGTGGTTGTGGTTGGTCTGGAGCGCCAGGGTGCTCTTGCCGGAGTCCATGGTGCCCGTGAAGAAGTGCAGTTCCGCCACGGGCGGGATCCTTTCACGGACCGCACGGGACCGACCGGCAGGATGGTCCCATGAGCTATCCCCACGAAGCCACTCGCGTCGCTCGCGCCTCCGCGGGGGCCCCAGCATGAGCCAACCGCTGATCTCCGGCATCGAGCTGCGCCTGCTGCTGGGCGGCGTCGCCGTCCTCGACGTCCGCTACCGCCTGGGCGGGCCTCCCAGCCGTGAGGAGTACGACGCCGGCCACGTCCCCGGCGCCGTGTACGTCGACCTGGACACCGACCTGGCCGCGCCCGTGGGCGACGGCAGCCGCGGCCGGCACCCGCTGCCGGACCCCGAGGCGTTCCAGGCCGCGATGCGGCGGGCCGGGGTCCGCGAGGACGCCCCCGTCGTGATCTACGACGACTGGCAGGGTCGGGCGGCGGCGCGGGCCTGGTGGCTGCTGCGCCACCACGGGCACACCGACGTGCAGGTGCTCGACGGCGGCTGGCGGGCCTGGCTGGCCGCGGGCGGGGAGGCCAGCCGGGTGGAGCCGGAGATCCTGCCGGGTGACTTCACGGCCCGCCCGGGAGCGATGCCGGTGGTCGACGCCGACGGGCTGCTCGACGTACCGGTGGTGGTGGACGCGCGGGCGCCGGAGCGCTACCGCGGCGAGGTCGAGCCGGTCGACCCGGTGGCGGGGCACGTGCCCGGTGCCGTGAACGTGCCGACGACGGTCAACATCGCCGCCGACGGGACCTTCCGCAGTCCCGAGGAGCTCCGGGCGCTCTACGCCGTGGAGGGCGTGACGGGGGAGCAGGAGACAGCGGTCTACTGCGGCTCCGGGGTCACCGCGGCCCACGACGTCCTCGCGCTCGAGGCCGCCGGGATCACGGCGGCGCTCTACCCGGGCAGCTGGAGCGAGTGGGTCAGCGACCCGGCCCGCCCGGTGGCTACCAGTGCACGCCCTTGAGGACGCGGGCCAGCATGATCTGCTCCGACTCGCGCCCGCCCGACGACTCGCCCTTGGCCGCCGCGGAGTCGGGGAACACGTGGTAGGCCATGTTGAGCACCCGGAAGGCCAGCTTCGGCGCGACGGTGTGGACGACGGCGCCGGCGTTGCCGAGCAGCGTGTTGATCTCGTGGGGGCGCTCGACCATCGCCCGGACCACCAGGTCGGCCGCCTGCGCGGGTGAGATGGTGGGGAACTTGTCGTAGAGCTTGGTCGGCGCGATCATCGGCGTCCGCACCAGCGGCATGTGGATGCCGGTGAAGGTCACGCCGTCGCCGACCAGCTCGGACGCGACCACGTTGCTCCACGAGTCCAGCGCGGCCTTGGAGGCGACGTACGCCGAGAACCGCGGCGGGTTGGTCTGCACGCCGATCGAGCTGACGTTGACCACGTGCCCCCGGCCCTGCTCCCGCATCAGCGGCAGCAGCCCCATCACGAGCCGGATCGCGCCGAAGTAGTTCAGCTGCATGGTCCGCTCGAAGTCGTGGAAGCGGTCGTGCGAGAGCCGCAGCGAGCGCCGGATCGACCGGCCCGCGTTGTTGACCACGACGTCGACCGACGGGAGCTCGGCGGCTAGCTGCTCGCAGAGTGCGTCGATGGCCTCCAGGTCGGAGAGATCGCACGGGAAGACGTACGCCGTACCGCCGGCGCGCTCGATGAGCGCCCGGGTGTCCTCCAGCTTGTCCTTGCCGCGGGCCACCAGCACCGGGATCCCGCCGGCCTGGGCGACCTTCAGGGCCGTGACCTGGCCGATGCCGGAGGACGCCCCGGTGATGACGACGTGCTTGCCCGCGAGGGCCGCGCAGGTCGCCGGGTCGTCGGCGGTGGAGGTGTCGAGGTGCTCCTCCCACCAGGTCCACAGCGTGCGCGCGTAGGAGTCGAGGACCGGCAGGGCGATCCCGGAGCCGGACAGCGCCCTCAAGGTGCGGGTCGCCTCGAAGGCCGGCACGAAGGCGGTGTGGGCGAGCACCTCCGCGGGGATGCCGACCTGTCGGGTGAGCAGGTCCAGCGCGCCCTGCACCGGGCCGACCTTGGCGATCGCGTTCAACAGGCCGGCCGGCTGCAGCACCCGGGGCAGGAGCCGGGTCACCGAGCGGTCCACGGGCGTCGCGAACCGGGGTGCGCCGGCCGCGGCGCAGAACGCGTTGACCAGGTCGACGACCGGCTGCGGGTCGGGGTCGACGAGGTGGAAGGTCTCGCCGTCCCGGTCGGGCAGGTGCGCGAGGTGGTCCATCGCCTGCACGACGTAGTCGACGGGGACGACGTTGGTGTCGCCCAGATCGACGCCGACCAGCGGCAGCCAGGCGGGCAGCCGGTCGCGCATCAGCTTCATCAGCGGGAAGAAGTAATAGGGCCCGTCGACCTTGTCCATCGCGCCGGTGCGCGAGTCGCCGACGACGATCGCCGGGCGGTACACCCGCCACGGCACCGCCGAGGAGTAGCGCACCAGCTTCTCGGACTCGTGCTTGGTCCGGTGGTACGGCGAGGGCAGGGTCTGGCCCTCGTCGAACATGGTCTCGTCGAAGCGGCCGGCGTACTCGCCCGCCACGGCGACCGAGGAGACCTGGTGGAAGCAGCCCGCCCGGAGGGCCTCGGCGAGGTCGAGGGCGTGCCGGGTGCCGTCGACGTTCATCGTCTGGTTGGTCGCGTCGTCGGCGGTCATGTCGTAGACCGCGGCGACGTGGAAGAAGTGCTCGATCCCGCCCGCGTGCGCGGTCACCCAGGCGTCGTCGACCCCGAGTCCCGGCTCGGTGAGGTCGCCGACGACGGGCACCACCCGGTCGCTGCCCCAGCCGCGCACCAGCGCGTCGAGCCGGTCGCGGGAGCCCGCACGGACCAGGACGAAGACCTCGCCGGTCCGCTCGTCCAGCAGCCGCCGGACGAGATGCCTCCCGATGAACCCTGTGGCGCCGGTCACGAAGTACGACATGACCGGAGCGTAGGCCCCCGGGCCGGGTTCAGTCCTGCTTGCCGCCGCCGAACATGATCTCGTCCCAGCTCGGCACGGACGCCCGCCCACCCTTCTTGCGCACCGGGCGGCGCGCGGGCGGCTCGTCGTCGGCGGGCGTCGGCTCGGCGGGCGTCGGCTCGGTGGGCTCCGGCTCGGTGGGCTCCGGGTCGGGGTCCTGGGCCGCGGCGTCGGCCGCCTCGTCGGCGACCGCCGACTCGTCGACGCCGGGCTGGTCGTCGAGGAACGCCTCGAGAGGCTGCTCCAGCAGGGGCTCGTCTCGGGGCTCGTCTCGGGACTCGTCTCGGCGCTCGTCTCGGCGCTCGTCGCGTACCAGCCCGATGACGTCGTCACCCAGCGGCAGCTCGTCGGCGGCGGGAGTGGCCTGCCGGCGCTGGCGCGCCCGCTCGAGGTCGTCGCGGGGGGTGGGGACGTCGGCCGGCACCGTCGCGATCAGGTCGCCGACCAGCCAGCGGGCGTCCTCGTCGTCGAGGACGACGTAGTTGCCGGGGGCGTCGAAGGTGAAGTGGGCGGTGCCGGAGCGGGCGCTCGAGGCGTACTCGGCGGCCAGGGTCCAGCGGCCGTCCTCGCGGCGCCAGGCGTCCCACTCGACGGTCTCGGCGCGCACGTTGAGGGGGCGCAGCTGGGCGGCCACGGCGTCGCCGAGGGTGCGCGCGGACCCGGAGGACTCGCCGGAGCGACGTACGGACGAGCGCTGGGCGCGCTCGGCGACGTGCTGCCGCTCGGCCAGGACGGGCCCGGCGAACGGCATGATCTTCTCGACCGTGCTGCCCGCCGCCTGCGCGACGGACTCTGCGGACTCACCGGCCCGGATCCGGGCCTGGATGTCCCGGGGGCGCAGCGTGCTGTCCATGCGTACCTCTCCCTGTGCGGGTCGTGCTGGGGGACCGCCCGGGAGGGCGGCCCGAAGGCGGGCGTCGGCGTCGAGGGTGAACTCCTCCCCGGTGTCGTCGACCATCAGCAGGAGCTTCCCGTCCTCGCTGACGCCCACGAAGGTGAGGTGCGCCATGAGGTGGTCGGCTCCGTCCCGGTCGATGCTCGTCTTCGGTTCGCCGAGCCTACGCCAGCGGGGGTCCCGGGCTCGGTAGCCTCGCCCTGTGCCGACCCTCGTCGTGCTCGACCTCGTCGGCATCTTCGTCTTCGCCATCTCCGGCGCGCTGGTCGCGGTGCGCAAGGACCTCGACGTCTTCGGCGTCCTGGTCCTGGCGGGTACGACCGGCCTCGGCGGCGGGTTCCTGCGCGACGTGCTCATCGACGCGACCCCGCCGGCGGCGCTGGCCGACTGGCGCTACCTGCTCGTCCCGCTCGGCGCAGGCCTGCTGGTCTTCCGCTTCCACCCGACGCTCGGGCGCTTGGAGCGGACGGTGAACGTCTTCGACGCCTTCGGTCTGGCGCTGTTCTGTGTGGCCGGCGCGCTCAAGGCGCTCGACTACGGTCTCAGCCCGCTCCCGGCGGCCCTGATGGGCATGGTCACCGGCATCGGCGGCGGGATGCTCCGCGACCTCCTGGCCGGCCGCGTGCCCGTGGTCTTCCGCGGCGAGCTCTACGCGATCCCGGCCCTGGCCGGCGCGATGGTCGCCGTCCTCGGCACCCGCGCGGAGCTGCCCGAGGTGCTCGTCACGATCGCCGGAGCATCGGTCTGCCTGGTCTGGCGGCTGCTCGCCATCTGGCGGAACTGGCAGGCCCCGATGCCCACGGGGCCCGCCAGCGTGTGATCAGCCGGCCTCTCCCGGGGTCCGCCAGGGCAGTGCGTAGCCGTACGTCGCCTGCTCGGTGGGGCTGATGGACGCCACCGGCGCGCACACACCGCGCGGGATCTGGCACTCGAGCAGCTCAACGGTCCCGTCGCCGCCGGCACGTCGTGCTCCGACGAGCAGATGCCGCTGGTCGAGCCAGCCTTGCCCGAGACCGAACTCCCACCCGTCCAGGTCCACCTCGATGACGCGACCCGTGTGGAGGTCGTGGACGACCGGTCGTCCGGCGCCGGTGGACGAGACGGCCCATCGGCTGTCCGGGGCGAAGCTCATCAGCTCGGTGCCCGCTCCTCGGAGCAGGGTCGACGTCCCGCCCTCGACGAGCCGAAGGCCGTGGTCCACGGTGCGCGCGATCTCGGCACTGGAGGCGGCGATGGCGCGGGCGGGGTCGCCACGCACCTGCAGGTCCTCCTCTCCCGTGTCCAGCTCGAGCGAGACGACACCGGCTGCCGTCCGCCAGTAGACCCACCGGCTGTCAATGCCCAGGACCTCAGCGTCCTCGCCCTCGGCGTAACGTTCGACCCTGCGGCTGCGCTGGTCCAGGACCACCACCTCCCGGTCGGGCGACTCGCCCTCGGTCCAGGCCGCCAGACCGACTTCGCCGTCCGTCACCGGTTGCGGGGCCCCCTGGGAGACTCTGCCCACGCCGGTCGCGCCGTCGTCGTCGACGGACCAGACCTCCCCGGACGAGACCGCGACGAAGCCGGCACCCGTGCGGACGAAGGCGTCCACCTGTCGGCCGAAGTCGATGACCAGATCGCCGTAGTGGAGAGCAGACCCGACCGCCCACGTCGGCCGCGGCTCGGCGTAAGGACCCAGACCCTGCCGCGCGGGCTCGGGGGACCGGCCGCTGTCGCGATGCTGGATCGCGAACACGCCGCCGGCGAGGACCAGCACGACCGCGAGGCCCCCGGCAGAGATCGTCAGCCGGCGTCGCTGCAGCCGTCGGTCGCCCGCGGCGGTGATGACGTCCAGTGCGGGCGGGAGGAGACCTGCGCGCTCCACCTGCTCGTCGAGCAGGCTCTTCAGCTTCTCGGGCATCGCGTCACCGTCCGGTTGTGATCAGGTCGTCGAGGGGCAGCAGGGCGGGGTCGTCGCCGAGGCGGGCGCGCAACTTGGCGAGGCCGGCCGAGACTTGGCTCTTCACCGTCCCGACCGCGCAGCCCATGGCTTCGGCCGTCTGCGCCTCGGTGAGGTCCTCGTAGTAGCGCAGGACCACAGCGGCGCGCTGTCGCACGGGCAGCTCGAGGAGCGCCTGCCAGAGCCACACCCGCTCGTCGACCGCGGCCACCGAGCCGCTCGACACGATCTCGGGCAGCTGGCCGGTCGGACGCTCGGACCAGCTCCGGCGTCGGAACCAGCTGATGGCGGTGGTCGTGATCGCCTTGCGGGCGTAGGCCTCGGCGTTGGCCGGGTCGCGCAGCCGCGGCCAGGCGACGTAGGTCTTGGTCAGGGCCTCCTGGACCAGATCCTGGGCCAGGGCGGCGTCACCCACCATGAGGTACGCCGCGCGCTGCAGCGCCTTGCCTCGGGCCACCGTGAACTCCGCGAAGGCCTCCCGGTCCCGGGCCATGCGAACTCCTCACTCTCGCGGGGCTTGCTGCCCCGTCGCCACCCAGACGCGCCGGGAACCCCGAAAGGTTCGACCAAAGTCCGATGATTCTGTCGGTGCCGTGCGGTCGAATGAGGCATGGACCTCGCGATCGAGACCCACGGGCTCGTCAAGACCTTCGGAGACAACCGCGCCGTCGACGGCGTCGACCTCGCCATCCGGGCGGGCGGCGTCTACGGCGTCCTCGGCCCCAACGGCGCCGGGAAGACCACCACCATCAAGATGCTGGCGACGTTGCTGGTGCCCGACGGTGGCACGGCGACGGTGCTGGGCCACGACGTGGTCCGGGAGGCCGCCGACGTGCGCGCCCGGGTCGCGATGACCGGGCAGTTCGCGTCCCTCGACGAGGACCTCACCGGCCTGGAGAACCTCGTCCTGCTGGCCCGCCTCTACGGCTACGGCAAGGCCGCGGCCAAGGAGCGGGGGATGCAGCTGCTGGAGGCCTTCGACCTCGCCGAGTCGGCGAAGAAGCAGGTGAAGGCCTACTCGGGCGGCATGCGTCGGCGCATCGACATCGCCGGGTCGATCGTGGTCCGGCCCGACCTGATGTTCCTCGACGAGCCCACGACCGGGCTCGACCCCCGCAGCCGCAACCAGGTCTGGGAGATCGTGCGCGGGCTGGTCGGGGCGGGGACCACGATCCTGCTGACGACTCAGTACCTCGAGGAGGCCGACCAGCTGGCCGACCGGATCGCGGTGATCGACCACGGGCGGGTGATCGCCGAGGGCACCAGCGGCGAGCTGAAGGCCTCGGTCGGCTCCGGCGCGGTCCGGGTCCGGGTCGCCGACCCCGGCGACCGGGAGGAGGTGGCCCGGCTGCTGGGCGAGACGCTCGCGGCCGAGCCCGTCCTCGAGCCCGACGGGACCACGGTGACGCTGCGGGTCGACGACCCGACCGCCGTCGCCGGCGCGCTGCAGCGGGTGGGCGACCGCGGCCTGCGGATCAACGAGTACAGCCTCGGCCAGCCCAGCCTCGACGAGGTGTTCCTGGCCCTCACCGGCCGTCCGGCCGAGGAGAGCGCGACCGAGACCCAGGACCAGGAGGTCCCCGCATGACCACCGAGACCCGCGAGCCGACCCGCTCGCTCGACGCCAGCGTCATCGCCGCGCTCGGGGCCGCCGAGCGCCCGCCGCGGGCCAACGCGGTCAGCTCCTCGCTCACCTTCGGGTGGCGGGCGCTGCTGAAGATCAAGCACGTCCCCGAGCAGCTCTTCGACGTGACGATGTTCCCGATCCTCTTCACGCTGATGTTCACCTACGTCTTCGGCGGTGCCATCTCGGGCTCGACGGGGGAGTACCTCCAGTACGCGCTGCCCGGCATCCTCACCCAGACCGTCGTCTTCATCACGATGTACACCGGCCTGACCATCAACACCGACATCGACAAGGGCGTCTTCGACCGGTTCCGGTCGCTGCCGGTCTGGCGGGCCTCGCTGCTGGTCGGGGCGCTGCTCGGCGACACGCTGCGCTACGGGCTGGCGTCGTTCATGGTCCTGGTCGTGGGGGTGCTGATCGGCTACCGCGCGCCCGGTGGCTTCCTCGGTGTCATCCTGGCCGTGCTCCTGCTGCTGGTCTTCTGCTTCTCGCTCAGCTGGCTGTGGCTGATCGTCGGGCTGAAGGTCCGCAGCCCCAATGCCGTGATGGGCACCTCGATGATGGTGCTCTTCCCGCTCACCTTCATCAGCTCGGTCTTCGCCCCGCCGGAGACCATGCCGGGCTGGTTGCAGGCCTTCGTCGACGTCAACCCGGTGACCCTGCTCTGCGAGGCGGCCCGCGGCCTGATGGACGACGCCCCCGACAGCGGCGACATCCTGATCGTGCTGGTGCTCTCGGCGGTCATCACGGCCGTCTTCGCGCCGATCGCGCTCCGGCTCTACAACACGAAGTGAGCGCCCTCGTCGGGAGCGACGAAGGAGCTCCCGACGAGAGCAGGCGCCAGGTCGAGTAGCCCCGCGACCGACGAAGGAGGTCGCGACGGGCGTATCGAGACACTGACCGAGGGGTCTCGATACGCTCGCTGGCGCTCGCTACTCGACCAGCGAATCTGCTACTCGCTCGCTACTCGACCAGCGAGGCCACCGCTCGCTCGCTACTCGACCAGCGAAACTGCCACTCGCTCGCTACTCGACCAGCGAAACTGGGTGAGGCGTCAGTCCCCGAGCACGCGCCGCAGGTAGTCGTTGGCGAACACCCGGTCCGGGTCGAGTCGGTCGCGCACCGCCAGGAACTCCTCGAAGCGCGGGTACGCCGGCGCCAGGTCGGCCGCGGTGCGGGTGTGCACCTTGCCCCAGTGCGGTCGGCCGTCGTGGGCGCGCAGGATCGGCTCGAGGAGGTCGAAGTAGGCGCGGTGGTCGGCGTCGCGGTGGGTGTGGAAGGCCAGGTAGAACGAGTCCCGGCCGGACGCGGTCGACAGCGCCACGTCGTCGGCGGGGGCGGTGCGGATCTCCACCGGGAAGCTGATCCGCAGCCCGCTGGAATCGACGGCGGCCCGCGCCTCGCGGAGCACCGACAGCCCGGCCTCGCGCGGGACGGCGTACTCCATCTCGCGGAAGACGACGTCGCGCCGGGCCGTGAAGACCCGGTGGGCGGCGTCGCTGTAGGTGCGGGCACCCATCAACCGCGCGTTGACCCGGTTGACCCGCGGGATCGCGGCGGGGACCCTGTTGAGCACCCGGCAGAGCGCGCCGAAGGCGTCGTTCTGCAGGAAGTCGTCGTCGAACCAGGCACGGGCGGCCGAGAGCGGCTCCGCCTCGGCCACCGGTACGTCGAGCCGCTCGTTGCGCTTGACCGATATTCGGTCGGTGTGGGGGAACCAGTACATGTCGACGTGGTGGCTCTCGGCCGTCATCTGGTCGAAGGAGCCGAGCGCCTCGTCCCACGACATCGGCTGCTCGCTGGCCTCCAGCACGAAGAGCGGCTCCACCTTGAAGGTGACCTGGGTGAGCACGCCCAGCGCGCCCAGGCCGACCCGGGCGACGGCGAAGACGTCGGGGTTCTCGCTCTCGCTGGCCCGCAGCACCTCGCCGGTGCCGGTCACGAGCTCCAGCCCGGCCAGCTGCGCGGCCAGGCCCGCCGCGATCCCGCCGGTGCCGTGGGTGCCGGTCGAGGTCGCGCCGGCCAGGGTCTGCTCGGCGATGTCGCCCATGTTGTGCAGGCTCAGCCCGAGCTGCTCGAGGCCGGCGTTGAGGACCTTGAGCTGGGTGCCGGCGAGCGCGGTGACGGTCATCGCCTCGCGGTCGACGCCGACGATGCCGGTCATCGCGCCGGGCCGCAGCATGGTGTGCTCGGGCGCCGAGATCGCGGTGAAGCTGTGGCCGGTGCCGACCATCTTGACCGTCGACCGGTCCTCGCGGGCCCGCTCGATCTCGGCGACGACCTCGGCGACGGTCCCCGGCGTGACCGTCCGGGCGGGACGTGCGGACTCCAGGCCCGACCAGTTGCTCCACTCCACGACGCGCAGCGTAGTCAGTCAGCTCCCGTGGAGCAGGTGCGCCCGGCCGTGCCGCTCGAACTCGGTGGCCAGCGCGGCCGTCCGGTCGGCGGTGAGCGGGCGGTAGGCGCCGTCGACCCGCTCGAAGACCGGGTCGTCGCCGGACCAGAGCCGCCGGCGCAGCGCGGGCTTGTCGACCTTGCGGGTCGCGGTCGTGGGGAGGTCACGGGTGATGCGCAGGAACCGGGGTGCCCACTTCGTGCCGAGGTCGCGCTGGGCGTCGAGGAAGGTCGCGAAGCCGTCGACGTCGAATCCGGCCGGGTCGTCCGCGACCTGGAGGGTGGCCATCACCTGGTCCCCGGTGCGCGGGTCGGGTACGGCGTAGACCGCGGCCACCGCGACGTCCGGCCGGCGGGCCAGGATCCGCTCGACCGGGGCGGCGGCGAAGTTCTCCGAGTCGACCCGCAGCCAGTCCGCCGTACGGCCGGCGAACCAGAACCACCCGTCCTGATCGCGGTAGGCGAGGTCACCGGTCCAGTAGTCGCCACCGCGCACCCGCTCCGCGGCCGCCTCCGGGTTGCGGTAGTAGCCCTCGAACCGGGCGGCGGCGTCGATCCCCACGATCTCGCCGATCGCCTCGTCGGCGTTGAGCAGCCGGCCGTCGGGGGAGAACCGGGCCGGCGGGCAGACCGAGCCGTCGGGGGCCAGCACCTCGGCGGCGTACCCGGTCTGGGGGAGTCCGAGCGCGCCCGGCGGAGTCCCCTCGACCGGACGGATGGCGACGGCGCCCTCCGAGGAGCCGTAGGACTCGACGACCGGGCAGCCGAAGCGGCGCTCGAACTCCGCGCGGTCGCGGGCCGAGGCCTCGGTGCCGAAGGCGACCCGCAGCCGGTTGTCCCGCTCGCCGGGGTGCTCGGGCCGGCTCAGCACGTAGGCGAGGGAGCGACCGACGTAGTTGACGTAGGTGGCACCGAAGCGCTGCAGGTCCGGGAGGAAGCCCGAGGCCGAGAACCGGCGGCGGGTGGCGAAGGCCGCGCCGCGGCGCAGGCACGGCCCCCACGAGGCCATCAGGGCGTTGCCGTGGAACATCGGCATCGCGTTGTAGGCGACATCGTCGCGCTCGAGGACGAGCGGGTTGAGCTGGACGATCATCGCCATCCGGCCGGTCGAGCAGACCACCGCCTTCGGCGCGCCCGTCGAGCCGGACGTGAAGAGCAGCAGCAGCCGGGTGGTCGGGTCCAGGGCCTCCGGTGTCGCCGTCACCTCGGCGTCGGCGCGGCCGGCCAGCAGGGCGTCGTACTCCTCGGAGCCGGCGACCAGGACCCGAGCGGCCCCGTGGTCGAGGCCGGCGAGCAGGGAGAGGTGCTCGGGTGCGGACACGATCGTGTGGACGTCGGTCGAGCGGATGTCGGTCGCCAGCTCGGCGCCGCGGCGCGTGGGGTTGATGCCGACGACACTCGCCCCGCAGAGCGCGGCGCCCGCGACGAGGAAGAGGTACTCGGGCGAGTTGTCGAGCAGGACGCCGACGTGCCAGGGCCGGCCCTCGGGCCGCAGGTCCCGGAGGATGCCGGCCCGGACCGCGGCCTCGGCGAGCAGCTCGCGGTAGCTCCAGCGCCGGTCCTCGAAGAGCAGCGCGGTCGCGTCGTCGGTCGCGCGGGCGAGGAGGATCCCGGCCAGGGTGGGGTGCTCGATCGGCGGCAGTGTGGTCTGCGTCACGCCGCCGAACCTACGTCGTGCGCCCCTGCCGCGGGAGGGCCAGCGCGGCCAGGGCGGCGAGCACGCCCGCCCCGGCGCTGACGAGGTACGCCGCCGACGCCCCGTGATGGTCCACCACGAAGCCGCTGAGCGCCGCCCCCGGGGCCACCCCGGCGACCAAGCCGGTGTGCAGGACGGCCAGGCCCTCGGTCATCCGGGGCCGCGGCAGGACCTGCTCTGCCATCGAGAGCGTGGCCACCAGGGTCGGGGCGGTGGCCGAGCCCCCGACCAGCAGCAGCACGCCCATCGTCCACATCGAGTCGACCAGGAACAGCGGGAGCATCGACACCGCCATGGCGAGCGCCCCGACCCGCACCCGGTACGACGGGCCGCGACGCCAGCTGACCGCCCCGGTGACGACGCCCGAGAGCAGGCTTCCGAGCGCCCAGACGGCCAGCAGCGCGCCGGCGTACGCCTCGGCGCCGCGCTCCTCCGAGAACGCGACGGTCGTAACCTCGGCCGCGCCGAACAGCACCCCGAGCCCGACGCTGACCACGGTCAGCGGCGCCACCGTGCGCCAGGGCATCGCCGGGCGCGTCCCGGTGGCGTGGTCGTGCACGTGGGTCGGCGGCTCGGTGGCGTGCTGCCGGGCCAGCCCGAGGCAGCCGACCAGCCCGCTCACCACGGCGACCGCGAGACCGACCACGGGGTCGACGGTGGTCGCGAGGACGGTCGCGAGGATCGGGCCGACGACGAAGACGACCTCGTCGAGGACCGCCTCGAGCGCGAAGGCGGTCTGCACGTCGGTGGACCGGTCGAGGACGTGCGACCAGCGGGCGCGCACGCACGAGCCGACTTGGGGGAGCGTCGCGCCCGCCACGGCGGCCAGGACGTACGTCGCCGCCCGCGGCCAGTCCTCCTGCACCGACCAGACGAGCAGCGCCATGGCGACGCTGAACAGCGTGGCGGCCACGGTGAGCACCAGGCGCTGACCGAGGCGGTCGAGCAGCCGGCCCTGGGCGATGGCCAGGCCGGCGCCGGCCACCGTGTAGGTGGCGGTCACGGTGCCAGCGACGCCGTACGAGCCGGACTGGTCCTCGACGAGCAGCACGATGCCGAGGCCGACCATCGAGATGGGAAGGCGGCCGACCAGCCCGGCGAGGCTGAACCGGGCGGTGCCGGGTTGCGCGAGCACCCGGCGGTACGACGTGAGAGCGGCCATGGCAGTCGCAAGGTAGAGCGCGGGAGCGCCGCCCAGCCAATTCGCACGCCTCCCTACGATGGCGACATGCCAACCGATGCCCCCGACGTCTCGCCGTACGACGCCCTGCTCCTGGTCTCCTTCGGCGGACCCGAGGCGCCCGAGGACGTCGTCCCCTTCCTCGAGAACGTGACCCGCGGCCGGGGCATCCCGCGCGAGCGGCTCGAGGAGGTCGGCGAGCACTACTTCCTCTTCGGGGGGAGGTCGCCGATCAACGACCAGAACCGGGAGTTCCTGGCCGGGCTGCGCACGGACCTCGCCGCGGCCGGGATCGACCTGCCGGTCTACTGGGGCAACCGCAACTGGGACCCCTACCTCACCGACACGCTCGCGCAGATGGCCGCCGACGGGGTGACCCGCGCCGCCTGCTTCGTCACCAGCGCCTACTCGTCGTACTCCTCGTGCCGGCAGTACCGCGAGAACCTCTTCGACGCCGTCGACGGTCTGGACGGCGCGCCGCGGCTGGACAAGCTGCGCCACTACTTCAACCACCCGGGCTTCGTGGAGCCGGTCGTCGACGGCGTGCTGGCGGCGCTCGCCGACCTGCCCGAGGAGGCCCGCGCCGGCGCCCACCTCGCCTTCGTCACCCACTCGATCCCGCTGTCGATGAACGACGCCTCCGGCCCGCCGGAGCAGGGCGGCGGGGCCTACGTCACGCAGCACCTCGACGTCGCCGCGACCGTCGTGGCCCGGGTCGCCGAGGAGACGGGGGTCGAGCACCCGCACGAGCTGGTCTACTGCTCGCGCTCGGGTGCTCCGCACATCCCGTGGCTGGAGCCCGACGTCAACGACCACCTCACGTCGCTGCACGAGGCCGGTGCGCCGGCCGTGGTGATGGTGCCGGTGGGCTTCGTCTCCGACCACATGGAGGTCATCTACGACCTCGACACCGAGGCGCTGGCCACGGCCGAGGAGCTCGGACTGCCCGCCCGCCGCTCGGCGACCGCCGGCACGGACCCGCGCTTCGTCGCGGCCGTGCGCGACCTGCTCGTGGAGCGGGCCGCGGTCGAGCGGGGCCAGGAGGTCGCCCGCGCGTCGACCGGGGCGATCGGCCCGATGTGGGACGCCTGCCCCGTGGGCTGCTGCGCCAACGCCCGGGCCGACAAGCCGACGCTGTGCGGAGCATGAGGCCACCGACCGGTCAGGAGCTCGCGGCCCTGGCGCTCGACGTGGCCCGGCGGGCCGCCGAGCTGGTCCGCTCGCGACGCGCCGCCGGGGTCTCGGTCGCCGCGACCAAGTCCAGCGACGTGGACGTCGTGACCGAGGCCGACCGGGCCAGCGAGGAGCTGATCCGGTCCCTGCTGCGCGAGCAGCGCCCCGACGACGCGTTCCTGGGCGAGGAGGGCGACGACGTCGCCGGCACCTCGGGGGTGCGCTGGATCGTCGACCCGATCGACGGCACCGTGAACTTCCTCTACGGCATCCCGCAGTACGCCGTCTCGATCGCCGCCGAGGTCGACGGAGCGGTCGTCGCGGGGGTGGTCCTCAACGTCGCCACCGGCACCGAGCACGTCGCCCACCGCGAGCCGGACGGCCGGCCGCTGGCGACCCGTGACGGCGAGGCGGTGCGGCCGCGCGTCGCCGTGCCCCTGGACAAGACGCTGATCGCCACCGGGTTCTCCTACGACCGCGAGGTACGACGAGCGCAGGTCACCGCCTGGCTCGACCTGCTGCCGCGGATCCGCGACATCCGGCGGCTCGGCTCCTGCGCCCTCGACCTCTGCGGGGTGGCCGACGGCACCGTCGACGCCTACGTCGAGGAGGGCGTCAACCTGTGGGACCACGCGGCCGGCGCCCTGGTGGCCGAGGCCGCCGGGGCGCGCTGGGAGCTCCTGGTCGGCGCCGGGGGACTGAGCCTCATCGTGTGTGCTCCGGCACCTTCGTACGACGAGCTCCACACGGCCGTGGTGTCCGCAGGGTTCGCCGCCGAGGAGGGGGAATAGCCGCTCAGCGGACGGCGTTGTGGGGGCGCATCACCCGACCGGTGTGCGCTCGAGGGGGCGCATGGTGCACAATCTGGCGCCGACGACGTGAGCCGACGCGGCTCGCGGGTGACCGGTACACGGGGCAGCACAGACGAGGGGAGTGAGTGACGCTATGGCGACCGACTACGACGCACCGCGCAAGAACGAGGAAGACCAGTCCGAGGAGAGCATCGAAGAGCTCAAGGCGCGACGTCACGACAAGAACTCCGGCAAGGTCGACGAGGACGAGACCGAGGCGGCCGAGTCCTTCGAGCTCCCCGGTGCTGACCTGTCCCACGAGGAGCTCGCGGTCGAGGTGAAGCCGAAGCAGGATGACGAGTTCACCTGCATGAGCTGCTTCCTGGTCCACCACCGGTCGCAGCTGGCCGACGAGAAGAAGATGATCTGCCGCGATTGCGCCTGATCCAGGACGCGACGCCCGAAGGCCGCGACCCCCTCGGGGGTCGCGGCCTTCTGTCGTGTCGGGGTCTGTTGCCGGGGGCTACTCGCCGTCGCGGCGCAGCTCGGGCGGCAGGTGACCCGTGGAGCGTGCGTAGTACGACGCCGCCCGCCGCTGGGCGAGCATCCGGGCCAGGCCGACCAGCACGCCGCTGGTGACCGCCCAGGCGACCGCCTCCCAGATCTCGACATCGGGGTCGGCGGGGTTCTCCGGGGGCTTCCTCCCGGTCGTCACCTTCCAGGTGGCGTCAGCGGCCTTCTTCGCCAGTGCCGCGGCCCCGAGGGCCGAGACGAGGGAGAAGGCCGACCAGATCTTGGAGCTGTCCTTGGCCATGGCAGGACATTACCCAGCGGTCGGAGCGTCAGACAGCGAGGCCAGGGCCTTGGCCAGCTCGTCGGGACGACGGGTGCTCAGCAGCCAGTACGGCGCCGGGTCGGCCGGGTCGGTGATGGCGACCCGGACCGCGCGCTTCAGGTAGGGCCGCAGGAGCAGGTAGGCGCGGGCGTCGGCCTCACGACCGGCCGCCCGGTGGGCCTCCTCGGGGTCCAGGGCCTCGACCGCGCCGAGGTGCCGGGCCTCGATCCGCGCCCGCCCGGCCCGCAGCACACCGTCGTGGACGCTGATCCGGGCCGACCCGTAGGCCAGGAACAGGGCCGACACGAGCGCGGCCACGACACCGGTGGCCGCCCAGGCGGCGGCCTCGGGGAGGGCCGCCAGGACGGCCAGCCAGAGGCTCGCGGTGAACATGAACCCCTGCACCCACCAGCGCAGCGGGACGCCGAGGCGCTCGTCGTAGCCGGGGGCAGGGGAGTCGGGCACGAGGAGAGTTTCCCATCCCGGTCGGTACGCTCCGCGAGTGCCCCACCCCGACCTCGACGTGCAGGTGCTGCGTCTCGACCCCGACCTCCCGCTGCCGTCGTACGCCCACCCCGGCGACGCCGGCGCCGACCTCCTCACGACCGTCGACGTGACGCTGGCGCCGGGGGAGCGGGCGCTGGTCCCGACCGGCGTGGCCCTCGCCCTCCCGGACGGGTACGTCGCCCTCGTGCACCCGCGGTCCGGCCTCGCGGCCCGGCACGGGCTGTCGATCGTGAACACCCCGGGCACCGTCGACGCCGGCTACCGAGGCGAGATCAAGGTGCTCCTGGTCAACCACGACCAGGCCGAGCCGATCGAGCTGCGGCGGGGCGACCGGATCGCCCAGCTCGTCGTCCAGCGGTTCGAACGGGCCCGGTTCGTCGAGGTCTCCGAACTCCCCGCGTCGGTCCGTGGCGACGGGGGCTACGGTTCTACCGGCGGGTTCGGCAGATCCTGAGCCGCCCGACCCACCCGTCGCAGGGCCCCGCACCGAGGAGCAGCTCGAAGTGAAGTTCCGTCGCAAGTCCGACACCACCCCGGCCGAGCCGTCGACCGACGCCGCCGACGTCCCGGCCCCGGTCGGGCCGTTCGACGCCGCCGACCTCCCCGAGGACGGGGTGGAGCGGGTCGACCTCGGGTCGCTGCTGGTCGCGCCCCAGGAGGGCCGCGAGCTGCGCCTGCAGGTCGACGAGGCCTCGGGCACGGTCCAGTCGGTGCTGCTCGCCGCCCCCGAGGGCGCCGTGGAGCTCCGGGCCTTCGCCGCGCCCCGCAACGGCGACCTGTGGTCCGAGGTGCGTCCCCAGCTGGCGGCCGACATGGCCCGCCGCGGCGGCACCGCCTCCGAGCGCGAGGGCGAGTTCGGCACCGAGCTGGTCTGCCAGCTGCAGGTACGCCGTCCCGACGGCAGCACCGCCACCCAGCCGTCCGTGATCGTCGGGGTGAACGGCGACCGATGGCTGCTGCGCGCCACCGTGATGGGCCGCCCGGCCCTGGAGGAGTCGCTGCCGGAGGAGTGGATCGAGACCGTTCGCAGCGTCGCCGTGCAGCGCGGTGTCGGTGCGATGCCGGTCGGCGAGCCGCTGCCGGTCGTCCTGCCCGCCAACGCGCGCAAGGTCGACCAGCCCGCGGCCCAGCCGCCCACCCCGTGAGCCGGTGATGGCGGAGAAGAGCCGGCTGCGCCGCAGCATCAGTCGCTGGGCCAACAGCAGCGACCAGCACGCCCGTGACATGCGCGAGACCTACGCCGACGCGGGTCACGACACGATCGCGACCGCCCCGGACCGCGAGCGGGTCCAGCTGCGCGGCACTCTGCGGACCGTCACCCTGCGCCCCCGCGGCGGCGTCCCCGCCCTCGAAGCGGAGCTGTTCGACGGCTCGGGCGTGATCACCCTGGTCTGGCTCGGCCGGCGGCGGATCGCCGGCATCGCGCCGGGCCGCTCGATCCAGGTGCAGGGCCGGATCGGCCAGCACGACGGGGTCCGGGTGCTCTACAACCCGCGCTACGAGCTGATGCCGTGACCGCCGAGCAGCAGCCGTCCTCGGCGGCGGCCAAGCCGACGGTCTCGGTCGACACCGTCGAGGCTCTGGTCCGGGCCCAGATGGCCAGCGCCCTCGGCGGCCGCCGCGGGATGCTCGAGGCCGGCGTCCCCGGCATCCTGTTCACGCTGCTCTGGCTCACCACCAAGGAGCTCCAGCTGGCGCTGGTGGTCAGCGTCGCGGCGGCTGCGGTCTGCCTCGTCCTGCGGCTCGTGCAGCGGAGCACGGTCCAGTACGTCCTGAACGCCTTCTTCGCGATCGCCATCGGCTGGGTCTTCGTCCGGATCGCCGCCAGCTCGGGCGGCTCGGAGTCCGACCAGGCGCTGGCCTTCTTCCTGCCCGGCATCCTGATCAGCCTCGGCTACACCGTCGTGATGACCGCGTCCTGCCTGGTCGGCTGGCCGTTCGTCGGGTTCATGCTCGGCAGCGTCACCGGCGACCCGACCGCCTGGCACGCCGACAAGCAGGTCGTCCGGCTGTGCACCCGGCTGACCTGGCTGTTCCTGCTGCCCGGCGCCGTCGGCGTCGCGATCCAGGGCCCGATCTGGCTGCTCGGCTGGAGCGACACCATCGACGTCGACCTGGCCGTGGCCCTGTTGGGCATCCTCCGGCTCGGCCTGGGCTGGGCGCTGCGGATCGGCTCCTGGGGCGCGATGATCTGGCTGCTCGCCCGCGACGCGACGCCGATCGAGGACCAGCCGCACCATGGGCTCACCGCGGAGTAGGAGGGACGCACCAGCGGACCTCCCGATGGTGGTCGAGCGAGCGGCGCGACTGAGGAACGAAGTCGCGTGTCGGGACCCCGTTCCGGGTCGCGAGCGCGATCTGCCGAGGCGCTAGCCGGGGTGGCTCTCCGGAGCCAGCAGCCGCTCCAGCGCGTCCTCACCCTCGGCCGGTACGACGAACAGCAGCTCGTCCCCGGACTCGACGGGCTGCTCCGGGTCGGGCACGTAGACCTGGCCGTCGCGCAGGATGGTGACCAGGGCGCAGTTCTCCGGGAGCGGGATCAGCCCGGTCGGCTTCCCGACGTACGGCGAGTCCGCGGGGAGGGTCATCTCGACCAGGTTGGCCTTGCCCTGGCGGAACGTGAACAGCCGGACCAGGTCGCCGACCGTGACGGCCTCCTCGACCAGGGCCGACATGATCCGCGGGGTCGAGACGTTGACGTCGACCCCCCAGGCCTCGCTGAACAGCCACTCGTTGTTGGGGTGGTTGACCCGGCCGACGGTGCGGGGGACCCCGAACTCCGTCTTGGCCAGCAGGGAGGTCACCAGGTTGACCTTGTCGTCGCCGGTGGCGGCGATGACGACGTCGCACTTGTCGAGCCGCGCCTCCTCCAGCGAGGACAGCTCGCAGGAGTCGGCCAGCAGCCACTCGGCGTCGGGGACCCGCTCGGGCTTGATCGAGTCCGGGTTCTTGTCGACCAGCAGCACCTGGTGGCCGTTCTGGATCAGCTCACGGGCGATCGAGCGCCCGACGGCGCCGGCTCCGGCGATGGCTACGCGCATGTCAGGGCCTCAGCTTTCCTCGGGTCCGCGCTCGACGACGCGGTAGGCGTGGGCCGCGTTCTCCTCGCGCATCACCAGGTGGAGCAGGTCGCCCTCCTGGATCACGCTCTCGCGGGTCGGGAGCATGCCCTCGCCGAGCCGGTCGATCCACGCGATCCGGCTCCGGGTCTGCTCCTGGAACGCGACGGTGCGCTCGCCGACCCACGGCTCGGGGGCCGGGACCTGGTCGAGGCGGATGGTGCCGGACGGGTCGCGGAAGTCCGGCTCGGCACCGGCCGGCAGCAGCCGGCGCAGCACCTGGTCGGCCGTCCACTTCACGGTGGCGACCGTCGTGATGCCGAGGCGCTGGTAGACCTCGGCGCGGCCCGGGTCGTAGATCCGGGCCACGACCTGCTGGATGCCGAACGTCTCGCGGGCCACGCGGGCGGCGATGATGTTGGAGTTGTCGCCCGAGGAGACGGCCGCGAACGCGTCGGCGCGGCGGATGCCGGCCTTCTCCAGGACCTCCTGGTCGAATCCGATGCCGGTGACCTTGTCGCCGTTGAAGCCGGGTCCGAGGCGCCGGAAGGCGTCGGGCTCGCTGTCGATGATCGACACCGTGTGGTTGCGGTCCTCGAGGCTGCGGGCGAGCGTCGAACCGACGCGGCCACAGCCCATGATCACGACATGCACGCATGAACCGTATCCCTAAGGCGCCGCAATCACGCCGAGTCCCGTAGCGTTCCGCCTCGTGGGTGCTGGCGACGTCTCCAAGCGGATCCTGCTGGGGCGCAAGCTGCGCAGCTCCCAGCTGGGCGAGACGCTGCTCCCCAAGCGCATCGCGCTGCCGGTCTTCGCCAGCGACGCGCTCTCCTCGGTGGCCTACGCCCCCGACGAGGTCTTCATCATGCTCTCGCTCGCGGGCGTGTCGGCGTACTCCTTCTCCTGGAAGATCGGGCTCGCCGTCGCCCTGGTGATGGCGGTCGTGATCGCCTCCTACCGCCAGACCGTGCACGCCTACCCGAGCGGGGGCGGCGACTACGAGGTCGCGACCGTCAACCTCGGCCGGACGGCCGGCACCACGGTGGCCAGCGCGCTGCTGGTCGACTACGTGCTGACCGTCGCGGTGTCGATCTCCTCCGGCGCCCAGTACGCCGCGTCCGCGATCCCGGCGCTGCAGGGCCACGAGGCGACCGCCGCGTCGGTGGCGGTGGTGCTGCTGATGGCCATCAACCTGCGCGGCATCCGCGAGTCGGGCGGGGTCTTCGCGGTCCCGACGTACGCGTTCATGGTGGCGATCCTCGGCATGTGCGCGTACGGGTTCCTGCGGATGCTGCTCGGCGACCTGCCCGCGGTGGAGAGCGCCGACCTGCTCATCAAGCCCGAGCCGGGCCTCGAGGAGCCCCTCACGACGCTGGGCCTGCTGCTCCTGCTGGCCCGGGCGTTCTCGTCGGGGTGCGCGGCCCTGACCGGGGTCGAGGCGATCTCCAACGGCGTCCCCGCCTTCAAGCGGCCGAAGAGCAAGAACGCCGCGACGACGCTGCTGCTGCTCGGGATGATCGCGATCACGATGATGGTCAGCGTCATCGTGCTGGCCCGCCAGATGGGGATCCGGTACGTCGACCCGCACGACCTCGACCGGCTGACGTACGGCGACGGCACGCCGGTCGGCAGCGACTACGAGCAGCACGCCGTGATCGCCCAGATCGCGCGAGCCGTCTTCAGCGACTTCTCGCCCGGCTTCTACCTCGTCGTCACGGTCACCGGCGTGATCCTGGTGCTGGCCGCCAACACGGCGTTCAACGGCTTCCCGGTGCTCGGCTCGATCCTCGCCCAGGACGGCTTCGCGCCGCGGGCGCTCGGGTCCCGCGGCGACCGGCTGGCCTACAGCAACGGCATCGTCTTCCTGGCCGCGATGGCCATCGCGCTGATCCTGGCCTTCGACGCCGAGACCACCAAGCTGATCCAGCTCTACATCGTCGGCGTCTTCGTGTCGTTCAACCTCAGCCAGCTCGGCATGATCCGGCACTGGACGAGGCACCTCGCGACCGAGAAGGACCCCGCCGTACGGCGCAAGATGGCCCGCTCGCGGGTGATCAACACGATCGGCCTGGCCATGACCGCGGTCGTGCTGGTCATCATCCTGATCACCAAGTTCCTCGCCGGGGCCTGGATCACCATCCTGGCGATGATCGGATTCTTCCTGCTGATGCGGGGCATCCGCACCCACTACGACCAGGTCGCCGAGGAGCTCGCCGCCGACGAGGACGACAAGCTGATGCCCACCCGGGTGCACGCCATCGTCCTGGTCTCCAAGCTGCACAAGCCGACGCTGCGGGCCCTGGCCTTCGCCAAGGCCACCCGGCCCAACATCCTCGAGGGCATCTACGTCGCCGCCGACCCGGCAGCGACGAACCGGCTGCTGGACGAGTGGGACGAGCGGCGCATGGACGTGCCGCTGAAGGTGCTGCACTCGCCGTACCGGGAGCTGATCCGGCCGGTGGTCGAGTACGCCACTGAGATCCGCCGCGCCAACCCGCGCGGCGTGGTCGCGGTCTACATCCCCGAGTACGTCGTCGGCCGTTGGTGGGAGCAACTGCTCCACAACCAGACCGCCCTGCGGCTCAAGGGCCGCCTGCTGTTCACCCCCGGCGTCATGGTCATCTCGGTGCCCTACCAGCTGCGCTCGTCCCGGATCGCCCAGGAGCGGGAGCTGCGCGACGACTTCCGAGTCCGCCCCGGTGACCTGCGCCGCGGCCAGGTCGACAAGCGCGACGACGGCCAGGTCCCGCGGTGAGCCCGCGTCACCCCCGAGCCCGTAAGGCCCGCGGGCGCTCCCGCGTCGGCGAGCGCTTCGAGGCCGAGGTCGGCCCGGTCGCCCACGGCGGCCACTGCATCGTCCGACTCCCCGAGCCCGAGAGCCGCGTGGTCTTCCTCCGGCACGCCGTCCCGGGCGAGCGGGTGGTCCTGGTGATCACCGAGGGCACCGACGGCGACCGCTTCTGGCGCGGCGACGCGGTCGAGGTCCTCGACGCGTCCGCCGACCGCGTCGAGGCCCCGTGCCCGTACGCCGGCCCCGGCCGCTGCGGGGGCTGCGACTTCCAGCACGTCGCGCTCGACCGGCAGCGCGCCCTGAAGGCCGACGTGGTCCGCGAGCAGCTCTCGCGGCTGGCGCGCCTGGAGCTCGACGTCGTGGTGGAGGCGGTCCCCGGCGACGACGCCGGCCTGCACTGGCGCACCCGCCAGCGCTACGCGACCCTCCCGGACGGTCGCCGGGCCATGCGCCAGCACCGCTCGCACCGGCTGGTGGCCGTCGACGAGTGCCTCCTCGAGGCGCCCGCGCCGTCGGACCACACCGCCCTCGGGCACGCCTTCGCGGTGGCCGAGGACGGCTTCTGGCAGGTTCACCCCGGAGCGCCGGACACCCTGGTCACCGCCGTCGTGGAGGCGCTCGCGCCGCAGCCGGGGGACCGCTGCCTCGACCTGTACGCCGGGGTCGGGCTCTTCGCCCGCTTCCTCGCCGAGGCCGTCGGCCCCGAGGGTCGGGTGGTGGCCGTCGAGGGCGACGCCCGGGCCTCGGCCCTCTCCACCCGCAACGTCCCGACCGCCGAAGTGCGGGCCGGCGACGTCGGCGAGGTGCTCGCCACGTCGTACGACGACCCCTTCGACCTGGTCGTCCTGGACCCGCCCCGCGAGGGGGCGAAGCGCGCCGTCGTGGAGCAGGTCGTCGCACGGTCCCCGCGAGCCGTCGCCTACGTCGCCTGCGACCCCGCCGCACTGGCCCGCGACGTGGCGATCTTCGCCGAGCACGGCTACGTGGTCGCCGGGCTGCGCGCCTTCGACCTGTTCCCGATGACCCATCACGTGGAGTGCGTCGCCCGGCTCGTGCCGGCTTGAGTGTGAGTGCGCTCCAGGTCGTACGTTCGAGGACATGACCGACTCATCCGGCAAGACCTGGTTCATCACCGGCGCGTCCCGCGGCTTCGGTCGCGAGTGGACCGTCGCCGCCCTCGACCGCGGCGACCGCGTCGCCGCCACCGCCCGCGACACCACCACCCTCGACGACCTCGTGCAGCAGTACGGCGACGCGCTGCTCGTCCTCGAGCTCGACGTCACCGACCGGGCGGCCGACTTCGCCGCCGTCCAGCGGGCCCACGACCACTTCGGTCGCCTCGACGTGGTCGTGAACAACGCCGGCTACGGCCAGTTCGGCATGGTCGAGGAGCTCAGCGAGGAGGAGCTGCGCGCGCAGATCGAGACCAACGTCTTCGGCGCCATGTGGGTCACCCAGGCCGCGCTGCCGCTGCTGCGCGAGCAGGGCTCGGGCCACGTCCTGCAGGTGTCGTCGATCGGCGGCATCTCGGCGTTCCCCAACCTGTCGGCCTACCACGCGTCCAAGTGGGCCCTGGAGGGCTTCAGCCAGTCGCTGGCCGCCGAGGTGGGGGAGTTCGGCATCCACGTCACGCTCATCGAGCCGGGCGGCTTCTCGACCGACTGGAGCGGCCCCTCGGCGAAGCACGCCACCCCGCTGCCGGCGTACGACGCCGCGCGCGAGCGCCGGGCCGAGCAGCGCCGTCAGCAGTCGTCGGCCGGAGCGGGGCCGGGCGACCCGACCGCCTCCGCGAAGGCCGTGCTGGCCGTCGTCGACGCGGACGAGCCGCCGCTGCGGGTGTTCTTCGGGGCCGCGCCGCTCGGGATCGCCAAGGCCGACTATGAGGGCCGGCTGGCCGGCTGGGAGCAGTGGCAGCACGTCGCGGAGCTCGCCCAGGGCTGAGCCCCCGAGTACGACGCCCGGCCCCCGCGCCATGACCCGTGCGGGCCATGCCGGGGGCCGGGGCCGCGTTCCTAGGTTGACGGCCATGACCTCCTCCCGGTTCACCTACGCCAACGTCGCCTCCACCCTCGCCCTGGTCCTCGTGCTCGGCGGTGGGGGCACCGCCGTCGCGGCCGGCGCCCTCGCCAAGAACTCCGTCGGGTCCAAGCAGATCCGGGCGGGCGCGGTGAAGAACCCCGACCTGGCCCGCAACGCCGTCACGTCCACCAGGGTCAAGAACGACTCCCTCACCGGGGCGGACGTGAAGGAGTCCACCCTCGGCGAGGTGCCCTCGGCGGCGTTCGCCACCACCGCGGGCCGGGCGGGCAACGTGCTCGCCGCCCTGGTCAACGCCGACGGCAGCCTGGTGCCGGGGCAGTCGCTGGGTGCGACGTCGTCGGGTCCCGCCCTGTTCGGCTACGAGGTGCGCTTCAACACCGACATCACCGACTGCGCGGCGGTGGTCTCGATGAGCGCGCCCGGCGCGGGCGACCCCGGGAACGGGCAGGCCACGGTGACCGGCCGCCTTGGCGTGCCGAACGGGCTCTTCGTCACCACCACCGACAGCGCGGGCGCCGCCGCGCAGCGCTCCTTCTCGGTGGTCGTCGTCTGCTGACCGCTCCCTCCCGAGCAGGACAACCCCGGACCGACCGCCGGGGTTGTCCGCATTTCTGCTCGACGTCGTGTATCTTGACGTCAAGAGATATCCCCGTCGCTCAGGCCGGACCAAGTTAGGTCAGCCTTCCTTTTTCCGTGACGACCGGCGACGGCAAGATGGCGGGAGAGACCCGCAGACGTGCAGATCCGAATGAGGAGATGAAGGCCTTGGCCAGCAAGGACAGCTTCGGTGCGAAGAGCACCCTGGACGTCGACGGGACGTCCTACGAGATCTTCCGCCTCGACGCGGTCACGGGGGAGGGCCTGGACGTCGCGGGCCTCCCGTTCAGCCTGAAGGTGCTGCTGGAGAACCTCCTGCGCACCGAGGACGGCGCCGACATCACCGCCGACGACATCAAGGCGCTGGCCGGCTGGGACGAGACGGCCGAGCCCGACAAGGAGATCCAGTTCACGCCGGCGCGCGTGATCATGCAGGACTTCACCGGCGTCCCCTGCGTCGTCGACCTCGCCACCATGCGTGAGGCGATGGCCGACCTCGGCGGCGACCCGTCCAAGATCAACCCGCTCGCGCCGGCCGAGATGGTCATCGACCACTCCGTCATCGCCGACGTGTTCGGCTCGCCCGAGGCCTTCGGCCGCAACGTCGAGATCGAGTACGAGCGCAACCGCGAGCGCTACCAGTTCCTGCGGTGGGGCCAGGGCGCCTTCGACGACTTCAAGGTGGTCCCGCCGGGCACCGGCATCGTCCACCAGGTCAACATCGAGCACCTGGCCCGCACGGTCTTCACCCGCGAGGTCGAGGGCACCCTGCAGGCCTACCCCGACACCTGCGTCGGCACCGACTCCCACACCACGATGGTCAACGGCATCGGCGTGGTGGGCTGGGGCGTCGGCGGCATCGAGGCCGAGGCCGCGATGCTCGGCCAGCCCGTCTCCATGCTGATCCCGCGCGTGGTCGGCTTCAAGCTGTCGGGCGACCTGCCCGAGGGCTCGACCGCCACCGACCTGGTGCTCACGATCACCGAGATGCTGCGCAAGCACGGCGTCGTCGGCAAGTTCGTCGAGTTCTACGGCCCGGGCGTCTCCGCGCTGCCGCTGGCCAACCGCGCCACGATCGGCAACATGAGCCCCGAGTTCGGCTCGACCATCGCGGTCTTCCCGATCGACGAGGAGACCACCAAGTACCTCGAGCTCACCGGCCGCTCGCCCGAGCAGCTCGCGCTCGTCGAGGCCTACGCCAAGGCCCAGGGCCTGTGGCACGACCCCCAGGCCGAGCCGCGCTTCAGCGAGAAGCTCGAGCTCGACCTGGCGACCGTCGTCCCGTCCATCGCCGGCCCCAAGCGCCCGCAGGACCGGATCCAGGTCACCGACGCGAAGCAGTCCTTCCGCGCCTCGCTGAAGGACTACGTCGCCGGCGAGGAGGAGGACGGGTACGACGAGTCCGTCGCCGAGACCTTCCCCGCGTCCGACCCGGCCACCAGCAACGGCCACGGCACCTCCGCGCCGCCGAGCAACCACCTCTCCGCGGCGGCGAAGGACGGCGGCCGGCCGAGCAGCCCCGTCGACGTCACCCTGGAGGACGGCACGAAGTTCACCCTCGACCACGGGGCGGTGACGATCGCGGCGATCACGTCGTGCACCAACACCTCCAACCCGTCGGTGATGATCGGCGCGGGCCTGCTGGCCAAGAAGGCGGTCGAGAAGGGCCTGCAGCGCAAGCCGTGGGTCAAGACGACGCTGGCCCCCGGCTCCAAGGTCGTGTCCGACTACTACGAGAAGTCCGGCCTCACGCCGTACCTCGACAAGCTCGGCTTCAACCTGGTCGGCTACGGCTGCACCACCTGCATCGGCAACTCCGGCCCGCTCATCCCCGAGGTCTCCGCCGCGGTCAACGAGAAGGACCTGTCGGTCGTCTCGGTGCTCTCCGGCAACCGCAACTTCGAGGGCCGGATCAACCCCGACATCAAGATGAACTACCTGGCGTCGCCGCCGCTGGTCGTCGCCTACGCGCTGGCCGGCTCGATGGACGTCGACCTGTTCACCGACCCGCTGGGCCAGGACCAGGACGGCAACGACGTCTTCCTGAAGGACGTGTGGCCGTCGCCGTCCGAGGTCGAGGAGACGATCGCGCAGGCGATCAACTCGGAGATGTTCGGCGACAGCTACCAGGACGTCTTCGCCGGCGACGAGCAGTGGCAGTCGCTGCCGACCCCCGAGGGCAAGACCTTCGCCTGGGACCCGGAGTCGACGTACGTCCGGAAGCCTCCCTACTTCGACGGGATGCCCGACACCCCCGAGCCGGTCTCCGACATCGCGGGTGCGCGGGTGCTGCTGAAGCTGGGCGACTCGGTCACCACCGACCACATCAGCCCGGCCGGCGCGATCAAGAAGGACTCCCCGGCGGGCCGCTACCTGGCCGAGCACGGTGTCGAGAACCGCGACTTCAACTCCTACGGCTCGCGCCGCGGCAACCACGAGGTCATGATCCGCGGCACCTTCGCCAACATCCGGCTGCGCAACCAGCTGGCGGCGGGCACCGAGGGCGGCGTCACGCGTGACTTCACCAACGGCGGCGAGGTCACCTCGGTCTTCGAGGCCTCGGAGAACTACATCGCCGCGGGCATCCCGCTGGTCGTGCTGTCCGGCAAGGAGTACGGCTCCGGCTCGTCGCGCGACTGGGCGGCCAAGGGCACCTCGCTGCTGGGCGTCAAGGCGGTCATCGCCGAGTCGTACGAGCGGATCCACCGCTCCAACCTCATCGGCATGGGCGTGATCCCGCTGCAGTACCCCGCGGGCGAGAGCGCCGAGTCGCTGGGTCTGACCGGCGAGGAGGAGTTCTCCATCACCGGCATCACCGAGCTCAACGAGGGCCGCACGCCGAAGACCGTCAAGGTCAAGGCCGGCGACGTCGAGTTCGACGCCGTGGTCCGGATCGACACCCCCGGCGAGGCGAACTACTACCGCAACGGCGGCATCATGCAGTACGTCCTGCGGAACCTGCGGAAGGCCTGAGCGCCTCCGCTGATCCACCTCTGACCTGTGCCACCCTTGCTCTCTGTGAAGCGGAGCAGGGTGGCACAGGTCATTTGCGGGGTCGTTCTCCTGGGCGGCGCGCTCGCCGGGTGTGGGGACGACGCGTCGTCGACGGCCGAGGAGCCGTCGGCCACGGTGACGGTCACGGAGACGCCGAGCCCGTCACCCACCCCGGAGCCCACGCCGTCCGAGGAGCCGAGCGAGACGCCGTCGGAGGAACCCTCGGAGGAGCCGCCGGCGCCCACCGAGGTGCCGCAGTCGTACGACGACGCGGTGGAGCGCTTCGACGCGCTCGGCCAGGAGCCCGCGTCGTACCGCCGGTTCCAGACCGACACCGACATCTACTGCGTGCTCGACGACAAGGAGCTGTTCCCCGGCTGCGAGCTCGGCGAGCGCGACGGCGCCGAGGACCCGGAGGTCTGCGGCGAGGCGCTGACCACCAAGGTGGGCCGCCTGGAGTTCCAGGACGGCCGGGTGCAGCCGGTGTGCAACACCGACACCATCCGCGGCGACATGCCCGACGTGCTCAACCCGGGCGAGGCCGCCCGCGCCGGCGACGTCCAGTGCCTCAACGACCTCGGCGGCATCCTCTGCATCAGCCTCTCCTCGGAGGCGGGCTTCTTCGCCCGCCCGAAGGAGTACGTCGTCTTCTGACCCCTCCGTCCGGGGCCCTCGTCGCGTGTGAGGGGTGAACCCACTCCTGGAGGACGTCGATGAGCACCCTGCACGACCGGTTGGCCGACCTGGCCGACACCGCCCCCGAGGGCGGCCCCGAGCCCGAGCTGTGGGATCGGGGACGGCGCTACGGGCGCCGGCGTCGGGTGGAGGCGGCCGCGGCCTGGTGTCTCGTCGTCGTGGCTGTGGCGGCAGGTGCGTTGATGCTCGGTCCGCGCCACCTCGCGGGGCCGGATCCGGTGGACCTGGGCCGCACCGAGCGCAATCTGCCGCGGACGGTGCACGCCCCGAGCGGATGGGCGCCAGGCTCGGACGAGGTAGGACCTCCCGGTCCGCTGGCGGCGATCGCCGTCGGGATGCGCAAGTGGCGGGACGGACTGACGGGGATGCGAACGGCCCCCTCGGTGTTCGGGGTGTCCGCGGTGGACGGGAGTGCGCGCTGGATCGACCTGCCCTTCCTGACCACACCGGAGGCCCGCCTGGGCTTGGGGTCGGGAAGTCTCACCCTGTCCCCGGACGGCACGAGGATCGGCTACACCCGCTTCGTGGCCGGGTCCGACGGCGAGGTCGCGGTGGCGGGGTGGGCGGTCTACGACAACACCACGGGCCGGGCGAGGAAGCTTGAGGATCCGGAGATGCCGGCTCCTCAGCAGTCGGAAGGTGTCGACCTCGGTTTCACCGGGGACTCACGCTTCCTGGCGACGAGCTACTCGAAGGAGCTCCCGGTCACGAACCGCACGGACGCACTGGTCGTCTGGGACGTCGAGACGGGAGAGCCCCTGGAGGCGGAGGCACCCGGCAAGTACTGGCTGCCGAACATGGGCGCCGGACCGCACGGCGTGGTGTGGTCCCGCAGCACGACGACCTTCACGCTCGATCCCGTCTCGCGCACGACGTCGCGGGTCGTGGTGCCCCAAGAGGTGGTTCAGGCGTCGTTCGCCCCGCATGGTCGCGGGTTCGCCTACATCGGCCATCGCAAGGTGGCCGCGGATGTGGCGACCGACTGGTTCCTCTACGCGGGGCACACCCCGGCAGCGGCATCGGGACGGCAGATCAAGATCGACATCGAGCCCGGTCGGATCCTCGGGTGGCGGGACTCGCGGCGCGTCGTGGTCGACGACTTCCAGGGAGCGGTCAGGATCGTCGACGTCGTCACGGGTGAGTCCGTCGAGGAGCGACTGTCGACCGGTCCCGACCAGGGGATGGCCCCGGTCTACGCTGCGGACCTCTGGTCCGCGCCGCTCGTGGACGGGGTCGAGCCTCCGGTGGTGCCCGGCCCGCGCCACGACCTCCTGGTGTGGCTGGTCGTGGTACTGGGCGTCGGATCCGGCGCCCTCCTCCTGTGGAGGCGTCGTGTTCGCCCCTGACCGCAGCGGGTTCGAGGAGTACGTCGCGGCCCGGCGCGGGGCGCTGCTGCGGACGGCGTACCTCCTGACGGGTCAGCACGCCGACGCCGAGGACCTGGTCCAGGTGGCGCTGGTCAAGGCGGTGCCGAAGTGGCGGCGTATCGCGGACGACCCGGAGCGCTACGTGCGCCGGATCCTGGTCCACGAGAACGTCAGCCGCTGGCGGGGGCGGCGGTGGCGCGAGCACTCGGCCGACGTGCTGCCCGACCGGCCGGTCGCCGGACCCGACCTCGACGACCGCGAGGTGCTCCGGGCCGCGCTGCTGCGGCTGGCCCCGCGGCAGCGAGCGGTGCTCGTGCTGCGCTACTACGAGGACCTCACCGAGCGGCAGACGGCCGAGGTGCTCGGCATCGGGGTGGGCACGGTCAAGTCGCAGGCTCGCGACGCCCTGGCCCGGTTGCGGACGCTGGTGCCGGACGCCGCCGACGCGCTGGCTACCGTGGAGCCATGATCGTGGCCTTCAGCATCAGCCCCACCACCGCCGACGAGACCGGCGGCGTCACCGAGGCCGTCGCCGCGGCCGTGCGCGTCGTCCGCGAGTCCGGGCTGCCCCACGAGACCAACGCGATGTTCACCAACATCGAGGGTGAGTGGGACGAGGTGATGGCGGTGGTGAAGCGCGCCGTCGACGTGGTCGCGGCCGTCTCCCCGCGGGTCGGCCTGGTGCTCAAGGCCGACATCCGGCCCGGGTGGGACGGCCAGCTGACGGCCAAGGTCGAGCGCATCGAGCGGGCGCTCGAGGCCTGATGTCGCACGACGGGCCCCCGCCGCCCCCGCCGTACCAGCCGTTCCCGACGGCGCCGCCGCCGCCGGCGCCGCCGGGGGAGGTGTTCCTCCAGTCGCTGGGCGAGACGCCGCCGCCCCGGCGTACCGGCCGGCTGGTCGTGGCGCTGGTCGCCGCCGTGGCGCTGGTCGTCGGCGCGGTCGCGCTGCCGGTGGCGCTGCTCGCCGACGACCCGGAGCGTGGGCCGGCGAACCTGGACGAGGTCGTGGTGGCCGAGGACCTGCGGACCGACCACGTCACGGGCGACCAGTCGTATCCGACGACGCCGCCGATGGGCGGACCGCACGACGAGGTCTGGCTCGACTGCGGCGTGTACGACGTCCCGGTCCGCGACGAGAACGTCGTCCACGACCTCGAGCACGGCACGGTGTGGATCACCTACCGACCGGGGCTGTCCGACGACGACGTGGCGGCGCTGGCCGAGGTGCTGCCGCAGAACGGCATCCTCTCGCCGTACGACGACCTGCCCGCGCCCGTGGTCGTCACGGTGTGGGGCCGCCAGCTGCGCCTCGACGGCGCCGACGACGACCGGCTCGCGCTCTTCCTGGAGGAGTACGGCGGCGGTGTCACCGCACCGGAGCAGGGCGTGACCTGCGCCGGGGGCACGCCGAACCCGACCGGCGGGACGGGCTCCGCGGTCTAGCGGCTCGCCGGGACCGGCACCACGCGGGGACGGCGCCGGCTGCTCAGGCGGGAGACGGTCTCCAGAGCGAGCACCAGCACGACGAGCGTCGACACCCCGACGCCGACCACCGCCGGCGAGGGCAGCTGGTGGGCCGCCAGCCCGCAGATGGCGCCGATCCCGACGGCGTGGGCCGAGACGGACTCCAGGTCGAAGCCGGGGCGCGCTGCCCGCATGAGGGCATCGGACGCGAGGTGGAGCAGGGCGCTGTAGGCGACGGCGCTCAGGGTGGTCGACCATCCTCCGAGTGGCAACGCCCAGCCCAGCAGGGCGGAGGACGCGATGAGGACCCAGGTCCGGAGCTCGCCGTCCTTGATCACGACGTCCTTGATCACGGAGGTGCTCCTCGCAGGCGGTACCGGGTGGTCGCGGACGACGATAGACGCCCGGGGCAGGGATGTCCGCGGTTTCACACCGCGTCGAGCTCGGCCTGCAGCTGGGTCTCGGAGCCGCGGAAGCCGACGCCCTGGTAGATCCGCAGGGCGTGGTAGTCGGGGTCGGCGACGATCACCAGCGCCGAGACCCCGAGGGTGTCGAGCGCGTGCCGGCCGGCGTGGTGGACGAGGGTGCCGGCCAGGCCGCGACCGCGGTTCTCGGGATGGGTCTCGACGTTCTGGAAGCGGGCCAGGTCGGGGCCGGCGCGGAAGATGCCGAGGCCGGACAGCATCCGGCCCCGGTCGAAGGCCCCGAACCACGCGCCGCTGCCGCTCGCCGCCAGCCGGCGCTCGGCCTCGGCCTGGCGCCTCGCGAACGTCTCGAACGCCGGCCCGGCGCTGTCGGTGTTGCAGGCGATGGCCAGGTCGACCCGCTGCGCCCAGTCGTCGTCGGTCGCCAACGGTCGCAGCTCGACGGCGTGGTTGGGGTGGCGCGGCGGGTGCACGTCGTCGGCGGTGAGCACCGTCGACTCGCTGGTCCGGTAGCCCCGGTCGGCGAAGACCTTCAGGGCCGCCCGGCCGCCGGCGGGGTCGTCGACGCCGAAGGTGCGGTGCCGGACGTCGGGGAGCACGTCGGCGAAGACCTCCAGCCAGCGGTCGAGCTGGCGCGGCTTCGGCGAGGTCCGCAGCAGCAGGAAGTTGCCCCACCGGAAGCCCGGGTTGTCCGGGGTGCGGACGACGACGTACGTGCCGTGGTGCTCGACGACGCTGCCCGAGCCCTCGAGCAGCGCCAGGTCGGTGCGCCAGGCGCGGGACAGGACCTCCATGGGACCGCACTATCTAGCATCGCGGTATGCACACGGAGACGAAGCGATTTCGCACGGGTAACCGGGACGCCGTCCTCGACATCACGCGCGACTGCGCGTCGTGGGTGGCGGGTCGGGGGGACGGGCTCCTGCACGTCTTCGTCCCGCACGCCACGGCCGGGATCGCCGTCCTGGAGACCGGGGCGGGGAGCGACGACGACCTGCTCGCGGCGCTCGCCGACCTGCTGCCCGCCGACGACCGGTGGCGGCACCGGCACGGCACGCCCGGCCACGGCCGGTCGCACGTGATGCCGGCGCTGATCCCGCCGTACGCGACCGTTCCGGTGATCGAGGGCGAGCTGGCCCTCGGCACCTGGCAGAGCATCTGCCTGGTCGACCTCAACGTCGACAACCACGACCGCGACGTGCGGCTGAGCTTCCTGGCGTCGGCGTGAACGGCGAGCGGAGCGGCATGGAGATCCGGCCCGAGGCGGCCGACGACCGGGCCGAGGTGGAGCGGATCGTCGCCGAGGCGTTCGGTGACGACGGCGCGCACGTCGCGGAGCTGGTGCGGGCGCTCGACGCGGCGGGTCGGACCCGGGCCAGCCTGGTCGCCGAGGCCGACGGGGTCGTGGTCGGGCACGTGCAGCTGAGCCAGTCGTGGGTCGACGCCCGGGAGGCGCTGGTCGAGGTGCTGGTGCTCAGCCCGCTGGCCGTGGAGCCGCCGTACCAGGGGCGGGGGATCGGGGCCGACCTGCTGGAGGCCGCCGTGTCGTCCGCGCGCGGGACCGGCGTACCGGCCGTGTTCCTGGAGGGCTCGCCCGACTACTACGGCCCCCGGGGCTGGGCCCGGGCCAGCGGCCTCGGCTTCGTGCGGCCCTCGACCCGGATCCCCGAGCCGGCGTTCCAGGTGATCACGTTCGAGGCCTGGGAGCCGTGGATGGTCGGGCAGCTCGTCTACTGCGACCCGTTCTGGGCGCTCGACGCGGTCGGCCTCCGCGATCCGCTCCTCGCCGATCTCGAACAGGCGTTCGACTCGTGAGCTAGGGTGGGGGCATGTCCGTCGCTCCTCCCGGCTGGCCCGCCGGGGTCCGCCCTCCCGATGCTCCCGACTGGGAGCGGACGGCCGTCGACTGGCTGCTCGACCAGTGCCCGCCCGAGTACCGCTCGTACGCCGTGCTGCGCCGCCACGCCCTCGTGCTCGCCCGGTTCGGCGTGCTCCACGTCGAGGCCTGCCAAGCCACCACCCGGCGGGCGCTGAGCGAAGCCCGGGCCGAGCTCCGCGACGTCGTCCCGCCGGACGTGGTGGACGCGGCGGTCCAGGCCTGGCTCACCGAGGAGGCGCGGCTCGCCGGCGTACGACGGGCCGTCGGGCTGGTCGAACAGGCGCTGCGCGGGCGGCGGTTCGCGGCCCGGATGTGACGACGTCCTAGGGTCGGACCATGACCTGCCGCCTCCACCTGACAGGCGCGAGCGGTGCCGGCACGACGACCCTGGGCCGGGCGGTGGCCGGTGCGCTGTCCGTCCCGCACGCCGACGCCGACGACTACTTCTGGGTCCCGACCAGCCCGGCGTACGTCGAGCAGCGCGAACCGGCCGATCGGCTCCGGTTGATGAACGAGATCTTCGTGCCGCGCCCCGCGTGGGTGCTGTCGGGCTCGATGCTCGGGTGGGGCGACGAGATCGTCGAGCGGTGCGACGGCGTGGTGTTCCTGACCCTCGACCCCGAGGTCCGGCTGGCCCGGCTCGAGGCCCGACAGCTGCTCCGTCGAGGCGGCGCGCCGATCGACGACGCCACGTCCGTGTTCCTCGCCTGGGCCCGCGGGTACGACGACCCCGGCTTCGACGGCCGGTCCCGCGTCCGGCACGAGGAGTGGCTGGACGACCTGGACCGCCCGGTGCTGCGCCTGGACAGCGCCCTCCCGGTCGACGTGCTCTGCGCGGCGGTCGTCGACTGGGCGGCCGGCCTCCAGGGGCGGGCCTAGCGGACCGCGATCCAGTAGCGCCGCTTGCCCTGCCGGACGTCCTCCAGCACCCCACCCTGGCTCTCGATCGTGCGCGCCGAGCCGACGTTGTCGACGTCGCAGGTGAGGAGCACCCGTTCCAGCCCGAGCTCGCGAGCCCGGTCGAGGGCCAGGCCGAGGGCAGCGGTCGCGTGGCCCCGTCGGCGGTACGACGGCCGCACGCTGTAGCCGACGTGCCCGCCGAGCGTGCGCAGGAACTCGTTGTCGAGCGCGTGCCGGACGGCAACGAAGCCGATCATCTCGGTGTCCGCGAAGACCCAGAAGTAGTCGCAGTGGACGTGCCCCTCCGGCAGCTCGCGCGACGTGTCGGCCTCGGCCGTGGTGATCTCCAGGAGCGCGGCGAAGGTCGTCGGGTCGGGGCCGAAATCGGGGACCTGCCAGTCGCCGGAGCCGTCGCGCGGACCGTCGCCGAAGTCGCGGACGCAGGCCAGCCACGCGTCGTACAGGTCGGCCGAGGGCGGGCGCAGCGCGATCACGGCCGGCCCGCCGGCACGGTGTCGGCCGAGCCGATCCGCCAGATCGCCAGGCCGTGCAGGCCCTGCTCGCGCGCCAGCGCGCGTCGCAGCCGCAGCGAGCGGCGGTCGGACCAGCGCAGGGCGGTCCCGTCGTCGAGCCGCGCGCGCCACTCGCCGGCGCGGGCGTCCCAGGTCGCGCGGGCCCCGTCGCGCCGGACCAGCTTGCGGGCCTGGGCAACGGTGACCGGCCCGCCGGTGCCGCGGCGCGGCCAGGTGTAGCCGTAGCCGGCCACCCCGAGGTCGACCTTCGCGGCCGGGACCTGCGTCAGCAGGGCGCCCAGGGTGCGGCGCTGCCAGGGCAGCGCGCCGATCGGCCCCGGACCGCTCCACGTGGGGCCGTGCTGGTCGTAGGCCATCAGTTGCACCAGGTCGACGGCCCGGCCGAGCGCGCCGAGCCGGTAGCCGGCCCGCCGGTAGTCCCGCACCGAGCCCTTCGCCGACACGTCGACCGACACGGTCCGCGCCGCAGGCATCCGCCGCTGCAGGGCCGCGGCCAGCCGGACCAGTCCCGGGCCGTCCTGCGGCTGCAGCGCCTCCAGGTCGAGGTTCACGCCGTCCCACCGACCGGCCTCGACGTACGACGCCAGCTGGCGCGCGACCCGTCGTACGTTCGCGGGGCTGCGCAGCAGCCGACCGGCCGCCCGGGTGTCGAAGTCGCCGATCCGGTCGCTGTAGTTGCTCACCAGCAGCTCGGTGCGCAGCCCCTCGCGGCGTGCCTTCCGGCCCAGCCGCACCGAGTCCGCCGGCGGCCGGACGGCCCGCCGCCCGTCGGCGGTGATCGATGCACCCACCACGGTGAGCGTGGTCAGCCCGGGTGCGTTGCGCTCCAGGACCCGGTGCGGGAGGCCGGGGAGGGCGTAGCCGGTCACCTCCGGCCCGGACGCGTGGACGGCGGTGGCGGGGGCCGCCAGGGCGGTGGCGGTCACGAGGACGACGAGGGCTCGGCGCATGCGTTCCACCCTGCCACGCACAGGTCGGGCCGACCGCTACGGTGGCGCGATGACCTTCACCGTGATCCCCGTCCCCGCCGACGGCGCCGAGGACGTCGTGGTCGGCACCAGCGGCCGCGACGAGGGCGCCGTGTTCACCGGTACGGCGGACGGCGGGATCTTCCGGGTCAGCCACGACGGGTCGCACGTCGACCGGGTCGCCCACACCGGCGGGCGCCCTCTCGGCCTCGAGCTCGACCTCGACGGCCGGCTCGTGGTCTGCGACGCGCACCGCGGGCTGCTGCGGGTCGACACCGCCAGCGGCGCGGTCGAGCAGGTCGCGGACTCGGTGCGCGGGACGAGGATGGTCTTCTGCAACAACGCCGCGGTGGCCTCCGACGGCACCGTCTGGTTCAGCGACTCCTCGACGAAGTACGGCATCGAGCGCTGGAAGGACGACTTCGTCCAGAACACCCGCACCGGCCGGCTGCTCCGCCTCGACACCGACGGCAGCGTGCACGTCGTCATCGACGAGCTGGCGTTCGCCAACGGGGTCGCGCTGAGCCAGGACGAGGACTTCGTCTGCGTCGCGGAGAGCGGGGCGCGCACCGTCGTACGACGCTGGCTGACGGGGGACCGCGCCGGGATGCGCGACCTGCTCTGCCAGGACCTCCCGGGCTACCCCGACAACATCTCTCGCGGGAGCGACGGCCTGATCTGGGTCACCATCGCCAGCCCGAAGGATCCGCTCGTCGAGCGACTCCAGAAGGGCCCGCTGACCCTCCGTCGCGCCGTCACCAAGATCCCGGCCCGCCTCCAGCCGAAGCCGCAGGCGACCGTCCGCGTCCAGGCGTACGACGACCGCGGCACCCTCGTCCACGACCTCGACGTGCCGGCCTCGGACAACCCCGACGGCTACCACATGGTCACCGGCGTGCGCGAGCACGAGGGCCGGGTCTGGATGGGATCGCTGGAGGAGCCGGCGATCGCGGTGCTGGACGTGTGATGACCGGCGCCCGACCGCGCTCCCGCCTCCGCCGGCTGGTGCTGGTCGCGGGGATCGGCGGCGCGCTCGTCCTACTCGTGCTGGCCTTCCGGGGCTACCTCCAGCTCGCCCTGGAGAGCGAGCGCTGCGACGCCACGCCCCCGGGCTACGAGAACCAGCGCGCGGTCTCGAAGGAGCTCAAGCCGCTCTGGTACGAGTGCGTCATGGACCCCGGCAACGGCGAGGAGCAGTACGTCGTGCACGGCCCCTTCCAGTCGGTCCGCGGCGACTGACCGGCAGGCTGTCGGGTGAAGTCGGCACTGGGGGGGGCCGAGACTTCGGCCGCCCAGTGCCAGCTTCCCCGGTCAGCCGGTGAATCATCCGGGCGGCCCCACCAGACCCTCCCCACCACCCCGGCCGGCCGAATCGGTCCCCGACCCAGGACGTCCTACTATCGATCCATGGGTCTTCTGGAGTCGATCACGAGCCCCCGCGACCTGCGCGGGCTCTCGGACGACCAGCTGGTGACGCTGGCGGCGGAGATCCGGGACCTGCTGATCCGCACGGTGGCGACCAACACCGGCCACCTCGGCCCGAACCTGGGCGTGGTCGAGCTGAGCCTGGCGATCCACCGGATCTTCGACTCGCCGCGCGACCGAGTCGTCTTCGACACCGGTCACCAGTCCTACGTGCACAAGCTGGTCACCGGCCGGGTCGGCGACTTCGGGACGCTGCGCCGCGAGGGCGGGCTGAGCGGCTACCCGAGCCAGGAGGAGTCCGACCACGACATCGTGGAGAACTCCCACGCGTCCACCGCGCTGAGCTACGCCGACGGCCTGGCCAAGGCCTACACGATCCGCGGCGAGGACCGGCACGTCGTGGCGGTCATCGGTGACGGGGCGCTGACCGGCGGCATGGCCTGGGAGGCGCTCAACAACATCGCGATCGCCAAGGACAGCAAGCTGGTCATCGTCGTCAACGACAACGGCCGCTCCTACACGCCGACCATCGGCGGTCTCGCGAACGCGCTCACGACGCTGCGCACCAACCCGCGCTACGAGCAGGTCCTCGACCTGGTCAAGAAGCGGCTCAACGCCGTCCCCGGCGTCGGCCCCGCGGCGTACGACGCGCTGCACGCCATGAAGCGCGGCCTGAAGGACGCGCTGGCGCCGCAGGGCCTCTTCGAGGACCTGGGCCTGAAGTACGTCGGCCCGGTCGACGGACACGACCGCGGGGCGATGGAGCAGGTGCTCGCGCAGGCCAAGAAGTTCAACGGGCCGGTCATCGTGCACGCGATCACCCGCAAGGGCTACGGCTACGACCCGGCGGAGCGGCACGAGGCCGACCAGTTCCACGCGCCGGGGCCGTTCGACGTGCAGACCGGAGCGGAGAAGCCCAAGGGCCGGATCTGGACCGACCACTTCTCCGACGCGATCGTCGAGATCGGCGAGCGGCGTCCCGACGTCGTCGCCATCACCGCGGCGATGATGCACCCGGTCGGCCTCGACACCTTCCAGGCCCGGTTCCCCGAGCGCACCTTCGACGTCGGCATCGCCGAGCAGCACGCGGCCACCTCCGCCGCCGGCCTCGCGCTCGGCGGGCTCCACCCGGTGGTCGCGGTCTACGCGACCTTCCTCAACCGGGCCTTCGACCAGGTCCTGATGGACGTCGCGCTGCACAAGTGCGGCGTCACCTTCGTCCTGGACCGCTCCGGTGTCACCGGCGACGACGGGGCCAGCCACAACGGCATGTGGGACATGTCCTTCCTCCAGCTGGTGCCGGGCCTGCGCCTGGCCGCCCCCCGCGACGCCGCCCGCCTGCGCGAGCTGCTCGACGAGGCGGTCGAGGTCGACGACGCGCCGACCGTCGTCCGGTTCCCGAAGGGCCCGCCCCCCGCCGACATCCCGGCGATCGGCCGGGCCGGCGGCGCCGACGTGCTGGTGCGCAACGGCCCGCGCGACGTCCTGGTCGTGGCCGTCGGCGCGATGGCCGAGACCGCCGTCGACGTCGCCGACCGGCTGGTCGCCCAGGGCATCGGCGTGACCGTCGTCGACCCGCGCTGGGTCAAGCCCGTCGACTCCGCGATCGTCGAGCTGGCCCGCGAGCACCGCCTGGTGGTCAGCCTGGAGGACAACGGCCGGGTCGGCGGAGTCGGCGCCGTACTCCTGCAGACGCTCAACGACGCCGGCGTGACCACGCCGTTCCGGCTGCACGGCATCCCGCAGGAGTTCCTGGGCCACGCCAAGCGGGCCGCGATCCTCGAGCGGATCGGACTGACGCCGCAGGCCCTGGCCCTCGGCATCGTCGAGGACATGACCTCGATGGCCGAGGATCGTTCTCCGGTCGATGCCGATCGTCCGATCTAGCCTGCTCCCGGGAGTCCTGGCCGCGCTGCTGGCGCTCCCGGGCTGCTCGCTGGCGGGCGGCGACGACCCGGTCCCACCCGCGCCCAGCACGTCGTCGTACGCCGCCCCGCCCGATGTCGTCGCCGGCGTCGAGCAGGCGCTGCGCCGTCGAGCCCGCGCCGTGGTCGACGCGAACCCGGAGGCCTTCGACCGTGGGGTCCGCGGCGAGGCGGGGTTCCGCGAGCAGCAGCGCAGCTGGTTCGCCAACCTGCGCCAGCTCCCGGTCGGCGAGCTGAGCTACACCGTCGACCCGGGCGCGCTGCTGCGCGACGGGGACGACTACTGGGTCGTGGTCGAGGAGCACCTGCGCCTGTCCGGGTACGACGCCGTCCCGGTGGTCTCGCGCGACCGCTACCGCTTCCGCCCGAGCCGCCGCAACCCCGACCGGATGGTGCTCACCTCGGTCACCGACGAGGCCTGGGAGCGCGACAACGGCGTACGCCCGCAGCCCTGGGACCTGGGGCCGGTCGAGGTCCGCAGCGGCGCGGGCGTGCTCGGGATCTTCGACGCCGGGAGCTTGCCGGACGCCGGACCGCTGGTCCGCTCCGTCGAGCGTGGCATCGACGACGTCGCTGCGGTGGTGCCCTACGAGTGGTCGCGCTCCGTGGTGGTCTACGCGCTCTCGGACCCGACCTTCCTGGCCAGCATCCCGGACGTGCCCGGGGGCGACCCCGACGACCTGGACGGGGTCGCGTTCCCGGTCACGGCGGCGCCGGGAGAGGAGGCGTCGGCGGCGTACCGGTTCGCCCTGCACCCGCGGATGCTCGACCGCCGCGGGGCGGCCCGCGACCGGCTGGTCCGTCACGAGCTCACCCACGTCGCCCTGGGGGCGCGCGACGACCAGGCCCCGGTCTGGCTGAGCGAGGGTCTGGCCGAGTACGTCTCCGCGCAGCCGATGGCTCCCCAGGACCGCCGGGTGCCCGCGCGGGCGGTCCGGGCCGCCGAGGTCGGCTTCGACGCACTCCCCGCCGACGACTCGTTCAACGGTGGCGAGGAGTCCGAGACCAACTACGCCCTGGCCTGGTTCGCCTGCGAGTACCTCGCCCGGAGCTTCGACGAGGCGACGCTGTGGTCCCTGCTCGACCAGCTCGGCGCCGGCGGCGTCGACGCGGACCAGCTGCTGCGCGACCAGCTCCGCGTGGGACCCAAGCGGCTGGCCCAGCGCGCCGGCGAGCTCATCGTCGCCGAGTACGGCGACCCGCCGCCCGTCGTACCTCCGACGCCGGCGGGTCCCGGCGCCGACCCGGCCGGGACGCCGGCGCCCGAGGTCACGCCGGCTGGGTGACCGGGGCGGCGTTCGCGAGGGCCCACTCGAGCGCCGCGTCCGCGACCTGCTCCCAGCCGGGCTCGGCGCAGGTCCAGTGCGACCGTCCCTCGAAGAGCTGGAAGTCGGTGAGCGAGGCCGACTTCTTGTACTTCTTCATGTTCGAGCGGTTCACCGAGGCCGGCATGATGTGATCCGCGCCGCCGGCGATGAAGAGCAGCGGGGCCCGGTCGTCGTTGTCGTAGTCGACCCAGGTCTCCTGGTGGCCGGGCTTGAAGTTCGCGATCAGGCCGTAGTCCCAGACCCAGCGTCCCGGCGCCGCGATGGCGTACCGGTCGTACGCCGCCTTCGCCGCGTCCTCGTCGAGGGTGTTGGTGAAGGCGTAGTGGAACTGCTTCTCGGTGAACCCGGCCGCCTGGTGCCGCTTGGCCGGGTTGTTGAGGGCCGGCCACAGCGACTTCAGCTGCGAGGGCGGGTTGGTGCGGACCCCCTCGGGCGGGGCGGAGTCGATGGCGACACCGGCCGCCCCGAGGCCGCGGGCGAGCAGCAGCTGGGTGAACATGCCGCCGAAGGAGTGGCCCATGATGATCGGCGGGTTCTCGACGGCGCTGACCACCGAGATCAGATGCGCGAGGGTCTCCTTGATGTCGCACTCGGCGATGATGCTCGGATCGGCGCGCAGGGCCTCGACCTCCACCTCGAAGCCGGGGTAGGCGGGGGTGAGGACGGTGAAGCCCTTCGCCTCGTAGTACGTGACCCAGTGCTCCCAGCTGCGCGGGGTCACCCACAGGCCGTGGACGAGGACGATGGTGTCGGGTGCGCTCATGAGAGATCTCCTTGGCGATGGGGGGACCTCGGAGGCTAGGACCGGGTCGGGTCCGGCCGGTCGGCCCTGGGGGACGGGTGGTCGGCCCTGGGTGCCGAAGATGCCCCAGGCGGGTCATGCGCGGTGGCTGTGAGCCGCCGTACCGTCGGATGACGGACCTGGATCGGGCGAGGTGGTGGCGGGTGTCGGTGCTGCTGGACACGGCGCGCCTGCCCGCGCGCGACCGGGCCGAGGCCTTCCGCACGACGATGCAGGCGATGACCGGCTCCACGCGGGTCGACCTCGAGCACGAGGAGCAGGGGGCCGCCGCCCGGATGGAGCTCTCGCCGGTCGGCCCGGTGCAGCTCTTCAGCACCTGGAGCACCGGGGTACGGATGACCCGTGGGTCCCGGGCGGCGCGGCTGGACTTCCCGGAGTACGTCGCGGTGGCGGTGCACGAGCTCGGCGCCGGTCGGTACGACGCCGGACCGCTGCAGCGGCGGGTCTTCCCGGGCGAGCTGATGGTGGTCGACCTGACCCGCCCGTACTCCTTCGCCTGGAGCGGCATCGGGTCGTCCAGCTCGATGATGGTGCCGGTGGCCGACCTGGGGCTCGCACCCGACGTGGTGTCCCGGGCCTCGACCCGGCTGGCGAGCAGTCCGCTCTACGGCACCATGGCCCACCACCTGCGCGACCTCACGCGGCACGCGGACGCGCTGGGCTCCTCGCCCGCCGCCGTCGACGCGGGGACGGCGAGCCTGCACCTCCTGCGCGCGCTGCTCGCGGGCGCGGCCGCCGGGGGGCGGGTGCCGGACGAGGTCGCCGACACCACCCTCGCCGACCAGGTCCGGGCCTACGTCGCGCAGCACCTGCGCGACCCCGACCTGGGCGCCGACCACGTGGCCGCGGCGCTCGCGGTCTCGCGGCGTCAGCTCTTCCGGGCCTGCCGGGAGGCCGGCTTCAGCCTCGAGCAGTACGTCATCGAGCGGCGCCTGGAGCGAGCCCGGGCCGAGCTGGCCCGCTCCGGTCGCGGCGTCGCCCGCGTCGCGCACGCCTGGGGGTTCAAGGACGCGACCCACTTCTCGCGCCGCTTCCGCACCGCCTTCGGCCTGCTGCCCCGCGAGTGGCAGCAGGCCGTGAGGCGTCCGGGGTGACCCGTTTGGCTCCGGTTACCGGACCGCCATGGGGGAGCACTTCGACCTGGTCGTGATCGGCGCCGGCTCCGGCGAGGCGGTGGTCGACGACGCGCTGTCGCACTGGCGGGTGGCCGTCGTGGAGCGCGCCGACTTCGGCGGCACCTGCCTCAACCGCGGCTGCATCCCGTCCAAGATGTTCGTCCACCCCGCCGACGTCGCCGTCCTCGCGCACGACGGCCCACGGCTGGGGGTGCGCTCGACGGCGGAGGGCGTCGACTGGACGGCGGTGCGCGACCGCGTGATCGGCCGCGTCGACGCTGCGTCCCGCGACGGCGAGGAGACCTACGCCGAGAAGCCGCACGTCACCGTCCTGAAGGGCACCGCCCGGTTCACCGGCGAGCGCCGTCTGGTCGTCACGCTGGCCGACGGCGACGTCGAGATGACCGCCGACCGGGTCGTGCTCGCCACCGGCAGCCACCCGGTCGTGCCCGACATCCCGGGCCTGGCCGACGCGGGCTACCTGACCAGCGACGACGTGATGCGGACCGAGCGGCTCCCGGACCGCGTCGGGGTCCTCGGCGGTGGCTACGTCGGGTCCGAGTTCGCCCATGTGCTGGCGTCGTACGGCGCGCGGGTGACGCAGGTCGACTCCGCGCCGATGCTGCTGACCAACCAGGACGCGGAGATCTCCGAGCGCTTCACCGCGGCGGTCCGCGAGCGCCGGGACGTCCGGCTGGAGACGTCGCTGGAGCGGGTCAGCGGCACCGGACCGCACACGATGCACCTCTCCGACGGCAGCAGCGTCGAGGTCGACGCGATCCTGGTCGCGGTCGGCCGGAAGCCGGCCTCGGACGGGCTCGGGCTGGAGCACGCGGGGGTCGCGGTGTCCGAGGACGGTCGGGTGGTGGTCGACGAGCACCTGCGCACCACCGCCGAGGGCGTCTGGGCGCTGGGCGACCTCTCCAGCGACGTCCCGCTCAAGCACGTCGCCAACGCCGACGCCCGGGTCGTGCACCACAACCTGCTGCACCCCGACGACCTCCGGAGCGCCGACCACGACCACGTCCCGAACGCCGTCTTCGCCCACCCGCAGGTCGCCTCCGTCGGGCTGACGGAGGCCCAGGCCCGTGAGCAGGGGATCGACCTCGCCGTCGGCCGCCGCGAGTACGCCGACGTCGCGTTCGGCTGGGCCCTCCAGCACGACCCCGACGACGACGCGGTCGAGGCGGCCGGACTGGTCAAGCTGCTCGCGGACCGTCGTACCGGTCTGCTCGTCGGCGCCCACCTGATCGGGGAGCAGGCGGCGATCCTGGTCCAGCCGCTCGTCCAGGCGATGGCCCTCGGTACGCCGGTCCGCGGCCTGGCCCGCGCCCAGTACTGGATCCACCCCGCCCTCACCGAGGTCGTCGAGAACGCGCTGATCGAGCTGGAGCAGGACCTGGAGTCCGGCCCCGACACCGCCTGAGGCGTGGGAAAGGCGTCCTCGGGGTAGCGGCGCCGTATGAGTGTGATGCGCACCAAGTCGGTCGAGCAGGCGATCAAGGACACCGACGAACCGGAGACCCGGCTCCGCAAGGACCTCGGCGCCGCGGACCTGGTGGTCTTCGGCATCGGCGTGCTGATCGGCGCGGGCATCTTCGTGCTGACCGGCACGGTGGCGGCGTCCAACTCCGGGCCGGCGCTGGCGCTGTCCTTCCTGATCGCCGCCGTGGCGTGCGCCCTGGCCGGGCTCTGCTACGCCGAGTTCGCCTCGACCGTGCCGGTGGCCGGCAGCGCCTACACCTTCAGCTACGCCAGCTTCGGCGAGCTGGTGGCCTGGATCATCGGCTGGGACCTGGCCCTCGAGTTCACCATCGGCGCGTCCGCGCTGTCGGTCAGCTTCTCGGGCTACCTGCAGGAGCTCTTGGCCGGGACGCCCGTCGAGGTGCCCGCCCAGATCGGGTCGGCGTCCGGCGGCTTCATCGACCTGCCGGCGGTCGTGATCGCCCTGGTCGTGATGGTGCTGCTGATCCGTGGCACCAAGCTGTCGAGCCGCTTCAACCAGGTGATCGTCGCCATCAAGCTGGCCGTGGTCGCGACCGTCATCGTCGTCGGGATCACCCTGGTCGACCCGGGCAACTGGGTCCCGTTCATCCCCGAGTCGCAGCCCACCCCGGACACCGAGGGTGGGTTCCTCCAGCTCCCGCTCATCACCAGCCTGCTCGGGATCGAGCCGGCCGTCTTCGGCGTCGCCGGGATGGTCGCCGGCGCGGCCGTGGTGTTCTTCGCGTTCATCGGCTTCGACGTGGTCGCGACCACCGCCGAGGAGGCCAAGAACCCGCAGCGCGACGTCCCGATCGGCATCCTCGGCTCGCTCGCCGTCGTCACGGTCCTGTACGCCGCGGTCAGCCTGATCGTCACCGGGGTGCAGGACTACCGCGACATCGACCCGTCCGACGCCGCCCCGCTCGCCACCGCCTTCAACGCGGCGGGGGTCAGCTGGATGGGCGACCTGATCTCGGTCGGCGCCTGCGTCGGCCTGGTGGCCGTCGCGATGATCCTGATGATGGGCCAGAGCCGGGTCGCCTTCGCGATGGCCCGCGACGGCCTCCTGCCCCGGGGCCTGGCGAAGGTGCACCCGACCTACGGCACGCCGTACCGGATCACGCTGATCACGGGCGTCGTGGTCGCCGCGATCGCCGGCTTCGTCGATCTGCAGACGCTGGCCAGCCTGGTCAACATCGGCACGCTGTTCGCCTTCATCCTGGTCAGCATCGGGGTGGCGATCCTCCGTCGTACCCGCCCCGACCTGCCGCGCTCCTTCCGCACGCCGGCGGTCTGGGTGGTGGCGGTGCTGGCGACGCTGATGTGCCTCTACCTGATGCTCAACCTGTCCGGCGAGACCTGGCTCCGCTTCGCCATCTGGATGGCGATCGGCGTCGTCGTGTACGCCCTCTACGGCCGCAAGCACAGCCGGCTGGCCGAGCGCGAGCGCGAGGAGGCCGCGGCCGGGCGGTCGGCGGGCTCAGCGGGGGAGCAGTAGCTCCTCGCGGCGGGCCGTGGCGGCGTCCTCACGGTCGACGAGCTCCTCGTAGCGGGCCCGGAGGCCGAGCCGGATCCGCACCACGAGGCGCATGACGTCGAGGGTGTCGTCGTGCATCCGGTTGATCCGGTCGCGGACCGACCAGTCGGTGAAGATGTTGTCGAACCACACGTCGAAGGTGCGCGTCATCCCCTCGACCGCGAGCCGCGGCGTGTCGGCGAGCCCGACGTCGGCGAGCTCCACCGAGAGTCGCTTCAGCGCACGGTCGGCGGCCCGGAGCAGCTCCTCGGCGTCCTCGACCCGCTCGTACTTCATCGCGCTGGACAGCATCCCGCCGCCGAAGAAGGTGTCGTACGTCGACCAGTCCTTGGCCCGGCGCAGCATCTGGGAGGCCTGCTCCAGCTGCTCGAGCGCTGCGGTCGCCGCGTCCTCGGCCTCACCGACCTCGGTCCGCTCGCTGCGGACCGTGCCCAGCTCGGCGCCGTTCGCGGTCAGCTCCTCGGCCAGCGGTCCGCCGGCGTCCCGCAGCCGCTGCTCCGTCGCGTCGAGCGCGGCCGCGAGCCGAGCCTCGACGTCACCCAGTGCGCCCAGCGCCGCGCGGGCGGCGTCCAGCTCCTCGCGGGCGAAGGAGACCGCTGCCTCGGCCCGCGCGGCCGCGTACTCGGCGGCCTGCTGCTCGGCCTGCTCGGTGCTCAGCCGGGTCGCCCGCTCACCGCGCAGGGTGGCCCAGATCCGGGCCGGGCTGAAGGACTCCAGGGCTCGGACGTCGTCCGTCTCGCGGCTCAGGTCGGCCCGTGCCTGGCGGGCAGCGGCCGAGGCCTCCGCGAGCGCCTTCTCGGCACGCGTGATCCGGGCGTTGAGGCGGCGGTCCTCGGCGACGGCCTCGAGGGCGTCCGTCAGGTCGCGGTGCACGTCGGCACCGGGCGTCGAGTGGTCGCTCACGCCGGCAGGGTACGACGCGGCTCAGCGGCGTACGGCGGCGACGTACCTCGGACGATCGCCCGTCGGGTCGGACGGCCACGCGGGCAGGTCCGGGTGGCGCTGGCGAACTGTCGCGACGAGGGCCTCGACCGCATGGTCCGCGAGGCGCTCCTCGTCCGACGCCAGGGTCGTCGCCTGCCACCACGCAGGACCGACGAGCACCACGAGGGCGGCGATCGGCAGGAGCCACCACCACCAGGCGGCCTCGGCGCTGGTGGCGAGCAGCACGCTGAGCGAGGCCACGGCCAGCCCGAGGACGGCCGGCAGTACGACGTGACCGGAGACGGTGATGCTGCTGGTGCCGACCAGGCGCCGACCCGACCCGTCCAGCTCCACGCTGATACGGCAGGTCGTCGGCAGATCCGTGCTCGGAGCCTCGACGATCACGAGCCGCCAGGCCTCTCCCGGCCGCGACCGCTTGATCCGGATCTGGGGGCTGACACTGAGCCAGCGACGCCAGGGACGCGCGCCCGCGACGGCGTCCACCATCTCGGCGGTCAGGCCGTGCGGGAGCTCGATCGAGCACCAGCGCGTGGTCACGGTGACAGATCCTCCCAGTGCGCCCCCGGGGTACTGGAGGATGGGCGACCACCCGTCCAGGCCTGACCACCAACCGACGACCGGCACGACAGTGCCGGCCGAGGCAGCAGGAGGAGATCCATGCAGCAACGTCCCCAGGACCGACCGTCGCCGTTCCCCCTCATCGTCTCGATCGTGCTGACCGCGTACCTCGCGGTGGTCACGTTCTTCCTCGGACGAGACGCCACCACCGAGGCCGACGCTGCCGTCCAGCACCTGCTCTGGGTGCTGTGCGGGGGAGCGGCCCTGGTGGTGTTCTGCCTGTTCGTGCAGGTGCTCGACGGGCGTGCTCCCTCCTCGGCCGACCCGCGTCGCGAGACGGAGGACGCCTGATCTCCAGCGTCGACGTCCCGCTCAGATGACGTGCCCGCCGTTGACCGTGATCCGCTGCCCCGTGACGAACCCACCGGCGTCGGAGACCAGGTGACCCACCATGGCGGCCACGTCCTCCGGCGTGCCCATCCGCCGCAGGGGGACCTCGGCCTCGTAGGCGGCGGAGTCGATGCCGGCGTGCCGCTCGACGGGGATCCAGCCGGGTTGGACGAGGTTGACCGTGATGCCGTCGGGGCCGAGCTCCTTGGCCCAGACCTTGGTCAGGCCGACCTGGGCGCTCTTGGCGGCGACGTACGCCGACATCAGCGGCGCGGCCCGGTCCGCCAGGTCGGAGCCGATGAGGACGACCCGCCCACCGCCGGCCGCGCGCATGCTCGGGAGTGCGGCCCGGACGAGCAGGGTGGGGCTCTTGACGAAGAACTCCAGCTGGTCGAGATGGGCCTGCCAGGTCAGGTCGTCGATGCCGATCTCCGGCTGCGGGCCGGTGGCGTTCGCGACGACCGCGGTGACCGGGCCGAGGGTCCGGGTCACCTCGTCGACCAGGGCGGTGACCCCGTCCTCGGCGACGACGTCGGCGCCGTAGGCCTCGGCGACCCCGCCGCTCTCCCGGATCCGGGCGACCACGGCCTCCGCGCCCTCCCGGCCGCGGAGGTAGTTGACGGCGACCGGGCGTCCGTCGGCCGCGAGGCGCAGCGCGATCGCCGCCCCGAGCCCGCGTGAGGCACCGGTGATGATCGCGACTCCGGGAGTGGTCATGCGGTCACCCTAGGGGCGCGCCCGGTCAGTAGCGCGACGACATCGTGGCCGGCGCGTCGTCCCGCGGGCCGCCCGTGACCCGCTCGCACGCACCGCTCGTCGCGGAGCACCGAACGAGCCGCGATGCCGGGGCCTCCGACCCGTCGTCGAAGGACCAGAGGACCAGGTCCTCGTCGGTCTCCCAGCCGACGACGCGGAATCCGTGGTCGTCGGCCGGCACGCGGAGCCGGACCGTCGCGCCGCGCAGCGGCCGGACCCGGTACGACGAGGTGCGGTCGCCGTCCGCGTCGTACCCGTCGACCTCGTAGGCATAGCCGCTGCCGCGGGTCGACCACAGCCCGGAGAAGGGCGCCGTCGTCCGGCCGACGCGCGTGAACCGGCCGTTGCGGCGGACCTCCCCGTACACGCTGGTCTCGCTCCGGGACCGGTAGACGGTGGTGCCGCCCGGCCAGCCGTCGGGCTCCACTCCGTTCCCGACCTGCGGGCCGCGGAAGCGGACCGGCCGGCCGCGTGGTGACAGGACCTGCACGCCGTCGGAGCCGCGGGACAGCACGAGGCGTCCCCGGTTGCTGAGGGTGCGCAGCCAGATACCGTTGCCCCCGTCCTCCCACTCCACCAGCCGGCGGTCGCGGAAGCGGTTGGCGACGCGGTGCCGCCGGACGTCGTAGAGGACGACGCGGTAGCGCTCGAAGCGCTCGTAGGCGTCCGTCCGTGGCGCGCGCACCTCTCGCCAGGCGATCCACCGGCCGTCGGCGGAGACCAGGGGCTGCTGCGCGCGGGTGTGCATGGGCAGCTTCCGGAGCCGGGAGCCCTGGACGAGGAACCACCGCGTGTCGCGTCCGAGACGGTCCTCCTCGCCGGTGGCGACCAGGGTCGTGCCACCGCGGGAGACGATGTCACTGCGTCGCGTCCGCAGCACGGTGTCGCCTACGTGCAGCCGGCCCGCCTGCCACCACGGCAGGGTCGTGGGCGCCCCCACCGGCAGCTCGTCGTACGACGGAGCGGTCCCGGGATCCTGGGCGCTCGCCCCGGTCACGGGCCCGCTCAGGTACGCGAGGACGAGCAGGAGGAGGACGGCGGCCCGAGTCAGCATGGACGGAAGGTGGCCGCCATCCGCGCCCCTTGCCCGGGGAACCGGGGGATCCGTGGCCGACGCATCTCAGCGCTGCGGTGAGGCCGGGTACCCGAGGGCAGCCAGCAGCTGCGGGTGCAGCGCCGCGTTCGAGTAGAGCCCACCGCCGCGGTCTCCGGCGGCGCCGCCGGTCCGGTCGGTGAACCGGCCGCCGGCCTCCTCGACCAGGAGGATCCAGGGCGCGTGGTCCCACAGGTGGAAGCCCTCGACCAGGAAGGCGTCGATCTCGCCGCGCACGAGCTCCACGAGCGGCAGGGGGCTGCCGGGCGCGGGCCCGACGCCGGGCCGGAGGCGGTCCCGGGAGGCGACGTCCAGGGCGTCGACGCGGGCCGTGGACACCGTGGCGGTGGTGCTGACCGAGAGCCGGTCCGTCGCGGCCGCGACGGGTGGCCAGGCCGACTCGAAGGCGCCGCCGCCGCGGGTCGCCCACCAGCGGCGACCGAGGGCCGGGGCCGTGACCACGGCGACCTCGACGCGCCCGGCGACCTGCAGGGCGAGGTGCACGCGCCAGTGCGGGTCGTGGCGGGAGAAGAACGACGTGCCGTCGATCGGGTCGATGATCCAGACCCGCGCGGAGTCCCCGCGCACGCCGAGCTCCTCGCCGAGCAGTGCGTCGCCCGCCCGGGCGGACTCGAGCTCCTGCCGGATCAACCGCTCGACGGCCCGGTCGGCCTCCGTGACCGGGGTGCCATCGTCCTTCGTCGTGGTGGCGACCCCGGCCTCGAAGTGGCGCAGCGCGAGCTCGGCGGCCCGGTCGGAGACGTCGAGGGCGAGCCGGAGGTCCTCGGCGCTGTCCATGACCCGGGGACGCTAGCAGCACGGGCGGGCGACGGCCCCGGGGTCGGCCCCGGGGCGGCCCCAGGCGCGACGCGCCGGCCGACGCGCGGCGGATCCGGTGTCGTGCTCGTAGCCGGACGTACACAAGAGGGCGCTGAGCCCGGGGTCGGAGCGTGGAACGCTCTCCCGGCTGAGCCTCGTGAACGTCCGGCTACGACGGCTCAGTGGAACGAGCCGAGCCCCTCGCGCTCGAGCAGCATGGTCAGGCCGCCGTTCCAGAACGAGAACCCGGCGCCGGTGATCATGGCCAGGTCGAGATCCTCGGCGGCGGCGACCACCCCCTCGTCCAGCATGATCCGCACCTCCTCGGCGAGGCCGGTGAGCACCTGGGTGCGCACCTCGTCCGGCGACAGCACCACCGGCGACGCGGGCTTCTCGAGCAGCTCCGCCACCTCGGGGTCGAGGGTCCCGTCGGGACCGAAGTACGCCGACTTCCGCGCCTCCACGACCCGCTGCAGCGCGGGCGAGACGTAGAACCGGTCGGGGAACGCCCCGGCCAGGGTCTCGGTGTTGTGCAGCGCGATGGCCGGACCCACCAGGGCGATCAGCGTGAACGGCGGCATCGGGGCGACGCCGCCGAACGAGCCGTCCACGACGTCGATCGGGGTGCCGGCGTCGACGATCCTCGAGACCTCGCTCATGAACCGGCCGAGGAGCCGGTTGACGATGAACGACGGGCTGTCGTTGACCAGGATCGTGGTCTTCTTCAGGGCCTTGCCCGTCGCGAACGCGGTCGCGAGGGTCTCGTCGGACGTCGCGGAGCCGCGGACGATCTCCAGCAGCGGCATCACCGCGACCGGGTTGAAGAAGTGGAAGCCGACGACCCTCTCGGGGTGCTCGAGGTCGGTGGCCATCTCGGTGATCGACAGCGACGAGGTGTTGGTGGCCAGGACGCACTCGGGGGAGACGACCTTCTCGACGTCGGCGAAGACCGACTTCTTGACCGACATCTCCTCGAAGACGGCCTCGATGACGAAGTCCGCGTCGCCGAACGACGAGGCCTTGTCGACCGAGCCGCTGACGAGCGCCTTGTGGCGGTTGGCCTTGTCCTGGTTGATCCGGCCCTTGGCGAGCAGCTTGTCGATCTCGGCGTGGACGTAGCCGACGCCCTTGTCGACCCGCTCCTGGTCGAGGTCGGTCAGGACGACCGGGACCTCGAGGCGGCGGACGAAGAGCAGCGCCAGCTGCGAGGCCATCAGGCCAGCACCGACGATGCCGACCTTGGTCACCGGACGCGCTAGCGAGCGGTCGGGCGCGCCGGCGGGCCGCTTGGCCCGCTTCTGCACCAGGTCGAACGCATAGAGCGAGGCGATCAGCTCCGGGGTGCGCGACATCGCCTCGAGGGCGTCGTCCTCGCGGGCGAAGCCGGCGTCGCGATCACCGTCGCGGGCGGCCTCGATCAGGTCGACGGCCAGCGCGGCGGCCGGGCTGGCACCGCCCGTGCGGCCCGCCACGATCTGCCGGCCGCGCGCGACGGCGGTGTCCCACCCGTCGCCGCGGTCGACCTCGGGCCGCTCGACGCGCACCGCGCCGGTCAGCACCTGCGCGGCCCAGAGCAGCGACTGCTCCAGGTAGTCGGCGCCCGAGAAGGCGGCGTCGGCCAGGCCGAGCTCGAAGGCCGCCTGCCCGCCGAGGGTCTTTCCGTTGTTGAGCGGGTTCTCGAGGATGACCGTGACGGCCTTCTCGGCGCCGACCAGGTTGGGCACCAGGAAGGCGCCGCCCCAGCCGGGGACCAGGCCGAGCATGACCTCGGGCAGGCCCAGCGCGGGCGCGCTGTCGATCACGGTCCGGTAGTCGCAGTGCAGGGCGACCTCCAGGCCGCCGCCGAGGGCGAGCCCGTTGACGAACCCGAACGACGTCTTGCCGCCGTCCTGGAGCTTGCGGAAGACCGCGTGCCCCAGCTCGGCCACGACGCGTACGGCGTCCGGGCCGCCGCCCGCGATCGACGTCAGGTCGGCACCCGCGGCCAGGATGAAGGGCTTGCCGGTGACGCCGATCGCCGAGATCGACTCGTCGGCCAGGGCCGCGTCGATCGCCGTGTTCAGCGCGAGCAGCGAGCGCGGGCCGAAGGTGTTGGGCTTGGTGTGGTCCTCGCCGTTGTCGAGGGTGATCAGGCCCAGCACGCCCGCCCCGAGGGGCAGCGTGACCTTGCGCAGGTGGGCCTGGGTCACGCGCTCGGCGTCGGAGGAGATCTCCTGGGCCTTCGTCAGCAGGTCGTCCATCAGGCGGCCTCTCCGTTCCAGTGCGGGTTCTCCCAGATGACCGTGCCGCCCATGCCGATGCCGATGCACATGGTGGTCAGGCCGTAGCGGACCTCGGGCCGCTCCTCGAACGAGCGCGCCAGCTGGGTCATCAGCCGGACGCCGGAGGAGGCGAGCGGGTGACCCATCGCGATGGCGCCGCCGTAGGGGTTCACCCGGGTGTCGTCGTCGGCGATGCCGAAGTGCTCCAGGAAGGCAAGCACCTGGACGGCGAACGCCTCGTTGACCTCGAAGGCCCCGATGTCGTCAATGGTCAGCCCGGCCTGCCGGAGGGCCTTCTCGGTCGCCGGGATCGGGCCGGCGCCCATCACCTCGGGCTCGACGCCGACGTAGGAGTACGACACCAGCCGCATCCGGATCGGGAGGCCGAGCTCGCGCGCGGTCTCCTCGTCGGCGAGGAGCGACGCGGTCGCACCGTCGTTGATGCCCGCCGCGTTGCCGGCGGTCACGTTGCCGTGCGAGCGGAACGGCGTCTTCAGCGCGGCCAGGGTCTCCATCGTGGTGCCCGGGCGCATCGGCTCGTCGGTGGAGGCCAGGCCCCAGCCGAGCTCGGCCGACTTCGTCGCCACCGGCACCAGGTCGGGCTGGATCTTGCCGGCGTCGTACGCCGCGGCGGTCTTCGCCTGGGAGCGGACGGCGTAGGCGTCGACGCGCTCCTTGGTGATCGTGGGGTAGCGGTCGTGCAGGTTCTCGGCGGTCTTGCCCATCACCAGCGCATCGGGGTTCACGATGCGCTCGGAGAGGATGCGCGGATTGGGGTCGACGCCCTCGCCCATCGGGTGTCGGCCCATGTGCTCGACGCCGCCGGCGATGGCCACGTCGTAGGCGCCGAAGGCGATGCCGGAGGCGGTGGTGGTCACGGCGGTCATGGCGCCGGCGCACATGCGGTCGATGGCGAAGCCGGGGACGCTCTGGGGGAGCCCGGCCAGCAGGGAGGCGGTGCGGCCGATGGTCAGGCCCTGGTCGCCGATCTGCGTGGTGGCGGCCACGGCCACCTCGTCGACGCGCTCAGGCGGGAGCGACGGGTTGCGCCGCATGAGCTCGCGGATGCACTTGATGACGAGGTCGTCGGCGCGGGTCTCGGCGTACTGGCCCTTGGCCTTGCCGAAGGGGGTGCGCACGCCGTCGACGAAGACGACCTCTCGCAGCTGTCGGGACACAGGTCTCCTCGGTGGTGGATCAGGATCGGTGCCGTCAGGTTACCCCACGGTAACAACGGCTCGGCACGCCGTGCGCGGAAACCACGCCGTGCGCGGAACAAGCGCGGACCCCACTACGGTTGACCCTCGGGCCGACCACGCCGGACGGCCCCTGACCGAGGAGGGTTCGTGGCCGATCGCCTGGTGCACATCGTCGACGACGTGGCGGAGCTGGACGGCGTCGACGAGCTCACGCTGGTGCTGGTGCTCGACGGTTTCCTGGACGCCGGCAACGCCGCCGCCCGGGCCGCGCAGCACCTGAGCGACCTCGACGACGGGGGCTCGGTGGTGGCGACGTTCGACGTCGACCAGTTCCACGACTACCGCGCCCGCCGGCCCGCGATGTCCTTCGTCCAGGACCACTACGAGGCGTACGACGCGCCGCGGCTGGTCGTCCGCCTGCTCCACGACACGGGCGGTACGCCGTACCTGCTGCTGAACGGGCCGGAGCCCGACAACCGCTGGGAGGCGTTCTGCCGGGCGGTGCGCGAGGTCGTCGAGCGCTTCGGCGTGACCCGCACCGTGGCGATGGGCTCGGTGCCGATGGCCGTCCCGCACACCCGCCCGATCGCGCTGACCTCGCACGCCAACGACCCGTCGCTGATCACCGGGGAGAGCCCGTGGCGCGGGGAGCTGCGGATCCCGAGCAGCGCCCAGTCCCTGCTCGAGATCCGGCTGGGGGAGTGGGGCCACGCCGCGCTCGGCTTCGTCGCCCACATCCCCCACTACCTCGCCCAGCTGGACTTCCCCCAGGCCTCGGCGTCGCTCCTGGAGCAGGTCGAGATCGGGGGCCGGCTCACGATCGACCTGTCCGGCCTGCTGGCCGAGGCCGAGGACCGGGCGGTCGAGATCGCCCGCTACCTGGAGGCCAACGCGGAGCTCGGCGAGGTGGTCGCCGCCCTCGAGCGGCAGTACGACGCCTTCGAGCGCGCCGAGGAGTCGGGCAGCAACCTGCTGGCCCCCGACCAGCCGCTGCCGAGCGGCGAGGAGCTGGGCCAGCAGTTCGAGCAGTTCCTGGCCGGCCTCGAGGGCCCCGACGACGACAAGTCGGGGAGCTGACGTGCCGAAGGACGCCGCCGCCCTGCTGGCGCTGCTCGACCTCGAGCGCATCGACGACAACCTGTTCCGGGGTGCCCAGGAGCCCTCGGCGCTGCCCCGGGTCTTCGGCGGCCAGGTCGCCGCGCAGGCGCTGGTCGCGGGCACCCGCACCGTCGACCCGTCGTACGCCGTGCACTCGCTGCACTCCTACTTCCTGCAGCCCGGCGACACCCGCGCGCCGATCGTCTACGACGTCGAGACGCTGCGCGACGGCCGGTCCTTCGGGACCCGTCGGGTGCTGGCCCGTCAGCACGGCCGGCCGATCTATGCGCTGACGGCGAACTTCCAGGTCGCGGAGGAGGGCTGGGACCACCACGACGTGATGCCGGACGTGACCAAGCCCGCCGACTCGCTCGACCCGCGGCAGGTGCTGGCCGAGCTCTACCCCGACCGCGACACCAGCGCCGACAGCGAGTGGGACGTGGCCGACCTGCGCTACGTCGGCAGCTCCGGCGACGGACTGCTGGCGCCCGATGCCGAGCACCCCGCGCTGCAGCGGGTCTGGCTGCGGGTCTCCTCGGCCCTGCCCGACGACCCGTTCCTGCACGTCGCGGCGTTCACCTACCTCTCCGACATGACGCTGATGGGCGCGGCGCTCGCCCCGCACGGCGCGCGGCCGGAGGACGGCACCCACATGATCGCCTCGCTCGACCACGCGATCTGGTTCCACCGGCCCTTCCGCGCCGACGAGTGGTGGCTCTACGACCAGACCTCGCCGTTCGCCGGTGGCGGGCGCGGGCTGGTCACCGCCGGGGTGTTCACCGAGGCGGGCACCCTCGTCGCGACCGTCGCCCAGGAGGCGCTGATGCGGAAGTTCGACCCGACCCGGAGCCAGGCATGAGTGAGTCCGGCGTGAGCGACGTGTCCGAGCTCGTGCGGCTCCTCGACCTCGAGCAGATCGAGCCCGACCTGTTCCGCGGCGCCCAGCCGGAGTCGGCGCGGGCCCGGGTCTACGGCGGCCAGGTGGCCGCGCAGGCCATGGTCGCGGGCATCCGGACCGTCGACCCGTCGTACGCCGTGCACTCGCTGCACTCCTACTTCCTGCGCGGCGGCGACTACGCCGTCCCGATCGTGTACGACGTCGAGCGGATCCGCGACGGGCGCTCCTTCCAGACCCGCCGGGTGGTCGCCCGCCAGCACGGCCGGCCGATCTACTACCAGACGCTGGACTTCCAGCGGCCCGAGGACGGCTACGAGCACCAGGACGCGATGCCTCAGGTCGGCGCGCCCGACCAGGGTCTCGACCTGGTCGACCTGATGCGCGCCCGCGGGAACTCCGACGCCGACGCGCTCGGCAAGGAGTGGTCGGCGCTCGACGTCCGCTACCTCGGCAACTCCCGCACCGGCCTGCCCGAGCACCCCCGGCACCGTGCGCAGGCCCAGATGTGGATCCGGATCCGCGAGGAGCTGCCCGCCGACCCGGTGGTCCACCTGGCCGCGTTCACCTACGCCAGCGACGTCAGCCTGCTGGGCGCCTCGCTCTCCGCCCACGACGCCAACCCGGTGAAGACCCAGATGGCCTCGCTCGACCACACCATCTGGTTCCACCGGCCGTTCCGCGTCGACGAGTGGTGGCTCTACGACCAGTGGTCGCCGTCGGCCTCGGGAGCCCGCGGGCTCTCGCTCGGCCGGGTCTTCCTCGAGGACGGCACGCTCGTCGCCACGCTCGCCCAGGAGGGACTGATCCGGCCGCGGGTCGACGCTGGTTGAGGTGCGAGGCGAGCTTCGCTCGCACCTCGACCGACGCGGGGTGCACGATGGCCGCATGAGCGACTTCAACGACCAGGTCATCGCCGAGTTCCGGGCCAACCACGGCAAGGTGGGCGGCAACTTCGAGGGAGCGCCGCTGCTGCTCCTGCACTCCACCGGCGCCAAGAGCGGCGAGGAGCGGGTCAGCCCGATGATGTACCTGCCCGACGGCGAGCGGTACCTGGTCTTCGCGTCCAAGGCGGGCGCGCCGACCAACCCGGCCTGGTACCACAACCTGATCGCCCACCCCGACGCCACGATCGAGGTCGGCGACGACACGATCGCCGTCCGGGCGGAGGAGCTGCCACGCGCCGAGCGCGACGCGAAGTACGCCGAGCAGGCCGCGCTCTATCCCGGCTTCGCCGACTACGAGGCCAAGACGGACCGGGTCATCCCGGTCCTCGCGCTCACGCCGCGCTGAGACCCAGCGTCTGGGCGGTGTCGCGCAGCACGTCGGCGGCCAGCTCCGGGTCGTCCGAGAGCCGTACGCCGTAGCTGGGGATCATCTTCTCCAGCGCCGGTCGCCAGTCCTCGACCTTGTCGGGGAAGCACTCGGCGAGCACGTCGAGCATGATCGGGACGGCGGTGGACGCGCCCGGGGAGGCGCCCAGCAGGCCGGCGATCGAGCCGTCGGAGGCGGCGATCAGCTCGGTGCCGAACTGCAGCACCCCGCCCTGGCCGGGGACCCGCTTGATGACCTGGACCCGTTGCCCGGCGACGATCTTCTCCCAGTCGTCGGCTTCGGCGTCGGGGAAGAACTGCCGCAGCTCGTTCAGCTGGGCCTGCTTGCCCGCGAGCAGCTGGCCGACGAGGTAGACGACCAGGCTGAGGTTGCGGAAGCCGACCTGGAGCATCGGCCACAGGTTGTGCAGGCGGATCGAGCGGAACAGGTCGAGCAGCGAGCCGTTCTTCAGGAACCGGGGGCTGAAGCCGGCGTACGGGCCGAACATCAGGCTGGGCGTGCCGTCGACCATCCGGGTGTCGAGGTGCGGCACGGACATGGGCGGCGCGCCGACTGCGGCGCGGCCGTAGACCTTGGCCTGGTGGCGGGCGACGATCGCCGGGTCGGTGGTCCGCCAGAACTCGCCGCTCACCGGGAACCCGGCGAAGCCGCGGATCTCGGGGATGCCCGAGCGCTGCAGAAGGGTGAGGGCCTGACCGCCGGCGCCGACGAAGACGAACCGGGCGGTGCTCTCGTAGCGCTCGCCGCCGTCGAGGCGCTTGCCGCGCACTCGCCATCCGCCGTCGATCCGGTCGAGCTTCTTGACCTCGATGCCGGTGACGACCTCGGTGGTCAGTCGGTCGGCGAGGCCGGCGACGAGCTGGCGGGTCAGCGAGCCGAAGTCGACATCGGTGCCGGACAGCGACCGGGTCGCGGCGACGGGCTGGTCGCGGTCGCGGCCGGCCATCAGCAGCGGGGCCCACTCCTCGACGAGCGCGGGGTCCTCGGTGTACTCCATCCCGGCGAAGAGCGGGTGGGCGGCGAGGGCGTCGTACCGCTTGCGGAGGTAGGCGACGTTCTCGTCGCCCCAGACGAAGCTGAGGTGCGGGCTGGGGTGGACGAACGAGGTCGGGTCCGGGATCCGGCCGCTCTCGACCAGGAACGCCCACAGCTGTCGCGAGAGCTGGAACTGCTCGTTGACGCCGATCGCCTTGCTGACGTCGACGGTGCCGTCGGGGAGCTCGGGGGAGTAGTTGAGCTCGCAGAGCGCCGCGTGGCCGGTGCCGGCGTTGTTCCACGGGCCGGAGGACTCCAGGGCCAGCTCGTCGAGCCGCTCCACGATGGCGATCGACCAGCTCGGCTCCACCTGGTGCAGCAGCGTCGCGAGGGTGGCCGACATGATGCCGCCGCCGACCAGCAGGGCGTCGTACTGGAAGGTGGTCTCGCTGTCCGGGCCGCTCACGCTGGTCTCCTGATCGGTGTCGCGCACGCGCACGAAGTTAGGCGCTGCTCTCACGACACCGATCGGCAGGTCTTTCCCGGCCTGAGCAGGAGAGACGTGGTTCACACGCGTCTCAGAGTGCGGTCGTGCGCCCGACCAGGTGCGGGGCCCCGTCGCGCGGCCGCGAGAGCGAGAAGGCGTACCCGTCGTCGAGCCGTGCGGACCCGAACGCGACCGTCCCCGGGAGCAGGACCGGCTTCTTGAACGCGGCGTCGACGCGGACGGCGTCGGGGAGCCGGTTCTCCAGCGCGGCGACGCTGCGCGCGAGGGTCCACATCCCGTGGGCGATCTGGCGCGGGAAGCCCAGGGCCTTGGCGGTGAGCGGGTAGAGGTGGATCGGGTTGTGGTCGCCGGAGACCGCGGCGTAGCGCCGTCCGAGGTCGTCCGGGAGTCGCCAGGTGATGCCGTGCGATGGCGCGTCGGGGTACGACGTGCCGCCGGCCGCGGACTCGTCCCCCTTCCCCCGGCGGAGGTACGTCGAGATGCTCTCCCAGACCGTCTCGCCCCCGGCCGAGATCGTGGTCGCGAACGCGTAGGCCGTGCCCTTCGCGTGCGGCCGCGCTGCCCCGACCGCCACCTCGACCTCGAGGGTCTCGCCGACGGCGACCGGCCGGTGGGTGGTGATCGAGTTCTCGACGTGGACGCTCCCGATCGCGGGCGCGGGGAACGCCTGGTCGCCCATGATCGCGAGGTGCAGCGGGAACGCCAGCAGGTGCGGGTAGGTCACCGGCACGGTGTCCTTGACCGGGAAGCCGCAGACCGCGGCGTACCGCTCGACGTGGGCGCGCTCGGCGGTGACCGGAGGGCGGGTCAGACGCAGGCCGCTGAAGTCCTCGGCCGGCGCCTTGCGGATCCCGGGCAGCTGGTTGACGAGCGGGATGCTCGGGAGCGCCGCCCTGAGGAGGGCGTTCATGCGCCCAGCATCATCTGGCCGCAGACCCGGACCACGTTGCCGTTGACGGCGGTCGAGCCGGGGGAGGCGTACCAGGCGATGGTCTCGGCGACGTCGACCGGCAGGCCGCCCTGCGACATCGCGTTGAGCCGCTGGCCGACCTCGCGGGTCGCGAACGGCACAGCCGCGGTCATCTGGGTGATGATGAAGCCCGGGGCGACCGCGTTGATCGTGATGCCGCGGTCCAGCTCGTCGGCGAGCGAGTCGACGAGGCCGATGACGCCGGCCTTGGAGGCCGCGTAGTTGGTCTGGCCGACGTTGCCCGCGATGCCGGCGATGCTCGCGACGCCGACGATCGAGCCGTTGTCGTTGATCGTGCCCTGCTGGAGCAGCTCGCGGGTGATCCGCTCGGGGGCGGTCAGGTTGACCTCGATGACCTTGGCGAACCGATCGCCCTTGTCGTTCGCCGACATGTTGGCGAGCTTGCGGTCGAGGGTGATGCCGGCGTTGTGGACGACGACGTCGACGCCGCCGTGCTTCTCGGTCAGGTGATGGGCGATCCGCTGGGGCGCGTCGTGGCCGGTGATGTCGAGGGTCAGCCAGTCGCCGTCGAGCTCCTTCATCAGCACTTGGAGGTCGCTCGCGGCCTGCGGCACGTCGAGGCCGACGACGGTGGCGCCGTCGCGGTGCAGCACGCGGGCGATCTGCTCGCCGATGCCCCGGCTGGCACCGGTGACCAGCGCTACCTTGCCCTCGAGCGGGCGGGTCCAGTCGACGACCTCGCCGGCGGTCGTGGCCCCGTGGTCGCCGATCCGCACCACCTGGCCCGAGACGTACGCCGACTTCGGCGAGAGCAGGAAGCCGAGCGTGGAGAGGACCGCTCCCTCGGCGCCGTCGGCGACGTAGACCAGCTGGACGGTGCCGCCGCGGCCGACCTCCTTGCCGAGGCTGCGGGTGAAGCCCTCAAGGGCCCGCTGGGCGACCCGCTCGCCGCCTGCGACCGACTGCGGCGGGGTGCCGAGCACGACGATCCGCGGGCAGGTGTCGAGGCTGCGCAGCAGCGGGGTGAAGAAGTCGCGCAGGGCGACCAGGTCGGCCGAGGAGCTCAGCCCGGTGGCGTCGAAGACCAGGCCCTTGAACCGCTGCTGCGGGTCGGCGTCCTGGGTGCTGGCGATCCCGAGCTCGTCGAGCAGGCCGGGCAGCGACTCGGCGAGCCGGCCGCGGCCGCCGACGGCGACCGTGCCGTCGACCAGGGGCGCGCCCTCGTCGTACCGCTCCAGCTTGGTGGGGGCGGGGAGGCCGAGGTTCTTCGCGAGGAAGCTGCCGATCGGCGAGGAGACGAAGTCCTGATAGCGGTCGCTCATGACACTCCATGTAACTAGTGGTGTAACTCGGTGTCCACATTTCGTGACGTGGCCCTCATGCTGTTGGTAAGTGGTACCCCGCGGGGAACACTGGCCGCATGGTCACCAGCATCCGTCGCGTCGCCGTCCTCGGCGGCAACCGCATCCCCTTCGCCCGGTCCAACACCGTCTACGCCGACGTGTCGAACCAGGACATGCTGACCGCCGCCCTCGACGGCCTGGTCACCCGCTTCCACCTGGACGGCGAGCGGCTCGGCGAGGTCGTCGCCGGCGCCGTGCTGAAGCACTCACGCGACTTCAACCTGACCCGCGAGGCGGTGCTCGGCTCGAAGCTCGCGCCCGAGACCCCCGCGACCGACATCCAGGAGGCCTGCGGCACCGGGCTGCAGGCGGCGATCCAGGTCGCCAACAAGATCGCGCTCGGCCAGATCGACGCCGGGGTGGCCGGCGGCACCGACACCACCTCCGACGCACCGGTCGCGATCAGCGACCGGCTGCGCAGGAAGCTGATGAAGGTCAACGCGTCGCGCGACACGGCCGGCAAGCTGAAGGCGCTCGGCGCGATCCGCCCCGGTGACATCGGCCTGGAGATCCCCCAGAACGGCGAGCCCCGCACCAAGCTATCGATGGGAGAGCACGCCGCGCTGACCGCGCTGGAGTGGCAGATCACCCGCGAGGACCAGGACGAGCTGGCCGCCCTCTCCCACCAGCACCTCGCCGCGGCGTACGACGCCGGCTGGCTCGACGACCTGGTCACGCCGTTCCGCGGCGTCGAGCGCGACAACAACCTGCGGGCGGACTCGACGGCCGAGAAGCTGGCCAAGCTGAAGCCGGTCTTCGGCCGCGGCGAGGCCGCCACGATGACCGCGGGCAACTCGACGCCGCTGACCGACGGTGCGTCCGTCGTGCTCCTGTCCTCGGAGGAGTGGGCGGCCGCGCACGACCTCGAGCCGCAGGCGTTCCTGGTCGACTCCGAGACCGCAGCCGTCGACTACGTGCACGGCAACGAAGGGCTGCTGATGGCCCCGGCGTACGCCGTGCCGCGGATGCTGGCGCGCAACGGCCTGACCCTGCAGGACTTCGACTACTACGAGATCCACGAGGCGTTCGCCTCGCAGGTCCTCTCGACCCTGAAGGCCTGGGAGGACCCGGTCTTCTGCCGCGAGCGGCTCGGCCTCGACGCGCCGCTGGGGTCGATCGACCGCTCCAAGCTGAACGTCAACGGCTCCTCGCTGGCCGCCGGCCACCCGTTCGCCGCCACGGGCGGGCGGATCATCGCCACGCTGGCCAAGCTGCTCGCCGAGAAGGGCTCGGGCCGCGGGCTGATCAGCATCTGCGCCGCTGGTGGCCAGGGCGTGGTGGCGATCCTCGAGCGTTGACCGTCGAGAGACGCCAGATGGTCGCCAAGACGTGTCTTGACGAGCCATCTGGCGTCACTCGACGGGGGTGGCGAGGGCCAGGGCCGAGGTGACCAGGTAGTCGCGGACCTGCTCGGGTGAGATCTGCCCGACGGTGGGGATGCCCGGGGAGGCCTCCTTGACCAGGATGCCGACCCGGGCGAGCTGGAGCGCGCCGAGCCCGCTCGCGTAGAGGGTGTTCGCCAGCAGGGTCGGGTCGTCGACGCCGAGCTCCTCCAGGGCCGAGCCGAGCACGGCCAGGCAGGCGGAGATGCTGCGGCCGAGCCGGAAGAGCGCGCCCTCGGAGATCTCGTCGAGCAGCTCCGGCCCCGAGCGACGCATCAGCGCCTGGGCGCAGTCCACGAACGCCGGGTGCGCCAGGCCGTAGTCGACGAACGCGCCGACGATCGCGGCCAGCCGCGCGCGGGGGTCGTCGCCGGTGGCGGCGTCGAGATCGTCGCGCAGCTCGTCGAGGTAGCCGACCAGCACCAGCGCGAACAGCTCCTCCTTGCCGGAGAAGTGCCGGTAGACGATGGCCCGGTTGATGCCGACCGCGCGAGCGACGTCCTCGATCTGGGCGTCGCGGACGCCGCGCTCGTCGAAGAGCGCGCGGGTGGCCGCGATGATCTCGGCCTCCCGCTTGCGGCGCCGGGCGGCGGCAGCGGAACGACGGCCGTCGGTCTCGGGTGCGCGCGTGGGCATGGCCCGATGCTAGCCCTGGTGTAACTCCGAGTTGCACGACTGTGACGGGATCGGGCGGTGTCACAGACGGCGGCCCGGTCCCGTCCCTGGGGTGTGCACCGTCGCCGCTACCTCCTCGCCACCGGGACGCTCACCGCGTCCGCCCTGTACGTCGGACCGTGGGCCGCCTTCGCGCCGCGCTCGTTCTACGACGCCTTCCCCGGCCTGCACCGGGTGTGGGTCGGGGTCGACGGTCCGTTCAACGAGCACCTGGTCCGCGACGTGGGCGGTCTCTACCTCGCCCTGGCGGTCGCGGGACTGGTCGCGCTGGTCCGGCAGGAGCCGGCCGCGACCGTGATGCTGGGTGGCGCCTGGACCGCCTTCGCCACGGTGCATCTGACCTACCACCTGCACCACCTCGGCGGCTTCGACGCGATCGACGTCGTCGGCAACGTGGTGGCGCTCGGCGGGACGCTGATGCTCGCCCTCCTCCTGCTGGTCCTCGGGCTGCAGGCGCTGGTGGACGGGGAGGGCCCGCCGACCACCTAGGATCCTCCGGTGACCGCGACCCTCGTGGCGAAGGACCTGGCCGGCGGCCACGGGCATCGCATCCTCTTCGAGAACCTCGACCTCACGGTCGCCCCCGGCGACGTGGTCGGCGTGGTCGGCGCCAACGGCGCGGGCAAGTCCACGCTGCTGCGGCTGCTCGCCGGCGAGGCCGAGCCGATGGGCGGGACCGTGTCACGAGCGCCGTCGGACGCGTTCGTCGGCTGGCTGCCGCAGGAGCACGACCGGATCCCGGGCGAGACGGTGGCGGCGTACGTCGCCCGTCGTACCGGCGCGACCGCGGCCACCGAGGCCATGGAGTCCACCGCCGCCGCGCTGGGCTCGGACGTCCCGGGAGCCGACGACGCGTACGCCGCCGCCTTCGACCACTGGATGGCCAGCGGCGCCGCCGACCTCGACGACCGGCTGCCGTCGGTGCTGGCCGAGCTCGGCCTCGACGTCGGTCCGGACGCGCTGATGACCGGCCTCTCCGGCGGCCAGGCCGCCCGCGCCGCGCTGGCCGCGCTGCTGCTCAGCCGCTTCGACCTGGTGGTGCTCGACGAGCCCACCAACGATCTCGACCTCGACGGGCTGGCCCGGCTGGAGTCGTTCGTCCGCGGGTTGCGCAGCGGCGTCGTCCTGGTCTCGCACGACCGTGAGTTCCTGGCCCGCTGCGTGACCCGGATCGTCGAGCTCGACCTGGCCCAGCACCAGGTCGCGGTCTACGACGGCGGGTACGACGCCTTCCTCGACGCCCGGGCCGTCGCGCGCCGGCACGCGAGGGAGGCCTACGAGGAGTTCGCCTCGACCAAGGCGGACCTGGTCTCGCGGGCCCGGACCACGCGGGAGTGGAGCTCGCAGGGTGTCCGCAACGCGATGAAGAAGAGCCCCGACAACGACAAGATCCGCCGTCGCGCGCAGTCGGAGTCGTCGGAGAAGCAGGCCCAGAAGGTCCGCCAGATGGAGTCGCGGATCGCCCGGCTCGACGAGGTCGAGGAGCCGCGCAAGGAGTGGGTGCTGCAGTTCTCCATCGCGGCCGCTCCGCGCTCGTCGTCGGTGGTCGCGACCCTCAACTCCGCGGCCGTCCGCCGTGGCTCGTTCGACTTCGGGCCCGCGTCGCTGCAGGTCAACGCGGGGGACCGGATCGGCATCACCGGACCCAACGGCGCCGGCAAGACCACCCTGCTCTCGCTCCTCCTCGGCCGGGTCGCGCCCGACTCCGGCTCCGCCTCCCTCGGCGTCTCCGTCGCGGTGGGCGAGATCGACCAGGCCCGCACCGGCCTCCCCGACGACCAGCCGCTCGGCACCGCCTTCGAGCTCGCCGTCCCGACCTGGACCCCCGCCGACGTCCGCACCCTGCTCGCCAAGTTCGGGCTGAAGGCCGATCAGGTCGCCTCACCGGTGGGCAAGCTGTCGCCGGGGGAGCGCACCCGCGCCGCGATGGCCCTGCTGCAGGCCCGCGGCGTCAACCTCCTCGTCCTCGACGAGCCCACCAACCACCTCGACCTGCCCGCGATCGAGCAGCTCGAGGAGGCGCTCACGTCGTACGACGGCGCGCTGCTGCTCGTCTCTCACGACCGCCGGCTGCTCGAGAACGTCGCGCTCGACCAGCGCTGGCATGTCGAGGGTGGGCGGGTCACCCAGCTCTGAGCGTCTCCCGCCTCCGCGCTGGTTGAGGCGCGAGGGCGATACCTCGGCCCCCGCTGGTTGAGGTGCGAAGGCCGCCAGGCCTGAGCCTCGAAACCCGGCGAGAAGACGTACGGCGTCGAGTGGGCCGTCCTGTCGTCCGACGGGCTGCGAGTCCGCTCGGCTCGCCGTCTCGGCCGGCTATGGGGTGAGGTCCGTGGGCGTGCGGCCGGGTGGCGGCTTGGGCCCTGCCTGATCGTGGAGTCCAGCACGCATCAGGCACGTGTCCCGCTCCACGATTCTCGCCCGTGCCGGGCGTTCGTCGAGTTCGTCGTCCTGGCGATCGGCTTGGAGGACCTGAGGCGAGAGCCGGTGGTCGGACCCCTCCACCTCGGGCACCCCGGCGGGAGCATCGGCGTGACGACCGGACGGCTGCCGCGACGTCATCGGCGGATCCGCGACCCGGCGTACGAGATCCGACACCTGCCAGGCGGGAGTGTCGCCTTCCGCCGCGGGACGTACCCGGACGTGCGACACACTGGCCGCATGGATCCCGACACGATGTTCGCGAGCAGATCGGTGCCGCGGCACCTGGTCCGCGGCGTGCTCGGTCTGGCGGCGCTGGTCGCTGGTTTCGCGTTGATCCCGGTCTGGGGTCCGCTGACGCTGCTGCTCGCGTTGGTGGGGGTGGTCCTGCTTCGCGGCTGTCCGACCTGCTGGGCGCTGGGTCTGGTGCAGACCCGGGCGGTCTGTCGGGCCCGGGCCGTGGAGCCGACGGAGGCCCGGTGAGTCCGCCGGACGCCGAGAGTCAGAGGTAGGCACGCACCGCCTTGATCGTGTCCGCCTCGTCGGCGGTCTTGTCGTCGCGGTAGCGCAGCACCCGCGCGAAGCGGAGCGCGAGCCCGCCGGGGTAGCGGGTCGACCTCTGCAGTCCGTCGAACGCGATCTCGACGACCTGCTCCGGCCGGACCTCGACGACGTACGACGAGCGGTCGGTCGGTGAGGTGGCGAGCTCGGTGAAGCGCTCGGTCTGCCAGGCGAGCATCTCGTCGGTCATGCCCTTGAAGGTCTTGCCGAGCATCACGAACCCCGTCTCGCTGGCGGGGTCACGGGCGCCGAGGTGGATGTTGGACAGCCAGCCGGAGCGGCGGCCGGAGCCCCACTCGACGGCGAGGACGACCAGGTCGAGGGTGTGGACCGGCTTGACCTTGACCCAGGCGGCGCCGCGGCGGCCGGCGTCGTACGGCGCGGACTGCTTCTTGACCACCACGCCCTCGTGGCCGGCGGTCAGCGCGTCGGCGGCGAAGGCCTCGGCGACGGCGGGGTCGTCGGTGACGACGCGGGGGACGCGGAACGGCTCGGGGACGAGACGCTCCAGCTCGGCCAGCCGCTCGTCGCCGGGGATGGTGAGCAGGTCGCGGCCGTCGACGTGGAGGACGTCGAAGAAGAACGGGGTCACCCGGACGCCGTCGGCCTGGGCCGTGCGGGACGCGGTGTCCTGGAACGCCCGCGGGCGGCCCTCGTCGTCGAGCGCGAGCGCCTCGCCGTCGAGCACGAAGTCCGTGGCGTCCAGGGAGCGGGCGACCTCGACCACCTCGGGCAGTCGGTCGGTGATGTCGTCGAGGGAGCGGGTGGCGATCCGCACCGAGTCGCCCGAGCGGTGCACCTGGATCCGGATGCCGTCGAGCTTGGTGTCGACCGCGACCGTGCCGCCGCCGGCCTTCTCGATCGCCTCGGCCAGGGTCTTCGCCGACGAGGCGAGCATGGGCAGCACCGGGCGGCCGACTTCGAGTCCGACCTCGGTCAGGGCGTCCGAGCCGCCGTCGAACGCGAGGTCGACGACCGCCACGGTCGACCCCGCGAGCATCGCGGCGCGCCGCACCGCGGCGAGAGGCACGTCGGCCGCCGCGGCCACCGCCTCCTGCACCAGGGCGTCGAGCGCCCCCTGGCGGACCTCGCCGGTGACCACCCCGCGCAGCCACGGCTGCTCCTCGACGGTCGCCCTCCCGAAGAGCGAGGCGACCGCCGCCGCGCGTGCCGCCTGCGAGCCGGCCCCCGCGATGGCCGCGATCGCGTCGAAGGCCTCGTGCACGTCGAGCACGGACAGCGAGCCCGACCCGGCCGGCGCGGGCAGGTCGGTCAGGCCGCGCCAGCCCAGGCCCGTGCGGCGCTGCAGCAACGCGCCCCCGACGTACGACGTGACGACCTGCCGCTCGTCGGGCGCGGCCGCGGCGAGCAGTTCGGCGATGGCCGCGACCTTGGCCTTGCGGGAGCGGGTCGCGGCCACGGCCGCGGAGGTGGCGACGAGGTCGGCGAGCAGCATGGACCCATGGTGCCCGGAGGCGCCGACAGCCATCCGCGACGTCTCCGGCCGGCGACGATGCAGGGCGTGGGGTGCGAAATCTCCATGACCTCGAGCGACGTCGCTCGTGGGCTGCGGGGGTTTCGACACGGTTGCTAGCGCAACCTGCTCAACCACCGGTGCGGACGGAGTTCGCCCGACGTGGTTGCTGGTGCGGCCTGCTCAACCACCGGTGCGGACGGAGTTCGCCCGACACGGTGCTGGCGCAACCTGCTCAGCCACCGGTTCGGACGGAGTTCGTCCGAAACGCTTGCGCGACGACCAGAACACGTTCTAACTTGGACACGTGTCCAGTTCCATGACCGCCCGGCAGACCGAGACCGTCGAGCGGCTGCTCGCGGCCGGCGCCGAGGAGCTGCGCGCGACGGGGGCGGAGGCGCTGACGATCCGCACGGTCGCGGGGCGCGCGGGCGTCAGCCCGGCGACGGCGTACACCTACTTCGCGTCGAAGAACCACCTCTTCGCCGAGCTGTTCTGGCGCGCGGTGCTGACCGATCCGCAGCCGGCGCCGGTCGGCGCGACCCCGGTCGAGCGGGTCTGCGGCGTGACCCGGCACTTGACCGCGCTGCTGGCCGCGTCTCCCGAGCTGGCCGCCGGCACCACGGCGGCGCTGCTCGCCACCGACGCCGACGTCGCCCGGCTGCGGTTGCGGATCGGCGCCGAGTTCGCCGCGCGGTTCCGCGCGGCCATCGGTGACGCGGCCGACGACGTCCTCGTCGAGACGCTCGCGCTCGCGTTCTCCGGCGCCCTGCTCCAGGCCGGCATGGGCCTGCTGACCTACACCGAGATGGGCGAGCGGCTCGACGCGGTCGTCGCCACCATCATGAGAGGCAATGCATGAGCTTTCCCCACGAAACCGCTCGCTGCGCTCGCGCTTCCGCGGGGGCCCCGGCATGAGCGTCCTGCAGAGCACGCCCACCGTGCTGGACCCCTACGACTACACGTTCCAGAACGACCCCTACGCGGTCTACTCCTGGCTGCGCGAGCACGAGCCGCTGCACCACAACCCCGACCTGGACCTGTGGGCGCTCACCCGGCACGAGGACATCGCCGAGGCGCTGCGCACCGAGGGCACCTACTCCAACTCCTACGGCGTGGCGATCGAGAAGTCCGCGTGGGGCCCGGACGCCCACAAGGTGATGTCGATCCTTGGCATGGACCCGCCGCGACAGAAGCGGCTGCGCTCCCTGGTCTCGCGCGGCTTCACCCCGCGCCGCGTTCACGACCTGCTCCCGCGCATCCAGGAGCTCACCGACCGCTACCTCGGCGAGTGCCTGGAGCGGGGCAGCTTCGACTGGATCGCCGACTTCGCCGGCAAGCTCCCGATGGACGTGATCTCCGAGATGATGGGCGTCCCCGAGGAGGACCGGGCCGAGGTGCGACGCCAGGCCGACGTCGTCGTCCACCGCGAGGACGGCGTGTACGACGTCCCGCAGGCCGGCGCCGAGGCCTCGCTGTGGCTGGTCTCCTACTACCTGGACATGGTCGCCCAGCGGCGCAGGCAGCCGAGCGACGACCTCACCAGCGCGCTCATCGAGGCCGAGGTCGACGGCGAGCGCCTCACCGACGACGACGTCATCGCCTTCCTCTTCCTGATGGTGGTCGCCGGCAACGAGACGACCACCAAGCTGCTCGGCCACGCCGCCTTCCATCTCACCCGGCACCCGGACCAGCACGACCTGGTCTTCGGCGGGGACGGGAACACCGACCTGGTGGCGCCCTGGGTGGAGGAGACGCTGCGCTACGACACGTCCAGCCAGCTGCTGGCGCGCTACCTGCTCCGAGACGTCGAGCTGCACGGCCGGGTCGCGCCCCAGGGGTCCAAGCTGCTGCTCTGCCTGGGCTCGGCCAACCGCGACGAGTCGGTCTTCAGCCGCCCGACGGAGTACGACATCACGCGTGATCCGGAGGAGCTGGCCAAGATCCTCTCCTTCGGCGGCGGCCGGCACTTCTGCCTGGGCGCCAACCTGGCCCGGCTGGAGGCGCGGGTCGCGCTGACGGCGCTGGTCCAGCGGGCCCGCTCGATCGAGATCGACCACGACGCGTGCCGGCGGGTGCACTCGGTCAACGTCCGCGGCTTCGCGGTCGCCCCGATGACGGTGGTGCCCCGATGAATCACCCCGTGAGCAGCCGCGAGAAGTACGCCCAGCCCACCCGGCGACCGGCGGTCGTCACGGGCGCCTCCTCCGGGATCGGCGCGGCCACGGCCCTCGCCCTCGCCGCGGCCGGCCATCCGGTCGCGCTGGGCGCCCGTCGTACCGAGAAGTGCGAGGAGGTCGCCGCCGCGGTCCGCGAGGCCGGGGGAGAGGCGGTCGTGCACCCGCTCGACCTGACCGACGGCGACTCGGTCGAGGCCTTCGCGAAGGGCGTCACCGGCGACCTGGGCGACGTCGAGGTGGTCGTCAGCAACGCCGGCGCCGTCGCGCCCGGCACCATCTACGAGGTCGACCCCGAGCGGTTCGCCTGCGAGATCGACCTCAACCTGACGGGCGCCCAGCGCCTGGTGCGGGCCTTCGTGCCGGGCATGGTCGAGCGTCAGCGCGGCGACTTCGTGTTCGTCTCCTCCGACGTCGCTGTGCGGGCGAGGCCGTTCATGTCGTCGTACGCCGCCGGCAAGTGGGGCCTGGAGGGGATGGCCCACGCCCTGCAGATGGAGCTCGAGGGCACCGGCGTGCGCGCGTCGATCGTTCGCCCGGGGCCCACCTGGAGCGAGATGGGCACCGACTGGGACGTCGACGAGGCCGCCCACGTGTTGAACCAGTGGGTCCGCTTCGGCCTGGCCCGGCACCCGCACTTCATGAAGCCCACCGCCGTCGCGGACGCGATCACCACCGTGGTGAACGTCCCGCGCGGCGTCCACCTGAACCTCGTCGAGGTCTCGCCCGAGGCACCCCTGGAGGACCGTTGAGCACCGAGCAGATCCCCGAGGTCTCCTACGCCGTCGACGACGACGGGCACGGCCACCTGGCCGAGATGCGCGTCGACCCGATCGGCCTGTTCCAGCGCGTGTACGACGAGTGCGGCGACATCGGTCGGTTCCGGCTCGCCGACCAGGACGTGGTGCTGGTCTACGGCGCGGAGGCCCAGGAGCAGTTCTTCCGGGCCCCGGACTCGACCCTCGACCAGGCCGCGGCGTACCCGTTCATGACGCCGATCTTCGGCAAGGGCGTCGTCTTCGACGCCTCGCCCGAGGAGCGCCAGCAGATGCTGAAGAACCAGGCGCTGCGCGGCGACATGATGCGCGGCCACGCGGCGACGATCGAGGCCGAGATCAACCGGATGGTCGCCGACTGGGGCGACGAGGGCGAGATCGACCTGCTCGACTGGTTCGCGGAGCTGACCATCTACACGACCTCGGCCTGCCTGATCGGCAAGCCGTTCCGCGAGGAGCTCGACTCCTCCTTCGCCCACCACTACCACGACCTCGAGCGCGGCACCGACGCCCTCGCCTACGTCGACCCCTACCTCGACATCGAGTCGTTCCGGATCCGCGACGCCGCACGCGAGCAGCTGGTCGCACTGGTCCAGGGGATCATCGACAAGCGCGTCACGCGGGGGACGGTGCCGAAGGAGGAGCGCGACCTCCTCGACGTCCTGATCTCCATCGACATGACCGCCGACTACATCACCGGCATCTTCATCTCGATGATGTTCGCCGGGCACCACACGTCGTCCGGTACGGCGTCCTGGGCGCTGATCGAGCTGATGCGCCACCCGGAGACGATGAAGGACGTCGTCGCCGAGCTCGACGACCTGTACGCCGACGGCAGCGAGGTGTCGTTCCAGGCGCTGCGGTCCATCCCGCGGCTGGAGGCCGCGCTGAAGGAGACGCTGCGGCTGCACCCGCCGCTGATCATCCTGATGCGGGTCGTGCAGGAAACGATCGAGCTGGCGGGGCACACCATCCCGCCCGGCACCGTCGTCGCCGCGTCCCCGCGGGTCTCGAACCGGATCGCCGAGGACTTCCCGCAGCCCGACGCCTTCGACCCGGGCCGCTACCTCGACCCGCGCCAGGAGGACCTGCAGAACCGCTGGACCTGGATCCCCTTCGGGGCCGGCAAGCACCGCTGCGTCGGCAACGCCTTCGCGATGATGCAGATGAAGGCCATCTTCTCGGTGATCCTGCGCGACTACGAGTTCGAGATGGCGCAGCCGTCGGAGGACTACCGCGACGACGTCTCGAAGATGGTGATCCAGCTCCAGCAGCCCTGCCGGGTGCGCTACAAGCGGCGGCAGCGATGAACGCCGTCCCGCCGCTGGTTGAGGCGCGAGGGCCGCTAGGCCCGAGCCTCGAAACCCGTCTTGCCGAGAGTCGGCGCCGGTTGAGGCCGACGGACGGCTCACCGGGTTTCGAGGCTCACCCGCTAGCGCGGCTTCGCATCTCAACCAGCGTTCCCCCGGGGAGGGAGCCATGAGGGTGGTGGCCGACCTGGGGCTGTGCCAGGGGCACCAGATGTGCCAGGGCGAGGCCCCCGAGGTCTTCGGGTTCGACGACGACGCCGACCTGGTGACGGTGCTCCAGGAGCACCCCGACGATTCCCTGCGGTCCCAGGTGGCGGCCGCGGTCACGTACTGCCCAGCCATGGCGCTGGCCATCGAGGAGGACTGACATGACGGCTCTGACCAGAGCAGAGATCGACGAGTTCTGGGAGACCTGGCTCGACATCAACCGGAGGGCCGAGGAGTCGGGCGACTGGCGGGTGATGGCCGACTGGTACGCCGAGGACGCGACGTACGGCTGGATGCTCACGCCCGACGAGCACTTCATGGCCGTGGGGCGCGAGCAGATCCGGGACTGGGCCATCGGCATCGAGATGGACGGCTTCGACGGCTGGCACTACGACTACCAGGCGACCGTCGTCGACGAGAAGAACGCGATGATCGTGGGCTTCTGGAAGCAGCGGTCCGGGATCACCGACGACGCGACCGGCGCCGAGTTCGAGGTGCCGGGGCTCGGTGGCAGCTGGTTCGGGGTCGAGCGGCAGCCGGACGGGGACGTGAAGTTCTCCTGGCAGCGCGACTGGTTCGACTTCGGCGCGATGGCGCACACCATGGGCGCGGTCCTGAAGTCCGGGAAGGCGCCCGACACGCTGCACGCGCGGCTGAAGGTCTTCGGGCTCGAGGTGCCCGGCCACTACCGGCCGGCCGACCTGCCCTCGACGGTGTGGCCGCCCCCGGTCGAGGCCGGCCAGTTCGTGACCCAGCAGCGGGCGCCCGAGGTGACCGGGTGACCGCGCCCGCGCAGCTGCTCATCGACGGCAAGCTGACCGGCGCGAGCGACGGGGCGTCGTACCCGATCCTCAACCCGGCCACCGGCGCCGAGATCGGGCAGGCGCCGGACGCGACGGCGATCGACGTCGACGCCGCGATCGCCGCGGCCCGCCGGGCCTTCGACGAGACCGACTGGTCGACGAACACCGAGCTGCGGGTGCGCTGCCTGCGCCAGCTGCACGCGGCGCTGCTCGACGTGGCCGACGACTTCCGCGCCCTGACCACGGCCGAGGTCGGGATGCCCGGCTTCATGATGGGCGCGGCCGGGTTCGACGTACCGGTCGAGGGGCTGGCGTGGGTCACCGACCTGGTCGAGTCCTACGCCTTCGAGACCGACCTCGGCGTCGCGTCGCCGATGGGCATCGCGTCGCGCCGGACGGTACGACGGGAGCCGGTCGGCGTGGTCGCGGCCATCACGCCGTGGAACGTGCCGACCCAGATCAACCTGGCCAAGGCCGGCCCGGCGCTGGCCGCCGGCTGCACGGTCGTGCTCAAGCCCGCGCCGGACACCCCCTGGGTGGCCGCCGAGCTCGGACGGCTGGTCGCCGAGCACACCGACATCCCGCCCGGGGTGTTCAACGTCGTGACGCCGCGGTCCAACGAGGTCGCAGCGCAGCTGACCACCGATCCGCGGGTCGACATGGTCTCGTTCACCGGGTCGACCGACACCGGCCGGGCGATCATGGCGGCGGCCGCCCCCACGCTGAAGCGGGTCTTCCTCGAGCTCGGCGGCAAGTCGGCGGCCATCGCCCTCGACGACGCCGACGTGGCCGCGGTGGCGGGCGCGACGGCGTTCACCGCCTGCATCCACGCCGGCCAGGGCTGCGCGATCACCACGCGGCTCGTCGTACCCCGGGACCGCTACGACGAGGCCGTGCAGGTGGCCGCGACGACGATGGAGTCGATCGGCGCGAAGGATCCGGCCGACCCGGGCGCCATCTGCGGACCGGTGATCTCCGAGGTCCAGCGGGACCGGGTCGCCGACTACCTGCGGGTCGCGGTCGAGGAGGGCGGCACCTTCGCCACCGGCGGGGCGGTCATCGAGCAGGACGGGTTCTGGGTCCAGCCGACCGTGGTCGCCGGCCTCGACAACTCCTCCCGGCTGGCCCAGGAGGAGATCTTCGGCCCGGTGCTGGTGGTCATCCCGCACGACGGCGACGACGACGCGGTCCGGATCGCCAACGACTCGGCGTACGGGCTCTCCGGCTCGGTCGACTCCGGCTCGCTGGAGCGCGCCAAGGCGGTCGCGGCGCGGATCCGTACCGGCACGCTGGCGGTGAACGGCGGGGTGTGGTTCAGCCCCGACGCGCCGTTCGGCGGCTACAAGCAGTCCGGCCTGGGCCGGGAGATGGGGGTCGCCGGGTTCGAGGAGTACCTGGAGACCAAGACGATCGCGGAGCCGGCGTGAGGTCTCGATGCGCCGTCGCTCGTCCCTCACGACGGCTACTCGACCGACGAGGCACTCGTGGGTCGAGTAGCCGCGAGGAACGAGCGGTGTATCGAGACCCCCGCAGGCCGACAGGAGAGAGCAGATGAGCAGGTTCCAGGACAAGGTCGTCGTCGTCACGGGCGCGGCGCAGGGGATCGGCGAGGCCTACGCGCGGGCCCTGGCGGCCGAGGGGGCGTCGGTCATGGTGGCCGATCTCAACGTCGAGGCGGGGGAGAAGGTCGCGGCCGACATCGGCGGGCTCTTCGTGCGCACCGACGTGTCGTCGGCGGAGTCGGCGGAGGCCCTGGTCACGCAGGTGAGCGAGACGTACGGCGGGATCGACGGGCTCGTCAACAACGCCGCGATCTACGGCGAGATGCAGTTCGACCTGCTGATCAGCGTCGACTGGGACTACTACCGGAAGTTCATGAGCGTCAACATGGACGGGGCCCTGGTGATGACCCGGGCCGTGTGGAGGTCGATGCAGAAGCGGGGCGGCGGCTCGATCGTCAACCAGTCGTCGACCGCGGCCTACCTCTACTCCGGCTTCTACGGCCTGGCCAAGGTCGGCGTGAACGGGCTGACCCAGCAGCTGGCCCACGAGCTCGGCGGCCTGGGCATCCGGGTCAACGCCATCGCCCCCGGCCCCACCGACACCCCGGCCACCCGCACGCAGGCCGGCGACGCGTCGAAGGAGCTGGTCAAGAACCTCGCGCTGAAGCGGATGGGCCAGCCCGAGGACATGGTCGGCGCCTGCCTGTTCCTGCTCTCCGGCGAGTCGTCGTGGGTGACCGGCCAGATCATCGCGGTCGACGGCGGCCAGACCTTCCGCGCATGAGCACCCCCGTGACGGTCGGCTTCGTCGGCCTGGGCATGATCGGCAGGCCCATGGCCCTCACCCTGGCGCGCTCCGACCTCGACCTCCTCGTGTACGACGTGGCGCCGGAGCCGGTCGCCGAGCTCGAGGCGGCCGGGGCCACGGCGGTCGGGTCCGTCGCCGAGCTGGCCGCGGCGGTCGACGTGCTGTGCGTGATGGTGCGCGACGACGACCAGGTCCGCGAGGTGCTGGGCGAGGTGCTGGGTGTGGCGGGGGACCGGCTGACGGTGGTCATCCACTCGACCGTCGCCCCGGGGACGCCCGCGCAGCTGGAGGACACCGCGGCCCGGCACGGCGTCCGCGTGGTCGACGCGCCGGTCAGCGGCGGTCCGACCGGGGCGGCCGACGGGACGCTGGCCATCATGGTCGGCGGCACCGACGATGCGTTCGCGGCCGCCCGGCCGGCGCTCGACGTACTCGGGGCCAAGGTCGTGCACGCCGGGCCGATCGGCTCCGGCACCAGGTTCAAGCTGGCGCGCAACATGATGCATTTCGTGTCCTTCACGGCGGCGACCGAGGCGATGCGGCTGGCCGAGGCCTCCGGGCTGTCGCTGAAGGACCTGGGCGACGTGGTCCGCCACACCGACGCCATCACCGGCGGCCCGGGCGCGATCATCCTGCGCACCACCACGGACCCGATCGACCCGACCGACTTCTGGCACGGCGTGATGACCCACGTGGTCGCGCTCGGCGACAAGGACCTGGGCTTCGCCCTCGAACTGGCCGACGAGCTCGGCGTCGACGTACCCCTGGCGCGCCGCGCGCGTGCCGACCTCGCGAAAGGACTCGGTCTGTGACCGACGGAGCCGGCAAGTTCGACGACCTCCCCGAGACCCGCCGGCGCGGGCTGGAGAAGATGGAGGAGGTCTACGGGTTCGAGATGACCGACGGCGTGGGCGACTTCTTCCGCTACACCGCCGACCACCTCTTCGCCGACATCTGGAACCGGCCCGGCCTCTCCAACCGGGACCGCCGGCTGCTGCTCATCGGGCTGCTCGCCGGCTCCGGCGGCCAGGACGTGCTGACCATCCAGATCCCCGCCGCGCACGCCGCCGGCGAGCTGGACGACGACGCGCTGCGCGAGATCACCATCCTGATGTGCCACTACGCCGGCTGGCCGATGGGCTCGCGGATCAACGCGATCGTCGAGGACACCATCGCCAAGGCGGCGCGCAAGCGGGCCAGGGCCGAGGACTGAGGGCTGAGCCTCAGCGTCGCTCCAGCACGAAGCCGGCGTGGTGGAGCCGCTCGCCCAGCCACTGCCCAAAGGCCCAGAAGCCGGAGTCGTCGAGGTAGGTGATCCGGTCGCCGTCCAGCCAGTACGACCCGGTCCAGGCGTCGCGCCGGCCCTGCCGGGTCTCGCTGTAGTGCCCGTCGGCCCGCAGGTGCTGGACCATGTCGCGCCGGTGGTCGACCCAGTCGACCCGGCGGGCGGCGTGCTCGGGGGCGTCTTCCGTCCCGGGGTCGGCCGGGCGCACCGGGCGGCCGTCGCGGGCCACGACCCGGCCGTCCACCACCGCGGCGATCAGGTCGCGCGGCTGCACGACCAGCATCCGGCGGACCTGGTCGGCGCTCACCCGACCCCTGACCACGGCGAACGTGGCCGGGCGACCGGGAACGAGGTGCCACGCGTCCGTGCGGTCGGGCGGGAGCTCGGCGACGGCGCTCTCCACCAGGAGCGGGACGACCGACGCGCCCGTGGCGTCGATCGAAGGGCCGGGTGCGCCGGACCCGGCCACGACGAGGCCCTCGCTGACCCCGAGGTCCCCCCGCTCCTCCTCACCGGGAGCTCGGTGCACCCAACCGCCGCGGACGTCCACCGCACCATCCTGGCAGCCCCGGCCGCACGGTAGGTTCGCGCGGTGCGCCTCGATCTCGTGACCCTCGTCGTGCCGGACTACGACCCCGCCATCGCCTTCTTCGTCGACGCGCTCGGCTTCGAGCTGGCCGAGGACACCCCGCGGGGGACGGCGTCCGACGGCAGCCCCAAGCGCTGGGTGGTGGTCCGGCCGCCCGGTGGCGGCGCCGGGCTGCTGCTGGCGCGGGCGGACGGCGACGACCAGGCGGCCGCGGTCGGCCGGCAGGCCGGCGGGCGGGTCGGGTTCTTCCTGCAGGTCGACGACTTCGCCGCGACGTACGACCGGATGAGCGCCCACGGCGTGGATTTCCTGGAGCAGCCGCGGCACGAGGAGTACGGCACCGTCGTGGTCTTCCGCGACGTCGCCGGCAACACCTGGGACCTGCTGGGTCCGCCGTCGGGGCGGTAGCCGTGGACCCGTGGCCGCAGGCCCTCGCGCACCTCGCCGCCGGGCACGTCGAGCGGCTCGGCGGCGGGACCGAGGGCGCCGTCTACCGCCTCCGTCCCGGCGTGGTCGCCAAGGTCTGGCACGACCGGACCCCGGAGGAGCTCGCCCCGCTCCGCCGGGCGTACGACGACGTCGCCGCGGCCCGGCCGGCGGTCCGCACCCCGATGGTGCGTGACGTCCTGGTGCTGGACGGCCGCACGGTGACCGTCGAGGACGAGCTGCCCGGCAGGTCGCTCCAGGAGCGGCTCGATCCCGCGGCGGACGAGCTGCCCGGCTGGGCCGTGGACGCGGTGGTCGCGACCCTGGCCGCGCTGCGGACCGTCGGGTCGACCGCGGCGCTCCGCGCCCTGCCGGTGCTGGGCGAGCGCACCCCGTTCCGCAGCCCGGGCGACGACTTCCCAGGTGCGCTGGCCGGGCTCGTCGAGCGCCGGGCCGCGGCGTCGGTGCCGGAGCTGGTGACGGCCGTGCCGGACCTCGACGTGCGGCTCGAGGCCCTGGGGGCGCGGCTGGCCGGGCTCGGGCCGACCGCCGAGACGGTGGTGCACGGCGACCTCTTCGGCGCCAACCTCCACGTCGACCCTGACGGCCGGGCGGTCGCGGTCCTCGACTTCGGCTTCCTCACCACCGCCGGCGACCCGCGCTTCGACGCGGGCGTCACGGCCGGGATCATGGACATGTACGGCCCGCACGCGGCCCAGGTCACCCGCCTGTTGACCGCCGAGCTGGCCCGCCAGCTGGGCGACGACCCCGCCGTCCTGGTCCTGCACCGGGCCGCCTACGCGGTCGCCACCAGCACGCTCTTCGGGCGGGACCTGGACGACGGCCACTTCCGCTGGTGCGTCGACCAGCTGACCGACCCGGCCACCGCCGACGTGCTCGGCCTCTGACTCACCCCACGCAGAACTCGTTGCCCTCCGGGTCGAGCATCACGACGTGGCCGAGCTCGTCGTCGTACCGCTCCTCGCGCACCTCGGTGGCGCCGAGCACGACCAGCGCGTCGGCCTTGGCCCGGATCAGGCGGGCCCGCTCGGCGAGGTCCCAGGGCGGCTCCCCGGCCGGACGGACGTCGACGTGGACGCGGTTCTTGGCGGTCTTCGGCTCCGGCACCCGCAGGAAGCCGATCGCCGGCCCGCGGCCGTCCGGGTCGACGATCGAGGCGCCGTGCGGCTCGTCGTACCCGGGCTCGGGGACGTAGCCCAGCGCGGCCGCCCAGAAGGCGGCCAGGGCGTGCGGGTCGCGGGCGTCGCAGCCCAGGGTCCAGAGCGTGGCCATGGCCGGAGGCTAGCCGCGTCCGCCGACGGGGAGTGCGGCGTAGAACTCCAGGTGCGCCCGCGCCGCGCGCTCCCAGGTGTACGACGCCGCCAGCGCGCGACCCGGCCCGGGGTCGGGCGGGTCGTCCAGCACGGCGCCGAGCGCGGCCGCGAGCGAGGCGGGGTCGGAGCCGAACGCGACGCAGGCTCCGAGCACCTCGCGCAGCACCGGCAGGTCGCGGGCGACGACCGGGACGCCGGCGGCGAGCGCCTCCATCGCCGCCAGCCCGAAGCCCTCCTTGGTCGAGACCATGGCCAGCGCTGACGCCTGGGCCACCAGCGACGGCAGCTCGTCCTCGGCGCGCGTCCCGAGCACGACCGGCGCGATGCCGAGCTCGGCCGCGCGGGCGTCGTACGCCGCCCGGTAGTCGCGGTAGTCGAAGAGCGTCTCGCCGCCGCCGATGACCAGGGCCAGGTCGGGGTGCGCGGAGCGGAGGCGGGCGAACGCGTCCAGCAGGTCGAGGCTGCCCTTGCGCGGCTCGATGCCGCCGAGCGCGAGGACGTAGGGGCCGAGCTGACCCGCCCAGCGCGCCCGTCCGGCGACGTCCGAGGCGCCCGCGGCGAAGCGCGCCGCGTCGACGCCGTTCGGGATCACCGTCGGCGCGAGCCCCCACCCGGCCGCGACCTCCTCCGCCACCGCGGCCGAGACGCAGACCAGCGCGCTCGGCTCGACCACGGCGCGCTCGTGGCAGGCGGCCAGCTCGGGGGTGGTGAAGGTGTCGAGGTGGTGGATCGTGCGCACGCAGTGCTCGTCGGGAGTGCGCGGGAGCGCCGCGTTGGCGCTGATGCAGTCCTGCGCGTGCACCACGTCGTACGACGATCGGTGCGGCTCGAACGCCTCGCGGAGGACGGCGATCGAGCGGACGATCCGCTGCCCGACGTCGGCGTCGGGTGCGTCGAACGGCACCGCGTGCACGGTCACCGACGGGTCGACCGGGCGGAAGAACGTCGTGTCGCCGCCGCGGCCCAGGGTCCACACGTGCACGTCGACCCCAAGCGCGGCCAGCGCCTCGGCCAGCGCCAGCGTGTGCACGACGCCGCCGCGCGGCCGGGTCGAGTAGGTGAGGAGCGCGACCCTCACGAGGGGGCCCGGTACGCCGACGGCGTCAGCTCGTCCAGGTGGTGCAGGACCCGCCGCGACCGGGCGACCTCCGCGACGACGTCGATCTCCGCAACGGCCAGCCCGCCCTTGGACGACGTGCGGGCCAGGATGTCGCCGCCCGGCCCGACCACCTTGGCCTGGCCGAGGAACCGCAGCCCGCCCATCACCCCGGTCTGGTTGGAGGAGACCCAGACGACCTGGTTCTCGGCGGCACGGGCGGCGTCGTAGAGGTCGAACAGCCGCGACTGGCGGTCCTGCGGGAGCCGGGACGCGCGGTCGGTCACCGACGCCGGCCAGGCCGAGAGGCAGGCCAGCACCGTCGCGCCGTCCAGGGCCAGCGACCGGGCCGCCTCGGGGAAGGTCTTGTCGTAGTCGATGAGCATGCCCAGCCGACCGACGGGGGTGTCGAACGCGGTGAACGCGTCGCCGGCGGCGTACACGAGGGACTCGCCGGCGGGCTGGTGCACCTTGCGGTGGCGGCCCAGGACACCGTCGCCGGACACGCACAGGGCCGAGTTGTAGAGCAGTGGGCCGGCCTCCTCGGCGTACCCGAAGCAGACCACCATCGGGCCGGCCATCGCGACGATCCGGCCGACCTCGAACGAGTCCTCGGCCAGCGCCGGTGGCAGGGCGTAGGGATCGGGGTGCCGCAGGTCGGACAGGTAGCCGCCCAGCGTGGCGTCGGGCAGCACCAGCAGGTCGACGCCCGCGGTCCGGGCGTCGCCGATGATGCCCTCCACCTTGGCCAGGGCCCGTTCCAGGTCGCGACCGAAGTGGGCGGCGACCGCGCCCAACCTCATGAGCACCGCCTCACCCGGCCGCCACCCGGTCGAAGGCGCCGGTGATGGCGGTCGCGACGTGCTCGGCGTCCCGGGCGATGCCGTGGAAGCGCCCCGAACCCCAGGTGTGCAGCCAGGGGAGCCCGAGGAAGTACAGGCCGGGCACGGACGTCACGCCCCGGGTATGGGTCGGTCGACCGGTGCCGTCGAAGACCCCGACCTGCACCCAGCGGTAGTCGGGGCGGTAGCCGATCGCCCACACCACCGAGGTGACGCCCTCCGCGGCGAGGTCGAGCGAGGTGGGCTCCGACTCCGGCACCCAGACCGGCTCGTACGGCGCGCCCGCGGGCGCGTCGATGCCCTGCGCCTCGATGTGCCGGTCGATGTCGCGGCAGATCGAGTTGTAGACCGCGTCCGCGCCGTCGAGCGCCGCGGTGAGCGTCGGCCGGAACGACAGCGCGCTGTCGCGCCCGCCGTCGAGCAGGCCGTAGAGCCGCATGCCCTCCAGCGCGAACTGCCGCAGGTCGATGTCGCGCCCGCCGTCGCGGCCGGTGACGTAGTGGTTGGTCTTCTCGCGAGCGGCCACGCCACCGGGGTACTGCGCGACCGGGGTGTCGTAGAGCCCCATGTCCGCCAACCAGGTCATGCAGTCGCGGCCGCGGTGGAAGCGGGCCACTCGCGGAGCGTCGCCGAGCGCGAGGTGCACCTGGCGGCCCGCGAGGTGCAGGTCCTCGGCGATCTGGGCGCCGGACTGGCCGGACCCGACCACCAGCACGGCGCCCTCGGGCAGTTGGTCGGCGTTGCGGTAGTCGGCCGACTGCAGCTGGGTGATCGACGGGTCCAGCGCGCTGGCCCATGACGGCACGATCGGCAGGTGGTAGCCGCCGGTCGCCAGCACCACGTGGTCGGCCTCCCACGTCTTCTCGCCGTCGGGGCCGGAGGTGGTGAGCACGAAGCCACCGCCCTCCCGCTCGGTCAGCCGGGTCACGGCCGTGTGCTCGACGACGGGCGGGTCGAAGGTCGGCGCGTAGCCGGACAGCCACGCGACGATCTCGTCGCGGCCCATGAAGCCGTCGGGGTCCGGCCCGTCGTACGCGTAGCCGGGCAGCCGGCAGTGCCAGTTGGGCGTGACCAGGGTGAAGTTGTCCCAGCGCCGGTCCCGCCACTCGTGGCCGAGGGTCTGGGCCTCGAGGACGACGTGGTCCACGCCGTCGCGGGTGAGGAACCAGCTGGTCGACAGGCCGGCCTGGCCGCCGCCGACGATCGCGACCGTCGTCCGCCGGTGGTCGAGCTTGTCGAGACTCATGACGGGTCCTTCGGGAGGGGCGGGTGGAGGGAGAGGACCTGGACGAGCGCGTCGGGGTCGTACGACGCCGCCGAGCGGCGTACCTGCTCGGTGGTGGCTGCGGCGGAGGTGCAGGCGAATCCGAACTTCTCCTTGACCCGAGCGCTGGCGATCGCCAGCGCGGTCTCGGAGCGGTGCGCGAAGTCGGCGACGGAGTACGACGCGCCCGCGGCCAGGAAGTCGTGCACCACCAGCGAGGGCGAGTAGCAGTCCTCGACCCGGCCGTCGGGCCAGCGCACGGAGAAGGTCATTTCAGGCATGGACGTTCTCCCGCTCGGTCGCGGTGTAGAGGTCGGGTCGCCGGTCGCGCAGGTGGAACATCGCGCGGCGGGCCGTGTCGAGCGATTCCTCGAGGTCGAAGGAGGCGACGGCCATGCCCTCGTCGACGCCGGTCGTCGCCACGACGTCGCCGCCCGGGCCGACCACCTTGGCGTTGCCGACGAACCGCAGCGACCCGAACGTGCCGGTCTGGTTGGCGGCCACCCAGACGAGCTGGTTCTCCAGCGCGCGGGCCTGGTCGAAGATGTTGAACCGGTGGGTCCACCGGTCGTCGGCCAGGGACGTCGCGCTCGCGGTCCGGGAGGCGGGCCACGCGGAGATGCAGGCCACGAGCCGGGCGTCGTCGAGGGCGAGCGCGCGGGCCGCCTCGGGGAAGGCCTTGTCGTAGCAGATCAGCAGGCCCATCCGGCCGATCGGGCTGTCGAAGGCCCGGAACTCCTGGCCCGGGGAGTAGTAGAGGCTCTCGCCCAGCGGCTGGTGCACCTTGCGGTAGACGCCGAGCACGCCGTCGCCGGTGACCGCCGCTGCGCTGTTGTAGCGCTCGTGCCCGTCGCCCTCGCAGAAGCCGACGACGACCGTCATCTCCCGCGCCAGCTCGGCGATCCGCCGCAGCTCCGGGCCGCCCAGGTCCATGACCGGGGGCAGGTCGGCCGGCTCCTCGTCGTGGCTCCCGTCGCGACCGCTGCCCAGCACCGACAGGTAGCCGCCGAGACAGGCCTCGGGGAGGGCGAGCAGCGCCGCGCCCCGGGCGCGGGCGTCGTCGATCAGGGTGCCGATCCGGGCGAGATTCTCCTCGACGTCCCGGCCGAAGTTGCCGCCCACGGCGGCGACGGACGTGGTGGTCATGCTGCTCCCAATCCGGTGACGGGCGAGGTGATCGCCTCGGTGACGACGCCGTCCGGCCAGCGCAGGCCGACCCCGGTGCCGTGGGTGAGCTCCCCGCAGACCTGCGAGGTGAGGAAGCCGGGCAGCTCGGCCTCGGCCGGCGCCCGCTCCGTGGTGATCATCGCGAAGCCGGGGAAGCAGGTGAGCCAGTCGCCGTACGACGCCGCGTCGGGCGCGGGCACGTCGGCGACGTCGAGGACCGCGCGGCAGCCGCTGGCCTCGGCCAGCATCCCGGTGGTGCCGACCAGGCCACTCATGGAGACGTCCTTGGCGGCGGCCGGAGCCAGGCCCGGGACGACGCCGGCGAGCGAGCGCAGCTCAGCGGAGGTGCGGTGCGAGGACGAGTCCCACTGGGCGCCGGTGTAGCCCGGGCGCCAGGAGCCGCCGAGGTCGGCGGTGAGCCGCACGGCCTGGCCGACGCGCCCGCCCCCTCCCGGGACAGGGGCGGACGTGCGACCGAGGGCGGTGACCGACAGGGCGGCCGGTACCCCCAGCTGGGTGTGCCCGCCCAGGACCGGGACGCCCCAGGCCCGCGAGGCCTCGCCGAGGCCGCGGACGATCCGGCGGGCGAACGACGCGTCGCGCGCGCCGATCGCGTCGAGCATCCCGACCGGGGCGGCGCCCATCGCGGAGAGGTCGTTGAGGTTGACCAGCGCGGCGCACCAGCCGGCCCACTCGGGGTCCCGCTCGACCATGGCCGGCAGGATCGCGTCGCAGGCGGCGACCAGGTCGCTGCCGGGGACGGGTGCGCCGTCGTCGCCGAGGAACCCGGCGCCGCTGTCGACCAGCGTGCCGACCAGGTCGCCGAGGGCGGCCTTGGTGCTGTCGGCCAGCCGCTGCACGCGGGCGACCGGCCAGTCGACCACGACGTGCGGGTGGCCGTGCAGGTGCACCCGCTCGCGCGGCACCCAGCCGAGGCGGCGGAACAGCCGCTCGTTCTGGGCCTGAACGGTGGCCTCGAAGCGGAGGGCCCCCGCGGCCTCGGCCGTCGCGCAGGCGGCCCGGATCAGCGCGGCCCCGACGCCCCCGACGGTGGTCGAGGTGCGAGCGGAGCGAGCCTCGAAACCCCGGGCGTCGGGAGCGACCACCAGCCGCGAGCCGCGCCACCAGCCGATGTCGCGACCCGGGAGCGCCGGGTGGAGGCGGACCCCGCCGAGCACCTCGCCGTCGGTCGCCCGGGCCACCAGCACGATCGTGCGCGGGTCGTCGTCCACGTCGTCGGCGTCGGAGCCGGAGAAGATCCCCTGCTCGCGGACGAACACCTCGCGGCGCAGGGCGCGATAGTCGGCGAGGTCGGTGCCGTCCGCCCGGACCACCACGAAGGCGTCCAGGCTCGGTGCGGGGAGGGGGCGGGCGCCGAGCAGGACCACGTCGTCGAGCAGCTCGGTCATGACGCGTCCTGCTCGCTGCAGGCGCCGAGGGCCGAGCACGCCCCGCACGCGGCACAGCCCGCGGCCTGACCGGCGCCCACCATGCCGGCCGCGCGGAGGGCGGCGGCCACGCGGCTGGTCACGTCGTACAGGACCTCGCGGGCCGGCGCCTCGGCCCCGTCGACGTCGGTGGCCAGGGTGCCGGCCAGCGGCCGGAACGGGACCACGAACGGGTAGACGCCCATCGCGATCAGCTCGATCGCGCCGGCGACCAGCTCGTCCGGGTCCTCGCCCAGGCCGACCAGGAGGTACGTCGAGACCTGGTTCCAGCCGAAGACGCGGACCGCCTCGGCCCAGGCGGCGCGGTACTCGCTCATCGGGACCGAGCCCTTCCCCGGCATCCAGCGCCGCCGGGCGTCCTCGTCGAGCGACTCGACGTGGATGCCGATCGAGCGGGCGCCGGCGTCGTACAGCTCCTGGATGGTGGCCAGGTCGCCGGGCGGCTCGCACTGCACCTGGATCGGCAGATCGGGCAGCACCTCGCGCACCGCGCGGACGCAGCGGGCCAGGTGGGTGGCCCCGCGGTCGCGGCCGTTGGAGGTGCCGGTGGTCATCACCATCTGGGTGATGCCGTCGAGGTCGTACGCCGCCTGGGCCACCTCGGCGATCTGGGCCGGGGTCTTCACCGCGACCGTCGAGCCCTGGTTGAGCGACTCCTCGATCGCGCAGAAGCGGCAGCGCTCGGCCTCGTCGTAGCGGACGCAGGTCTGGACGACGGTGGTGGCGAGCACGTGCGACGAGTGCAGGCGGGCGATCTTCTCGTAGGAGACGCCGTCGGCGGTGGAGAGGTCGTAGAAGCGCGGGCGGGCCACGCTCTCCACCCCCATGCCGGTGTCGGCGCCGTCCAGGAGGAGCTTGCCGCCGCGCACCGAGTACGGCGAGCGCGGGTTGAGGGGGATGGCCGCGCCGACGCCGTCCAGGAGGACGTGCCCGTCGTCGCTGGGACCCGCGCCGGAGCGGCGCGAGACGGGGGCGTCGAGCAGCCGGATGCCCTGGATGGCGACATCGACGCGGGTGCTGTCGTTCGGCGCGGCCATCTCAGGGCCTCAGAGGTTGTAGACGGAGTTGATGATGGCGCCCTTGTTGGCGAAGTGGATGACCGCGTCCTGCACGTCCAGCGGGTGGCAGGGGATCACGCCCTCGATCAGGTCCTCCTCGCGCTGCCCGTGCAGGGCCATCCCGAAGCGGCAGCACAGCACCGTGCCGCCCTCCTTGATGAAGGTCTTGATGGCGTCGTTCATGTTCTGGTTGCCCGGGAAGGCCACGTCGCCCGTGGTCGGGAAGCCGCGGGTGTCGGCGCACGCCAGCGCGCCGGGCCCGTAGAAGTAGAGCGTCGCGTCGAAGCCCTTGCGCAGCGCGCGGGTGGTCTGCAGCACCGCCACGAAGCTGACCGAGGACTCGTGCGGGATGCCGTGGACCAGGGTCAGCCACGCCTGGCCCTCGCTGGCCTGGTAGTCCGGGAAGAGCTTGGTGGAGCCGTAGAGGTTGGTCCCCTTGGCCTGCGAGGGGTGGGGGATCTCGCTGACCGACTTCTGCATGTTGGCGAGGATCTCGTCGTCGAACGCGGGCATCGCATCTCCTGGTGTGGTGGTGGGTGTCGCTCTCGGGTGGTGCGTCTCTCAGCCGTAGAGGGCCTCGAAGTTCTGGTGGAAGAAGGCGGCGGCCAGGTCGCCGTCGCCGGCGGCGGCGCGGAGCCGGGCGTGCTCGCCCTCGAAGTCGCCCCACGGGGTGTCGGTGGCGAAGAGCACGCGGTCGTGGCCGATCCCGCGGCGCTCGATCTCGGCGACCAGCCAGGTCGGCGCGAAGCCGATCGCCCAGCTGGTGTCGGTGTAGACGCGTTTGCCGGACTCGATCCAGTCGAAGAGCCGGTGGCCGATCAGCTTCAGGTGGCCGCTCATGCCGCCGCCCAGATGGACCAGGTGGATCTTGGTGGCGTCGCCGTACCTCTCGACGAGCTGGCCGACCTGGTCCAGGTCGGACGCCGCGCCGGGGGAGGTGTGCACGTGCACGACCAGGTCCCGCTCGGCGGCGGTGGTGAAGATCCGGTCCAGCTGCTCGGCGCAGTCGGGGTCGGTCGGGCTGCCGCCCAGCAGGAAGCTGGTCTTCAGGGCCCGGACCCCGTCCTCGCCGGCCAGCGCCAGCGCCTCGTCGTTGCGGGCCCCGTCGGACGCCTTCGGGCTCACCCACAGCCCGCACCGCACCCGGTCGTCGGCCTGCGCGGCCTCGACGGCCAGGTGGTTGAACCCGAAGGCCAGGTCCGGGTCCGGCACGCCGTAGTTCGGCAGCACCAGCGTCCGCCCCACGCCCTCGGCGTCCAGCGTCGCCAGGAACTCCTGCACCGTCGCGGTCGCGGTGGTGTCCGGACTCACCGGCGGCCCGCCGTAGAAGGCGTACGCCGGCAGCACGCCGATGTGGCGGTGGGCGTCGTGAGGGGAGACGGGCATGGCGGCAACGCTCCGCCGGTGTCGTTTCCGACTGGTTACGGCAGGAATGCGATGTGCGACCCAGCGCGTAAGGATCCTGTTACCCGACGGCGCCCCTCCGCTGGTTGAGGTGCGAGGAGCGCTAGCGACGAGCCTCGAAACCCGTGAGCCGGGAGTCGGCCCGGGTCGGGGTGGTCTGTCGACAAGACGGGTTTCGAGGCTCGCTTCGCTCGCACCTCAACCAGCGTGGGTGGGGCTGTGCGCTGGTTGAGGTGTGAGGAGCGCTAGCGACGAGCCTCGAAACCCGGTGAGCCGGCGGACGCGCTGGTTGAGGTGTGAGGAGCGCTAGCGACGAGCCTCGAAACCCGGTGAGCCGGCGGACGCGCTGGTTGAGGTGTGAGGAGCGCTAGCGACGAGCCTCGAAACCCGGTGAGCCGGGAGTCGGCCCGGGTCAAGGCCTCCCGGGTGCGGGAGTGCCGTCAAGGTTGCTGCGCGACCTGCTCCACCACCGGCGGTGGTCGACGGCTGCGTCAGACGGTCACCGGGTCGCCCGTCAGCTCGCGCAGCCGCGGCAGCAGCGTGCGCCCGACCCGCTCGACCTCCTCGCGGTACGGCGTGTCGGAGGGGATGAACTGCTCGACGCCGAGCCGGTGGTAGGCCGCCAGCGCCAGCGCGACGTCCTCGGGCGAGCCGACCAGCCAGGTCGTCCCGGCGCCGCCCCCGCCGACCGTGCCCGGGCGGGTGTAGAGGCAGGTGTCGAGCACGTCGCCGCGCTCGTGCAGGTCGAGGAGCCGCTGCTGGCCGACGGCCTTCCCGCGGTGCCGCTCGCTGGTCGGGGTGCCCGGCCGCCCGGCGAGCGCGTCGACCTTGGCCTCGGCGTCGCGCCAGGCCTCCTCGGTGGTCTCCCGGACCACGGTGGTGATCCGCAGCCCGAAGCGCAGCGGCGCGACCCGGTCGTGGTCGCGCTCCAGGGTGCGCAGCCTCGAGATCCGCTCGGCGATGTCGGCCAACGGCTCGCCCCAGAACAGCTGGACGTCGGCGTGCGCGGCCGCGGTGCGCTCGGCGGCCGGGGAGGCGCCGCCGAAGTAGAGGGTCGGGTGTCGGCGCTCACCCTCCGTGTGCGGGCGCGGTACGACGCTCGCGTGGTCGACCCGGTAGTGCTCGCCGTGGAAGGTGACGTCCTCCTCGGTCCAGAGCCGCCGGACCAGCTGCATGAACTCCGCGGTGCGGGCGTAGCGGGTCGGCTGGTCGACCTGCGCGTCACCGTACGCCGCGGGGTCGTCCTGCCCGGAGACCACGTTGACCAGCATCCGCCCGCCGCTGAGCGCGTCGAGCGTGGCGCCCGCGGCCGCGAACTGCGCCGGCGACCAGTAGCCCGGCCGGGCGGCGACCAGCGGCCGGAAGGTCGAGGTGCGGGCGGCCAGCGCGGTGGCGACGGTCAGCGTGTCCGGGCGGCCCCAGCCGGTCCCGATCAGCGCCCCGCCCCAGCCGGAGCGCTCGCAGCGCTGCGCGAGGTCCGTCGAGTAGTCGAGGGTGCCCCAGCCGTCGCTGACCGTGGTGGTGTCGCCACGGTGGCCGGACGTCGCGTCGTTGGGCAGGTACCAGAGGTGGTCGGCGCTCATGCCGATCCACCATAGGCTACTAATTCAGTAGAAATAAATGGTTCCTAGGGCCACTACTGTCCCCGGCATGCGACTCAAGCTGGGACGGCCCGACCTGGGCCGCTACGCCGACCGTTTCGACGTGCCCGAGGCGACCGGCGGCCTCTCGGTCACCTTCCTGGGCGTGGCCAGCCTGCTGGTCGACGACGGGACGACGGCCGTCCTGACCGACGGGTTCTTCTCGCGACCGCCGCTGCTGCAGGTCGGCCTCGGCAAGGTGGCCCCCGACCGGGCCCGGATCGACGCCGCGCTCGCTCGCGCGGGCATCGACCGCCTGGCCGCGGTGGCGCCGGTGCATACGCACTTCGACCACGCGCTGGACTCCGCCGTGGTGGCCGACCTGACCGGGGCCGACCTGCTGGGTGGCGGGTCGGCGGCGAACGTCGGCCGCGGCCACGGGCTGGCCGCCGACCGGATCCGCGTGCTGACGGACGGCGACACCGTCACGTACGGCGACCTCGCGCTCACGTTCGTCGAGTCCCACCACTGCCCGCCGGACCGGTTCCCGGGGGCGATCGAGGCGCCCGTCGTACCACCGGTTCGCGCACGGGCCTACCGCTGCGGGGAGGCGTGGTCGATCCTCGTCGCGCACGCCGGCGGCCGGACCGCGCTGGTCCAGGGCAGCGCCGGCTTCGTGCCCGGCTCGCTCGCCGGACGGCGCGCCGAGGTGGCCTATCTGGGCGTCGGCCAGCTCGGGGTCCAGGACGAGGACTACGTGCGGACCTACTGGGACGAGACGGTGGCGACGGTCGGTGCCCGCGAGGTGGTGCTCGTCCACTGGGACGACTTCTTCCGCCCGCTCGACCGTCCGTTGCGCGCCCTGCCCTACCTGGGCGACGACCTCGACGTCACGGTGCGCCTGCTCGACGAGCTGGCGCACCGTGACGGGGTCCGGGTCCGGTTCCCCACGCTGTGGCGGCGCGAGGATCCGTGGTCGTGAGTCAGTCGTCGAGGGCCGGGTAGTCGGTGTAGCCCTCGGCGCCGCCGCCGTAGAAGGTGTCCGGGTTCGGCTCGTTGAGCTCCGCACCGGTCTGCCACCGCTTCGGCAGGTCGGGGTTGGCCAGGAAGAGCCGCCCGACGGCGACGGCGTCGGCCAGGTCCTTGTCGAGGATCTCCTGGGCCGACTCGCGGGTGGTGAGCTCGCCGAAGCCGCTGTTGAGGATCGTGACGCCGCCGAAGGTGCGGCGCAGGTCCTGGGTGAGGTCGGCCTTCGGGTCGGCCAGGATGCTGAGGTAGGCGAGGCCGAGCGGCGCCACCGCCTCCAGGAAGGTCGTGTACGTCGCCGCGACGTCCGCGGGCTCGTCCTCGGTGGCGCCCTGGATGTTGTGGGCGGGGGAGATCCGCAGGCCGACCCGGTCCGGGCCGATCGCCTCGGCGACCGCCCGGGTCACCTCGATCGCGAAGCGGGCGCGGTTCTCGGGCGAGCCGCCGTACGCGTCGGTCCGGTGGTTCGAGCCCGGGGCGAGGAACTGGTGGATCAGGTAGCCGTTGGCGGCGTGCACCTCGACGCCGTCGAGGCCGGCCTCGACCGCGTTCCGCGCGGCCTGGACGTAGCCCTCGACGACCGACGGGATCTCGTTCAGGGCGATCTCGCGCGGCGTCGGGTGCGGCTTCGGGCCGTCGGGGGTGAACATCTCGTTCGGCGCGGCGATCGCGCTCGGCGCGATGACCTCCTGGCCGCCGGTGTTGTCGGGGTGCGAGACCCGGCCGGCGTGCATGAGCTGGGCGACGATCCGGCCGCCGTTCGCGTGCACGGCGTCGGCCACCCGGCGCCAGCCGGCCAGCTGCTCGGCGGAGTGGAAGCCGGGCGTGTCGAGGTAGCCCTGGCCCTCGGCGGTGGGCTGGCTGCCCTCGGTGATGATCAGGCCGGCGGAGGCGCGCTGGGCGTAGTACTCCACCGCGAGGTCGCCGGGCACGGTGCCGGTCGCGCGGTTGCGGGTCAGCGGCGCCATCACGAGGCGGTTCGGCAGCGTCCAGGCGCCGGCGGTCAGGGATTCGAAGAGATCAGCCATGCTCGGCACAGCGACGACCGGTGGCCGTCTGTTCCGGATCGGGGCGGTGAGGAGCCTCACCGTGTGAAGGCGGCTCCGTCGGGGTTGGCGGCCGCCAGCAACCGCCGGCCGAGCGCCTCGACGGTGGCCCGCAGCTCCGGACCGCCCTCGACATGGAACGGCGCGGGAAGGGTGGCCAGCTGCTCCGCGAAGTAGACCGGGTTGCCGGTCGAGGCGACCAGCCGGGTGGTGGCGGCGTCGACCGGCTCCAGGCGGCCCATGGTCCGCGGCACGCACCGGCGCAGGTCCTCGACGGGCGCGTCGACGAGCACGCGGACGTCGTACTCCCAGCCGATCGCCAGGTTCTCCTCGAGCAGGGCGACGGGGTCGAGGTCCGCCGGTGGGACGAAGGTGTCGGCGAGGGGCTCGACGTGGCACACCCGGTCGACCCGGTAGGTCCGCACGGCGTCGGCGCGCAGCGAGCGGCACACGAGGTACCACCGGCCGTAGCGCACCACCACGGCCCAGGGCTCCACCTCGGCGTCCCACTCCCGGCCGCCCTCGGAGCGGTAGGCGACGCGCACCCGGCGGCGCTCGGCGCACGCCTCGACCAGGGCGACGGTGGTGCCGGGGTCGGGGCGGGAGCCGGAGCGGTCCGGCACCGGCGCCGTCGTACGGCGGACCGCCTCGGCCTGGGCCGCGACGCTGCGGGGCAGCGCCCGCAGCAGCTTGCCGAGCGCACGTCCGACCGGCCCGTCGGTGTCGGCGGCGTCGTGCTGGCCGTCGAGCGCCGCCATCACCAGCCCGAGCGCCTCGTCGCCGCTGAACAGCAGCGGCGGCGGCCGCATCCCGCGGCCCAGTCGGTAGCCGCCCGCCGGTCCGCGCACCGACTCCACCGGGATGTCGGCCTCGCGCAGGATGCCGACGTACCGGCGTACGGCGCGGGGTGTGACGCCCAGCCGCGCACCCAGCCGCTCGGCCGTGATGCCGGGGGAGTCCTGCAGGACCTCGAGCGCGAGCAGGGCCCGTGCGGTGGGACTGGCGTCGATCGTCACGAGGAAATCTCCGATGCGGAAGCAGATCGTCCGCAATGGATCCTACGCTCGGGGACATGGACGACGAGGAGTGGATGCAGGACGGCGGCCCGGCCCTGATCGGCGTGGGCGCCGAGACCGACGTCGCCGGCTACCACGAGGCCTTCCGGCACCTGGAGGAGCTGTGGGACGGGACGGTCGGGAGGGCTCGTGCGCTCGATCCGGCGCTGCTGCACGAGCAGGTCGGCGGCGAGTGGTCGTTTACCGAGACGCTGCGTCACCTGCCCTTCGCGACCGAGAGCTGGGTCGGCCGGGGCGTGCTCCAGCTCCCGGCCCCGTGGCACCCGCTGTCGCTGCCGTGGGACCAGATGGAGGACTCGCCGGGCATCCCGCGCGACCGCGCCGTACGCCCCTCGCTCGACGAGGTGCTCGCGCTGCGTGCGGACCGGCAGGCCCTGGTCCACCGCGCCCTCGACCAGGTCGGCGACACGCACCTCGATGACGTCTGCACCATCCCCGAGGGCAGCGCGTGGCCGCCTCCGGGCGAGCAGCTGCCGCTCCGGGAGTGCTTCAACACCGTGATCAACGAGGAGTGGTGGCACCGGCGGTTCGCCGAGCGCGACCTCGCCGTCCTCATCGAACGAGAGGCATCGTCATGACCGACTGGTGGGAGCCGCCCTTCCACGGCACCGAGGCCGAGCAGCTGATCGGGGCGCTCGACCGGCAGCGCGCGACGTTCCGGTTCAAGGCCGACGGCCTGGACGCCGCTGGCCTCGCGTCGCAGCCGATCGCGAGCTCGTCGCTGAGCCTCGGCGGGCTGCTGAAGCACCTGGCCGCGGTGGAGGCGACGTACGCGTTCTGGAAGGCGTTCGGCGAGAATCCGGGCGAGCCGTGGGCGTCGGCCGACTGGGAGGGCGACCCGGGGTGGGACTTCCGCAGCGCCGCCGACGACAGCCCCGCCGAGCTCTACGCCCGCTACGACGACACGGTGGCCCGGGCCCGCGCGCGGGTGACCGAGGCGATCGCCACGGCCGGCCTCGACCAGCCCGTCCACGTCACCGGCCCCGACGGCACTCCGGCGAACCTGCGCCGCCTGATCGGCGACCTGCTCGAGGAGTACGGCCGCCACACCGGTCACGCCGACCTGCTCCGCGAGGCGATCGACGGCGTGACCGGCGAGGACCCCACCCCCGGCTGGACCCCCACCACCCCCGCTCCTGGAGGAGACGCATGACCACGCTGACCGACCGCCCGCACACCGCCCTCGTCGTGATCGACGTCCAGATCGGCGTCGTCGGCGACGCCCACGACCGCGACCGGGTCGTGGCCAACGTCGCCACCCTCGTCGACAAGGCCCGCGAGGCGGGCACCCCGGTCGTCTGGGTCCAGCACTCGCACCCCGAGCACCTGCCGATCGACTCCGCCGGCTGGCAGTACGTCCCCGAGCTGACCGTCGCCGACGGCGAGCCGGTCGTCCGCAAGACCTACGCCGACTCCTTCGAGGACACCGACCTCGAGGAGGTCCTCGCCGCCGGCCGCATCGGACGGCTGGTGGTCGCCGGTGCGCAGACCGACGAGTGCATCCGCTCGACCCTGCACGGTGCGCTGGTCCGCGGCTACGACGCCACCCTGGTCTCCGACGCGCACACCACCGAGGACCAGAGCGCGTACGGCGCCCCGACCCCCGACCTGGTCATCGCCCACACCAACCTCTACTGGCAGTACCACCGCGCCCCCGGTCGCGAGGCCGGCGTCGTCACGACCGCGGAGGCGACCTTCTCCTGAGGGCTCGCGATGAGTCCTGGGGCCGGGGCCGGTCGGCACCTCCATGACCACCACCAACCTCGCCGACCTGTACGACCTCGCGCCCCTGGACTGGGCCCGGGTCACCGCTCGCCTGGACGCCGGCTTCGAGCAGGCGCCCGGGGGAGGCGGCCCGGACCGGCACACCTGCTGGCTCACCACGCTCAACGCCGACGGCAGCCCGCACGTCACCGGCATCGGCGCGCTCTGGGCCGAGGGCTCGTTCTGGTTCGAGACCGGACTCACGACGCGCAAGGGCCGCAACCTGCTGCGCGACCCGCGGTGCGCGCTGAGCCTGGCGACCGACGTGTTCGACCTGTCGCTCGGCGGCACGGCCACCGTGGTGAGCGACCCCGACGTCGTGGCCGCGCGGACCGCCGAGTGGTCGGCCGACGGTGGCTGGCCGTGTCGCGTCGACGAGAGCGGTACGGCGCTCACCGCGGAGTTCAGTGCCCCCTCGGCCGGGTCGCCGCCGTGGCACGTGTTCCGGATCGACGCCCGCTCGGCCGCCGCGGTCGAGACCGTCGAGCCGGGCGGTGCCACGCGCTGGGACTTCTGACCGCGGCCGCGGGCGTCCCGGGCCAGACTGGCTCGCGTGACGCACGTGCGCCGTACCCCTGACGAGCGGTTCGCCGCCCTGCCCGGCTTCCCCTTCGAGCCCCGGTACGTCGAGGTCCGCGCCGACGGGGTCGAGCCGCTGCGGATGCACCACCTCGACGAGGGCCCCGCGGACGGACCGGTGGCGCTGCTGTTGCACGGCCAGCCGACCTGGTCCTACCTCTACCGGCACGTGATCCCGGTGCTGGTCGCCGCCGGGATCCGGGTCGTCGCCCCCGACAACATCGGGTTCGGTCGCTCCGACAAGCCGACCGAGCGGACGGACTACACGCTGGAGCGGCACGTCGCGTGGACCCGCAGCCTCGTCGCCGCCCTCGACCTGCGCGACGTCACCCTGGTCGCCCAGGACTGGGGCGGCCCGATCGGGCTGAGCGTCCTCGCCGCGGAGCCGGACCGGTTCGCCCGGGTCGTCGCCGCCAACACCATCCTGCACACCGCCGACCCGGCGCTCGACGGTCGGCTGACCTGGGCGCTGCACGGCACGGGGGACTCGCGGGTGGTGGTCGAGGAGGCGCTGCTTGACTACCTCCTGCACTGCGTCCGCGCGCCCGAGCTGAGGGCCGGCGACTTCGTCGGAGCGGCTACCGCGCACCCGCTCGCCCCCGAGGTCCTCGCGGCGTACGACGCGCCCTTCCCGGACGCCGAGCACACCGCCGGGCTGCGCCAGATGACGGCGCTGCTCCCGCTCACCCGCCGCGACGCCGGTGCGCGGATCGGCCGTCGTACCTGGCGGGCGCTGGAGGCCTTCGACCGGCCGTTCGTCACCTGCTACTCCGACGGCGACCCCGCCACCCGCGGTTGGGACCGGGTCTTCCAGGAGCGGGTGCCCGGCGCACGCGGACGCGACCACGTCACGATCGCGGGTGCCGGGCACTTCCTGCAGGAGGACGCCGGGGCCGAGCTGGGTCGGGTCGTCGCCGAGGTGGTCCGGACGACGTAGCGGCCGCCCTGGGCCCCTAGGTCGCCGACAGGGCGTAGCCGAAGCGCTCGTAGTCGGTCCGGTAGAAGTCGCCGATGCGCTCCAGGAGCGCGGGCGACACCGAGACCTCCGAGCTCCGGACCCCGGCCAGTCGGCGACTCCTCAGTGCGTGCGGGAGGTCGCCCTCCAGGCCGAGGTCGAACCGGTCATTCAGGTCCGCGGCCACCGACTCCAGGCCGTCCTCCATGTGGTAGACCTCCGCGCCCGGCACCAGGAACTCGCTCTGTGGCCGGAGGTGGTTGTCGAGCGTGTAGGGGTCCAGGTCGTAGCGCGCCATGGCCCAGTCCCAGAACTGTGCCACCGGCCCGGGCTCGGTGCTGATCGTGCCGTCGGGCTGCTTGCTCGGCGGTTGGAAGTGCGAGCTGGAGTTGCGCATGACGTACTCGGACCGGAACCGCGCGACCGGGTCGCGGGCCACCAGGAACACGAGGTCGAAGCGGTCGAGGCGGAAGACCTGCTCGAGGAGCGCGAGGTGGAAGTGCTGCGGGGAGCAGCGCAGCTTCCGGTACAGGTCGGCGTCGGTGTTGGGGGTGACCCGTCCCTCCATCGCCCACCCGGACCGGGTGAACAGCTTCTCGAGACTGGTGCCGCCGGTCTTGGGGATGTGGACGAACAGGACCGAGCGGCCGTCCTTCAGGAAGACAGGCATGGACTGGCGACTCTCTGGTTCGGCGACGAGGAGGAGCTCCGCTCCGGGCCGCGACGATACGGCACGTGCCCGGCCCTCGATCCCGAGGGCGGGCGGCTCACCACCCCGGTGGCAGCGAGGTGAAGTCGGGCTCGCGCCCCTCGGCGAACGCGGCCAGCGCCTCGAGGTTGGCCGGGCCGCCCATCAGCTCGGCGAAGGCGGCGTTCTCGCGCTCGCGGGCGGCGTCGATCCCGGCACGCAAAGGAGCGGTCATCGCCCGCTTCACGGCGACCAGGGACGAGATCGGCCGCCGGGCGAGCAGGGTCGCGTGCCGGGTCGCCTCGGCGACGAGGTCGGCGGGCTCGCAGACCCGCCAGACCAGACCCATCGCCAACGCCTCCTGCGCGGAGATCCACTCCGCCGACAGCAGCACCCAGGCGGCGTCCTGGCGACCCAGCAGCCGGGGGAGCAGGTACGACGACGCCGCCTCCGGAGCGACTCCCAGCGACGTGAACGGGCACTTCAGCCGGGCCGTGGACGCCATGAACGCGAGGTCGGCGAAGCCGAGGATCGTCGTCCCGATGCCCAGGCCGACGCCGTTGACCGCGCACACGAGCGGCTTGGGGAAGTCGACCAGCGCGTCGACCAGCCCGACGAAGCCGTGCTCGCCGCGCTCGAACGTGGGGTCGGTGGCGATCCGCTGCATCTCCAGCAGGTCGGTGCCGGCGCTGAACCCTCGGCCGTTCCCGGTCAGCAGGACCACCGCCACCGCGGGGTCGGCCGCGGCGTCGAGCAGGGCCTGCGCGGTGGCGTCGTACAGGGCCTCGTTGAAGGCGTTGAGCGCCTCGGGCCGGTCCAGGGTCAGCGTGCGGACGCGGTCGCGGTCGGAGATCTGCAGCATGATCCCGGAGACTAGAACAGGTTCCACTGTCCGTGGGGTGACGTACCGTCGGGACGTGTCCTCCCTGACCCGCGTGTGGCGCCCCGACTGGCCGTGCGGGGTCCAGATGATGCGGATCCACAAGCGAGGCGGTGGCGACCCCACCTACCGCATCGACGACGACCGGCACTGGCGCGGGATCCGCACGCCCCAGGGCCCGGCGACGCTCGTCCTCTGGTCGCGCCCGGCTCTCGGCGAGGTGCACGCGGAGGCGTGGGGGCCCGGTGCCGGGTGGGTGCTCGACGCGGTCCCCGGACTGCTCGGCGCCGACGACGACCCGACCGGCTTCGACCCTCAGCACCCCGTGCTGGCCGAGCTGGTCCGTCGGTACGGCGAGTTGCGGATCGGCCGCAGCGGGCTGGTGATGGAGTCGTTGGTCCCGGCGATCATCGAGCAGAAGGTGACCGGCCAGGAGGCCTTCGCGGGCTTCCGGATGCTCGTCCACCGCTTCGGCGAGCGGGCGCCCGGCGCGGGGGCCGACCGGTCCCTGTGGGTCCAGCCCGACGCGGCGACCCTGCGCACGGTGCCGTCGTGGGAGTGGCTGCGGATGCACGTCGATCCCGCGCGCTCCCGGACGGTCGTGACCGCGGCGCGGGTCGCCGACTCCCTGGAGCGCACGCTGACGGTGCCCCACGACGAGGCGGCGCGGCGGCTGACCTCGCTGCCCGGCATCGGCCGCTGGACGGCCGCCGAGACCCTGCAGCGCGCCCACGGCGACCCCGACGCGGTGTCCTTCGGCGACTACCACGTCGCCAGGGACATCGGCTGGGCGCTGACCGGCGAGCCGTTCGACGACGACCAGCTGGAGGAGTTCCTCGAGCCCTACCGGCCGCACCGCGGTCGGGTGCAGGCCCTCCTCGGCATCGCCCGGCTCCGCCGGCCGCGCCACGGCGCCCGCATGGCCCCGCGGACGCACCTCCCGGCGACGGTCACCCGGCCGTGATATCTGTTACCTGATGACACAGGTATCTCTGGGCCCGCTGCTCACCGCCTCCGCCGAGGAGGCCTCGGCGTACGTCGACGGGGCGGACCCGGAGGCGCTGGTCGCCGCCGTGCGCGCGGCCGCCGACAACGAGGTCCTCGCGCTCGTCGACCGTCCGGAGGTGCGCCGTGCCGCAGTCGGGGGCATCCTCGCCCGGCTCCACGAGTACGCCGACCCGCACCGGCTCGCCCTGCTGCACGGCTCGATCCGCTTCGACCTGGCCCGCCACGACCGGGTCGTCGAGCGTCACGTCCTCGTCGTCGACCACGGCCGGCTGGAGCTGGTCCCCGACGTGGCCGACGACGAGCCGGCCGACGTGGTGCTCGCGACCGGCGTCCTCGGCTTCGTGCGGCTGGTCAGCGGCGAGCGGAACGCCGGGCTGGAGCTGCTCGGCGGCGGCCTCGACGTGGTCGGTGACACCGACCTGGCGCTGGCCCTCGGCGGCATCTTCGTGGTGCCCGGCACCGACCGGGTGGCGGTCGACCCGACCCGCCTCGACCCGGTCGACGTCGCGACCGTGCTGGCCCACGTCGACGAGGCGCACCTGCGTCGGGTGATGTCGTCCGGGTTCCGCCCCGTGGTGCTCGACGAGATCTTCCGCCGGCTGCCCGAGTTCGTCGACGCCCGCAAGGCCGCCCGCTGCGACCTGACCGTCGGGTTCCGACTGCTGGGGGCGCCCGACGGGGAGGTGGAGCGTCGTACCGTCCGGGTGCTGAGGGGCGTCGCCACGGTGACCGCGGGCGACGAGGGCGAGGAGCGCGACGCCACCGTCACCTGCGAGGGCCACGACTTCCTCCGGCTCGCGACCGGTCACCTCTCCGCCGTCGCCGGCGTCCTGCGGGGGCGGCTGAAGGTGCGCGGCGACAAGGCGAAGGCGCTGAAGCTCGCCGACGTCATCGACTTCCCGCGGGCGCGGTAGGCCTCAGCGGCGCCGCAGGGCGGGGTCGAGCAGCGACGGCGGGGTGTCGACCTTCTCGTCGGGGGCCAGGTCCACCCCGGGCGCGACCACGTCGTCGATCGCGTCGAGCACGTCGGGGGACAGGACGGTGTCGGCGGCCGCGAGCTGGGCGTGCAGGTGGTCGAGGGTCCGCGGACCGATGAGCGCGCTGGTCACCCCGGGGTGGGCGGTGACGAAGCCGAGCGCGAGCTGGACCAGGGTCAGGCCGGCCTCGTCGGCGATGGTGACCAGCCGCTCGACGGCGTCCAGCTTGGCCCGATTGACCGGGTTCGCGAGGTCGAAGCGGTCCTGCACCCGCGCGAGCGACGCCCGGTTCGTGCTGATCTCGCGCCCGGCCCGGATCGCCCCCGACAGCCAGCCGCCGGCGAGCGGGCTCCAGACCAGGGTGCCGAGGCCGTACTCCTGCGTCACCGGCAGCACGTCGCGCTCGATCGCCCGCTGCAGGATCGAGTAGCCGGGCTGCTCGGTGACGAAGCGACCGAGGTGGTGCTCGCGCGCGGCCCACTGCGCCTGCACGATCCGGTAGGCGGGGTACGTCGAGCTGCCGAAGTAGCGGATCTTGCCCGCCCGCTGCAGATCGGTCAGCACCGACAGCGTCTCCTCGTCGCTGACCGTGGGGTCCCACCGGTGCACCTGGTAGAGGTCGAGGTGGTCGACGCCCAGCCGCCGCAGGCTGTTGTCGAGCTCGGTGGTGATCCAGCGGCGCGAGGCGCCCTGGTGGTTGCGCTCCTCGCTCATCGGGCCCCACACCTTCGTGGCCAGGACCAGGTCGTCGCGTCGGCCGGCGATCGCCCGGCCGACGATCTCCTCCGACTCGCCGACGCCGTACCAGTCGGCGGTGTCGATGACGTTGATCCCGGCCTCGAGGGCGGCGTCGACGAGGGCGGTGGCGTCGTCCGGGCCGACGCGGCCGAGGGCGCCGAAGTTCATCGCGCCGAGCGCGAGCGTGCTGACCCGGACGCCGGTGCGGCCGAGGATGCGGTACTGCATGACGGGTTCCTCCCGAAGTGGCATGATGTAAGCGGAACGGTGTTCCGCAAACCACGATACGGAACGCTGTTCCGTTTAGCAAGGAGGTCGGGTGCCCCCCGCCAAGCGCGCCGATGCGCGGCGCAACGAGGAGGCGCTGCTCGCCGCGGCCGCCACGGTGTTCGCCGAGTCCGGCGTCGCCGCGCCGGTGCGCGAGGTGGCGTCCCGGGCCGGCGTCGGCGTGGCCACCATCTATCGGCACTTCCCGACCCGGGCCGACCTGGTCGTCGCGGTCTTCCGCCACCAGGTGGAGGAATGCGTCGAGGCGGTCCCGGGCCTGCTCGCCGACGGCCCCACGCCGTACGACGCCCTGGTGCGCTGGGTCGACCTGTTCGTGGACTTCCTGGTCACCAAGCACGGCCTCGCGGAGGCCATGCAGGGCGAGGACGAGGCGCATGCGACCCTGCACGCCTACTTCGTCGAGCAGCTGGTCCCGGCCTGTGCCGCCCTCCTCGACGCCGCGGTCGCGGCCGGTCAGGTGGCGCCCGGCGTCCGCGCGCTCGACCTGTTGCGTGGGATCGGCAACCTGTCGGTCGGCGACGGCACCTTCGGGTACGACGCGCGTCCGATGATCGACGCGCTGGTCGCCGGGCTGCGCGCCTGAGCCCGGGACGCTAGAGCAGCGGCCGCAGCGGCGCCAGGATCATCTCGGTGAACTTGCGGTGCAGGTCCCGGGCCTCCCACTCACCCTGGGTGAGCTCGAGGCAGTTGGACTGGTCGGTCGCGAAGATCTCCTCGAGCGTCTGAGCGAACGCCTCGTCGAAGACCTCGACGTTGATCTCGTAGTTTCCCTGCAGGCTGAGCCGGTCGATGTTGGCGGTGCCGACCGTGGACCAGCTGCCGTCGACAGTCGAGGTCTTGGCGTGCACCATCGCGTCCTTGAAGCGGAAGATCCGCACCCCGGCGCCGAGCAGCTGGCTGAAGTAGCCGCGCGAGATCCAGTCGGCCACGATGTGGTTGGACTTCAGCGGCACCAGCAGGCGTACGTCGACCCCCCGGCGCGCCGCCTCCTTCATCGCGTCGACGAAGTCCTGGTCGGGCGTGAAGTAGGCCTGGGTCATCCACACGTTGACGCTGGCCCGGTTGATCGCCTCGATGTACATCGAGCGGATGGGGAACATCCACAGCCGAGGCACGTTGCGGTGGATCCGGATCCGCGGCTCCCACGTCGAGGCGGTCTCCAGCAGCAGCGGCCGCTCGCTGGCCCGGATCCGGCGCCGTCGGTTGAGGTTCCAGAAGTCGGCGAACGCGCGCTTGAGGTCCCACACGCCCGGGCCGGTGATCCGGACGTGGGTGTCGCGCCACTCGGTCTCGTAGGCCGAGCCGATGTTGTAGCCGCCGACGAAGCCCTCGCTGTCGTCGACCACGAGGATCTTGCGGTGGTCGCGGCCGTAGCGGGTGAGGTCGAAGAACCTCCAGCCGGCCGGGTAGACGGGGTAGCGCAGCACCTTCATGTTCGACGGGAAGTGCTTGAACCGGGGCGAGACCACGAGGTTGGCGAAGCCGTCGTAGATGCAGTAGACCTCGACGCCCCGGTCCGCGGCCGCGGACAGGGCGGCCTTGAACCGCTCGCCGATCTCGTCGCCCTTCCAGATGTAGGTCTCGAAGAGCACTTGCTTCTGGGCGCCGTCGATGGCGGCGAGCATGTCGTCGTAGAGGTCCCGGCCGAAGGTGTAGGTCGTCACCTCGCCGTCGCCGATCGGCACGGGGTGGGGCGCGGTGACCGGGAACGGCTTCGGCTTCTTGCCGCGGCGGCGGTAGGAGTCGACGAGCGACATCACGACCGCGACGAGCAGCGGGACGCCGAAGACGGCCATCAGCGTCCGGCGCAGCACCCGCAGGACCCGCTCGGTGGTCCTCGGTGCGCTCGTCCTCACCGGGACAACATAGCGACGAGCACCGACTGTCGGTGGCCCCGCCTACGCTGGACGCATGCGCCCTGTCACCGATCTCGAGCGCCGGGTGGCGCCGCTGAAGGTCGAATCCGACTACCAGCCGTCCGGCGACCAGCCGACCGCGATCGCCGAGATCACGAAGCGGATCAACGGCGGCGTCGAGGACGTGGTGCTGCTCGGCGCCACCGGCACCGGCAAGACCGCCACCGTGGCGTGGGTGGCCGAGCAGGTGCAGCGCCCGCTGCTGGTGCTCCAGCCCAACAAGACGCTGGCCGCCCAGTTCGCCAACGAGCTGCGCCAGCTGTTCCCGCACAACGCCATCGAGTACTTCGTCAGCTACTACGACTACTACCAGCCCGAGGCCTACGTCCCCCAGACCGACACCTACATCGAGAAGGACTCCTCGATCAACGAGGAGGTGGAGCGGCTGCGGCACAGCGCGACCAACTCGCTGCTGACCCGCCGCGACGTGATCGTGGTCAGCACGGTCTCCTGCATCTACGGCCTCGGCACCCCCCAGGAGTACGTCGACCGGATGCTCCGGCTGCGCGTCGGCGAGGAGCACGACCGCGACACGGTGCTGCGCCGGCTGGTCGAGATCCAGTACACCCGCAACGACATGGCCTTCACCCGCGGGACCTTCCGGGTCCGCGGCGACACCCTCGAGATCTTCCCGGTCTACGAGGAGCACGCGGTCCGCATCGAGTTCTTCGGTGACGAGATCGAGCGGTTGATGACCCTGCACGCCGTCACCGGCGAGGTGCTCACCGAGGACCAGGAGCTCTACGTCTTCCCGGCCACCCACTACGTCGCCGGCCCGGAGCGGATGGAGCGGGCGATCAAGGGCATCGAGCTGGAGCTGGAGGACCAGCTGGCCAAGTTCGAGCGGGAGGGCAAGCTGCTGGAGGCCCAGCGGCTGCGGATGCGCACGACCTACGACGTCGAGATGATGCGCCAGGTGGGGTCCTGCTCCGGCATCGAGAACTACTCGATGCACATGGACGGCCGCGGGCGCGGCACCGCGCCGAACACGCTGCTCGACTACTTCCCCGAGGACTTCCTGCTGGTCGTCGATGAGTCCCACGTCGCCGTGCCCCAGATCGGGGGCATGTACGAGGGCGACATGTCCCGCAAGCGCAACCTGGTCGAGCACGGCTTCCGGCTGCCGAGCGCGATGGACAACCGGCCGCTGCGCTGGGAGGAGTTCCTGGAGCGGATCGGCCAGACGATCTATCTCTCGGCGACGCCGGGCGACTACGAGCTCGACAAGGTCGGCGGCGACACCGTCGAGCAGATCATCCGCCCGACCGGACTGATCGACCCCGAGGTCGTGGTCAAGCCGACCAAGGGCCAGATCGACGACCTGATCCACGAGATCCGGACCCGGGCGGAGAAGAACGAGCGGGTCCTGGTCACCACGCTGACCAAGAAGATGTCCGAGGATCTCACCGACTACCTCCTCGACGCCGGCATCCGCACCCGCTACCTGCACTCCGAGGTCGACACCCTGCGCCGGATCGAGCTGCTGCGTGAGCTCCGCCTCGGCGAGTACGACGTCCTGGTCGGCATCAACCTGCTCCGCGAGGGCCTCGACCTGCCCGAGGTCTCCCTGGTCTCGATCCTGGACGCCGACAAGGAGGGCTTCCTGCGCTCCGACAAGTCGCTCATCCAGACCATCGGTCGCGCGGCCCGCAACGTGTCCGGCCAGGTCCACATGTACGCCGACAAGATCACGCCCTCGATGGAGGCCGCGATCGACGAGACCAACCGGCGCCGCGCCAAGCAGGTGGCCTACAACACCGCCCACGGCGTCGACCCCCAGCCGCTGCGCAAGAAGATCGCCGACATCACCGAGATGCTCGCCCGTGAGGACGAGAACACCCAGGCCCTGCTCCAGACCTGGGCCGGCACCGAGGCCAAGGGTCGCGCCGGCGGGGTCAAGGCGAAGCAGCCCGTGCCCGCCCTGCGCGAGGGCGACGCCGGCAAGCACGCAGCCGACCTGGCCGGCATGCCCAGCTCCGACCTGGCCGAGCTGATCCAGGGCCTCACCGACCAGATGCGCACCGCCGCCGCCGAGCTGCAGTTCGAGCTGGCCGCCCGGCTGCGCGACGAGATCTCCGAGCTCAAGAAGGAGCTCCGCCAGATGATGGAGGCGACGAAGTGAGGAGGAAGGCGCCGAGCGAGGGACGAGCTCGAGTGACTTCCTCCGAACGAGGAGCCAGGCGAGCGAAGTGAGTCTCGGCGACGAAGTGAGTCTCGATACACCGCCTCGTGCCTCGGCGGCACTCGACTACCGAAGCCGCTGATTCGTCGCCTTCGTTGGCCGAGTAGGCGCGAGGGACGAGGGCCGTATCGAGGCCCGGCGTGGGCGGGTGTTCGTTGGTCGAGTAGGCCCGAGGAACGAGGGCCGTATCGAGACCCGGCCGTGGGCGGGCGTGTTCGTTGGTCGAGTAGGCCCGAGGGACGAGGGCCGTATCGAGACCCGGCCGTGGGCGGGCGTGTTCGTTGGTCGAGTAGGCGCGAGGGACGAGGGCCGTATCGAGACCCGCCGCGGTCCCTAGACTCCTCTCGTGCCCATCACTCGCGCCGACCTGGCGCAGCAGATCGCGAACCACCGGTTCACGCCCCGACGACGCGAGGGCTACGACATGCAGGAGGTCGACCGGTTCCTCGATGCCGTGGTGGCCGCGGTCGAGGTCGGGATGCCGGTGGGCGACCTGGTGGGCCGGGCCCGGTTCACCCCGGTGCGGGTGCGCGAGGGGTACGCGATGGCCGAGGTCGACGACTTCCTGCGGTGGATCGTCGACCGGGCGCACGAGCTCGAGGAGCGGGCGCCGTACCTGCCCGACGAGCGTCCCGCTGCACCTCAGACGCGCTCGGCCCGGTCGCAGCGCATCGTGGCGGTGCAGTTCTCCCCGGTGCGGCTGCGCGAGGGCTACGACATGTCGGAGGTCGACCAGCTCCTCGACGAGCTCGCGGCCGCGGTCGACTCGGGCGCCGACGTCCGCACCCTGGCCGGCGAGGCCCGGTTCACCCGGGTGCGGCTGCGCGAGGGCTACGACATGGGCGAGGTGGACGCATTCCTGCGCGAGGTGGTCACGGAGGCCGAGGGCGGCCGGACCGCCGCGCCGGACGCGCCCCCGCTGCCGACCGTGATCCAGGAGCAGCGCGGGCTGCTCTCGCGGATCTTCGGCGGTCGCTGAGCGTCGCCGTGAGCCAGACCACGCCCGGTCCGCCGCCCGTCCGGGCGGGCGCGGGGCGCCGTCGGTCGAGCGTAGGATCGCGGGAGTGACCGAGACCTCCGCGCCGAGCCAGCGGACGGCGTACTCGGTCTGGCTCGTCGCCCTCGCGATCTACGTCCTGGCGGTCTTCCACCGCTCCTCGCTCGCGGTCGCGGGTCTGGCGGCCACCGAGCGGTTCGACATCACCGCCGCGCAGCTGGCCACCTTCACCATGCTCCAGCTGCTCGTGTACGCCGGCATGCAGATCCCGGTCGGGCTGCTCGTCGACCGGTTCGGTCCCCGCAGCGTGCTGCTGACCGGCGCGGTGCTGCTCTCGCTCGCGCAGACCGGGTTCGCGCTGGCCGAGAGCTACCCGGTGGCGCTGGCGGCGCGGTTCTTCGTCGGCCTGGGCGACGCGATGACGTTCATCTGCGTGCTCCGGATCCTGTCGATCTGGTTCGCGCCCCGGCGGATCCCGCTGCTCACCCAGCTGACCGGGACCATGGGGCAGCTGGGCGCGATCGGCGCGACGGTGCCGATGACCTGGGCACTCGGCAGCTTCGGCTGGACCCGGGCCTACCTGGTGACCGCGTCGCTCGGGATGGTGCTCGCCCTGCTCGGCCTGGTGCTGCTCCGCGACGCCCCGGGCCGCCGGCACGTCCGCGGCCACGCCCTGTCGCCGGCCGCGGTGCGCGCGAGCCTGGCCGCGTCCTGGTCGCACCCCGGCACCCGGCTCGGGTTCTGGGTGCACTTCACCTCGCAGTGCAGCGCCACGACGCTGGCGCTGCTGTGGGGCTACCCGTTCCTGGTCCGGGGCGAGGGGCGCACCAGCACCGAGGCCGGCCTGCTCCTGAGCCTGATCGTCCTCTCGATGGCCTTCGTCGGGCCGGTGCTCGGCTGGCTGGTCGCCCGGCACCCGTGGCACCGCTCGTCGATGGTCCTGGTCATCGTCGGCGCGATCGTGTCGGCCTGGACGGCGGTGCTGGCCTGGCCCGGAGAGGCACCGCTCGGGCTGCTGGTCGTCCTGGTCCTGGTCACCGGGGTGGGCGGACCGGCGTCGGTGATCGGCTTCGACCTGGGTCGCACCTCCAACCCGGCCGCCCGGCTGGCCAGCGCCACCGGGATCATCAACGTCGCCGGCTTCGTGGCCAGCCTGGGTCTGGTCGTCGCGATCGGCCTGGTCCTCGACTGGCGCGCCCCCGGCACGTCGACCGACTACGGTCCGGCCGACTTCCGCTGGGCGATGAGCGTCCAGTACCTCGTCTGGGGTCTCGGCCTGACCCAGATCGTCCGCTACCGCGTGAAGGCCCGTCGGGTCATCGATCGGGAGGCGCTCGAAGCCGGCGTCCCGGTGTGAGCGACGGTCCCGAGCACACCCCCGACGGCCGGTACGTCGTCATCGACGGCCGCCGCTGGCGCGCGACCGATCCGGCCATCCCGGCCGAGCGCCGCGACGAGCTGCAGCACGTGCTGATGGCCTGGCGCCGCGAGGTCCGTCGTACGAAGGGGACCGACGAGGAGCGGGCGTCGCGCGACGGCGTGCAGGCGGCCAAGGTCGCCCTGGGGGAGCGCGGCACCCCCTGGTGGGAGCAGTCCGACGCCGAGCGGCGGGCCCGCTGGGAGGCGGAGGTCCCCCCGCCATGACCCGGATCGCGCTCTCGCGGCTGCCGGACGAGCGGGTGCTCGTCGTCGAGGAGGGGCGCGAGCACGAGCTCGCGCTGGCCGGCCTCCCGTCGTACGTCGAGCGGCGCGAGCCCGACGCGCCGCGCTGGGTGTGGGACGACACCGCGCGGTGGTACCCGCCGCTGCTGGCGGCCGGGGTCCGGGTCGCTCGCTGCCACGACCTGCGGCTGGCGCACCACCTGCTCCGGCGGGCCCCGGCCGCCGACGCCGGGCTCCTGGTGGGGGAGCAGTCGGCGCACTGGGACCGGCTGGGGCCGAGCACGCCGTCCGACCCCGCGCTGTTCTCGGTGGACGACACCGCCGAGCACCTGCGCGCCGACCTCGAGGACGCCCGGCAGCTGGCGGTCGTCGCGGCGTCGACCGAGGAGTCGCGACTCGCGCTGCTCCTGGCCGCCGAGTCCGCCGGGGCGCTGGTGGCGGCCGAGATGACCCACGCCGGGATCCCGTGGCGGGTCGACGTGCACGAGCGGCTGCTCGCCGAGCTGGTGGGCGCGCGCCCGCCGCGCGGGGCCCGGCCGGCCCGGCTGGAGGCGCTGGTCGCGGAGGTCCGTACGGCGTTCGCCGCGCCGACGCTCAATCCCGACTCGCGCGCCGAGCTGCTGAGTGCCCTGCGCCGGGCCGGGTTCGAGGTCGCCGACATCCGGATGTCCACCCTCCGCGGCCTCGACCACCCCGGCATCGCCCCGCTGCTGCGCTACCGCCAGGCCGCCCACCTCTGGCAGACCAACGGCTGGAGCTGGATCGACCAGTGGGTGAGCGACGGGCGGTTCCGGCCGTCGTACCAGCCGGCGGGCTCGACCACCGGGCGCTGGTCGTCCAACGGCGGGGGCGCGCTGTCCATCCCGACCGTCGTCCGGCCCGCGGCGGTGGCCGACGACGGCTGGACCTTCGTGGTCGCCGACGTCGCCCAGCTCGAGCCGCGGGTGCTGGCCGGGATGAGCGGCGACCGGGCCCTGGCCAGGAACGCCCGGGGCGCCGACCTCTACCAGGGGATGGTCGAGGACGGCGCCGTCGCGACCCGCGGCGACGCCAAGCTCGGCCTGCTCGGCGCGATGTACGGCGCCACCAGCGGCGAGAGCGGTCGCCTGGTCGCCGGCCTCACCCGGCGCTACCCGGCCGCCTTCGGGCTGGTCGAGGAGGCCGCCCGGGCGGGGGAGCGCGCCCAGGTCGTCCGCACCCTGCTCGGTCGCGGCTCGCCCAGCCTCGGCGAGGCCTGGGACCGCGACCCCGACGACCCGCCCGTCGACCCCGACAGCCAGACCCGCCTCCGCCGCGCCTACGGCCGGTTCACGCGGAACTTCGTCGTCCAGGGGACCGGCGCCGAGTGGGCGCTGTGCTGGATCGCCGACCTCCGCAACCGGCTCTGGCGCCTCGGTGGCGACGGGCCGCTGGAGTCCCGTCCACACCTGGTGTTCTTCCTCCACGACGAGGTCGTCGTGCACACCCCGGTCGGCCTGGCCGACGCGGTGGCCGCGGCGACCGTCGAGGCCGCGGCCGCCGCCGGCGGGCTGCTCTTCCGCGACCTGGCCGTCGACTTCCCGCTGAACGTCTCGGTCGTGACGTCGTACGCCGACGCGGGGAAGCCGACCTAGTCTCCTCGGCATGGACGTCGAGACGATGCAGGCGCACTGCCTGGCCAAGCCGGGGGCCTGGGCCGACAACCCCTGGGACCACGAGCACCCGGTGGTCAAGGTCGGCCCGGGTGAGCGCGGCAGGATCTTCGCCTTCCTGGGCGCCGGACGGGTCGGGGTGAAGAGCGCGACCACGCGCGAGGTCGCCGACGAGTGGCTCGAGCGCTACCCCGGTGACGCGAGCGTGATGGCCTACATCGGCCGCTCCGGCTGGAACGACCTCGCGTTGGGTGGCGCGATCCCGGACGACGAGCTGATCGAGGCCGTGGACGAGTCGTACCGGCTGGTCGTGGTCGGTCTGCCGAAGAAGCTGCGCCCGCCCGGCTGGGAGGGCTGAGCCCTAGCGGGGGATCACGGAGAAGAGGAACTTCTTCTTCACCATCAGCCAGATCAGCAGGATCTCGACGGTGTGGATGACCGTGCCCTGCCAGAGGCTGCCGCGGTCCAGGCCGGGGATGTTGGCGATGGCGAGCACGAAGAACACGTGCACGATGAACACGTAGAGGCTGGCCGCGCCGAGCGGCGTCCAGAACCAGCCGACCACCGCGTTGACCGGCTTCCAGCAGGTCGTCAGGAACGCGAAGGCGACCACGATCATCAGCACCAGGTCGAGCAGCCGCCCGGGCTGCAGGAAGATCCGGGTGTAGGCGTGCTGGTAGAGGTAGGCGTACGTCGTGTCCGGGAACGGCGTGGTCACGAACCCGTAGGCGTGCCCGAGCCAGAGGTAGACCAGCGCGCCGGCGTACCCGAGCACGAAGACCGTGCACGCGATCTTGCCCCAGCGCGACGTGAGGGCCGCGGTGAGCTGGCGGCGGTAGTGCCCGATCACCAGCCCGTGGGTGAAGGCGATCTGCCAGGTCAGCAGCGGGAAGACGTCCTCGAACTGCGACGGCAGCCAGTGCGGCGAGTAGATCGCCGAGTAGACGAAGGCCGCCCACGAGAGCGCCAGCAGCACCCACCAGTAGCCGCGGCGGACCAGCCACATCATCGGCGGCAGCAGCAGGCTCAGCACCACGAAGAGACCCATGATGTTGAAGACCCACGGGCCCATCTCGAGGAGCAGCAGCTGCCTCACGGCGTACCAGGGGGTGGGGTAGTCGAAGAGCCGCGGGCCGTTGGCGTACAGGTCGTAGACCTGGCCCTGGACGACCTGGCCGTTCTCGCCGGTGCCGCGGTCGGTGAAGGTGGTGATCGCGGTGGCGTCGACGAAGGGCAGCAGGCCGAGCAGGAAGATGATCAGGACGACGGCGAGAGCGACGAGGTACTGCTTGCGCGCGCGCTTCCACATCACCACCGCGGTACGCCACTCGCCGAGCTTGCGCACCGTCGGCGCATAGATCATGCCGAGCACGATGCCGCTGAGCAGCACGAACATCTCCGCACCGGTGATCGCGCCGATGGCGTTGAGGCTGATGTAGGAGTACGGGCTCGTCAGCTCGGTGTGGGTGAGGACCACCGTGAGGATGATCCAGCCGCGGAACAGGTCGAGCCGCTGGTCGCGGGTATCGTGCTCGTTGGGGTAGCGCCACGACGGGATGAAGCGGCCCGCGAACCCGGCGAAGACGAAGGCGACGGCCAGCAGGGCGGCGCAGAAGACGATCCAGCCCATCTCGCCGCCGTCGTCGGCGTCGGGGAGTCGGCCCTGCGCGGTCGCCTCGTTGGCGGCCTCCTGGTCCAGCACCCGGGTCACCGGGCCGACGCGCACGCCGTACCGGTCGAGGTCGCGGCGCAGCGCCTCCGCCAGCCGCTCCGTGCGGGTGGCCCGCCAGTCGACCTCGTCGCCCTGCACCTCGGCCTCGGGGCGCTTCTGCTCCAGCCAGGAGATGCCGGCGATCAGCGGGCGGTCCTGGCCGGCCGCGAAGACCTGGCGCCACCAGCCGCGCTTGATGGAGATCTCGGAGTCCCCCTCGCCGTCCGGCCGCCACAGGGCGCCGGTCTCGAGGAGGACGGGCTTGTCGTAGCGCTCGGCGAAGCGGTCGTAGAACGGCTTGCGCCCGGACCCCTGGTCGCCGTACCCGTAGGTCTCGTCGAGGCGCGCCTCCAGGTCGCCCTGCTCGGGTGCGACGTCGGGCTCGAAGCCCTCGCTGATCTCGTCGTCGCCGGTCTGGCCGCCGGTGGTCGGGTCGAGGTCGTTGTCCTCGCGACCCCGGTCGACCCCGAAGTGGTAGAGCGTGATGCCGACCCAGTCGACCGCGTCCTCGCCCGGCCAGTACGGCGCGTACGGGTCGTCGGCGCCGTCGAGGATCCCGTTCTCGTCGGTGTCGAGGGCGGCCGTGTCGCCCTCGCGGTCCGGGTCGACGTCGCCGTACGCCGCGCCGAACGGGTAGCCCGCGCCGTAGACCGGCGACCAGACCATCGCGGCGTACGGCGTGGCCGCGTGCACGGCGTCGGCGACGGTCCGGAACGCCCGGACGTACTGGGTCGGCTGCTGGGCCCAGCCGTACCAGGTGCCGTTCATCTCGGGCGCGAAGCGGACCAGCAGCACCTGGTCCAGCTCGTCGTGCAGGGTCGCCAGCTCGTCGGCGAGCTCCTCGGCGTCGGCGACGGTCAGCTCGTCGAGCGGGACCGTGGGCTCCAGGGTGACGGCGGCGACCGCGCCCTGGGTGGCGGCCTGGCCGGCGAACTGGCGCAGGTACGTCGTGTCGTCGTCGCCGAGCGGGTAGTTCACCCGCTGGCTGTAGAGCGAGGGGGTCTCGCCCAGGCGTTCGCCGTACGCCGCCGCACTGTCCTTGGTCCAGTCGAGGCCGGGCCCGTACCAGGGCGCGCCCTGCTCCGGGGCGGGGACGTCGTCGGCCGCGGTCGCGCCCGGGGCGAGCAACAGCCCCGCGAGCACCGTGACGACCGCGACGAGAGCGGCTCGCAGGGCGATCACGCCGGGGCGCGGTCGCACCGGATCCGCCACAGGTTGCGGCCCTCGACCCGCTCGTACTCCAGGGAGTCGACCGCGGCGAGGGAGAGGGCGAGACCGCGACCGGACTCCGCGTCCGCGTCCGGCATCGTGGCGGTGCTGAGGTCGATCGAGGCCGGCCGGCCGTTGTCGCCGAGCACGGCCTCGAGCCGCTCGTCGGTCAGGGTCAGGGCCAGGGTCAGCCGACGCTCGGACGGGCTGCCCTCGTCGGCGATCCAGGCGTGCTCGACGATGTTGCCGAGGATCTCGATGACGGCGAGCTCGAAGCGCACCCGGTCGGCCGGGAGCACGTCGCCGTCGGCGGCCCAGAGGCGCGCCAGCTGCTCGTGGGCCAGGTCCACGGCGTCCGGCGTGGTCGGCATGGACTGGTCGAGATGGAGCCCGTCGGGGGTGGGGTCAGGCATCGAACGCGCTCTCGACGTCGTCGCGCGGTCGCAGCACCTTGTCCATGTTCGTCAGCTGGAAGACGGTGAGCACCTCGGGCGTCGGCCGGGCGATGCGCAGGTCGCCCCCGGCCTGCCGGGCTCCCTTCAGGCCGCCGATCAGCGCGCCGAGCCCGGAGGAGTCGAGGAACGTGGTGCGGTCGAGGTCGACCACGATCCGCGACGTGCCCTCCTCCAGGAGGATCGCCAGCAGGTCCTTCATCTGGCGGGCCGCCACCATGTTGAGCCGGCCCTGGGGCACCACGACGGCCACGCCGTCGGGCCGTCGGAAGACGTCGATCTCGATCATGACGAAGCTCCTCCATGAGGGGTCTCGGGGGACACCCCGGGGTTGAAGCCGCGGTAGAGCGCGGCGCGGATGATGACGGAGAAGATGGCCAGGTCGAAGACGACCCAGACGATGTTGAAGAGGGTGCCGAAGGCGGCGGCCTGACCGACCGCGAGCCGCACCAGCCCGACGACGACGCCTGCGGTCAGCGCGGCCATGGCGATCAGCTGCGGCTTGATCAGGTCCCAGCGCGGGCCCTCGTCGAGCGCCCCGGTCTTGCGGGTCACCGCGAAGTCCAGGTCGCGGCCGAGGAAGACGTTGCCGAAGGCGGACGTGAACGACTTGATCCACACCGGGAACAGGGCGAGGGAGTACTGCTGCCCGCGCCACGTCGGGCGCCCGGCCGCCACCACGAAGAACAGCAGCTGGTTGATGATCAGGAACGGCACCAGCCGGACGAAGAAGTCCGTGCTCAGCGCCTGCACCGGCAGGATGCCCATCGTGAGGTAGGCCACCGGCGCGGCGATGTAGACGATCGCGGCGAAGCCGGACAGGTAGCTCCACATCGTGCCGAAGTACATGAGGCGTTGCGCCCAGGTCAGCCGACGCTGGACCAGCGGGTTCTCCCGGAACATCACCTGCACGGTGCCCTGCGCCCAGCGCAGCCGCTGGGTCAGCATGGTGGGGAGGTCCTCCGGCGCGAGGCCGTGGGCGAGCACCTCGTCGTGGTACGCCGACTTCCAGCCCAGGCCGTGCAGGCGCATGCAGGTCGCCATGTCCTCGGTGACCGAGATCGTGGCCAGCGGCATGATCGGCTGCGCCTCGCCGGCGCGGTCGACGTCGACCGCCTCGACCAGGGCCTGCACGGTCTCGACGGCGCCGAGCGGTGACCAGTCGCGCTGGGCCATCTGCTCGAGCGCGACCGGGTTGAGCGTGGCCAGCCCGGAGCCGGGCTCGCCGGTCATCTCCTCCAGCTCGGCGATCACCGCCAGGTCGGCCTGCAGGGCGGTCAGATCGGCCTCGACCAGGTCGCGGCGGATGGCGGCGACCCGCTTCTGGAACTTGTAGGTGACGTCGAACAGCGCCACTCCGCGCGCGAGCTCGCGCTTGGCCCGGCCGAGGTCGTACTCGATCTGGTCGAGCGCCCGGATCACCCGGTCGTCGTCCGGGTCGATCTGCTCCCGGGCCTCGGCGATCACGGTGCCGGCGGTCTTCAGCGCCCGCTGGACGCCGACCTCGACCTCGCCGGCGTACCGCGAGACGCCCAGCTGCATCAGCGCCTCGCGGCGGATCACGGCGTTGGAGCCGCAGAAGAAGGCGGCGTTCCAGCCGTCCTTCCCCTGCTGGATCGGCCCGTAGAACAGCGGCGCCTGGCTGCCGAGCGGGTCGTCGTCGGGAACGTTGACGAACCACTGCGGGGTCTGCACCAGCGCCATCTGCTCGTCCTCGAAGAACCCGAGCGTGCGATCCAGGATCTCCGGCAGCGGGACCTGGTCGGCGTCGAGGATGAGCAGGAACTCGCCCTCGGTCTGCAGCAGCGCGTTGTTGAGGTTGCCGGCCTTGGCGTGCCGCGGCATGTTCGCCCAGTCCGCCGACCGGGTGATCCAGCCGATCCCCGCCTCCTCGGCGGCGGCCCGCATCTCGGGGCGGTTGCCGTCGTCGAGGATCCAGGTCTCGTGGGGGTAGCGGATGGCCTGGGCCGCCCGGGCCGTGGCCATCACCAGCTCGATCGGCTCGTTGTAGGTCGCGATGAACACGTCGACGGTTCGGTCCGGCGGGGCCGGCGGCGGGTCGCCCCGTTCCTTGAGCCGCCACATGGCCAGCCCGAAGAGCAGCGAGTCGATCAGGCTGTAGGTCTCCGCGATCACCAGCGGCACGGCGATCCACCACGCCGCCCAGTGCACGGAGTGCAGCCACCTCCAGGCGACGTAGTTGACGCCCAGGACGGCCGTGAGCACCACGATCGTGCGGATCAGCAGCAGACGTCTGCTCACTGGCCCCGCTCCCGGACGACGACGACCGCTGTGACGTCGTCGAGGGGGGTCCGGGCGTGCCCCAGGGCGAGCACCGAGGCGAGCACGCCGGGTCCGTCCTCGGCCCGGTGCACGAGTGCTCCGACCTCGGGGACCCAGTCGACCGGGTCGTCGAGCAGGTCCAGCAACCCGTCGCTGAAGAGCAGCAGCCGGTCGCCGGGGTCGAGGTCGAGCTGCTGCTCGGACCAGTGGTCGTCGGGCAGGACCCCGAAAGGCCGGTCCTCGCCCCTCAGGTTGGTCGCGGTGCCGTCCGCTCGTACGACGAGCGCCAGCCCCGACCCGGCGTCGACGAGCCGGACGAACCCGTCGTCGAGGTCGACCGCGGCCTCGAGCAGGGTCACGAAGGACTCGGCCCGCTCGAGGTCGGGCAGCAGGCTCCGTGCGACCTGGGTGGCGGTGATCCCGAGGTCGACCCCGGCGACCACGGCTTCGTGGGTTCCGCGGATCGCGGCCCGGACACCGGCACCGAGCAGGGCCGCGCCGGTGCCCTTGCCCATGACGTCGCCGAGGCTGACGTGGGCCACGCTGTGGCCGACGCCGTAGTCGTAGAAGTCGCCGCCCACCGCCAGCGCGGGCAGGCAGAGGCCGTCCACGGTCCAGCCCGGCACCCGGACCGGCCGCGCCGGCAGCAGGGACGACTGGACCCGGCGGGCCTGCGTCATCTCCGTGGACGCGGTGAGCTCCTGCTCGGCCCAGGCGGCCAGGTCGACGAGGGTGGTGAGCTGTTCCTGGTCGAGGGTCCGGGGCACGACGTCGAACAGGCCCAGGGTTCCCAGGACGTTGCCCATCGAGTCCCGCAGCGGCTGTCCGGCGTAGAACCGGATGCCGTCGTCCGTGACCGCAGGCAGGTCGGCGAAGCGGGGGTCGGACGCGGTGTCCTCCACGACCAGCAGGACGCTGGCGGAGTCCGCCCGGTCGCTGAAGGTCTCCTGTCGAGGGAGCCCGCGCAGGTCCGCGCCCTGGATGCTCGCGAACCAGGCTCGGTCACCGTCGAGGACGGCGATCGAGGAGAACGGCACCTCGAAGATCGTCCGCGCGAGCCGGGTGATCCGGTCCAGGCGCTCGACGGGCTGTCCCTCGGCCAGGGCGAGGCTCTCGACGGCGCGCTGGCGCCGGTCCTCCTCCGGTACGACGGCAGGCGCCGCCGTGGTCGTTGCTGTCCCCATGTGTGCTGCTCAGCCCTTCTCCGGTCACCCGGACAGAGCCCCCCATGTACTGCTGCGTCCGCGGGGAGTACCCGCAGTGGCATCATGGCAAAACCTGGGGGGATCGACCAGGCTCAGGAGGCTCGGTGCACTCACGCAAGACCGCAGTGGTCGTCGACGACGACCCGGACGTGCGGCTGCTGCTCGCCCACGTGCTGGGGAAGCTCGACCTGGACGTCACCTCGGCCGAGACCGGGGAGGACGGGATCGCCCGGATCCGGGAGGTCGACGCCGACCTCGTGACGCTCGACCTGACCCTGCCCGACCTCGACGGCGTCGAGGTCTGCCGGCGGATCCGGGAGTTCAGCGACGCGTACGTCGTGATGATCACCGGGCGGGTCGAGGAGGCCGACCGCCTCGTCGGCCTCGACGTGGGCGCCGACGACTACATGACCAAGCCGGTCTCGCCCCGCGAGGTCCGGGCTCGCGCGGCCGCGCTCCTGCGCCGGCCGCGCCAGCGTCGCGACCCGGCGGCCGAGCCGCCCCCGGCCCCGACCGGCCTGGCCGTGCAGAGCACCGGGGCGGACGACCGGGTGGTCGATGCCGGCGGCGGCCTGGTGCTGGTCCCGGTGCGCCACGTCGCGCTTCTCGACGGCCAGCCGCTGCCGCTGACCCCGACCGAGGTCGATCTGCTGGCGACCCTCTCCAGCCGGCCCGGCGCGACCTGGGACCGCGGCGCCCTGGTCCGCGAGGTCTGGGCGGGCGACTTCATCGAGTCCGACTTCCTCGTCGACGTCCACGTCGCCAGCCTGCGCCGCAAGCTGCGCAAGGCCGGCACCCAGCGCGAGTGGATCAGCACCGTGGCCGGCACCGGCTACCGCTTCGACCGGGTCGTCGCCTGACCCCCGGGCCTTCTCGGTTCGGCGGTGGGCAGGGGGAAGTCAGCGGTTCGCGCGGCTGACCGTCAGGCCGACCAGGCGGGCGACCACGAGAGCGACGTACAGGACGCCGGCGAGCATCTCGACCATGACCAGCGACCGGGCGTGCGGCTCGACCGGGACTACGTCGGAGAGCCCGACGCTGGTGAGGGTCGAGAAGGAGAGGTAGAGCAGCTCGAACCACTCCCGCTGCGCCGAGGCGTCCGAGCCGATGAAGGAACCGGGCCACACCACCTGCGCGGCGGTGAAGACGTAGGCGAACCCCCAGGCGACGACGGTGAACGCCGCGCCCGTCGCGTAGAGCTCGTCGGTGGTCACCCGGTCGTCGTGGAAGAGGTACCGGATCATCCCGTAGGAGATGTAGAAGTACAGCGGCGCGTGCAGCAGCGCAGAGACCAGCACCACCCAGCTCGCGTCGGAGAGCGCCTCGACCATCGTGAAGGCCATCGCCGGGACGCCGATCCCCAGGGCCACCCACGACAGCGCCGGCGTACGACGGACCGCCCACAGCGCCGTGCCCACGATCGCCAGCTGCACCACCCCGAACAGCGCGGAGCCGAGCCGGTTCTCGCCCAGGTAGGGGTAGGCGAGCACGCCGCCCAGCTGGGCGGCCAGCAGCACCGCCGAGGGGTTCTTGCCGAGCACCCGGCGGACCCGGTGCCGCTCAGCGTGCGGGTCATCGTGCGGTCCGTAGACCGGCTGGTCGGTGCTCACGGCCCCAGCTCCCGCTTGCGCTGCTCCTTGGCCTGCTTCTTCTCGAGCCGGCGACGGTGGTTCTCGACGATCTCGCCGCGCCGCAGCCCGGTCTGCACGAGATTGATGCCGGTCCCGAGCATCACCCACACCGGCCACGGGTGGGAGCCGGGACCGGTGGTGAGGAACCAGACCACCCAGCAGATCAGGGTGGGCAGCAGGAACGTGCCGAACGCCTCGCGCAGGTCCTTGCGCCAGGCCAGCTCCGCGCGCTGCTGGAGGTCGGACGGCGTGGCCCGCACCAGGTCGGACGCCGGGACACGGGCCGCCAGCACGGGGAGCAGGTCCGCCACGACGGGGGGCAGCTCGCCCAGCGTCTTCGCGCTAGAGACCGCCGAGCTGCGCTCGTCGTGCTCCTCGCGGTCGAGGCGGCCCTCGGCGTACGCCTCGCCGAGCGCGCGCTGGACGATCTCGCGCTCGGTGTCCGAGGCGCGCAGTCCGGCGTACGACGGGTCCCGGGGGTCGTGCGGGAACGACGACCAGAACGAGGCACTGTCCACGACGGAAACTTAACCTGCCATCGAGTGTGACGGACGCCACGCAAGGGAGTGACTCCGGCAACACGCGGGTAGAAGGGCCCGCGTTGCCGCAAACGAGAACACGTTCTACTGTGGCCGGGCCGCTCGGGCCAGGTACGGATGGGGAGGAGACCGATGGCGTTCAGTGCTGTGTCGGTCATCCGGGGACCCGGAGAGATCGCGGCCATGGTCGTCGAGGTCGTCAAGCGGATCTTCACCCGCCCGTTCCAGTTCCGGGAGTTCATCGAGCAGGCCTGGTTCATCACCAGCGTGACGCTGATGCCGACGATCCTGGTCTCGATCCCGTTCGGCGCCGTCATCTCGCTGCAGGTCGGGAACCTGACCGGCCAGCTCGGCGCCCAGTCGTTCGCGGGGGCCACGGCCGTGCTGGCCGTGGTCCGCGAGGCGGCCCCGATCGCGGCCGCGCTGATCATCGCGGGGGCCGCCGGGTCGGCGATCTGCTCCGACATGGGCGCTCGCAAGATCCGCGAGGAGATCGACGCGATGGAGGTCCTGGGCGTCGACCCGCTGGAGCGGCTCGTGGCGCCGCGCGTGCTGGCCACGATGTTCGTCGCGCTGATGATCATCGGCATCGTGATCGGCGCCGGCATCGGGGGCGGCTACTTCTTCACCGTGATCGTCCAGGGCGGCTCGGCTGGCGCTTTCCTGTCCTCGTTCACCGCGCTGGCCAGCCTCACCGACCTCTACATCGCCATCATCAAGGCGGTCATCTTCGGCGGCATGGCGGCGATCGTCGGTGCCTACAAGGGCCTCAACGCGGGCGGCGGGCCCAGCGGGGTCGGCCGAGCCGTGAACGAGTCGGTGATCGTCGCCTTCATGCTGCTGTTCTTCATCAACGCGATCATCACGGCCATCTACTTCCAAGTCGTCCCGCCCCCGGGGTTGTAGGCGATGGCCAGCATCGGGACGCTCGGAGGCGCCTTCCTCCGCGGACGGCGCCACGCCCTGGAGCAGTACGGCGACCAGCTGCTGTTCTACGTCAAGGCGCTCGCGTGGACGCCGCGGGCGATCCGCCGCTACCCGCGCGAGATCACCAACACCCTGGCCGAGGTCACCTTCGGCGCGGGCGGCCTGACCCTCATCGCCGGCACCGTCGGCGTGATCGCGTTCCTCGCGTTCTTCGCCGGCACCGAGGTCGGCATCCAGGGCTACGCCTCGCTGAGCCAGATCGGCGTGGCCAAGTTCAGCGCGTTCATCTCGGCCTACTTCAACACCCGCGAGGTCGCGCCGCTGATCTCCTCGATCGCGCTGGCCGCGACCGTGGGCTGCGGCTACACCGCGCGGCTCGGCGCGATGCGGATCTCGGAGGAGATCGACGCGCTCGAGGTGATGGGCATCCCGTCGCTGCCGTTCCTGGTGACCACCCGGATGATCGCGGCGTTCATCGCCGTGATCCCGCTGTACGTGGTCGCGCTGTCCGCGTCGTACCTCTCGCCGCGGCTGATCACGACCTACATCTACGGCCAGTCACCCGGCACTTATGACCACTACTTCCTGCAGTTCCTGCCGCCCGTCGACATGCTCTGGTCGTTCGGCAAGCTGCTGTTCCTGGCCTCCGCGGTGATCCTCATCCACTGCTACTACGGCTACACCGCGAGCGGCGGTCCGGCCGGCGTCGGCACGGCCGTCGGCAAGGCGATCCGCACCAGCATCGTGACCATCGTGGTCGCCGACTTCTTCCTCAGCTTCGCGATCTGGGGATCGACCACGACCGTGCGGATCACGGGGTAGGCGCGGCGTGCTGGTCAACATCCACCACGACAGCAAGCGGGAGCACACCCGCCTGCTGGTGGCCGGCGTCGTGTTCCTCAGCCTGATCCTGGGGCTCGGCTGGTTCTCGATCGCGGTCTACAACAAGACCTTCGACCGGGTCGTGATGGTCACGATCAAGGCCGACCGGGCCGGGCTGCAGCTCTCGAAGTTCGGCGACGTCCGCATCAACGGCGTCCTGGTCGGACAGGTCCGCGAGGTCGCGCAGGACGGCGAGGAGGCCTCGATCCGGGTGGCCCTGGAGCCGGACGCCGCGGCCGAGATCCCGGCCGACGTGAGCGTCGAGATCCTGCCCACGACGCTGTTCGGGCAGAAGTTCATCGCCTTCGTCCGCCCCCGCTCGGGTGGCGCCGGTGCCCTCGCCGACGGCGACGTGATCCCCTCGGACCGCGTCGAGACCAACGTCGAGCTGAGCCGGATCCTGGCCGACCTGTTCCCGCTGCTGCGCGCCGTACGACCGGCCGACCTGAACGCCACGCTCAACGCGCTGGCCACTGCGCTGAGCGGCCGCGGGGCCCAGCTGGGCGATACCCTCGACGAGCTCGACGGCTACCTCACCGCGATCCGCGGCCACCTGCCCACCCTGCGCCAGGACCTCATCAAGCTCGCCGACGTCGCCGACACCTACGACATCGCCGCGCCGGACCTGATCGACGTGCTCGGCAACCTGACGGTCACCAGCAAGACGATCATCGAGAAGCAGCGCGAGCTCGACGTCTTCTTCTCCGACGTGCAGGGCCTCGCCACCACCTCGACCCGGATCCTGCGCGACAACGAGACCAACCTGATCCGGGTGGGCGAGGTGACCGAGCCGGTGCTGAAGCTGCTGGCGACGTACTCGCCGGAGTTCCCGTGCCTGATCAAGGGGGCCGCCAAGTACGCACCCCGGCTGGCCGAGACCTTCGAGGGCAACCAGGTCAAGCAGTACATCGAGTTCCTGACCCCGCAGTACCGCGCCTACGACGAGCGCGACCTCCCGGAGTACGGCGAGGTCGGGCACGGCCCGTGGTGCTCGGGGCTGCCGGACGCGCCGGTGCCGATCGGACCGAACAGCTTCGACGACGGCACCGACCTCGACGACAACGCGCCGACCGGCATCCTGCCCGGGCTCGGGTCCGGTCGTGCCACGACCTCCAGCGGCCACGCCGGCAGCCCGGGCGAGCAGGCGATCGTCAACGCGCTGCTCGCCGAGCGCAGCGGCCGGCCGGCCGACAGCTACGGCGCGCTCGGGTCGCTGCTCTACGGACCGGTCGTCCGGGGCGGTGAGGACTCGTGAGCGAGACCCAGGCCCAGGCGGGCGCAGCGCGGCTGCGCAACCGACGCAACGCGGTGACCATCGCCGCAGGCATCAAGCTGGCGATCTTCACCGTGGTCTCGCTCCTGGTCACCGGCCTGCTGGCGGCGATCATGGGCAACGTCGGCTTCGGCTCCGGCACTGAGTACCAGGCGGTCTTCACCAGCGCCTCGATGCTCGAGAAGGGCGACGACGTCCGGGTGGCCGGGGTCAGCGTCGGCGAGGTCAAGAAGGTCGAGCACCACGAGCGCACCGGCGCCCTGGTGACCTTCCGGGTCAAGTCCGACGTCCCGCTGACCACCGCCTCGCGCGCGGAGATCCGCTTCCTCAACCTGGTCGGCGACCGCTACCTCGCCCTCGAGGAGGGCGACACCGACGCGGGCGCGGCGAAGCGGCTGGAGGCGGACGGCCGGATTCCGGTCGAGCAGACCGCCCCCGCGCTCGACCTCACCGTGCTGTTCAACGGGTTCCAGCCGCTCTTCCAGGCGCTCAACCCCAAGCAGGTCAACGAGCTCAGCATGAACCTGGTGCAGGTGCTGCAGGGCGAGGGCGGCACCGTCCAGGGGCTGCTGGCCAAGACGGCGTCGCTCACCACCACCCTGGCCGACCGTGACCAGCTGATCGGCGAGGTCATCGACAACCTGGGCCAGACCCTGGAGACCGTCGACAGTCGCCACCAGCAGCTGAGCTCGCTGATCGTCGAGCTGAAGGACTGGATGACCGACCTGGCGAAGGACCGCGAGACGATCGGCTCGTCGCTGGAGAACGTCAGCGACCTGACGGTCGTGGTGGCCGACCTGCTCCGCGAGGGCCGGCCGATCCTGAAGTCCGACGTCGCCGAGCTGCGCAAGTTGGCCTCCCTGCTCAACGAGAAGCAGAACCGCAAGAACCTGGTGGAGCTGCTCGACCGGCTGCCCGAGTCGATGACCGACCAGACCCGCACCGGCACCTACGGGTCCTGGTACAGCTACTACGTCTGCGGGTTCTCCGCGCGGATCACGCTGCCGGTCATCAGCGACGTGCCCGGTCTGAAGGAGATCCAGGCCGCCCTGAACAACCTCGACTTCCACTCGTCCGCCCCGCGCTGCAACGGCGCCACGGAGGAGAACGGGGGATCTGCTCAGTGAGGCGCTACACCGAGTCCCAGATCCTCCGCCTCGGCGCGATCACCGTCGTGGTGATGCTCGTGGTGATGGCGGCGGCGTTCAACCTGTCCAAGTTCCCCGGGTTCGGCGGCACGTCGTACTCCGCGGAGTTCCGTGACGCCAGTGGGCTGCGGAAGGGGAACATGGTCCAGGTCGGCGGCATCCGGGTTGGCCGGGTGCAGGCCGTCGAGCTCGAGCAGGACCGGGTCACGGTGCGCTTCGAGGTCGACAACGGCGTCCAGCTCGGCACCGAGAGCAAGGCCTCGGTGGAGGTGCTCAGCCTGCTGGGAGAGAAGTTCCTCCAGCTGACCCCGGAGGGGCCGGGGGACCTCGACCCGGCGGACACCATCCCGGTCGAGCGGACCAGCTCGGCGTACGACATCGTCGGCGTCTTCGGCGACCTGACGACGACCACCGAGCGGATCGACACCGATCAGCTCTCGCAGGCCCTCGACGTCGTCGCCGACACCGTCGACGCGGCCAGCCCCGAGATCGCGGCCAGCCTCGACGGCATCACCCGGCTCTCGCAGACGGTGGCCTCGCGCGACGAGCAGATCCAGGCGCTGCTGCTGAGCTCGCGCGAGGTCAGCAAGGTCCTCGCCGCCCGCAGCGGTGACGTCGTCGATCTGATGAAGAACGCGGACCTCGTCTTCCGTGAGGTCGAGAAGCGCAAGCAGGCCGTGCACCGGCTGCTCGTCAACGCCCGCAGCCTCGCCGACGAGCTGCGCGGGCTGGCGAAGGACAACCAGGAGCAGCTCGCGCCGGCGCTCGCCGAGGTCGACGACCTGCTCGGACTGCTGATCGACAAGGAGAAGCAGCTGAAGGCGACCCTGGACGCCCTCGGTCCCTACGTCTCCATCCTGAGCAACATCATCGGCACCGGCCCGTGGTTCGACGCCTACGCATCGAACCTGCTCGCGATCCCCACGGGCGAGTTCCTGCCCGGGCCGCTGGAGGACTGAGTCATGGCACGGATCAACCGACGAGCGCTCGCGGGAGGCGTGGCGGTGCTGCTGCTGGCGGCGACGTTCTTCACCGTCCGCCAGCCCGAGGAGACCCGGACCGTCACGGCACACTTCCCACGGGCGGTGAGCATCTACGAGGGCAGCGAGGTGCGGATCCTCGGCGTGAACGTCGGCCGGGTCACCGCGGTGGTGCCGGAGGGCAACTCGGTGCGGGTCGAGATGGAGTACGACGCCGAGGTCGACGTCCCCGCGGACGCCAAGGCCGCGATCGTCACCCCGACCCTGGTCTCGGACCGCTTCGTGCAGCTGACTCCGGCGTACACGGACGGTGACGAGGTGATGGCCGACGGCGCCGACATCGCGCTGCCCGACACCGGCGTGCCGGTCGAGCTGGACCGGATCTACGCCAGCCTGCGCGACCTGTCGCACGCGCTGGGCCCCAACGGCGTGAACGCGGACGGGACGCTCGACAACCTGCTCCGCGCCGGCGCCGACGGCCTGGAGGGCAACGGCGCGGCCGGCAACGAGATGATCCGCGAGCTGTCGCGCGCCGCGGAGACCTTCGGCCAGGGCGCCGGCCCGCTCTTCGACACCGTGACCGAGCTGGCCACCTTCACCGGGACGCTCGCCGAGAACGACCGCCTGGTCCGGGCCTTCATGAAGGACCTCGCCGGGGTGTCCTCCTCGCTGGTGACCGAGCGCACCGAGCTGCAGGCCGCGCTGCGGTCGGTCGCCCGCGCCGTCGGCACCGTCGAGTCCTTCGTGCGCGACAACCGCAAGGCGCTGGTGGGCGACGTCAGGCAGCTCACCCGGGTGATGAAGACGATCAACTCCGAGCGTGACAGCATCGACACCGCGCTACGCGTCGCGCCGGTCGCGATCGGCAACCTGACGGTCGCCTACAACAACCAGACCGGCACCATCGGCTCCCGGATCGGCATCGGCGGCAACGTCTGGGACGCCGACGGCTTCCTGTGCGCCGTGGTCCAGCAGTCCGAGCTGCCGCGGGCCCTCAAGGACGTCACCTGCGACCTCTTCGAGCAGCTGCTGGAGCCGGTCACCGGCAACCTGCCCTTCATCCCGCCCGGCCAGACCGGGCGTGAGGGAGCCGGCACGGCCCAGGGCGCCAAGGGCGCCAAGGGAGCCGCCGCGCAGGACCAGCCGGCCGAGGACCCCGCACTCGACCAGAGCCGCTACCTCAGCGTCGACGATCCCACGCTGGCCGGACTGCTGGGAGGCACCCCGTGATCCGCCGGCTGACCGCCGTCGCCGCCGCGGCAGCGCTCGTGCTGTCGGGCTGCGAGTTCGACGGCGCCTACGACCTGCCGCTGCCCGGGTCGCCGGTCGACGCCGACAGCTCCTTCGAGATCACCGCCGACTTCGCCGACATCCTCAACGTCGTGCCGCGCTCGCCGGTCATGGTCGACGACGTCACCGTCGGCGAGGTGACCGACGTCGAGCGGGTCGGGTGGCACGCCCGGATCACCATGCGGGTCCGCGACGACATCGAGCTGCCCGACAACACCACGGCCGACATCCGCCAGGTCAGCCTGCTCGGCGAGAAGTACGTCGCGCTGGAGGCCCCCGCCGGAGCAGCGGCCAGTGGTCGACTGGGTCAGGGCGACACGATCGAGCTGCCCGACACCGGCCGCAACCCCGAGGTCGAGGAGGTGCTGGGCGCCCTGTCCTTCCTGCTCTCCGGCGGTGGCGTGGCCCAGCTCGGCACCATCACCACCGAGCTCAACGAGGTGATGGGCGGCCGCACCGACCGGCTGCGCAACCTGCTGGGCAACCTGGAAGGCGTCATCGGCACCCTCGACGCCCAGAAGCTCGACATCGTCCGGGCCCTGGAGTCCCTCAACAGCCTGACCGGCACGCTCAACGCCGAGCGCAAGACCATCACCGGCGCCCTCGACGTCGCCGGGCCCGCCGTGAAGGTGCTGGCCGCGCAGCACGACGAGCTGATCGGCATGCTGGGGGCGCTCGACGAGCTCGGCGAGGTCGGCACCCGGGTGATCACCCGGAGCAAGGACGACCTGCTCGCGTCGCTGCGTCACCTGCAGCCGGTGCTGGCCCGCCTGCACGAGGCCGGCGACGCGCTCGCCCCGGGCCTCAACCTGCTGATCAGCTTCCCGTTCCCCAAGGAGGCCTCCGAGATCGTCAAGGGCGACTACGCCAACACCTCGATCCGGGCCGACATCAGCCTCGAGAACCTGCTGCCCGACGGCGGGCTGCTGCCGCCGATCGACGTCCCCGACCCGGGGGAGGTGGTCGATGCCGTCGTGAAGTGCATCCAGAGCGGCAGCCTCGGCAGCGCGGCCTGCGCGAAGGTGCTCGACGACCTCGACCTGATCGGCAAGCTGATCCGCGACTGCCGCAAGCCGGCGTACGACGACCGCCCGGTCTGCGTGGTGGTCAACCTGCTGCCGCCGAACCCCGACCTGGAGGGCGTCGTGCAGCTCCTCGACAACATCCTGGAGCTGCTCGGCCTGCCGGGCATCCCGGGCGTCGACAGCTCGGGCGTGAACCTGCCCGAGATCCCCGGCATCCCGGGCGTCTCGGGAGTCGCCCGCCTGCAGGCGTCGCTCGCGCTGGGCGACACGGGTGACGAGGCGTCGGCCGAGCCGACCCTGTCGGCGCTGTTGGGGGGTGCGCGATGACCCGCGGCAACCGGATCCGGATCCTGGCGTTCGTCGTGCTGAGCGCGGTCGGGATCGTCTACATCACCGCGACCTACCTGGGCTTCGTCGACCGGGTGCTCGGTCGGGGGATCACGGTGCACGCGACCCTCCCGGCCTCGGGCGGCCTGTTCGAGGGCAGCGAGGTCACCTACCGCGGCGTCAAGGTCGGCAAGGTCAAGGCCATGCACGCCACCCGCGACGGCGTCCGGCTCGACCTGGCCCTCGAGGAGGGCACCGAGCTGCCGCTCGACTCGCCGATGTTCGTCCACAACCTCTCGGCGGTGGGGGAGCAGTACCTCGACTTCGAGCCCCCCGACGACGACGGCCCGTACGCCGAGGACGGCGCGACCATCGCCGGCTCGGAGGAGTCCCTGCCCGTCGACGAGGCCGACCTGCTGGTCGAGGTCGACCAGTTCGTGAGCTCGGTCGACCAGGAGAAGCTGCAGGTCGTGGTCGAGGAGCTCGGGACCATGTTCGAGGACACCGGCGCGCCCCTGCAGCGGTTGCTCGACAACGGGCGGCTGTTCGTCGACGAGGCCGCGGCGCACACCGACGAGACCGTGAAGCTGCTGGACAGCGGGCTCACCGTCCTGGACACCCAGCAGGGCCAGGGCGAGAACATCCGGAGCTTCTCGCGGGACCTGAGTCTCATCACGAAGGCGCTGCGCGAGAGCGACCGCGACCTCCGCGGCACCCTCGACGGCACGCCGGGCACGGCACGCGAGGTCCGCAAGCTGCTCGAAGGGCTCGAGCCGTCCCTCCAGGTGCTGCTCGGCAACGCGATCAGCGTCAACCAGGTCGTGGTCTCGCACCTCGCGGGCGTCGAGCAGCTGCTCGTCACCTACCCGCGGGTGATCGCGTCCGGCTTCACCGGCACGCCCGGGGACGGCTACGGCCACGTCAACCTGCAGCTCGGCTACAGCCAGCCGCCGTGCACGAAGGGCTACCTGCCGCCCGACGAGTGGCGCGGCACGCAGGACCTGACGGACGGCCCGATCTTCCCCGCCCGCTGCGAGAGCCCGCTCCCGTACGCCGCCCGCGGGGCCAACTACGTGCCCGACGCGCGGAGCGGCACCGCGTCGTCCGGCCGCGCGTACCGTTCGTCGTACGACCCGGAGTCGGGCGTGCTGGAGGGGGCCGTCGACCAGGACGGCGACCCGGTCCGCTACGTCGACCCCGGCAACCTGTCGATCCTGGGAGGGGACTCGTGGAAGTGGCTCCTGGTGGGTCCGGTGGCCAGCAAGTGAGCGGCCCCGAGAACGGCTCGAAGCGAGTGCGGCTGAACCTGCTGCTCTACGTCGTCGTCCTGGTGGTGGCCGCGGCCGCAGTGGTCGTCGGTGTCTCCGTCGTCGACCGGCTGCGCGACGACCCGGCCCCGTCGTCGTTGCCCGGGGAGCAGGACGTGCAGGCGGTGGCGCTCGACGAGTCCGACGACGAGGAGCAGGAGCGGCTCGCCGCCGTCGTCGAGGCCGCCACGGCCGAGAGCAACGCCCTGCTCAACATCACCCACGAGGACCCGCAGGCCTCCTTCGACGCGGTGCTGGCCGGCGCGACGGGGGAGTTCCGCGACCAGTTCGAGAAGGCGGTCAGCGCGGTCAGCAAGAGCCTGAAGGAGAACCGGTCGGTCCAGGAGAGCGACGTGGTGTGGACGGGCGTGGTGGCGGCCGACGCCGACTCGGCCACGGTCGCGGTGGCGGCGTCCGGCACCGTGACGAACAAGCTCCTGGAGGGCAAGCAGGACGCCCGCAACTACCGACTGCAGCTGGAGCTCGTCCTCGAGGACGGCGCCTGGCTGACCCGCGACCTGCAGTTCGTGGGCTGAGGAGGATGCGATGACCGACCGACCACGCCGGACCACGTCCCGCACCGCCGCCGCCCGTCCCCGCCGGCTCGCCGGGCAGAGCGGTACGACGACGCCCGCGGCCCCGGGGCCGACCGCCGCCGACACGGCGGTCGAGGAGCTCGACCTCGACGAGCCGGACCGCGTCGAGGCGGTCCCCGAGTCCGACTCCGGCTCCGAGTCCGACTCCGTCGAGTCTCCAGCGGAGGACTCCGCCCAGCGCGCCGCGCCCGCGGCCCGGCCCGGGCTGTTCGCCGGCTCCCGGGTCACCCGGGTGCTGCTCGCCGCGATCGTCGCGCTGACCGTCGTCACGGTGGCGATGGCCGTCTACCTCGGCGTCTCCGACGACGATCCCGCGGCGGCGGGCGAGCCGACCGAGGCAGGCGCGATCGCCGTCCCGTCCGACCGACCGATCCTGCTGCCCTGGGCCGACGCGCAGCGGGCGGCGTCGGCCGCTGCGGAGGCGGCGACCTCGATCGTCAGCACGTCGTGGCAGGACTACGACGAGCAGGTGACGAAGGCGACGGCGCTGATGACCCCGTCCTTCGCCGAGGAGTTCAGCACCACCAAGAGCGACGTCCGCGAGGGTGTCGTCACGGACAAGATCGAGGTGCAGGCCCGGGTCGTGGCGCAGAGCGTCGTACGGGCCAACCGCACCGAGGTGCAGGCTCTGGTCTTCCTCAACCAGTACATCACCCGCGACGGGGGCGACACGACGTACTCGCCCTACCGCGCGCTGGTGACCGTCGTGAACACCGACGGCGGGTGGCTGGTCTCCGAGATGGAGACCAGGTGACGGGTCCTCGCGGGGCGCGGGACGGTGCTGGACAACCCCTGGGGTGCCGGTTAGGTTTCTGGCTGAACTAGAACATGTTCCAGTTGTGGGGCGCCGAGCGGAAGGGGCCGAACCGCGGTGATCGTCGAGACCGACCTGCTCATCGTCGGCGCCGGCCCGACCGGGCTGTTCGCCGCCTACTACGCCGGGTTCCGGGGACACCGCGTCGCGGTCGTCGACTCGCTGCCCGAGCTGGGCGGCCAGATCACCGCCATGTACCCGGAGAAGCAGATCCTCGACGTCGCCGGCTTCCCGAGCGTCAAGGGTCGTGACCTGGTCGCCAGGCTGGTCGAGCAGGCCAACACCGCGAAGCCGGAGTACCTGCTGGGTCGCACCGCCCGGACCCTCGAGCACCGCGACGACGGGGTGACGGTCGGCCTCGACGACGGCACCGAGGTGCGGGCCGGGGCCGTGCTGGTCACCGCCGGCATCGGCAAGTTCAGCCCGCGCCCGCTGCCGGTCGGGGAGGACTGGCTGGGCCGGGGGCTGGAGTTCTTCGTCCCGAGCTTCGCGCCGTACGCCGGCAAGGACGTGGTGATCGTCGGCGGCGGCGACAGCGCCTTCGACTGGGCGCTCCACCTGGAGCCGATCGCCCGCTCGGTCACCCTCGTGCACCGGCGCGACGCGTTCCGCGCCCACGAGCGCACCGTCCGGCAGGTCCGCGACTCGTCGGTCCGCATCGTCACCCAGGCCCAGGTGTCCGCGATCGACGGTGACGGCACGGTCGCGTCGGTCGACGTGACGGTCGGCGAGGAGACCACGACGTACCCCGCCCAGGCGGTGGTCGCCGCGCTCGGCTTCGTCGCCGACCTCGGGCCGCTCCAGCAGTGGGGGATCGAGGTCCGCAAGCGCCACGTGGTGGTCGACCCGTCGATGCGCACGAGCCTCGCCCGCGTCTTCGCGGCGGGCGACATCACGGAGTACCCCGGCAAGGTCCGGCTGATCGCCGTCGGCTTCGGCGAGGCGGCGACCGCCGTCAACAACGCGACCGTCGCGATCGACCCGACCGCGCACGTGTTCCCCGGCCACTCCAGTGAAGGGACCTAGTAGCCATGAAGATCAAGGTGGACTTCGACCTCTGCGAGTCCAACGCCCTGTGCGAGGCGATGGCACCGGAGGTGTTCGAGCTGGACGACGACGACTTCCTCCAGTTGAAGACCGAGGAGACGACGCCTGAGAACGTCGACAACGTCAAGCGTGCCGTGGCGGCCTGCCCGCGCGCCGCGATCACCCTGGAGGGCTGAGGATGTCCGTCAACCTGGACGGCAAGGTCGCAATCGTCACCGGTTCCGGAGCCGGGCTGGGGCGCGCCGAGGCGCTGGCCCTGGCCGACGCCGGGGCCCGGATCGTCCTCAACGACCTGCCCGGCGGTGCCGACGAGGTCGCCGAGGAGATCCGCTCGCGCGGCGGCGAGGCGAGCGTGGTCGCCGGCGACGTCGGCGAGCGGACGACGGCCGACGCGATGGTCGCCGCCGCGGTCGACGGGTTCGGACGGCTGGACATCGTGGTGAACAACGCCGGGATGACCCGCGACCGGATGCTCTTCAACATGTCCGACGAGGAGTGGGACGCGATCATGCACGTCCACCTCCGCGGGCACTTCCTGCTCAGCCGCAACGCCTCGTCGTACTGGCGGGCGCAGGCGAAGTCCACCGGCGCCCCGGTGGAGGCGAGCGTCGTCAACACTGCTTCGGAGGCGTTCCTCAGCGGGCCGCCCGGACAGGCCAACTACGGCGCGGCCAAGGCCGGCATCGCGGCGCTCACCGTCTCGACCGCCCGGGCGATGGCCAGCAGCGGCGTCCGGGCCAACGCGATCTGCCCGCGGGCCCGCACCGCGATGACGGCCCAGGTCTTCGGCGAGGACACGTCGGGCGAGTCGGTCGACCCGTACTCGCCCGACCACGTCGCCCCGCTGGTGGCCTACCTGAGCTCGCCGGCCGCCGCCAACATCACCGGCCAGGTCTTCGTCGTGTACGGCGGGATGGTCGCGCTGATCGCCCCGCCGACCCTGGAGCAGCGCTTCGACGCGTCGGGGTCGGTCTGGGACCTCGACGACCTCGACAAGCAGATCGGCTCCTACTTCGGGGACCGCGACCCGCTGCAGGGCTTCGCGGCCGACTCGATCATGAGGCTGCAGGCGTGAGCGGCCGGCGGCTCGAGGGCAAGGTCGCGATCGTCACGGGCGGTGCCATGGGGCAGGGGGCGGGCATCGTCCGCGCCTACGTCGCCGAGGGGGCCAAGGTCGCGATCGCCGACGTGGCCAAGGACGAGGGTCAGGCGCTCGCCGACGAGCTCGGCGCCGACGTCGCGACCTTCCACCACCACGACGTGAGCGACGAGGCCTCCTGGGTGGCCCTGGTCGCCGAGACCAACGAGCGCTACGGCCCGGTCTCGATCCTGGCCAACAACGCCGGGGTGCTCCGCTTCGGCCAGATCGAGCGCCAGGACATCGGTGACCTGGAGCTGCTGTTCCGGGTCAACCAGCTCGGCCCGTTCCTCGGGATGAAGGCGGTCGCCCGCACGATGCGCACGAACGGCGGCGGCTCGATCATCAACGCCTCGTCCACCGAGGGCCTGGGCGGCATGGCCGGCACGGTCGCCTACGGCGCGACCAAGTTCGCGGTCCGCGGCATGACCAAGGGTGCGGCCCACGAGCTCGGCCCCCACAACATCCGGGTCAACTCGGTGCACCCCGGCATGATCGACACCCCGATGACCCGGGTCCACGGCGGCGACGCCGCGATGGAGTACGGCGCCGCCAAGGTCCCGCTGCGGCGCGTCGGCCACCCCGAGGACGTGGCCCCGCTTTACGTGTTCCTGGGCAGCGACGAGTCGTCGTACATCAACGGGGCCGAGATCGCCATCGACGGTGGGGTCACCGCGACCCACGCCTTCGGCGGTTGAGTGAGACACGTCTCTACCCCTGCCCACCCTGACAGTGGAACTGTGAGAGTCTGAGCCATGGCCAACCAGCGCGCGCAGATCGTCATGAGCGAGGCCGAGCAGCTCGAGTTCCTGCAGCAGCAGCGCTCGTGCACGCTCGGGTCCTTCGGCCCCCAGGGCCAGATCCACCTGGTCGGCATGTGGTACGGCGTGCTCGACGGCCAGATCTGGTTCGAGACCAAGCGCAAGGCCCAGAAGACGGTCAACCTGCGTCGCGACCCGCGGTGCAGCTTCCTCGTCGAGGCCGGCCACACCTACGACCAGCTGCGCGGCCTGGCCATCGAGGGCACGGCCGAGGTGGTCGACGACGAGAGCGTCGTCTGGGACGTCTGCGTGAACATCTTCGAGCGCTACAACGCGCCGTACACCGAGGAGCTGCGGCCTTTCGTGGAGTTCATGGCCCACAACCGGGTGGCCGTCCGGCTGGACGTCGACCGGGTGCGCACCTGGGACCACCGCAAGCTCGGGATGGACCCGATCGAGCTCGGCGGCTCGACCGCGGCCTTCCTCGAATGAGGTCCGGCAGCTCAGTCGCGCAGCAGCAGGCCGACCGCGGTCTCCATGTGCTGCGCGGTCTCCGGCGCCGAGGAACGGCCGGTCACCCAGGCGACCAGGGCCGAGAGCCACACGTCGCCGATGACGCGTGCGATGGCGACGTCGGTGTCGGTGAGGTCCGTCAGGTCGGTCTGCTCGGGGTGCATGGCCCGGGTCATCATCTGGGTCAGCAGCATGCCGACCGTGTGGATCTCGGCCTGCACGGAGGCGTCGGCGAACATGAAGGCGCGGGTCAGCGCCTCGGTCAGGTGGGCATCGCCCTGCATGCCGCGGGTGGTGCGCTTGAGGACGTGGATGACGCGCTCGGCCGCGGTGTCGCCGGGGACCGGCTTGTCCCGCAGGGCCACGTCGGCCCGCTCCAGCTCGCGGCCGAGCGCCGAGACGAGCAGGTGGATCTTCGAGGGGAAGTAGCGGTAGAGGGTGCCGAGGGCCACGTCGGCCCGCTCGGCGACCGCCCGCATCTGCACCGCGTCGAAGCCGCCGGTCGACGCGAGCTCGATGGTCGCGTCGAGGATGCGCTTGCGCCGATCGCGCTGGGCGGCGGACCCCAGGTCCTCGACACTGAGCGAGTTGGCGGTGCTCGCCGTGTTTACGGTGCTCAAGGGGGCCCCCATGCGTTCGTCGCGTCTGCGGTGGAGTCGTGGTCACCGACACGTGGTGGCGACGGCGCTGTCGCGTGCGTGGCGATGAGGAAACCAGATGGCGGCACTAGGCTATCAACCGGTGGGACATGATAGGAACACGTTCCACTTCGTCCGGCCCGGCGGGTCACCGTTCCCGGCAAGTGTCCGAATGCCGTTCATGAGCCCAGCAAGTCGTAGAGAGAGTCGGGACGAGATGCGCGTCGCTTTGCTGTCCTATCGCAGCCAGCCCCACACGGGCGGTCAGGGGATCTACCTGCGCCACCTGAGCCGGGAGTTGGCCAACCTCGGCCACCGCGTCGAGGTGTTCTCCGGGCAGCCCTACCCCGAGCTCGACCACCCCGACGTGAAGCTCACGAAGGTGCCGAGCCTGGACCTCTACCGCCAGCCCGACCCGTTCCGGGTGCCGAAGCTGCGCGAGTTCCGCGACCTGGTCGACGTCGAGGAGTTCGCGACCATGTGCACGGCCGGCTTCCCGGAGCCGAAGACGTTCAGCACCCGGGTCGCCCGGGTGCTGGCCGACCGGGTCGACGACTTCGACATCGTCCACGACAACCAGGTGCTGGGCTACGGCATGCTCGACATCGAGAAGCTCGGGCTCCCGCTCATCACGACGCTGCACCACCCGATCACCTTCGACCGGCGCATCGACATCAGTCAGACCCGCAACCCGTGGCGCAAGCTCACGCTCAGCCGCTGGTACGGCTTCCTGCGCATGCAGGCCCGGGTCGCGCGGAAGGCGCGCAAGATCATGACGCCCTCGGAGACGTCCAAGCGCGACATCGCGAAGGACTTCGGCGTCGACCCGGCCCGGATGCAGGTGATCCTGCTGGGCGTCGACGACGGCTTCGTGCCGCCGACCAAGCCGCGCATCAAGGGCCGGATCCTGGCCATGGCCAGCGCCGACGCCCCGATGAAGGGCATCGCCACGCTGCTGGAGGCCTTCGCCAAGCTCCGCACCGAGCGCGACATCGAGCTGGTGCTGGTCACCAAGCCGCGCCCGGGCGGCCGCACCGAGCGGCTGATCGGCGAGCTGGCCATCGGCGACTCGGTGCGCTTCGTGCACGGCATCACCGACGCCCAGCTGGTCGAGCTGATGGGCTCGGCCGAGCTGGCCTGCGTCCCCTCGCTCTACGAGGGCTTCTCGCTGCCGACCGCCGAGCTGATGGCCTGCGCCACGCCGCTGGTGGTCTCCCGGGCCGGGGCGATCCCGGAGGTCGTCGGGCCTGACGGGCTCTGTGCGGACCTGGTCACCGCCGGCGACGTCGGTGAGCTGGCCGCCGCGGTCGGGGCGCTGTTGGACGACCCCAAGCGTCGCGAGCGGTACGGCGCCGCCGGCCGCAAGCGGGTCGAGGAGCTGTTCAGCTGGCGCGCGGTCGCGGCGACCGTGGCCGCGGCGTACCAGGAAGTGATCGAGGACTACGAGAAGGAGAACGCGCGTGCTGACCGTTGACTTCGACCGTCTGGGGCTGCGTCCCGGCGAGCGGGTGCTGGACATGGGCGCCGGCGGGGGCCGGCACGCGTTCGAGATGTACCGCCGCGGCGCGGACGTCGTCGCGTTCGACATGGACGCCGACGAGCTGGCGGGCGTGCTGGAGATCTTCGGGGCGATGAAGGAGAACGGCGAGGTGCCCGCGGGTGCCTCCGCCGACATCAAGCAGGGCGACGCGCTCGAGCTGCCCTTCGCCGACGGCGAGTTCGACCGGATCGTGGCGGCCGAGGTGCTGGAGCACATCCACGCCGACGTGGATGCGATCAAGGAGCTCATCCGGGTCCTGCGGCCGGGCGGCACCCTGGCCATCTCGGTGCCTCGCTGGCTGCCCGAGGTGATCAACTGGAAGCTGTCGGACGAGTACCACAACGCAGCCGGCGGGCACATCCGGATCTACACCGACCATGAGCTGGTCGACAAGGTCACCAAGGGCGGCCGCTTCAACGACGGCACGCCGGGCGAGGCGATGGTCTACGAGGGCAAGGACTACGCCCACGGACTGCACGCGCCGTACTGGTGGATCAAGTGCGCGGTCGGCGTCGAGAACGACACCCACCCGCTGGCCAAGGCGTACCACAAGCTGCTGGTGTGGGAGATCATGAAGCAGCCGAAGACCCTGCAGTACGCCGGCAAGGTCCTCGACCCGCTGATCGGCAAGAGCATGGTGCTCTACTTTCGCAAGCCCGGGACACCATGAGCCTCCCGTACGTCGACAAGGTCCTCTCCGCCCGGCAGGTCGCCACCACCGCCGCCTCCATCGCTCGGATGCAGGAGCCCTGCGGCGCCGTGCCGTGGGCGGTGGGCGAGCACGTCGACATGTGGAACCACGTCGAGGCGGCGATGGCGATGCTGGTCGGCGGCGAGGTCGAGGCCGCCGAGCGCGCCTACGCCTGGATGCCCGGCCTGCAGCGCGCGGACGGCTCCTTCCCGATGAAGATCGTCGCCGGCTCGCCCGAGGACGAGCGTGGCGACGTCAACATGACGGCCTACCTCGCCGTCGGCGTCTGGCACCACTGGCTGGTCCGCCGCGACCTGCGCTTCGTGCAGCGCTACTGGCCGGTGGTGCGCGCGGCCCTCGACTGGGTGGTCGCCCAGCAGGTCGCGTGGGGCGGCATCAACTGGACGCCCACCGAGGACTTCTGCCTGCTCACCGGCAACGCCAGCATCTACCAGTCGCTGCGCGCCGGCGTCGCCCTGGCCGATCTGCTCGACGACCCGCAGCCCGAGTGGGAGCTCTCCGGCGGCCGGCTCGGCCACGCCGTCCGGGAGCACCGCGACCTGTTCGCGGACAAGTCGGCGCACTCGATGGACTGGTACTACCCGGTCCTCGGCGGCGCGGTCCGCGGTCGCGCGGCCTTCGAGCTGCTGGAGAGCCGCTGGGACGACTTCGTCCGGCCCGGCCTCGGGATCCTCTGCGTCGACACCAACCCCTGGGTGACCGGCGCCGAGACCTGCGAGCTCGCGATGGCCCTCGACTGCCTCGGCGACCACCGGCGCGCGCTGGCGCTGCTGGCCGACATGCAGCACTTGCGCGACAGCGACGGCAGCTACTGGACCGGCTGGGTGTACGACGAGGGCGCGGAGACCGACGAGCCGCGCGACGTCTACTGGCCGGTCGAGCACACGACGTACACCGCTGCGGCGGTGATCCTCGCCGTCGACGCCCTCGGGGAGGTCGCCGGGCACGGCACGGCCGGCTCCGGGATCATGCGCGGCACCTCGTTGGCGCCGCACTTCACCGAGCTGGCGCTGGAGTGCGGCTGCCCGTCCGGCTCATCCGACCGGGTCGCCCGCCGCGCCTGAGACCCGGCGCAGCACCCGCATCGACCCGACCGTCTCCACGTCCTCGAAGCTGCCGCTCTCCATCGCGCGCAGCCAGACGTGGTAAGGCGGCTGCCCGCCGTCGGCCGGGTCCGGGAAGACGTCGTGGATGACCAGGAACCCGCCCGGCTGCACCCACGGCGCCCACCCGCTGTAGTCGTTCTGGGCGTGCTCCTCGGCGTGACCGCCGTCGATGAACAGCAGGCTGAGCGGGGTGCGCCAGTGGGCGCTGACCGTCGTGCTCCGGCCGACGACCGCGACGACCTGGTCCTCGAGGCCGGCCCGGGCGATGGTGCGGCGGAAGAACGGCAGCGTGTCCATCAGGCCGAGCTCGGGGTCGACCACCTCGGCGTCGTGGTGCTCCCAGCCGGCCTGGTTCTCCTCCGAGCCGCGGTGGTGGTCGACCGTGAACACGGTGCCGCCGACCTCGCGCGCCGCGGCGCCCAGGTAGACCGCGGACTTGCCGCAGTAGGTGCCCACCTCGAGGGCCGGGCCGTGGGGGAGTCGCTCGCGGGCCGCGCGGTGGAGGAGGCGGCCCTCGTCCTCGGGCATGAACCCCTTCGCTGCTCGCGCGTGGTCCATCAGGTCGGCAGGCATGTCGGTCACGGCTTCAGACTAGTAGAGTTGGAACACGTTCTAGTTTCCGACCGGAAGGACGCCGATGTCGATCGGGATCTCCGACGAGCACGTCGAGCTGGCCGACAGCCTGCGCAAGTGGGCGGCGACGCTCGACGGTCCCGCGGTGGTCCGCGCGGTCGACACCGAGCCGGCCGCGACCTTCGCCGAGCCGTGGGCCGCTGTCGGCGAGATGGGCGTCGCCACCATCGGGCTGCCGGAGGCCGCCGGGGGTGGGGGCGGGTCGGTGCTCGACGTCGCGGTCGCCCTCGAGGCGTGCGCCCACGAGCTGGCGCCCGGTCCGCTGCTCGGCCCGGCGGTCGCTGCGGCGCTGCTGGGGGAGTCACCGGTGGCGTCCGTAATCGGCGACGGAGCCGTGGTGGCGCTCGGGCTCTCCGACGTCGTGTGGGACGTGCCGTCGGCGACGCACGTGCTGCTGGAGCTCGACGGGACGTGGACGGTGCTGCCGCGCTCGGCGGTCACGCTCACGCCGGTCCTCGGGCTGGACCTGAGCCGCCGGTTCGGGTCGGTGCGGGTCGACGACCCGACCGCGGGCGTCGGCGTACCCGGGCTGGACGCGGAGCTGGTGCGTCGTACCGCGGTGACGTTGGGAGCCGCCGAGGCCGCGGGCGTCGCGCGCTGGTGCCTGGAGACGGCGGTCGACTACGCGAAGGTGCGCGAGCAGTTCGGCCAGAAGATCGGCAGCTTCCAGGCGATCAAGCACTTGTGCGCCGAGATGCTGGAGACCGCCGAATCGGTGACCGCCGCCGCCTGGGACGTCGCGTCGGTCGCGTTCGGTCCCGACGACGAGCAGTGGGCGTTCGCGGGCGACGTGGCCGCCGCGACCTGCTTCGAGGGCGCCCTCTCGGTGGCCAAGAACTGCATCCAGGTGCTCGGCGGCATCGGCTTCACCTACGAGCACGACGCCCACCTCTACTACCGTCGCGCGGCTGGGCTGCGGGCTCTGCTCGGGGACGCCGACGCCGCGGCCGCCCGGCTCACCGACCGGGCGGTCGACGGCGTACGGCGGCGCCTCGAGGTCGACCTCGACGGCCGCGACGACGGCCTGCGCGAGGAGGTGCGGGCGGCCGTCGAGGCGATCGCGGCCCGACCGGCGGACGAGCAGCGCGCGGGCCTGGTCGAGGCCGGCTTCCTCACCCCGCACTGGCCCGCGCCGTACGGCCTGAGCGCCGATGCGGTCGCCCAGATCGTCATCGACCAGGAGCTCGCCCGGGCCGCCGTGACCCGTCCCGACATCGTGATCGCGGGCTGGGCCCTGCCGACGATCCTCGAGCACGGCACCGACGAGCAGCGCGAGCGGTTCGTGCGGCCCTCGCTGCTCGGCGAGCTGATCTGGTGCCAGCTGTTCTCCGAGCCCGGCTCCGGCTCCGACCTCGCCTCGCTGCGCACGCGAGCCGTGAAGGTCGACGGAGGGTGGAGTCTGACCGGTCAGAAGGTGTGGACCTCGGTCGCGCAGAAGGCCGACTGGGGCATCTGCCTGGCCCGCACGGACCCGGACGTGCCGCAGCACCGCGGCATCACCTACTTCCTGGTCGACATGAAGAACTCCTCCGGCCTCGACGTCCGGCCGCTGCGGGAGATCACGGGCGAGGCGCTGTTCAACGAGGTGTTCCTCGACGAGGTCTTCGTGCCGGACTCGATGGTGGTCGCGCAGCCCGGCGACGGCTGGAAGCTGGCCCGGACGACTCTCGCGAACGAGCGGGTCGCGATGGCCACCAGTCGGCTGTCGAAGTCGACGGAGCGGGCGGTCGCGCTGGCGACCTCGGCGTCGCCCGCGCAGCGGGTGGCCGTCGGTCACTCCGTCGCGCTGTCGACCGTGTGCTCGCTGCTCGGTGTCCGCACCGTGCTGCGGTCGCTGGCCGGGCAGGGTCCCGGCCCGGAGTCCTCGGTGGCCAAGCTGCTCGGCGTCCGCAACCGCCAGGAGGGCTCGGAGCTCGTGGTCGCGCTGCACGGCGACCGGGCGGTCGTCGCCACGGCCGACGACGACGTGCGGGCCGACGTCTGGGAGATGCTCAACACCCGCTGCCTGTCCATCGCCGGCGGCACCACCCAGATCCTCCGCAACGTCGCCGGCGAGCGGATCCTGGGACTGCCGCGCTAGCGGGAGGAAGCGGCGGCCAGGATCCGGGGGGATTGGCCCAGGATCCGCTGGTTGAGGTGTGAGGGCCGCCAGGCCCGAGCCTCGAAACCCGGTAGGACGAGCTAGGGCGTCAGCTCCTCCCACCCTCGCGGACCGGCCTTTCGGGTCCGCTTGGCTCCTCGCCCTGGCTGGCTGCGGGGCGAGGTCAGCGCGGGTCGGGGTGGGCTGCGGGCCGGGTCCCTGCGTCATCTTGGAGTCCTGCACGCACCTGGCGTGTGCGGCACTCCACGATCGTGCAGTCGCCCGGACCACCCTGTGCCCCCGAGCCCAGGCGCCCCGGAGTCGGTCCCGGTGGGACCGCGGACGCCCGTCGGTTGGCTACCGTCGGCTCTCGTGGACACCACGAACGGGGTGACCGTCGCGGAGGACGGTGCCGACCACTGGCAGTGGCGGCCCGACTGGGCGGACGAGCGGACGTGCGCGTTCTGGTACGTCACGGTCCCCGACGGCGCCGTGCGGCTGCCCGCCCTCGACGCGTACGTCGACGCCCTCGGCCGGTCCCCGTGGCTCGACCCCGTGCCGCCGCGGTGGTGGCACCTCACGCTGACCGAGATCGGGTACGACGACGAGCTCGGTGCGGACCTGCTCGCCGAGGTGGCGGCCACCGTCCGGAGCCGGCTGGCCGGTCGGGGGCCGCTGGAGCTCGAGCTCGGCCCGGTGGTGCGGTTCCGGACCGCCATCGCCCTGACGGCCGGTCCCGACGAGACGCTCCGCGAGCTGCAGGCGCTGGTGCGGCGCCGGACCCAGGAGGTGCTCGGGGAGGAGCGACCGGTGGTGCACCCCACCCGGTTCCGGCCGCACGTCAGCCTGGCCTACCTCAACCGGGCGGTCCCGGCGGCCGATCTGGACCGAGCGGTCGCCGACGCGTCCGTCGTACGCGCGACGGTGCCGGTCGACCGGCTGACCCTGGCCGTGGTGACCCGCCGGGACCGGCACTACCAGTGGCACGTGCTGGACGAGCTCAAGCTGGGTCGGTGAGCCGTTCGCGGCGGTATCCGTTCCAGTGCCAGTGCAGGTAGCGGTCGATCGCGCGCACGACGTGGGAGCTGCGGATCGACGGGAACACGTCGAACGCGTGCTGGGCGCCCGGCAGCTCGGCGTACACGACCGTGCGCTTCGAGACCTGGCGCAGCCGCTCGACGAAGAGCCGCGCCTGGTCGACCCCGACGAGGGTGTCGAGCGAGCCGTGCAGGACGAAGAAGTCGGGGGCGTCGGCGCTGACCCGCAGGATCGGCGAGGCGTCCTCGAACGCCTCGGGCGACTCGCGCCAGCGGCGCTTGAACACCCGCGGGCCGAGGAACCGGTCGCGCATCAGCTCGGCGCTGCGCAGCCCGGTCGAGCCGGCGAGGTCGTAGACGCCGTAGTGGGGGACCGCGACCTGGATCGTGGTGTCGGCGTCCTCGAAGCCGGGCTGGTACGCCGGGTCGTTGGGGGTCAGCGCGGCCAGCGACACCAGGTGACCCCCGGCCGAGCCACCGGTGATGGCCAGGTAGTCGGGGTCGCCGCCGTGGTCGGCGATGTGCTCGCGGATCCACGCGATGGCCCTCTTGACGTCGACGATCTGGGCCGGGAACGGGTCGCGCGGCGCCAGTCGGTAGTTGATCGACACGCACACCCAGCCCTTCGCCGCGAGGTGCTGCATGAGCGGGATGCCCTGCTGCTCCTTCGCCCCGACCGTCCAGGCACCGCCGTGCACGTGCAGCAGCACGGGCGCACCGCCCTCGGGTACGCCGGCCGCGGGGGTGTAGACGTCGAGCAGGCCCCGTCGGCCGTGGCGGTCGTCGTAGACGATGTCGCGCTGGCGGTGCACGTCGGGACTGCTCATCCGGAACGGGTTGACCAGCCGCCGCCACGGGACGGCGAGGTCGGCCGGGGTCGGCTTGGCGTCGAGCTGTTCGACGTAGTCGAGACCGAGGCCCTCGGTCAGCGACTCCTCGGCCCGGGTCCCGACCCGGCGGGCCTGGTCGACGAGGAAGGCCAGGCCGGCGGCGTTCGCGGCGGCCAGGGCCAGGCCGCGGACGCTGCGTCTGCGACCGCGGGCGTGCGTGGCCGCGTCGGCCGCGGTCACCGCCAGCAGGTGCGGCGCGAGCTCGCCGGTCAGCCAGCCGGCGAAGAAGGCGGGGATGCCGACCCGGAAGCCCGGCAGCGGTCGGATCGCGTTGGCGGTGAGGGCGGCGGTGACGACCTGACGGCGCAGGAAGGACATGCGTCACACCCTAGACACGGGACCTGACCGATCTCCCGTCGTTGAGGGGTAGAACACGTTCCAGAACGACGACCGAGGGAAACGTACGGTGATGGACCGCCTGTCAGGACTCGACGCGAGCTTCCTCTACCTGGAGACGCCCGCCCAGCTGATGCACGTCTGCGGGGTGATCGTCCTCGACCCGAGCACGATCCCTGACGGCTACTCGTTCGCGACGATGCAGGCCGAGATCGACCGGCGGGTGCGTGACGTCCCCGAGTTCACCCGCAAGCTGCGCCGGGTCCCGATGGGCCTCGACCACCCGGTCTGGGTCCGCGACAAGCAGTTCGACATCGAGCGGCACGTGCACCGCCTCGCCCTGCCCACGCCCGGCGGCTACCGCGAGCTGATGGACCTGGTCGGGCACCTGGCCGGTCTGCCGCTCGACCGCTCCCGCCCGCTGTGGGAGATGTGGATCATCGAGGGGTACGACGGGGGCAGCGGGTCCGACCGCATCGTGGTGTTCACCAAGATGCACCACGCGACCGTGGACGGCGTCTCCGGCGCCAACCTGGTCTCGCACCTGTGCAGCCTCGAGCCGGCCGCCGACCCGCTCGCCTCGGCCGAGCCGCCGGCCCCCGCTCACGACCCGGGCCAGCTGGAGCTGCTCGGCCGCGCCGTGGTCAGCAACGTCACCAAGCCGCTGAGCGCCGTACGGCTGCTCGCGCCGTCGGCGGCGCTCGTCACCAAGACCGTCGGACGCGCCCGCGCCGGCACCGCGATGGCCGCGCCGCTGCGCGCGCCGCGCACGTCGTTCAACGGCACCATCACCGGCCACCGGGCGATCGCGCTCGCCGACCTGGACCTCGAGGACGTCCGCGCGATCAAGCGGGAGACGGGGACGACCGTCAACGACGTGGTGCTGGCCGTCGCGGGCGGTGCGCTGCGCTCCTACCTCGACGACCGGGGCGAGCTGCCCGACGACTCGCTGCTGGCGACCGTCCCGGTCTCGGTGCGTGAGTCGACCCGTCGCTCCAGCGGCGCCAACAAGGTCTCCGCGCTGTTCACCAAGCTCGGCACCGACGAGGAGGACCCCCTGGAGCGGCTCTCGGAGATGGCCCTGCGGAACAAGAACGCCAAGGACCACCACCACGCGATCAGTGCCGACGCCCTGCAGGACTGGGCCGAGTTCGCCGCGCCGCGGACCTTCGGCCTCGCCGTGCGGGCCTACGCCAACCTGCGACTCGCCGAGAAGCACCCGGTCGTGCACAACCTGGTCATCTCCAACGTGCCGGGCCCGCCGGTGCCGCTCTACTTCACCGGCGCGCGCGTGGACGTGCTCAGCCCGCTCGGCCCGGTCTTCCACGGTGCCGGCCTGAACATCACGGTGATGTCCAACAACGGGAAGGTCCACGTCGGCGTGATCGCCTGCCGCGAGTCGATGCCGGACGTCGACGACCTGGTCCAGCGGTTCCCGGCCGAGCTGGCCGCCCTGAAGGCCGCCGTCGCGGCCAGGAACACCGCGACGCCGCTCAGGAGGCGCCGCGCGCGAAGTCGCGCCGCCGAGCCCACACCGTGATCGCCGCCTCCACGACCACGGGCACGAACCGCTCGGCCTCGAGCACACACGCCGCGTGCCCGCCCTCGAGGTCGGGGACGGTCGCGCCGGGGATCGCCCGGGCCAGGGCGACCTGACGGGCCGGCGGGATGATGTGGTCGCGTCCGGTCACCACGACGGCCGTCGGGACGTCGATCCGGCCCAGCCAGGGGCGCGAGTGGTGGCGGCCGAGCGCGGCGAGGGCCTGGCCGACGGCCCAGGGGCTGGTGCTGCGGAACTCGTGCATCGCCCAGTCGTGGATGTCGCTCGGCTCCAGCGACAGCGCGCGTACGGCGGTGCGCGCCGCGCGGACCGCCGTACGGGACCGGGACAGGCTGCGGGTGCCGAGCATCGCCGTGCCCATGCCGGTGAAGAACGCCCGCTCGGCGAGGTTGAGCTGGAAGCGGTCGCTGGTGGCGGCCAGGACCAGCCCCTGCACGCGGTCGGGGTGCTGTCGCCACATCCGCTGGGCGACCACGCCGCCCATGGAGTAGCCGGCCACCACGACGCTCTCCAGCTCCAGGACGTCGAGGAGCGCGGCCACGTCGTCCGCGCAGTCGTAGAGCGAGAACTCGTCGCTGCGGATGCCCTGCCCGTGCCAGCGCTGGTCGAGCGTGACCACCCGAAAGCGCCGCGACAGCGGCTCGATCGCCGGGTACCAGGTCAGCAGCCCGGTGCAGCCCAGCGCGTGCAGCAGCACGATGGTCGGGGCATCGGGCGTGGGACCTGGCGTGTCGGTCACGTACGTCGTGCCCCGCCCGTCCAGCTCGAGGGGCCGACCGAGCGGGATCCGGGCCCAGGGCATGTAGACGCTGCGACGCAGCAGGTCGCGCGGTGACAGCAGGCCCATCGTCGTCCTCCCACTCGACGGCTCGTGTCGTTTCAGGGTAGAACACGTTACAGTTTCGTCGAGAAGCGACCCCGTGGGCTGGTGAGGAGAAGGCGTGAGCTCGGACGGATTCATCCAGGCGGATGCGGACCAGGCGGAGGCCCTCGGGGCCGTCCGATCGGTGATCCGCGAGGCCCTCGACCGCTCGGCCGACTGGCCGGCGCTCGCTGCGGCCGGGATGCTCGCCCTGCCCGTCCCGGAGGCGTACGGCGGGGAGGGGCTCGGTCTGCCCGAGGTCGGCGTCCTGCTCCGCGAGACGGCGGCGCGTGCGGTCCACCTCCCGGTCTGGGAGACGCTCTGCTGCGGCGCGCTGACCCTGGCCGCGTACGGGACCGACGAGCAGCAGCAGGCGTTGCTGCCCGGGGTGGTGAGCGGCGAGACCGTGCTCACTCCGGCCTTGCGCGAGGTCGGCTCCGGCATCACCGCGACGCCCGCGACGACGTACGCCGACGGCGTGGTGAGCGGTCGCAAGGTCGGCGTCTCGTACGCCGAGGACGCGGCCCGCCTGCTCGTCACCGTGACGCACGACGGCGCGCCGGCCGTGGCCCTGGTCGACCCGAGCGGTCCCGGCGTCCAGCTGCTGGCGTCGACCTCGTCCAGCAAGGAGCCGCAGCACACGGTCGCGCTCGACGGCGCCCCGGCCGAGCTGCTCGGGGGCGGTGCCGACGCCGCCCGGCTGCTGCGCGAGCTCGCGATCGCCGGCCTGGCCCTGACCGCCGCCGGCGTGGTGACCGGCGCCCGAGACCTGACCGCGACGTACATCAAGGGCCGCGAGCAGTTCGGCCGCTCGCTGGCGCAGTTCCAGGCCGTCGCGATGCAGATCGCCGACGTCTACATCGCCTCGCGCACGCTCGACCTGGCCGCCGAGAACGCGGTCTGGCGGGTCGCCCAGGGGATCGAGGCGGCCGACGACCTCGCGGTGGCGTCGTACTGGGTGACGACGGAGGCGCCGCAGGCGCTGCGCACCTGCCACCACCTGCACGGCGGGATGGGCGTCGACGAGACCTACCCGCTGCACCACTACTTCTCCTGGGCCACCGACCTCGCGCACGCCCTGGGCGCCCGCGCCGAGGACGTCCCGGTCGAGGACCCGGCCGGCAAGAACCTGGAGCTCAGCCAGTCCCAGCGCGCGCTGAAGGCCGAGCTGCGCGCCTACTTCGGCGGCCTCGCCGACGAGAACGAGCACCGCGACATGGGCGTCGACCGGCACGGCCCGACGTACCAGAAGGTGGTGCGCCAGATGGGCGCAGACGGCTGGATGGGCGTCGGCTGGCCGCAGGAGTACGGCGGGCACGGGCTCGGCGAGGTCGAGCAGACGATCTTCGCCAACGAGGCGCAGTACTCCGACGTGCACCTGCCGGCGGTCACCCTGCAGACGGTCGGGCCGACGCTGATCCGCTACGGCACGGACAAGCAGAAGGACCTGTTCCTGAAGCGGATCCTCGAGGGCGACGTGCACTTCGCGATCGGCTACAGCGAGCCGGACGCCGGCACCGACCTCGCCTCGCTGCGCACCAGCGCCCGCCGCGATGGCGACCACTACATCGTGAACGGCCAGAAGATGTGGACCACCGGCGGTCACCAGGCCGACTACGTGTGGCTCGCCGTCCGCACCGACCCCGACGCGCCCAAGCACCGGGGCATCTCGATCCTGATCGTGGACACGAAGGACCCCGGCTACTCGTTCACCCCGATCATCACCGCCGACGGCTCGCACCACGTGAACGCGACGTACTACCACGACGTGCGGGTGCCGGTCGACATGCTGGTCGGCCAGGAGAACGAGGGCTGGAAGCTGATCACCACCCAGCTCAACCACGAGCGGGTGATGCTCGGGCCGGCCGGCCGGATCGAGGGGCTGCGCGACCGCGTCGCGGAGTGGTGCGCCAAGGCGGGGGTGCTCGACCGGCCCGACGTCCAGGAGGTGCTCGGCCGGACGACCGCGGTCTTCCGGGTCAACGAGCTGCTCAACTGGGAGGTCGCCCGCGCCGGCGCCTCCGGCGAGGTCTCCGTCGGCGACGCGTCGTCGTCCAAGGTCTTCGCCGCCGACCAGGTCCAGCACCTCTCGGCCGCCCTGGTCGGGCTCGTGCAGAAGTACGGCGACCCCTCCGACACCGAGACCGACGACCTGCTGACCTACCTCGACGGGCAGGCCAAGCGGAACCTGGTGCTCACCTTCGGCGGCGGCGTCCAGGAGGTGCAGCGCGAGCTGATCGCGATGTTCGGCCTCGGTCTGCCGCGGGTGCCGCGATGAATGGGGCGTCCGGTGGTCGAGTAGCGCCTGCGAGGGACGAGCAGGCGCGTCTCGAGACCCACGAGCGGATCGTCGCCGAGGCGGAGCGGATCAAGGCCCTCGGCGAGGCGAGCGAGTCGCAGGCGCCGTACCCGGTCAACGAGGCGACGATCGGCACCTGGCTGGACGCGATGGGCTACGACAACCCGCGCTTCCGCGACGGCGACGAGGCGCCCCCGTCGATGGCCCAGGTCTGGACGATGCCCGGGCTGGGCCGCAAGCGGCCACCCGAGGAGCCGCTCAGCCGGATGACCGACTTCCTCACCGCGGAGGGCTACACCGCGGTGCTCGGCACCAACTGCGAGCAGACCTACGAGCGCTACCTGCGGGTGGGCGAGCAGGTGCGGGTGACCAGTGCTCTCGACTCCGTCGTCGGGCCGAAGAGCACGGCGATGGGCGAGGGCTACTTCGTGACGTCGCGCAACACCTGGTACGTCGGGGACGAGGCGGTCGCCACGATGCTCTTCCGCGTCCTGAAGTTCATTCCCCGGGAGCGCTCATGACCGTGCGTCCCATGATCAACCGGGACTCGCAGTTCTTCTGGGACGGCACTGCCGCCGGGGAGCTGCGCATCCAGACGTGCAACGCCTGCGGGGCGAAGCGGTTCCCGCCCGGTCCGGCCTGCCAGGAGTGCGAGGCGTACGACCGCGGGTTCGAGGTGGCCGCCGGCACCGGCACCGTCTTCTCGTACGTCGTGCACCGCCACCCGCCCGTCCCGGGCAAGGAGCTGCCGATCGTGATCGCGCTGGTCGACCTCGACGAGGGCGTGCGGATGGTGGCCGAGGTGGTCGACGTACCGCCCGAGGAGATCGCGATCGGCCAGCGGCTGCGGGTGGACTTCAAGCGGGTCGACGACGAGCTGACGCTGCCCGTGTGGCGTCTCGATACGCCTCGTTCCTCGGCTGCTCGACGACCGGAGGCAGAGTGATGAACGTCGGAGACCAGCTCCCCGAGTGGAGCCTGCCGCTCACCCCGACCACGATCGTGAGCACCGCGATCGCCACCCGCGACTGGCAGGACGTCCACCACGACCGCGACGTCGCCCAGGCGGCCGGGTCGAAGGACATCTTCATGAACATCCTGACCAGCAACGGCCTGGTCGAGCGGTACGTCGTCGACGCGCTCGGTCACGACACCACGCTGCGGGGCATCGCGATCCGGCTCGGCGCGCCGGCGTACCCCTACGACACGCTGACCTTCCGCGGCACCGTGTCGTCGGTCGAGGACGGCGTGGCGACCATCGCGGTCGTGGGATCGGTGTCGCTCGGCGACCACGTCACCGGGACGGTCCGGGTGACGGTGTGAGCACGCTGTCGCGCCAGGCCGCGATCGTCGGGATCGGGGCGACCGAGTTCTCCAAGGCCTCCGGCCGCTCCGAGCTGCAGCTGTCGGTCGAGGCGGTCCGACACGCCCTCGCCGACTGCGGGCTGACGGTCGCCGACGTCGACGGGCTGACGACGTTCACCATGGACACCTCCTCCGAGATCGCGGTGGCCCGCGAGCTCGGGATGCAGGAGATGCGGTTCTTCAGCCGGATCAACTACGGCGGCGGCGCGGCCTGCGCCACCGTCCAGCAGGCGGCGATGGCCGTCGCGACCGGCGTCGCCGACGTGGTGGTCTGCTACCGCGGCTTCAACGAGCGCTCCGAGTCCCGCTTCGGGCAGTTCTCGCTCGCGGCCGCGACCCAGGTGAACACCAACGGCCTCGACAACGCCTGGTCCTACCCGATGGGCCTCGGCACGCCCGCGGCCACGGTGGCCATGCAGGCGACCCGCTACCTGCACGAGTACGGCGCCACGTCCCGCGACTTCGGTGCCGTCGCGGTGGCCGACCGGCGGCACGCCGCGAAAAACCCCCGCGCGTTCTTCTACGGCAAGCCGATCACGATCGAGGACCACCAGGCCTCGCGGATGATCGTCGACCCGCTGCACCTGCTCGACTGCTGCCAGGAGTCCGACGGCGCGGTGGCGCTGGTCGTGACCTCGCCCGAGCGCGCCGCGGATCTTCGCCAGCAGCCCGCCTTCATCGCGGCCGCGGCCCAGGGGAGCGGTGCGGACCAGTTCGTCATGACGTCGTACTACCGCGACGACATCGGCATCCCCGAGATGGGCGTGGTCGGCCGCGAGCTGTGGCGGCAGTCCGGCCTCGGCCCGGCCGACATGCGGATGGGGATCCTCTACGACCACTTCACGCCGTACGTCCTCATGCAGCTGGAGGAGCTCGGCTTCTGCGGTCGCGGCGAGGCGCCCGGCTTCGTGGCCGACGGGCGGATCGAGGTCGACGGTGCGTTCCCGCTGAACACGCACGGCGGCCAGCTGGGCGAGGCCTACATCCACGGGATGAACGGCATCGCCGAGGGGGTGCGCCAGATCCGCGGCAGCTCGGTCAACCCGGTCGACGCGGTCGAGCACCTGGTCGTCACCGCTGGCACGGGCGTGCCGACGAGCGGGTTGGTCCTCAGCCGCTAGCCGCCGAGTCAGCAGCAATCGCGGGCCGAGTCAGCACCAGTAGTGCTGACTCGGCCTCAGTCGCTGACCGGGGACCATCCCAGCGCCGGTCCGAGCCGGGTCGCGAGGTCGGCGAGGATCTGCTCGTAGTCGGCCGGCGCGAAGGTGAACGGCAGCGCGAAGGCCACCTCGTCGACCCGCTGGAAGCCGGCGTGGGCGCGCAGCCGCTCGGCGAGCTCGTCGGACGGACCGACCAGGTCGGGCGCGAACATCAGCCGGGCCGGGCCCTGCGGCTCGCGGGTCCGGGCCAGGCGGGACTCGGCGTACGCCTCGTAGCGCCGGCGCTGGTCGTCGCTCGCGCTGTCGGTCGGGATGACGACGAGGCCTTGCGAGACCCGGGCGGCCTCGCCGAGCGGGTGAGCGGCGCGGAAGGCGTCGATCTGGGCCGCCTGGACCGTGGCGAAGTCGGCCCCGCTGTCGTCCTCGGCCTTCATCACGCTGCTGGTGAGCAGGTTCAGGCGCTGCTCGCCCGCCCACTGCGCGGAACGCAGGCTGGCGGCGCCGTACCAGACGCGCTCGGCGAGACCGGCCGCCTGCGGCTGCACCTGGCGGGAGAAGGTCTCGATGCCCTGGGTGCCCTCGAACGGGCTGGCCGGCTCGCCGCGCAGGAACCCGAGCAGGCGCTCGACCCGGCCGTAGGTGAAGTCCTCGACGTCGCCGGTGTCGGGGTAGAGCGCCTCGCGGACGTCGTCGTAGCGCATCGGCGGACCGACGCTCAGGCCCGGGTTGAGCCGGCCCCCGGACAGGACGTCGACGGTCGCGAGGTCCTCGGCGAGACGGAGCGGGTTCTCCCAGCCCAGCGGCGTGACGGCGGTGCCGAGCTCGATCCGGGAGGTGCGCTGGGAGGCGGCGGCGAGCACCGCGACCGGGGACGAGATGCCGTGCTGGAGGTGGCGGTGGCGCAGCCAGGCGCTGTCGAGGCCGAGCTGCTCGCCACGTTCGATCAGCCGCAGCGTGGCCTCGTGGCCGGGACGCGGGTCGGCCGGGTCGAACAGGCCGATGGTCAGGAAGCCGAGCCGCTTCAGGGGCCGACCGGGCGTCGGGTGCTCAGCCACGGAGCTTCTCCTCGAAGAAGCCGAGCACCCGCGCGACGGCGACGTCGCTGCGGTCCTCGGTCACCGTCGAGTGGCCCTTGCCGGGCAGGTCGACGCGGAGGAAGGCCTCACCCAGCTCCCGCTCGAGCGTGCGGAACCGGGTCCCGGTGAGCGGGTCCTCGTCGTACTGCACGCCGAGGACCTGGCAGCCGCCCGCCGCGCGGCGTCGTACCGTCTCGAGGTCGGCGGGGGAGAGGTTGAGGTCCGCGGCCCGCCGGCGCCCCACCGGGAACGGCGCGGACGGCTGGCACAGCACCGGCGCGACCACGGAGTCGTCGACCATCATGGCCAGCGCGAACCCGCCGGTGAAGCACATGCCGAGCGCGCCGACGCCGGGGCCGCCGAGCTCCTCGTGCAGGGAGCGGGCCAGGCTGCGCAGCCAGCCCGCGACCGGGGTGGTCTCGCCGGTGGCCAGCTTGGTGAACTCGCGGCTCACGCAGACCTTCGCGAACGACCGCGCCACCTCGACCCCACCCATCGCGGCGCCGTCGCGGCCGAAGAGGCTCGGCAGTACCACCGTGTGACCCGCGTCGACCAGCTCCTCGGCGAAGGCCACCACCGCCGGCGTGAGGCCGGGAAGCTCGTGGATCACGACGATCCCCGGCCCGGTGCCGCGGCGGTACGTCGGGTGCGTCGTCGCATCGGCGTCGGTGTGGCTGCCGCGCGTCCAGTCGTCGAGGGACATGGGCCGAGTATGACGGGCGGGCCTCGTACACCGACGGACACAAGTCGCCCCGAGCGCCCTCGTCCAGGCGTACGGCGGACCCGCGGTGCGGACTTGTGTCCGTCCGGGTACGACGCGTCCGCTGCCCGCGGGTACCAGGAGTACCATGGGGGATCGACTCGTCCGGCTCGTGATGCCGCATCAACTGTTCGAGCAGCACCTGCGCGCGGCCGCCGGGACGGTGTTCGTGCTGGTCGAGCACGACCTGCTGTTCCGGCAGTACGCGTTCCACCGCCACAAGCTGATCCTGCACCGGGCGTCGATGCGCCGCTTCGCCGACCGCCTCCGCGACGCGGGGTACGACGTCGAGCAAGTCGACTCCGACGGCCGGACGACCAGCCGCGCGGCGACGGCGAAGGTGCTGGCGCGGCTGAGGCCCACCCGGCTCGCGGCGTACGACGTCGTCGACGACTGGCTCGCGCAGGACCTGGAGGCCACCGCGGAGGACGTGGGGCTGCAGGTCGAGTGGCGCGACACCCCCAACTTCCTCACCACCCGGGCGCAGGTCCGCGAGCAGGTGGGCGACGGCGGGGCGCGGATGCAGCACTTCTACTCCTGGCAGCGCCGGCGGCTGGACGTCCTGGTCGAGGGCGACGGCGCGCCGGTGGGCGGGCGGTGGTCCTTCGACGAGGAGAACCGCAAGAAGCTGCCGAAGGACCATCCGGTGCCGGAGGTGCCCTGGCCCGAGCGGCACCCGGCGGTCGAGGAGGCCGCGACCTGGGTGGACGAGCACTTCCCCGGTGCACCGGGGAGGTCGGCCACCTTCGCCTGGCCGACCGACCACGCCGAGGCACGGGCGTCGTACCGCGCGTTCCTGCGCGACCGGCTCGCCACCTTCGGTCCCTACGAGGACGCGATCTCCGCGCAGCACCCGTTCGTCTTCCACTCCGTGATGACCCCGGCGCTCAACATCGGGCTGCTCGACCCGCGCGACGTGCTGGCGCAGGCGCTGGCGGTCGACGACGTACCGCTGGCCTCGCTGGAGGGCTTCGTGCGGCAGCTGATCGGGTGGCGCGAGTACATGCGGGCGACGTACGTCGTCCACGGCCGCCGGATGCGCACCCGCAACCACCTGCGGCACACCCGTCCGCTCGCCCCGGGCTGGTGGACCGGCGAGACCGGCCTCGACCCGGTCGACCTGGTGATCGGCCGGGTGCTGGAGCGGGGCTGGGCGCACCACATCGAGCGGCTGATGGTGCTCGGCAACGCCATGTGCCTGCTGCGCACGGACCCCGAGGCGGTGTACGAGTGGTTCATGGAGATGTTCGTCGACGCCTACGACTGGGTGATGGTCCCCAACGTGCACGCCATGAGCCAGTTCGCCGCGGGCGGGCTGGTGACCACGAAGCCCTACGTCTCCGGCTCGAACTACCTGCGCAAGATGTCCGACCTGCCCGCCGGCGACTGGACGGCCGACTGGGACGCGCTCTACTGGACCTTCGTGCGCGACCACCACGACGTGTTCGCCCGCAATCCGCGCGCCTCCGTCATCGCGCGGGGGTACGACGGTCTCGCGCCCGCCACCAAGGCGGCCCACACCAAGCGGGCGACCCGCTGGCTGGAGGACTGAGTGCCCCGGCTGCACGCGTTCGAGCTGGTGCCCGACGAGGCCGGCCGCGCAGCGGTGCTGCGCGACTGGCAGGCGCTGCGCGACGCCGGGCTCCCGTCGCAGCTGGACCACAAGGGCATGACCAACACCCCGCACGTGACCCTGCTCGCCGGGGAGCGGCTGCCGCCCGACCAGGAGGCGGTCGACCTGGTCGGCCCGCTGCTCCCGGTCCGGGTCCGGGTCGCCGGGGTGCTGCTCCTGGGCGGGTCCCGGGTCACGGTCGCCCGGGCCCTCGACGTCGACGACGCCCTGCTGTCCGCGGTGCTGGGGCTGCGGGCGGGCGCCGGGGACCTCCAGCACCGCGGATGGCTCCCGCACCTCACCCTCGGGCGCCGGATCCGGCGCGTCGACGTCCCCGCCGCGCTGGAGGCGGTCGGGACCGCGGACGTCGAGCTGGTGCTCACCGCGCTGCGCCGCTGGGACCCGGACGAGGGCACCGTGACCAGCCTGATCTGAGTACGAGGGCGGATCCGGCCGGGCCCGACCCGGACCAGGGTGGACGCCATGACCCGTCGTACCTGGATCCCGCTGTCCGTCACCCTCGGCCTCGTGCTGGTGGCCCTGCTCTCCTGGGGCGCGCACGCCGTCTACGTGCGCGAGATCCGCGGGGTGCCGCTGATCGACGAGTGGCAGTGCTCGGACGGCGAAGTGCCGGTGACCTATCCCGAGGGCGGGGCCGACTGCCTCCGCGAGGGCGCCGAGCTGCCGGCCGGCGCCACGCTCGACCCGCTCGGCAACCGGCCGTTCTCGTGCGACCAGCGGTGGGGCTGGACGGTCGTCGTGAAGGGCGAGGACGAGGACTGCCTGCGCGACGGCCGGCCGCTGCCCGAGGGGTGGCGGGTGCGATAGGGTCGGCGCGATCGACATCCTTTAACGAGCCGTCCCGTGAGGCGGAGAAGGAGTCCGACACCTCGTGTCTGCACCCCCTGAACCCAGCACCGGCCGCGTGGTCCTCGACGCTCGTGACATCACCCGAGCACTGACCCGCATCTCCCACGAGATCCTCGAGCGCAACAAGGGCGCCGACGACCTCGTCCTGCTCGGCATCCCCAGCCGCGGGGTCCCGCTGGCCGAGCGGATCGCCGAGCGCATCGCCTCCGTCGAGGGGTACGACGTCCCCGTCGGCTCGCTCGACGTGACGATGTACCGCGACGACCTGCGCATGAAGCCGGCCCGCGCGCTGCTGCCGACCAAGCTGCCGCCCGGCGGCATCGACGGCCGGACCGTCGTCCTGGTCGACGACGTGCTGTTCTCCGGGCGGACCATCCGGGCGGCCCTGGACGCGCTCAACGACATCGGCCGGCCCCGGGCCGTGCGGCTGGCCGTGCTGGTCGACCGCGGCCACCGCGAGCTGCCGATCCGCGCCGACTTCGTCGGCAAGAACCTGCCCACCAGCCTGGTCGAGCGGGTGAAGGTGACGCTCGCGGGCGTCGACGACACCGACGCGGTCACGATCTTCGGGGAGGTGGCCTCGTGAAGCGGCACCTGCTGAGCGCGGGCGACCTGACCCGCGACGACGCCGAGCTGATCCTGAGCACGGCGGCCGAGCTGCGCGAGCTGGCCGACCGGCCGATCAAGAAACTGCCCGCGCTGCGCGGCCGCACGGTGGTCAACCTGTTCTTCGAGGACTCCACCCGCACCCGCATCTCCTTCGAGGCGGCCGCCAAGCGGCTGAGCGCCGACGTCATCAACTTCGCCGCGAAGGGCTCGTCGCTGTCGAAGGGCGAGTCGCTCAAGGACACCGCGCTGACGCTCGAGGCGATGGGTGCCGACGCGGTCGTCGTACGCCACGGCGCCAGCGGGGCCCCGCACCTGCTCGCGAACTCCGGCTGGGTCCGCTCCAGCGTGGTCAACGCCGGCGACGGCACCCACGAGCACCCCACCCAGGCGCTGCTCGACGCGTTCACCATGTGGCGGCACCTGGGCGAGTCGAAGCCGGGCGGGCTGGAGGGCCGCAGGATCGCGATCGTCGGCGACGTGCTGCACAGCCGGGTCGCCCGCTCGAACGCGCTGCTGCTGAACACGCTCGGCGCCGAGGTCACCCTGGTCGCGCCGCCGACCCTGATGCCGGTCGGCATCGAGAGCTGGCCGGTGCAGACGTCGTACGACCTCGACACGGTGATCCCGAAGGCCGACGCGGTGATGATGCTGCGGGTCCAGCGGGAGCGGATGCAGGGCGGGTTCTTCCCGACCGCGCGCGAGTACTCCCGCCGCTACGGCCTCGACGGGCGCCGGATGGCGACCCTGCAGGACCACACGATCGTGATGCACCCCGGCCCGATGGTCCGCGGCATGGAGATCACGGCCGACGTGGCCGACTCCAGCCGCTCGGTGATCGTCGAGCAGGTCACCAACGGCGTCGCCGTGCGGATGGCCGTCCTGTACCTGCTGCTGGGCGGCAGCGAGCCCGCCGTCGGAGGAGAAGAGTGAGCACCACCTACCTGATCAAGAACGTCCGCATCCTCGGCGGGGAGCCGACCGACCTGCTGCTGCGGGACGGGGTGATCGCCGACCTCGGTGGTCGAGTAGCGAGCGCCAGCGAGCGCATCGAGACCATCGACGCCACCGGCCTCGTCGCCCTCCCGGGCCTGGTCGACCTGCACACCCACCTGCGCGAGCCGGGCCGCGAGGACGCCGAGACCGTCGAGACCGGCACCCGGGCCGCGGCGATGGGCGGCTTCACCGCCGTGCACGCGATGGCCAACACCGAGCCGGTCGCCGACACCGCGGGCGTCGTCGAGCAGGTCTGGCGGCTGGGCCGCGAGGCCGGCCACTGCGACGTCTACCCGGTCGGCGCGGTCACCGTCGGGCTGGAGGGCGAGAGGCTCGCCGAGCTCGGCGCGATGGCCGACTCGGCCGCCCGGGTCCGGGTCTTCTCCGACGACGGCAGGTGCGTCAGCGACGCGGTGCTGATGCGCCGGGCCCTGGAGTACGTCAAGGCCTTCGACGGCGTGATCGCCCAGCACGCCCAGGAGCCGCGGCTCACCGAGGGCGCCCAGATGAACGAGGGCGAGCTGTCCGGCAAGCTCGGGCTCACCGGCTGGCCGGCGGTCGCCGAGGAGGCGATCATCGCCCGCGACTGTCTGCTCGCCGCCCACGTCGGCTCCCGCCTGCACGTCTGCCACGTGAGTACGGCGGGCTCGGTGGAGATCGTCCGCGACGCCAAGCGCAAGGGCTGGGACGTCACCGCCGAGGCCTGCCCGCACCACCTGATCCTCACCGACGAGCTGGCCGCGACCTACGACCCGATCTACAAGGTCAACCCGCCGCTGCGCACCGCCGCCGACGTGGAGGCGCTGCGCGCCGGGCTGGCCGACGGCACGATCGACATCGTCGCCACCGACCACGCCCCGCACCCCCACGAGGACAAGGACTGCGAGTGGGCGGCCGCGGCGTTCGGCATGCTCGGCCTCGAGACCGCGCTCTCGATCGTCCAGGCCACCATGGTCGACCCCGGCCTGCTCGACTGGGCCGGCGTCGCCGAGCGGATGTCCTACGCCCCGGCCCGGATCGGCCGGGTCGCCGACCACGGGCGGCCGATCGAGGTCGGCGAGCCGGCCAACGTCGTGCTCTACGACCCCGCGGCCCGTCGTACCGTCGACCCGACGGAGTCGGCCAGCCTGAGCCGCAACACGCCGTACCGCGGCATGGAGCTGCCGGGCCGGGTCGTCGCGACGTTCCTCCGGGGGAGGCCGACGGTCCTCGACGGTGCCCTGGTCTGAGCGACTCGGGGAGGTCGACCTCCCCGTCCGCGCCGGTCTCCCGGCCCTGACCGTCGCGCTGCGCGACCGCGGCGCGGCGGTGCTCTGGGCGCCGCCGGGCAGCGGCAAGACCACGCTGGTCCCACCCGCGGTGGCCGACCTTGGACCGGGCCGGGTGGTCGTCACCCAGCCCCGCCGGATCGCCGCGCGGGCCGCGGCCCGGCGGCTCGCGTCGCTGGTCGGCGAGTCGCGCGGTGAGTCGGTCGGGTACGCCGTCCGCGGCGACCGCCGCTCGTCCGCGGCGACGCGGGTCGAGTTCGTGACCACCGGGGTGCTGCTCCGCCGGCTGCAGCGCGACCCCGACCTGCCGGGCGTCGCGGCGGTGGTGCTCGACGAGGTGCACGAGCGCGCGCTCGACGCCGACCTCCTGCTCGCCCTGCTGGTCGACGTGCGCGAGAACCTGCGCGACGACCTGCGGCTGGTCGCCATGTCGGCGACCCTCGAGGCGCAGCGGTTCGCGGACCTGCTCACGGCCGACGTGGTCGAGGTCCCGGGCGCGCTCCACCCCGTCGAGACGGTGTACGCCGCCCCGCCGCCCGGCGTGCTCCCGCACGACGAGCGCGGCCCGACGCCGGCGTTCCTCGACCACGTCGCCGCGACCGTCCGCCGTGCGCTGGCGGAGCGGGACGGCGACGTGCTCGCCTTCCTGCCCGGCGTCGCGGAGGTCGACGGGGTGGCCCGCCGCCTCGGCGGGAGCGACGCCGAGGTGCACCGGCTGCACGGCCGGCTGCCCGCCGCCGACCAGGACCGGGCGCTGACCGCGGGGGACCGGCGCCGGGTGGTCGTCTCGACCGCGGTCGCCGAGTCCTCGCTCACCGTCCCCGGGGTCCGGGTGGTCGTCGACGCCGGGCTGTCCCGCGAGCCGCGGACCGACCACCGGCGCGGTCTGGCCGGCCTGGTGACCGTCCGGGTCAGCCGCGCGGGCGCCGAGCAGCGGGCCGGTCGCGCGGGCCGGGAGGCGTCCGGGACGGCGTACCGCTGCTGGGGCGAGGCCGAGCACGCCCACCTGGCCGCCCACCCGGAGCCGGAGATCGCGGTCGCCGACCTGACCGGGTTCGCGCTGGAGCTCGCCGCCTGGGGAAGCCCCGACGGCCGGGGACTGGCGCTGCCCGATCCACCGCCGACGCCCGCTCTCGCCGCGGCGCGCTCCACGCTCGCCGACCTCGGCGCCGTCGACGACGCGGGCGCGATCACCGACCGTGGCCGCGCCATCGCCCGGGTGCCCACCGACCCCCGACTGGCCCGCGCGCTGCTCGACGGCGCGCCCGTGGTCGGCTCCCGCCGGGCCGCGGAGGTGGTGGCCCTGCTCGCCGAGGACGTCCGGGCGCCCGGGGGAGACCTGGTCGCCGCCCTCCGGCAGGTACGGCGGGGCGGGTCCGGCTCGCCCGCCTGGAAGGGGGCCGTCGACCAGCTGGTCCGGTCCGCCCCGGCCGGCGAGCCCGGCGAGCGGCTCACCGACGACCTCGCGGTGGGCGCGGTCGTGGCCCTGGCCCATCCCGACCGGGTCGCACGTCGGCGGCCCGGCGGCTCGTCGTACCTGATGGTGGGCGGGACGGGCGCGGTGCTGCCCCGTGGCGAGGCCGCGCTCGCCGGGGCGGAGTGGCTGGCCGTCGCCGACGTGGACCGCCGGCCGGGGCAGCGCGACGCGACGATCCGCTCGGCCGCGCCGATCGACGAGGGGTTCGCGCTCGAGGCGGCCGCGGCCCGCTGGACCGAGGACGACGAGGTGACCTGGTCGTCCGGCCGGGTGGTCGCGCGCAGGGTCACCCGGCTCGGCGCGATCGAGCTGGCCGCGGCCACGCTCGCCGAGCCGCCGGCCGAGCGGGTCGGCGCCGCGGTGCGCGAGGGGCTCCGCCAGGAGGGACTGGCGGTGCTCCCGTGGACCGACGCGGCCCGGGCCCTGCGGGCGCGGATGGACTTCCTGCACCGCACCCTCGGCGCGCCCTGGCCCGACGTCGCCGACGACGCCCTGGCCGCGAGCGTCGAGACCTGGCTCGGACCCGAGCTGGCCCGGGTCCGCGGCACCCGCGACCTGCGCCGCATCGACGTGCTGGCCGCGCTGCGCCGGCTGCTGCCGTGGCCCGAGGCGGGCCGGCTCGACGAGCTCGCGCCCGAGCGGCTGGCAGTCCCGAGCGGGTCGGCGGTCCGGGTCGACTACGACGCCGAGCAGCCGGTGCTCGCCGTACGCCTGCAGGAGACGTTCGGCTGGGCGGAGACTCCTCGGCTCGCCGACGGCCGGGTGCCGGTGCTGCTGCACCTGCTCTCGCCGGCGCGGCGACCGGTGGCGGTGACCGCCGACCTGGCGTCGTTCTGGGCCCAGGGCTACCCGCAGGTGCGAGCCGAGCTGCGCGGGCGCTACCCGAAGCACGCCTGGCCGGAGGACCCGTGGACCGCCCCGCCTACCCGAGGTGTGCGCCGGGTATAGGAGAGTGATCGCGCTCACATCTCGGACCGGAGGCGCTGCATGACCCCCAAAGCCCGCTCCATCGTCGTCTGGACGCTCGTCGCTGTCGTCGGTGCCGTCTGCTGGGCGGTGCTCGCCCTCAGCCGCGGCGAGGATGTCTCGGCGCTGTGGATCCTGTTCGCGGCGCTGTCGTCGTACCTGATCGCCTATCGCTTCTACTCCCGCTTCCTGGCCCGGACCGTGCTCCGCCTCGACGACACCCGGGCCACGCCGGCCGAGCGGCTCGACGACGGCGCCGACTTCGAGGTCACCGACAAGCGGGTGCTCTTCGGCCACCACTTCGCCGCGATCGCCGGCGCGGGGCCGCTGGTCGGCCCGGTGCTGGCGGCGCAGATGGGCTACCTGCCCGGGACCCTCTGGATCATCGTCGGCGTCATCTTCGCCGGCGCCGTGCAGGACATGGTCGTGCTCTTCCTGTCCCTGCGCCGCGACGGCAAGAGCCTGGGCCAGATGGTCCGGGAGGAGATCGGCGTGGTCGGCGGCACGGCCGCGCTGATCGCCGTCTTCGCCATCATGATCATCATCCTGGCGGTGCTCTCGCTGGTCGTGGTCAACGCGCTGGCCGAGTCGCCGTGGGGCGTGTTCTCCATCGGCCTGACCATCCCGATCGCCCTGTTCATGGGCTGCTACCTGCGCTTCGTCCGCCCGGGCCGGGTCCTGGAGGTCACCGGCATCGGGGTGGTCCTGCTGCTGCTCGCCATCGTCGGCGGCGGGTACGTCGAGACCTGGGGCCTGGCCGACAGCCTGACCCTCTCCAAGGAGACGCTGACGGTCTGCCTGGTGGTCTACGGCTTCGTGGCCTCGATCCTGCCGGTCTGGCTGCTGCTGACCCCTCGCGACTACCTGTCGACGTTCATGAAGATCGGCGTCATCCTGCTGCTCGCCGTCGGCCTGGTGCTGGCCACGCCGGTCCTCCAGAACGACGCCGTCACCTCGTTCGCCACCGAGGGGAACGGCCCGGTCTTCGCCGGGAAGCTGTTCCCGTTCCTGTTCATCACCATCGCCTGCGGCGCCCTCTCCGGCTTCCACGCCCTCATCGCGTCGGGCACCACGCCGAAGATGGTCGGCAAGGAGAGCCACGTCCGGATGATCGGGTACGGCGGCATGCTGATGGAGTCGTTCGTCGCCATCTCGGCGCTGATCGCCGCCTCGGTCATCGACCAGGGGCTCTACTTCGCGATGAACGCGCCGGCCGGGATGACCGGGGGCACCGTCGAGGGCGCGGTCGAGTTCGTCAACGGCCTCGGCTTCACCCTCAGCCCCGACCAGCTGAACGCCGCCGCCGCGGCCGTCGAGGAGGAGCTGGTCTCGCGCACCGGTGGCGCCCCCACCCTGGCTCTCGGCATCTCGACCATCTTCAGCGACGCCTTCGGCGGCAACCTGGCCGCGTTCTGGTACCACTTCGCGATCATGTTCGAGGCGCTGTTCATCCTCACCGCGGTCGACGCCGGCACCCGCGTGGGCCGGTTCATGGTCCAGGACACCGTCGGCAACGTCTGGAAGCGGTACGCCGACACCACCTGGAAGCCGGCCGCCTGGAGCGCCTCGGCCGTGGTCGTCGCCTGCTGGGGCTACATGCTGTACGTCGGCGTCACCGACCCGCTGGGCGGGATCAACCAGCTCTTCCCGCTGTTCGGCATCGCGAACCAGCTGCTGGCGGCCATCGCGCTGACCCTCTGCGTGACCCTGTTCCTCAAGCACGGCTGGACGAAGTGGGTCTGGGTGCCCGCCGTACCCCTGGCCTGGGACCTGGTCACCACGATGACCGCGAGCTACCAGAAGGTCTTCTCCTCCGACCCCACCATCGGCTACTTCGCCCAGGCCGACCGCTACCGCGAGGCCCGCGACGCCGGCGAGGTCCTGGCTCCGGCGGCCGACGCCTCCCAGATGGCCACGGTGATCACCAACTCCACCGTCAACGGCGTCCTCCAGGCCTCGTTCGCCGTGCTGGTGATCGTGATCGTGGCCAACGCCGCGGTGATCTGGGTCCGCGCCCTGCGGGCCGGTTCGCTGCCGACCACCGAGGTCCCGCACGTGCCGTCCCAGCTGCCGCCCGACGGCGCGCAGGAGCGCGAGCCGGTGGGGGCGGGCCGGTGAGCGCGCTCGCCGCGGTGCGCCGCTACCTGCGCGACTTCACCGGTGAGTCCCGCTGGGACGCCTACGTCGAGCGCTGCGAGCGCGAGGGCACCGAGCCGATGACCCGCCGCGCCTTCGAGCGCCACCGTGACGCCCACCGCGAGCGGTCCACCCAGGGTCGCTGCTGCTGAGCGTCGAGGGACGCGAGATGGTCCCCGCCAGGGGTCGTGGGCAGCCATCTCGCGTCACTCGACGACGACGACCGGCCTGCGGCGGACGGCGTGCCGGAACGGCCGTCGGCCGCTGGTAGGGTCGGGGCCGTTCGACATCCTTTAACGATCCGTCCCGTGAGGCGGAGAAGGAGGTACGGCGTGCCGTCGCATGCCCCCGCGATCCTGGTCCTCGAGGACGGTCGCACCTTCACCGGCGAGGCCTACGGCGCCCCCGGCGAGACCTTCGGCGAAGCGGTCTTCAACACCGGCATGACCGGCTACCAGGAGACGCTGACCGATCCGTCCTACCACCGCCAGGTGGTGGTGATGACCGCCCCGCACATCGGCAACACCGGCGTGAACGACGAGGACCCCGAGTCCTCCCGCATCTGGGTGGCCGGGTACGTCGTCCGCGACCCCGCCCGGGTCCCCAGCAACCACCGCAGCCGGCGCTCGCTCGACGAGGAGCTGCGCGACCAGGGCGTCGTCGGCATCTCCGGCGTCGACACCCGTGCGCTGACCCGTCACCTGCGCGAGCGGGGTGCGATGCGCGTCGGCATCTCCAGCACCGAGACCGACCCCGCGGCGCTGCTCGACCGGGTCCGCGCGTCGGGGGAGATGGCGGGCTCCGAGCTGGCGACCGAGGTCTCCACGAGCGAGACGTACGTCGTCCCCGCGCACGGCGAGAAGCGGTTCACCGTCGCCGCGCTGGACCTGGGCATCAAGACCATGACGCCCTACCGGATGGCCGAGCGCGGCATCGAGGTGCACGTGCTGCCCGCCGCCGCGACCCTCGACGACATCCTCGCGGTGCAGCCCGACGGGCTCTTCTACTCCAACGGCCCCGGCGACCCGGCCGCGACCACGCAGCAGATCGAGGTCCTGCAGGGCGCGCTCGCGCGTGACCTGCCCTACTTCGGCATCTGCTTCGGCAACCAGCTCTTCGGCCGCGCGCTCGGCTTCGGCACCTACAAGCTGAAGTACGGCCACCGCGGCATCAACCAGCCGGTCCTGGACCGCACCACCGGCAAGGTCGAGGTCACCGCCCACAACCACGGCTTCGCGGTCGACGCCCCGCTCGACGCGCCCACCACCACGCCGTACGGCGTCGCGAGCGTCAGCCACGTCTGCCTCAACGACGACGTCGTCGAGGGCCTCGAGCTCCGGGCCTCGACCGGCTCGACCACCGAGGTGGGGCGACTGAAGAGCTTCTCCGTCCAGTACCACCCCGAGGCCGCCGCCGGCCCGCACGACGCGGCGTACCTCTTCGACCGGTTCGTCGACCTGATGAGCGGTGCCCCGGTGGTTGAGGAGGTTGCGCAGCAACCGTCTCGAAACCCGGTGAGCCGAGAGGAAGCCTGAGATGCCGAAGCGCGAGGACATCAAGTCCGTCCTGGTGATCGGGTCCGGCCCGATCGTCATCGGCCAGGCCTGCGAGTTCGACTACTCCGGCACCCAGGCCTGCCGGGTGCTGAAGGCCGAGGGGATCCGGGTGATCCTGGTCAACTCCAACCCGGCCACGATCATGACCGACCCGGAGTTCGCGGACGCGACGTACGTCGAGCCGATCACGCCCGAGTTCGTCGAGCAGGTGATCGCCAAGGAGCGCCCCGACGCGCTGCTCCCGACCCTGGGCGGCCAGACCGCGCTCAACGCGGCGATCGCGCTGCACGAGAACGGCGTGCTGGAGAAGTACGGCGTCGAGATGATCGGCGCCAGCTTCGAGGCCATTCACCGCGGCGAGAACCGCGAGCTGTTCAACGCGATCGTGCACAAGGTCGGCGGCGAGGTGGCGCGCAGCTTCGTGTGCCACTCGATGGACGACTGCGAGCAGGCGGTCGGCGAGCTCGGCTACCCCGTCGTGATCCGGCCGTCGTTCACCATGGGCGGCACCGGCTCCGGCATCGCCTTCGACGCGACCGAGCTGGCCCGGATCGCCGGTGCCGGCCTGGCCGCGAGCCCGACCACCGAGGTGCTGATCGAGGAGTCGATCATCGGGTGGAAGGAGTACGAGCTGGAGGTGATGCGCGACAAGGCCGACAACGTCGTCATCATCTGCTCGATCGAGAACCTCGACCCGATGGGCGTGCACACCGGCGACTCGATCACCGTCGCGCCGGCGATGACGCTCACCGACCGCGAGTACCAGCACCTGCGCGACCTGGCCATCGGCATCATCCGCGAGGTCGGGGTCGACACCGGCGGCTGCAACATCCAGTACGCCGTCAACCCCGCCGACGGGCGCGTCATCGTCATCGAGATGAACCCGCGGGTCAGCCGGTCGAGCGCGCTGGCGTCCAAGGCGACCGGCTACCCGATCGCCAAGATCGCCGCGAAGGTGGCGATCGGCTACACCCTCGACGAGATCCCCAACGACATCACCGTGCGCGCCGACGGCTCCAGCACGCCGGCGGCCTTCGAACCGACCCTCGACTACGTGGTCGTGAAGGTCCCGCGGTTCGCGTTCGAGAAGTTCCCGGGCGCCGACAAGCGGCTCACGACCCACATGAAGTCGGTCGGCGAGGCGATGGCCATCGGCCGCAACTTCACCGAGGCGCTGCAGAAGGCGCTGCGCTCGCTGGAGTCCAAGGACGCCGTCTTCGACTGGCACCAGGAGTACGTCGAGCTCGACAAGGCCGCGCTGCTGGCCGAGATCGCCACGCCCACCGACGGCCGGCTCAAGCGGGTCATGGACGCGATCCGGGCGGGTGCGACGCCCGAGGAGGTCTTCGGGGCCACCGGCATCGACCCCTGGTACGTCGACCAGCTGGTGCTGATCAACGAGATCGCCGAGGAGGTCACCGCCGCGCCCGAGCTCACGCCCGGACTGCTGCGGCTGGCCAAGCGGCACGGCTTCTCCGACGCCCAGATCGGCAAGATCCGCGGCATGACGGCCGACGTCGTCCGCGGGGTCCGGCACGCGCTCGGCATCCGGCCGGTCTACAAGACCGTCGACACCTGCGCGGCCGAGTTCGCGGCGGCGACGCCGTACCACTACTCGTCGTACGACGAGGAGAGCGAGGTCGCCCCACGCGAGCGGCCGGCCGTGATCATCCTCGGCTCGGGGCCGAACCGGATCGGGCAGGGCATCGAGTTCGACTATTCCTGCGTCCACGCGAGCCTGGCGCTCAGCGAGGCCGGCTACGACACGGTGATGGTCAACTGCAACCCGGAGACGGTGAGCACGGACTACGACACCTCGGACCGGCTCTACTTCGAGCCGCTCACCCTCGAGGACGTCCTGGAGGTCGTGCACGCCGAGACCCTGGCCGGCCCGATCGCCGGCGTCATCTGCCAGCTGGGCGGCCAGACCCCGCTCGGGCTCGCCCAGGGCCTCGCGGCCGCCGGCGTCCCGATCGTCGGCACCTCGCCCGACTCCATCGACCTGGCCGAGGAGCGCGGCGCCTTCGGGCGGGTGCTCGCGGAGGCCGGCCTGGTGGCGCCCAAGCACGGGACGGCGACGTCGTACCCCGAGGCGCAGCGGATCGCCGCCGAGATCGGCTACCCGGTCCTGGTGCGGCCGTCGTACGTCCTGGGCGGGCGCGGCATGGAGATCGTGTACGGCGACGACGCGCTCCAGGCGTACCTGGAGAAGTACGTCGCCGCCGGGCTGATCTCCCGCGGGGCCCCGGTGCTGGTCGACCGCTTCCTCGACGACGCCATCGAGATCGACGTCGACGCGCTCTTCGACGGCGAGGAGCTCTTCCTCGGCGGCGTGATGGAGCACATCGAGGAGGCCGGCATCCACTCCGGCGACTCGTCCTGCGCGCTGCCGCCGATCACCCTCGGCGCCCGCGAGATCGAGCGGATCCGCGAGGCCACCGAGGCGATCGCCCGAGGCGTGGGCGTGCGTGGCCTACTCAACATCCAGTTCGCGCTGGGCTCGGACATCCTCTACGTCCTGGAGGCCAACCCGCGCGCCTCGCGGACGGTGCCGTTCGTGTCGAAGGCCACCGCCACGCCGCTGGCCAAGGCCGCGGCCCGGGTGATGCTGGGGGAGACCGTCGCCGAGCTGCGCGCGGCCGGCCTGCTGCCGGCGACCGGCGACGGCGGGACGCTGCCGGCCGACCAGCCGATCGCGGTCAAGGAGGCGGTGATGCCGTTCAACCGGTTCCGCACCCCCGACGGCCAGCAGGTCGACACCGTGCTCGGCCCGGAGATGAAGTCGACCGGCGAGGTGATGGGATTCGACACCGACTTCGGCAAGGCCTTCGCCAAGTCCCAGGCCGCGGCGTTCGGCCCGCTCCCCACGAGCGGCAAGATCTTCGTGTCGGTCGCCAACCGCGACAAGCGCTCGATGATCTTCCCGGTACGGGTGCTGGCCGACCTGGGCTTCGAGATCCTCGCGACGCAGGGCACCGCCGAGGTGCTGCGCCGCAACGGCGTGCCGTCGACGATCGTGCGCAAGCACTTCGAGGGCGAGGGCCCGAACGGCGAGCGGACCACGGTCCAGCTCATCCACGACGGCGAGATCCAGCTGATCGTGAACACGCCGTACGGCGCGGGCACGGGCGGCCAGGCCCGCCTGGACGGCTACGAGATCCGCACCGCCGCCGTCCGCGCCAACGTCCCCTGCATCACCACCGTCCAGGGCCTGGGCGCCGCGGTGCAGGGCATCGAGGCGATGCGTCGCGGCGACATCGGCGTCCGGTCCCTGCAGGAGTGGGCCGCGCGATGAACGCGACCGCGGTGGTTGAGGAGGTTGCGCAGCAACCGTCTCGAAACCCCTCGTGCCGAGAGTCGGCCTCGATCGGGGTCGTCGTCCCTCTCACCGGGTTTCGAGACGGGACTTCGTCCCTCCTCAACCACCGGGAGGCCAGGCCGTGACCGCCTACGACGTGCTCTTCGACCGCGTCGCGACCCGGATCGACCCGGAGCGGGCCCACCACCTGGGCTTCCGGGCGATCCGGACCGCCGCCCCGGTCCTGGCGCGCCGCAAGCAGCCCTGGGCGCCGGTGCACGCGCTGGGGCTGACCTTCCCCAACCGGCTCGGCCTGGCCGCGGGCTTCGACAAGAACGCGGTCGGGATCGACGCGCTGGCCGCGCTCGGCTTCGGCCACGTCGAGGTCGGCACGGTCACCGGCGAGGGCCAGCCCGGCAACCCGACGCCGCGGCTGTTCCGGCTCACCGCCGACCGGGCCGTGGTCAACCGGATGGGCTTCAACAACGACGGCGCCGAGGCGGTCGCCGCCCGGCTCGCGGTCCGGGGCCGTCGGCCCGGACCGGTCCTCGGCGTGAACATCGGCAAGACCAAGGTCGTGCCCGACGACGACCAGGCCGCGGTCGAGGCCGACTACGCCAAGAGCACCCGGCTGCTGGCGCCGCACGCCGACTATCTGGTGGTCAACGTCAGCTCGCCGAACACCCCGGGGCTGCGCAACCTCCAGGCGGTCGAGAAGCTGCAGCCGCTGCTGGAGCACGTGCGTCGTACGGCGGACGAGGTCACGGCGGCGCGGGTGCCGCTGCTGGTCAAGATCGCGCCCGACCTGGCCGACGACGACGTGCTCGGTGTCGCCGAGATGGCGCTGGCCATCGGCCTCGACGGGATCATCGCCACCAACACCACGATCTCCCGGACCGGGCTGGCCAGCCCGGACGCCGAGGTCGAGGCCGTCGGCGCCGGCGGGCTGTCCGGCCGGCCGCTGACGGCCCGCTCGCTGGAGGTGCTCCGGCTGCTCCGCGGCCGGGTCGGCCCCGACCTGACGCTGGTCGGCGTCGGGGGCGTCACCACCGTCGAGGACGCACGCGACCGGCTCGACGCCGGCGCGGACCTGCTCCAGGGCTACACGGCGTTCGTCTACGAGGGCCCGGGCTGGCCGCGCCGGATCCTGCGGGGCATCTCGGGATGAGCCTGCACGTCACCGGGGAGCTGCTCGACAGCAAGCGGGTGGGCGCCTACCGCCACCTCACCCTGGTGGCGCCGGGCGTCGCCGAGCGCTTCCGTCCCGGCACCTTCGTCGCGCTCACCCTGGCCGACTCGGCCCGGCTCGCGCGGCGCTCGTACTGGATCCACCAGGTGCGGCCGGTCGGCGGGTACGGGCCGGCGCTGCAGCTGGTCGTGGAGCCGGTCGGCGTCGCCGGCACCTGGCTGGCCGGGCTGCCGGTCGGCTCGAAGGTCGGGCTCACCGGCCCGTTGGGACGGCCGTTCGCGCTGCCCAAGGAGCCGGTCTCCTGCCTGCTCGTGGGCGAGGACGTCTCCGCCGCGCCGTTGTTCCCGCTCGCCGAGCGGCTCCGCGAGCGCGGTTGCGCGGTGACCCTGCTGGTCGCCGGGCGCGACGAGGCCCACCTGCTGTCGGCCCTCGAGGCCCGGCGCTCGGCGCGCGCGGTCACCGTCGTCACCGCGGACGGGTCGGTGGGGCAGAAGGGGCGGGTCGCCGACGTCGTGGTCGAGACCCTGGCGCGCGCCCGCGCGGAGGTCGTGTACGCCGCCGGCCCCCACGACACGCTGCACGCCGTGGCCGCCGCGGCCGAGGACCAGGGCGCCTGGAGCCAGACCGCGGTCGAGGTGGCCCAGCCCTGCGCGACGGGTCTGTGCCACGGCTGCGCGCTGCCCGTCGTCGGCGAGGACGGCGTCTCCCGGACCGTGCGTGCGTGCACCGAGGGTCCGGTGGTCCGCGGTGACCGGGTCCGCTGGGGAGCGCTCGCATGAGCGTCTCCCTGGGCGCCCTCGAGCTGTCCGGACCCGTGCTGGTCGCCGCCGGGTGCGGCGGCACGGGCCGCGAGCTGGAGCCGTACGTCGACCTGGCCACCCTGGGCGCCTTCGTCACCCGCTCGATCAGCCTCGACCCGCGGTCCGGTGCCGAGGCCCCCCGGGTCGTCGAGACCCCCTCCGGCCTGCTCCACGCCGAGCCGCCCAGCCCCGGCCTGGAGCCGTTCCTGGCCAGCGAGCTGCCCTGGCTGGTGCGCTCCGGCGCCCGCGTCGTCGTCTCCATCACCGGCCGGAGCCTGGGGGAGCACACCGAGATCGCCCGCCGGCTCGGCCGCGCGCCCGGCCCGGCCGCGGTCGAGGTCGCCGTCAGCGGCGAGCCCTTCCACGCGGCCAGCCTGGTCGCCGCCGTCGTCCGGGATCTGCCCCGCGGGCTCCCCGTGCTGGCCAAGCTCCGCCCCGACCTGCTCCGCGTCGTCGAGACCGCCCGGGGCGTCCTCGACGCCGGGGCCGCGGCCGTCGTCGTGGGCGACGCCCAGGCGGCCGCGCTGCCCGACGGCCGGCCCGCGGGCCTCTCCGGCCCGGCGATCCGGCCGGTGGCCCTGCGCTGCGTCACCGAGGTGTGCGCCGCCCTCCCGGACGCCGCGGTGATCGGGGGCGGGGGCATCGCCACCACCGCCGACGCCCGCAGCTTCCTCGCCGCCGGGGCGCGGGCCGTCCAGGTCGGCACCGCCCTGCTCCACGACCCCACCACCGCCGCGCGGATCGCGGCCGAGCTCGACCAGGAGACCCCATGAGCCCCTTCGGCACCCGCCTGCACGCCGCCATCGCCGACCGCGGCCCGTTCTGCGTCGGCATCGACCCGCACGCCGGGCTGCTGCACGAGTGGGGACTCGCCGACGACGTCGCCGGGCTGGAGCGGTTCGCGCTGACCGTCGTGGAGGCGGTGGCGCCGTACGCCTCGGTGGTGAAGCCGCAGTCGGCCTTCTACGAGCGCTTCGGGAGCCGTGGCGTCGCGGTCCTGGAACGGGTGGTCGCCGACTCCCGGGCGGCCGGGGCGCTCGTGTTGATGGACGTCAAGCGCGGCGACATCGGCTCCACCTCCCAGGCGTACGCCGACGCCTACCTCGACCCGGCCTCCCCGCTCGCCTCGGACGCGATCACCGCCAGCCCGTTCCTCGGCTTCGGGTCGCTGGACCCGATGATCGACACCGCGCGCACCCACGGGGCCGGCGTCTTCGTCCTCGCGCTCACCTCCAACAAGGAGGGGCCCGAGTTCCAGCACGCCCGCACCGACTCCGGCGCCACGGTGGCCGGCACCGTCCTCGACCACCTGCGCCGCCTCAACGCGGACGCCGATCCGCTCGGCAGCTTCGGCGCGGTCATCGGCGCCACCATCGGGGAGCCGGACGAGGACCTGGCCTTCAACGGCCCTGTCCTCGCCCCCGGGTACGGCGCCCAGGGCGGCACCACGGCCGACATCCGCCGGATCTTCGGCCCGGCCGCCGGTGCGGTGCTGGCCAGCTCCTCGCGCGAGGTGCTCCGGCTCGGCCCCGACACCGCTGCGATGCGCGACGCCGTACGACGGGCGAACGACGAGCTGACCGCGTAGCCGCTCAGCGGTACCAGTCGGCCCGGCGCCGCAGAGCGGCGTCGAGGAAGGGACGCAGCTCGCCGTCGATGGCCGCGACGCGTTCGGCGTCCAGGACGATGGTGCCGGGGGAGGGCGGCAGGCTGCGCAGCAGGCGCAGGCGCTCACCGGTCGGCGGATGGGTGCGGTCGGTGCCGCTGCGCTCGCCGGCGGCGAGCAGGGCCTCCGCGTGGTCGCGCTCGTCGAGGGCAGTCGCGCGAGCGCGGATCTCGACGGCCAGGTCGGGACGCCGCGGGTCGACGGCGGCCCGGTTGGCGGCCCGGTCGATCACGTCGGCCGCGAGCAGGAGCTCCAGCACCTCGATCGTCGCGGGCGTGCCGGCCACGACGGCCGACTCGAGATCGGCCAGCAGCTCGGCACGCCGGGAGGCGGCCGAGTTGACCCATCCGAGCAGCCGGAGCGAGCCGGTCGACGCCATCCGCATCGGCCAGAGGGCAACGGTGGCGATGATCGGGGTGTGGCCGAGGCTCGACGCGCGTTCCTCGCCGGGTGAGGAGGCGTCGGCCCACGTCTGCAGGGTGGCGAGCGCGGTGCCGACGTACCGGCCGTGCACGACGTCGCGCCGAGCGAAGTGCCCGACCTCGTGGCCGAGCAGCGCGATCCGGGCCTGCGGACCGAGCGCCACCCACAGCGGGGCGCCGAGGACGAGGGTCCGGGTCCGCAGCCCACTGCGGCGGGCGTAGGCGTTGGTGTCCTCGTCGATGCCGAGGTACGTCGGGGGCCGCGTGCCGAGCGCGCCCGCCACCTCGGCGACGAGGCCGGTGAGGACCGGGGCCGCCTCGGGTGTCACCTCGTCGGCGCGGTCGCGGTGGGGCCGCCGGACGAGGAGCAGCACGGGCAGCAGCAGGACGATCCCGGCGAGGCGCTGGACGAGGTTGTCGCCCGCCACCACCAGGCCGACGCCGCCGGCGAGCAGGGCGAGCACCGAGAGGTGGACGATCGTGGCCAGCGCCAGGGCGATGATGGCGGCCGGCGGCGGCACGGCCCTGGACGAAGGCGTCGACGGGCGGTCGACGGTCCGTCGGTCGAGGACGGCGGCGACGCGGGCGTCGACCCTCTCGCGCAGGCGCTGGTGCTCGGCCACCCGAGGAGCCTAGGGAACGTAGGGTCCCGGGACATGGGGAACCACAGGATCGGACGTGCACGACGTCGCGCCCGGATCGGGGCGGCACTGCTTGCGCTGGGCGTGCTCCCGCTGGCGGCCTGTGGTGGGGATCCTGCGCAGGACTACTGCGCGGCTGTGCAGGAGCACCAGGAGGAGCTCACCGAGATCGTCGCCGCCGGCGGCCCGACCGCGCTGCTCGGGGCCCTGGACGCCTTCCGCGACCTGCAGGAGCAGGCCCCCGGCGACATCCGTGACGAGTGGCAGCAGGTGGTCGGGCGGCTCGACGACCTGGAGGAGGCGCTGGAGGACGCCGACGTCGACCCTCAGACGTACGACGCCGCCGAGCCGCCGGGCGACCTGCCCGCTGCGGACCGGTCCCGGATCGCCGCCGCGGGCCGGGCCCTGGTCGCCCCGGAGACCGCCGACGCGCTCGAGGCCCTGCAGCAGCAGGCACGTGACGTGTGCAAGACACCTCTCACCCTGTAGGACATCGGGTAGAACATGTTCTCGTTGCCGCGATTGCCGCTCGCCGCGGGTTCTGACTAGATTGACCTCTCACGCCGCCCCCCTCACGAAGGACCCGCTCACGTGGCACTGCCCCCACTCACCCCCGAACAGCGTCAGGCGGCTCTCGAGAAGGCCGCAGCATCCCGGCGGGAGCGGGCCGAGGTCAAGAACCGGCTGAAGAACTCCGGCGCCTCGATCGTCGACGTGCTGCGCCAGGGCCAGACCAACGAGGTCGTCGGCAAGATGCGGGTCGTCGACCTGCTCCAGTCGATGCCCGGGCTCGGCAAGGTTCGCGCACGCCAGGTCATGGAGCGGCTCGGGATCGCCGAGAGCCGCCGGGTCCGCGGGCTCGGGGCCAAGCAGGTCGCGGCTCTCGAGGCCGAGTTCGCCCCGCGCGACGACACGTGAGCCGCTCGCGCCTCGTCGTACTCGCCGGCCCGACGGCCGTCGGCAAGGGGAGCGTGGCGGCCGCCGTGCGCGCCGCCCACCCCGAGGTCTGGATCTCGGTCTCGGCGACGACCCGTCCGCCGCGCCCCGGGGAGGAGAACGGCGTCCACTACTGGTTCGTCTCCGACGAGGAGTTCGACCGGATGGTCGCCGAGGACGACCTGCTCGAGTGGGCGGTGGTCCACCGGGCGGCCCGCTACGGCACCCCGCGGCAGCCCGTCGAGCTGGCCCTGGCCTCCGGGCACCCGGCCATGCTGGAGATCGACCTCCAGGGTGCGCGCCAGGTGCGCGAGACGATGGCGGACGCGATGTTCGTCTTCCTGAAGCCGCCGTCGTGGGACGAGCTCGTGCGCCGGCTGGTCGGCCGGGGCACCGAGACGGAGGAGGAGCGCGAGCGGCGGCTCGTCACCGCTCGCGACGAGCTGGCCGCCGAGCCGGAGTTCGACGTGACCATCGTCAACCACGAGATTCACGCTGCCGCTGAGGAGTTGGTAGCCTTGATGGTGCAATCCCCAACTGATCGTGAGGCGTAACCGCGTGTCTTCTCCGAACATCGCCGCCGAGGGTGTCACCAACCCCTCGATCGACGACCTGCTGACCAAGACGGACAGCAAGTACAAGCTGGTGCTCTACAGCGCCAAGCGCGCCCGCCAGATCAACGCCTACTACTCCCAGCTCGGCGAGGGCCTCCTCGAGTACGTCGGCCCGCTCGTGGACACGCACGTCCAGGAGAAGCCGCTCTCGATCGCGCTCCGCGAGATCAACGACGACCTGCTGACCTGCGAGGACGTCGACCCGGCCGAGCTCGCGGCCGAGGAGGCTGCGGCCAAGGCCGCCGCCGCCGACGCGTTCCCCGCGAGCGAGTAGTTCGCTGAGCACCAGCTCCGACCACGTGGCCGCGTCCCCCTCGGGGACGCGGCCACGGGTCGTCCTGGGCGTCTCCGGCGGGATCGCCGCCTACAAGGCCTGCGAGGTGCTGCGGCGCTTCAGCGAGTCGGGACACGACGTCACCGTGGTGCCGACCGCCGCGGCACTGGAGTTCGTCGGTGCCCCCACCTGGGCCGCGCTGTCCGGTAAGCCCGTGGCCAGCGACGTCTGGTCGTCGGTGCACGAGGTGCCCCACGTCCGGATCGGCCAGGGCGCCGACCTGGTCGTCGTGGCCCCCGCCACCGCCGACCTGCTCGCCAAGGCCGCCCACGGACAGGCCGACGACCTGCTGACCAGCACCCTGCTGACAGCCCGCTGCCCGGTGGTCTTCGCCCCGGCCATGCACACCGAGATGTGGGAGCACCCCGCCACGCGGGCCAACGTGGCCACGCTGCGCGCCCGCGGCGCCGTCGTCCTCGAGCCCGCCGAGGGCCGCCTCACCGGTGCCGACACCGGGAAGGGCCGGCTGCCCGACCCGGGCGAGATCTTCGAGGTGGCGCGCGAGGTCCTCACCCGCGGAGTCTCGGCGGGCTCGACCGCCGAGCTCACCGACCTGGCCGGACGCCACGTCGTCGTGTCGGCCGGCGGCACCCGCGAGTACCTCGACCCGGTCCGCTTCCTCGGCAACCGCTCGTCCGGTCTGCAGGGCTACGCCCTGGCCCGGGCCGCCGCTGCCCGCGGGGCCGGGGTCACGCTGGTCGCCGCCAACGTGACGCTGCCCGACCCAGCCGGCGTCACGGTGGTCCGGGTCGAGACCACGGCCGAGCTGCGGGCCGAGGTCGTCGCGGCGGCGGGCTCCGCCGACGCCGTGGTGATGGCGGCCGCCCCGGCGGACTTCCGGCCCACCACCGTCAGCGACGCCAAGATCAAGAAGTCCGACGACGGCTCGGCGCCGGGCATCGAGCTCGCGCAGAACCCCGACATCCTCCACGAGATCAGCACCCACCGGGCCCGGTCCGGCAGCGTGATCGTGGGCTTCGCCGCCGAGACGGGTGATGCGACCGGATCGGTCCTCGACCTGGCCCGCGCCAAGCTGGCCCGCAAAGGCTGCGACCTGCTGGTGGTCAACGACGTCAGCGGGGGAGCGGTGTTCGGCAGCCCCGACAACGAGGCCGTGATCCTGGCCGCCGACGGGGCGACCGTCGAGGTCCCGCGCGGCACCAAGAGCGCCCTCGCGCACGTGATCTGGGACCAGGTCGCGACGCGCCTCGGCTGAGACCGTCGTCTCGGCCTGCGGGACGACGGCTAGGGTGTGCGCGCAGCACGAATCTGCACCAACCAACTGCACCATTGACATACGGGAGCGAGTAGCACTGTGGCTGGACGTCTCTTCACGTCGGAGTCGGTGACCGAGGGTCACCCGGACAAGATCGCGGACGCGATCAGCGACACCGTCCTCGACGCCCTGTTGGCCGACGACAAGCACAGCCGGGTCGCGGTCGAGACCCTGCTGACCACGGGCCTCGTGGTCGTGGCCGGCGAGGTGACGACGACGTCGTACGCCCCGATCGCCAAGCTGGTCCGCGAGAAGATCGTCGAGATCGGCTACGACGACGGCGCCAAGGGCTTCGACGGTCGCGGCTGCGGCGTCCAGATCGCGATCGGTGCCCAGTCGCCCGACATCGCGCAGGGCGTGGACACCGGCCACGAGTCGCGCACCGGATCGGTGGACGCCAAGGACAAGCAGGGCGCCGGCGACCAGGGCCTGATGTTCGGCTACGCGTGCGACGACACGCCTGAGCTGATGCCGCTGCCGATCACCATCGCGCACCGCCTCTCGGAGCGGCTGACCGCGGTCCGCAAGGACGGCACGCTCGCCTACCTGCGTCCCGACGGCAAGACCCAGGTCACCATCGAGTACGACGCCGACGACCGCCCGGTCCGCATCGACACCGTCGTCCTCTCCAGCCAGCACTCCGAGGACACCACCCTCGAGACGCTCGAGGCCGACGTGAAGAAGCACGTCATCGACCCGGTGCTGGCCAGCTTCGACATCCCGTCCGAGGGCTACCGGCTGCTGGTCAACCCGACCGGCAAGTTCGTCATCGGCGGGCCGATGGGCGACGCCGGCCTGACCGGCCGCAAGATCATCGTCGACACCTACGGCGGCATGGCCCGCCACGGCGGCGGCGCGTTCTCCGGCAAGGACCCGTCGAAGGTCGACCGCTCCGCGGCGTACGCCATGCGCTGGGTCGCCAAGAACGTCGTGGCCGCCGGCCTGGCCCGGCGCTGCGAGGCCCAGGTCGCCTACGCGATCGGCAAGGCCCAGCCGGTCGGCGTCTTCATCCAGACCTTCGGCACCGGCACGGTCTCGGACGAGAAGATCCAGGAGGCCGTGCTGGCCGTCTTCGACCTGCGTCCGGCCGCGATCATCGAGGACCTCGACCTGCTCCGCCCGATCTACGCCAAGACGGCCGCCTACGGCCACTTCGGCCGCGAGCTGCCCGAGTTCACGTGGGAGCGCACCGACCGCGCCGACGCGCTGAAGGCCGCCGTCCAGGCCTGATCCAGGCGCCTGCGGGCTCGGGGGTGGTGGCTGGTAGGAATACCGCCATGACCCCCGAGCCCGAGCAGCCCGAGCTGCTGCCGGGCATGGTGCGGGCGACCGTGCGGGCCTCCCAGGCGAAGGCCCGGGCCACCCGCGAGCGCAAGGCCGTCGAGGCTGAGATCACCGACGTTCTGCCGGTGGCGCAGGTGCTGGTCGACGTCCCCCTGGCCCACCTCGACCGGCCGTTCGACTACGCCGTCCCGGTCACCATGGCCGAGTCCGCGCAGCCCGGGGTGCGGGTCAAGGTCCGCTTCGCCGGCCAGGACGTCGATGGCTACGTCGTCGCCCGCGTCGACCGGTCCGACCATCCTGGCCGGCTCGCCCCGCTGCGCCGCGTGGTCGGCGCCGAGCCGGTGCTGACCCCCGCCGTGGCGGCGCTGACCGCCGCCGTCGCCGAGCGGTACGCCGGCAGCCGCGCCGACGTGCTCCGCCTCGCGGTCCCGGCCCGGCACGCCACCACCGAGAAGGAGCCCTCGCCGCCCCCGCCCGCCGCGACCCCCGACGTGGCCGACGCGGGGCGCGCGGCCTGGGCCGACCACGAGCACGCCGACGCGTTCCTGTCCCATCTGCGCTCCGGCGGGTCGCCCCGGGCCGTGTGGGGCGCCGCACCCGGCACCGACTGGCCGCTGCTGCTCGCCCACGCCGCGGCGGCGACCCTGGCCGGTGGCCGGGGCGCGCTGCTGGTGGTGCCCGACCGGCGCGACCTCGACCGGGTCGACCAGGCGCTGACCGAGCTGCTCGGAGAGGGCCACCACGTGGCCCTGGCCGCCGACTCGGGGCCGGCTCGGCGCTACCGCGACTTCCTCGCGGTCAGCCGCGGTGCCCGTCGCGTGGTCGTCGGCACCCGCGCCGCGGGGTTCGCCCCGGTCCGCGACCTCGGGCTGGTCGCCATCTGGGACGACGGCGACGACCTGCACGCCGAGCCGCGGGCGCCGTACCCGCACGCCCGCGAGGTGCTGCTGCTGCGCGCGGAGCGGGAGGGCGCCGCCGCGCTGGTCGGCGGCTTCGCCCGCACGGTCGAGGCCGACTACCTGCTGCGCACCGGCTGGGCCCGTCCCCTCGCCCCGCCCCGAGCCGTCATCCGCTCGGCGCTCACCGTGACCGTGGCCGGGGCCTCCGACTTCGACGTCGAGCGGGACGCGCACGCCCGGGCCGCGCGGATGCCGCTGCAGGTGCGCGACCTGGTCCGCGACGCGCTGGCCGGCGGGCCGGTGCTGGTGCAGACGCCGCGCTCGGGCTACGTCCCGAGCCTGGCCTGCGAACGCTGCCGGACCCCCGCGCGCTGCACGGTCTGTGCCGGCCCGCTGGCGCTCTCGGGTCCGACCCGGCCGCCCGCCTGCCGCTGGTGCGGCACCGAGGTCGAGGCCTGGGCCTGCGCCGAGTGCGGCCACCACGGGCTGCGCGCCCCGGTCGTGGGCGACTCCCGGACCGCCGAGGAGCTCGGCCGGGCCTTCCCCGGGGTCCGGGTGCTGACCTCGTCGGGCGACCGGGTGGTGGCCCGGGTCGACGGGCGGCCCGCGGTCGTGGTCGCCACCCCCGGGGGTGAGCCGGTGGCGGATGACGGGTACGCCGCGGTCGTCCTGCTGGACGCCTGGCTGGCGCTCGGCCGCGCCGACCTGCGCACCGACGAGGAGGCGCTGCGCCGCTGGAGCAACGCCGTCGGGCTGGTCCGCCCGGGTGGACAGGCCCTCGTGGTGGGCGATGCCGCCCACCCGGCGCTCCAGGCCCTGGTGCGCTGGGACCACGCCGGGTTCGCCGAGCGCGAGTCCACCCAGCGCCAGGCCGCCCACCTGCCGCCCGCCTCCCGGCTGGCCACGATCAGCGGCGAGCCGGGCCCGGTCGACGACGCGGTCACCCTGCTCGACCTGCCCGCGGCAGCCGAGGTGCTCGGCCCGGTGGAGACCGAGGAGGGCTCGCGGGTCGTCGTACGCGTCCCCCGGGCGCTGGGCGCCGACCTGGCCCGCGCTCTCGGCCAGCTCCAGCGGGTGCGCTCCAGCCGCAAGCTCGACGCGGTCCGGATCCAGGTCGACCCCTACTCGCTCTGAGCGCCGGGGGCCGCCGAGTCAGCACCGGTCGTGCTGACTCGGCGCCTGGCGACCGGGCTCTCTAGACTCCTCGGGTGGCCATCCAACCCATCCGGCTCTTCGGTGACCCGGTCCTCCGCAAGCCCGCCCTGGTGGTGGACCGCTTCGACAAGGAGCTGCACCGCATCGTCCAGGACCTCACCGACACGATGCTGGCCGCGCCGGGCGCCGGTCTGGCCGCGCCGCAGATCGGCATCGGGCTGCGGGTCTTCACCTGGAACGTCGAGGGCGAGGTCGGCCACCTGGTGAACCCGACCCTCGAGCTCTCGGAGGAGAAGCAGGACGGCATGGAGGGCTGCCTGTCCATCCCCGACCTGAGCTTCGACTGCCTGCGGGCGCTGCGGGTCGTCGCGCACGGCTTCGACATGCACGGGGAGCCGGTGACCATCGAGGGGTCCGACTACCTCGCCCGCGCGATCCAGCACGAGACCGACCACCTCGACGGCGTGCTGTTCGTGGACCGGCTCGACGGGGAGACCCGCAAGGCGGCGATGAAGGCGATCCGGGAGGCCGAGTGGTTCGGGCTGGAGAAGCCCACGGTCAAGGTCAGCCCGCACGCCACCAACGGGCTGGGGTTCTGAGGTGCGCGTCGTCTTCGCCGGCACCCCCGAGGTCGCCGTCCCGGCGCTCGACGCCATCGCCGCCTCCCGTCACGAGCTGGTCGGCGTCGTCACCCGTCCCGACGCCCCGGCCGGCCGCGGGCGCAAGCTGGTGGCCAGCCCGGTCGCGCTGCGGGCCGAGGAGCTCGGCGTACCCCTGCTGAAGCCCGACCACCCGCGCGACCCGGAGTTCCAGGCCGCGCTGCGCGAGCTGGCGCCGGACTGCTGCCCGGTCGTGGCGTACGGCGCCCTGCTGCCGCAGTCGGCCCTCGACATCCCGCCGCTGGGCTGGGTCAACCTGCACTTCTCCTGCCTGCCCGCCTGGCGGGGCGCGGCCCCGGTGCAGCACTCCATCTGGGGCGGCGACGAGGTCACCGGCGCGACCACGTTCCGGATCGTCAAGGAGATGGACGCCGGCCCGACGTTCGGCGTGATGACCGAGCGCATCCGGCCCACCGACACTGCGGGCGACCTGCTCGGCCGGCTCGCCGAGGGCGGTGCGGGGCTGCTCGTCACGACGCTCGACCACCTCGAGGTCGGCGACATCGAGGCCCGCCCGCAGCCCGACGACGGCGTCAGCATGGCCCCCAAGATCACCGTCGAGGACGCCCGGGTCGACTGGGCCGAGCCCGCCGCCGCGGTCGACCGGCGGATCCGCGCGTGCACGCCCGGGCCCGGGGCATGGTCGACGTACGGCGGCGAGCGGATCAAGCTGGGTCCGGTCGCGGCCGAGCCCGACGTGGCCCTGGTGCCGGGGACCCTCGAGGTGCGCAAGAACGCCGTCCTGGTCGGCACCGGCACCCACGCCGTACGGCTCGGCGACGTCAAGGCCTTCGGCAAGAAGCAGATGCCGGCCGCCGACTGGGCCCGCGGCACCCGCGTGGAGACGGGTGCGGTCTTCGGTGGCGAGTGACCGCCCGGCCACTCCGGACGACGTCGACGAGATCTGTCGCTCGCTGCCGGAGGTCGAGCTCGGCACGTCCTGGGGCGACGTGCCGACCTACCTCGTGCGCGGCCGCGGCTTCGTGCTGTTCCGCAAGCCCCACCACACGGCCGTCGACCCCGCCACCGGCGAGGAGTACGACGACCTGCTGGTGATCGTGACTCCGACCGTGGTCGAGAAGCAGGCGCTGGTCGACGACGAGCGGCTGCCGTTCTTCACCATCGACCATTTCCGCCGCACCAACGCGGTGCTCGTGCAGCAGTCCCGGCTCGGCGAGCTGGGACGGGCCGAGCTGGCCGAGATCATCACCGACGCCTGGGCCGCCCGGGCGCCCAAGAAGCTGGCCCGCGAGCGCCTCGACGGTTCGTCGGATGGCTGAGCGCTCGCGCGGCCGGCGGCCCGACCCGTCGCGACTGGCCGCGTTCGAGGTGCTGAAGGTCGTCCGGGTCGACGACGCCTACGCCAACCTGGCCCTGCCTGCCGTGCTCCGCGAGCACGGCCTGAGCGGCCGCGACGCGGCCTTCACGACCGAGCTGGTCTCGGGCACGCTGCGCCGACGGGGCACCTACGACGCGGTCCTGGCCGCGTGCGTCGACCGGCCGCTGCGCAAGGTCGAGGCCAAGGTCCTCGACGCACTCCGGCTCGGGGTGCATCAGCTGCTCGCGATGCGGGTGCCGGCGCACGCCGCCATCAGCACGACCGTCGACCTCGTGCGTTCCAAGGTCGGGCCCGGTGCGGCGTCGTTCAGCAACGCCGTGCTGCGCAAGGTGTCGGCCCGCGACCTCGACGGCTGGCTGGCGACCTTCGGCGACGACCTCGCGACCGTGCACAGCCACCCCGCCTGGATCGTCGAGCGGCTCCGCGAGGCGGTCGGACCCGAGGAGCTCCCGGCCCTGCTGGCCGCCGACAACGATCCGCCACGGGTCACCCTGGTCGCGCGGCCCGGGTGGGCCACCCGCGAGGAGCTGCCGGGCGCGCCGACGTCGTACTCGCCCTGGGGGGTGGTGCTCGAGGGTGGTGACCCCGGCGCCGTTCCCGCCGTCGCCGAGGGACGCGCCGGCGTGCAGGACGAGGGCTCGCAGCTGGTGGCGGCGGTGCTGGCCGCGGCTCCGGTCGACTCCCCGGACGCCGCCTGGTTGGACCTGTGTGCCGGTCCCGGGGGCAAGGCCGCCCTGCTGGCGGCGCTGGCGGCCCAGCGCGGCGCGACCCTGCTGGCCAACGAGCGCCAGCCGCACCGTGCCCGCCTGGTCGCCCGTTCGGTCGCCGGCGGGCCGGGGGTCCTCGGGGTGGTGGCCGGCGACGGCACGGCCCCGCCGTACCCGTCCGGGGTCTTCGACCGGGTCCTGGTCGACGCGCCCTGCACCGGCTTGGGCGCGCTCCGCCGGCGCCCGGAGTCGCGCTGGCGCCGCCGTCCGGCCGATCTCGACGAGCTGGTGCCGCTCCAGGGCGCCCTGCTGCGCTCGGCCCTCGACCTGGTCCGACCGGGCGGGGTGGTGCTCTACGCGACCTGCTCGCCGGTGCTGGCCGAGACCGCCGGCGTGGTGAGCAGTGTGCTGGCGGACCGGGCGGACGTCGTGCTCGAGGACGCGGCCGCGCTGCTGCCGCAGGTGCCCGACGCGGCCGGGCCGCTGCCCGGCACGCTGCAGCTGTGGCCGCACCGGCACGGCACCGACGCGATGTTCCTGGCCCTGCTGCGCCGCCAGGGGTAGGTCGCGATGAGGTACCGCCCGCGGCCGCCGAGCGGACCGGCAGCGGACTCGGCCGTCGGAGGCATCGAGCTCCTGCTCGGTGAGGCGGCGTCGCGCCACCCCGCGGGGGTGTGGCAGGGGCGGGCCCAGCACGTCCTGATGATCTGTGCCTGCGTGACGCTCCACGAGTCGCCCGACTGGATCGTCTTCGACACGGTCGACGGCCTGGGCTGGCGGCGCTGGCCGGATGACCTTCCCGACGAGGAGATGGTGCGGGCACCGCACGAGGCGGGAGGTCACGCGGATCCGTCCGACGTGCTCGCCTGGCTGCGGGGCGACGCCGCCGATCCCTGGACGAGCGGCGGCGGCCATGGTGACCCGGAGGTCGTCGGGGCCTTGCGACGGTGGATGGTCGACGACTGATCGAGCCCCGAAGGACCGCTAGTCGGACCAGGCCAGGGTCGCGCCGACCTCGGCGGCCGCCTCGGCGGAGGTGCCGACCCCGGGCTCGACGGTCACGAAGATCCCGCCGTGCACGTCGCTGACGTAGGTGCCGGGCCCGGAGCCGTCCGGGCCGAGGTACTTCGGGCGGCTGGCGGCGGGTCGCCACACCAGGTGCAGCGACTCCGTGCCCCGGGTGCAGCCGAACTTCTCGTCGGCCGGCTCGTCGCAGGCCCAGCCGGGCACGGTGACGTCGAACGGAGCGCGGTCGCGGGCGGCCTCCATGAGCTCGGCCTGCTCGGTCGCCAGGCGGGCCAGCTCGTCCAGTCCGGATCCGCCCTCGCCGGTGCCGGTGGAGGAGCGGTCGGTCGGCTCCGCCGTACGGGGTCGGTCGGCGAAGCCGGGCCCGCCGTTCGTCGTACCGGAGGACCCGGCGAGCTGGCTGCCGGCGAACGCGACAGCGGCGACGCCGGCGCACGCCGCCAGCACGGTGACGGTGGCGCGGCGGCGTCGGATCCGGGTGCCGGTGCGGGTGGCGTCGACGACGAGCCGCTCGAGGTCGAGGCGCTCGTCGCGCAGGCGGTCGTGGAGGGCGGTGCCCAGGCGGTCGGGGTCGAGGTCGTTCACGGGTGGTTCCTCTCGGTGAGCTCGGCGGCGACCAGCGGCCGGAGCCGCTGCAGCGCGCGTCGCGAACGGGTGCGGACCACGGACTCGGTGAGGTCGAGGTCGCGCGCGGTGTCGGCGACCGAGCGGTCCTCCCAGTAGCGCAGCGCGACGATCGCCCGGTCGAGCGGGGGCAGCGTCGCGAGCGCGTCCAGGAGGTCCAGGCGGGTCGTCGGGTCGTCCGCGGGCACGGAGCTCTCGTGCCCGAGGTCGAGGTCGGCCGGCAGCTCGCTGCTGCGACGCAGCCGGCGGTGCGAGAGGAACGAGTTGAGCAGCGTCGTCCGGGCGTAGGCGAGCGGGCTGTCCGCCCGCGACACCCGGCGCCAGGACGCGAAGACCTTGGCGTACGTCGTCTGGGTCAGGTCCTCGGCCAGCTGGCGGTCGCCGGTGAGGAGCAGGGCGGCCCGGTGCAGCCGGGTGCCCGTCTCGCGCACGAACGTCGCGAACTCCTCGGCCTGCTCGTCCCTCGTCACACCTGATCAGACTCCTCGGGGGCCTCGTGACGTGACACGGTCGCGATGATCAGTCGAGGACGTGCCGCAGGTAGCGGCCGGGCGCGTCGAGGTAGGCCCTCCAGTGCTGGACCAGCGCGAGCTCGTCCCACGTCGTACGACGCAGGCCCCACTCGCCGACCTCCAGGATCGTGGCGCCCGGCATCGCGGCCAGCACGGGGGAGTGCGTGGCGCACAGCACCTGCCCACCGTCGGAGACCAGGTCGTGGAGGGCGGCGATCAGGCCGAGGGTGGACGAGAAGGACAGAGCGGCCTCGGGCTCGTCCAGGCAGTAGAAGCCAGGGGTGTCGAAGCGGGTGCGCAGCACCGCCAGGAACGACTCGCCGTGGCTCATCTCGTGGAAGCGGGGTTCGCGCAGCGTGCCCGGGTTCTCCTCCAGGTAGGTGTAGTAGCCGTGCATGGTCTCGGCGCGCAGAAAGAAGCCCCCACGACCGGACCCGAGCCCGCGCCGTACCTGGAGGGCGGCGCCGAGCGGCGACTCCGAGGGGCGCGTCGAGTGCCGAGCCCCGACCGACCCGCCCTCCGGCGACAGGCCGTAGGCCATCGCGACCGCCTCGACGATCGTCGACTTGCCCGAGCCGTTCTCGCCGACCAGGAACGTGACGCCCTTCGGCAGCTCGAGGCCCCGCCGCAGCAGCTGGGCCACCGCGGGGATCTCCGCCGGCCAGTCCTCCTGGTCGAGGCCGTGACCGGCGCGCGCGGAGACATGCACCACGGGCGGCTGGTCGAAGTCCACGTCCCGCACCGTAGTCGGCGCCACCCCCTAGATTGAGCGGCATGCCCAGCAAGCCGCCCGCGGTCGAGATCGAGGTCGACGACAAGGTGGTCCGGATCAGCAACCCCGACCGGGTCTACTTCCCGGAGTCGGGAGCCACCAAGCTCGACCTGGTCGACTACTACCTCGCGGTCGGCCCCGGCATCGTCAACGCGCTGTTCGAGCGGCCGTGCATGCTGCACCGCTTCCCGAAGGGCCTGGCCGGCGACAAGGTGCACCAGAAGCGTGTCCCCGCCGGCGCGCCCCCCTGGGTCGAGACCGTGCGGCTGCACTTCCCCCGCTGGAACCGCACCGCCGACGAGCTCTGCGTGACCGAGCTGGCCAGCGTGATCTGGGCGGTGCAGATGTCCACCGTCGAGTTCCACCCCTGGAACAGCCGCCGTCACGACACCGAGAAGCCCGACGAGTGGCGCATCGACCTCGACCCGGGCCCGCTGTGCGACTTCGCCACCGTCCGCCGGGTCGCCCACGTCGTGCACGAGGTGCTCGACGAGCTGGGTGCGGTCGGCTTCCCCAAGACCAGCGGCGGGTCCGGGCTGCACGTCTACGTCCGGGTCCCGCCCGCCCACGGCTTCTCCGACGTACGACGGGCCGCGCTGGCCTTCGCTCGCGAGGTCGAGCGCCGGGCCCCCGACGACGTGACGACCGCCTGGTGGCGCAAGGACCGCGATCCCCACCACCTCTTCGTCGACTACAACCAGAACGCCCGCGACCACACCATCGCCGCGGCCTACTCGGTCCGCGGGGTCTCCGACGGGCGCGTCTCGACCCCGATCCGCTGGGACGAGGTCGACGACGTCGATCCCCACGACGGCACGATCTTCACCGTGCCGGCCCGGTTCGCCGAGCTCGGCGACCTGCACGACGAGATCGACGCTCATCCGTTCGACCTCGCCCCGCTGCTGGAGTGGGCCGAGCGGGACGAGGCCGCGGGCCAGGAGACCCCCGACCCCCCGGAGGGGTGACGCCGTCTCACGCTGGTTGAGGTGCGAGCGAAGCGAGCCTCGAAACCTGGCGAGCCGACAACCAGCCTTGATCGAGACCGAAGGTCCGCAAGACGGGTTTCGAGGCTCGGCGCTGGGGCGCCTCGCACCTCAACCGGCGGGGACCAGCGGCGCGCTCTTTCTTGACTCGTTCCAGATAGCGCGGCATGCTGACTCCCATGACCGCACCGGACTTCGCGAGCCAGCTCCGCGCCGCCTCGCTCCGGGTGACCCGGCCACGGCTGGCCGTGCTGAGCGCCGTCCACGAGCACCCGCACCTCGACACCGACGCGGTGATCGGGCACGTGCGGACCGACCTCGGAGCCGTCTCCCACCAGGCCGTGTACGACGTGCTGCGTGCCCTCACCGACGCCGGGCTGGTGCGCCGCATCCAGCCCGCCGGTGCGACCGCGCGCTACGAGTCGCGGGTCGGCGACAACCACCACCACGTGGTCTGCCGCTCCTGCGGTGCGATCGCCGACGTCGACTGCGCCGTCGGCCACACCCCCTGTCTCACCGCCTCCGACGACCACGGCTTCGTGGTCGACGAGGCGGAGGTCGTGTACTGGGGCACCTGCCCCGAGTGCGCGGCCGCGCGTACCCCTCAGTGATGGCCCCCGTGGAAGGAAGCAGATGAGCGACAGCCAGACCCCCGAGAGCCCCCAGGGCGTGGACCGCAAGGCGGAGGGTGGTTGCCCGGTGATGCACGGTGGTGCGACCGAGCACGGCAGCGAGAGCGAGAACCCCGCGCTCGACTCCCCGACGCCGAAGACCGGCGGCCGGCCGCACACCAACAAGGACTGGTGGCCCAACAGCCTCGACCTGTCGGTGCTGCACGCCCACTCGTCGAAGGGCAACCCGCTCGGCCCGGACTTCGACTACGCGCAGGAGTTCGCCAAGCTCGACCTGGCCGAGCTGCGCCGCGACGTCGTCGAGGTCCTCAACACCTCCCAGGACTGGTGGCCCGCCGACTTCGGCCACTACGGCGGGCTGATGATCCGGCTCAGCTGGCACGCCGCCGGCACCTACCGCACGTACGACGGCCGCGGCGGTGCGGGCGACGGCTCCCAGCGGTTCGCGCCGCTCAACAGCTGGCCCGACAACGGCAACCTCGACAAGGCCCGCCGGCTGCTGTGGCCGGTCAAGCAGAAGCACGGCCAGAAGATCTCCTGGGCCGACCTGCTGGTCCTCGCCGGCAACGTCGCGCTCGAGGACATGGGCTTCACGACCTTCGGGTTCGGCTTCGGTCGCGAGGACGTCTGGGAGCCCGAGGAGATCTTCTGGGGTCCCGAGGACGCCTGGCTGGGCGACGAGCGCTACAGCGGCGAGCGCGAGCTCGGCGAGAACCTCGGCGCGGTCCAGATGGGCCTGATCTACGTCAACCCCGAGGGCCCCAACGGCAACCCGGACCCGCTGGCCTCGGCCCGCGACATCCGCGACACCTTCGGCCGGATGGCCATGAACGACGAGGAGACCGTCGCTCTCATCGCCGGTGGCCACACCTTCGGCAAGACCCACGGCGCGGGCGACGCCGACCTCGTCGGCCCCGAGCCGGAGGGTGCCCCGCTCGAGGAGCAGGGCCTCGGCTGGAAGAGCGCGTTCGGCACCGGCAAGGGCGCCGACGCGATCACCTCCGGCCTCGAGGTCACCTGGACCTCCACGCCGACGCGGTGGAGCAACGACTTCTTCAAGTTCCTCTTCGCGTACGACTGGGAGCTCACGAAGAGCCCGGCCGGCGCCTACCAGTGGGTCGCCAAGGACGCCGAGGACATCGTCCCCGGTCCGGCGGCCGATTCGCCGAAGCGCAAGCCGACCATGCTGACCAGCGACCTCGCCCTGCGCTTCGACCCGGCGTACGAGAAGATCTCGCGCCGCTTCCTCGAGAACCCCAACGAGTTCGCTCAGGCCTTCGCCAAGGCCTGGTACAAGCTGCTGCACCGCGACATGGGCCCGGTCGAGCGCTACCTCGGTCCCTGGGTCCCGGAGCCCCAGCTGTGGCAGGACCCGGTCCCGGCCCACGAGGGCGAGCTCGTCGGCGACGCCGACATCGCGACGCTGAAGGTCAAGGTCCTCGAGTCCGGCCTCTCGGTCTCCGAGCTCGTCTCGACGACCTGGGCCGCGGCCGCGAGCTTCCGCTCCACCGACAAGCGCGGCGGCATCAACGGCGCCCGCATCCGTCTGGAGCCGCAGCGCAGCTGGGCGGTCAACCAGCCCGAGCAGCTGGCGAGGGTCCTCGACAAGCTCGAGGCGGTCCGCAGCGAGTTCAACGCGGGTGGTGGCGCCCAGGTGTCGCTGGCCGACCTCATCGTCATCGCCGGCAACGCCGCGGTCGAGAAGGCCGCGAAGGACGCCGGCGTCGAGGTCACGGTGCCGTTCCACGCGGGTCGCACCGACGCGTCCGAGGAGCAGACCGACGTCGAGTCCTTCGCCCTGCTCGAGCCGCGCGCCGACGGGTTCCGGAACTACCTGCGGGCGGGCGAGAAGCTGCAGCCGGAGGAGCTGCTGGTCGAGCGCTCCTACATGCTCGACCTGACCGCGCCCGAGATGACGGTGCTCGTGGGCGGCCTGCGGGCCATCGGGACCAACGTCGACGGCGCCCAGCACGGCGTCCTGACCGACCGTCCCGGCCAGCTCACGACCGACTTCTTCACCAACCTGCTGACCCCGGGCCGCACCTGGAAGGCCTCCCAGACCGACGAGCACGTCTACGAGATCCGTGAGGGCGACTCCGTGCTCTGGACGGCCACCGCGGTCGACCTGATCTTCGGCTCCAACTCGCAGCTGCGGGCGTTCGCCGAGGTCTACGCCAGCGCCGACGCCCAGGAGAAGTTCGTCCACGACTTCGTGGCGGCCTGGACCAAGGTCACCGAGGCCGACCGGTTCGACCTCGACTGACCCGGACCTGATCCACCCGGCGACCCCGGTCCGTCCTCACAGGACGGGCCGGGGTCGTTCTCATCTGGCCCTTAGCAACGCCTCGTAGCGTCGTCGCATGTTGCTGCACGCGAGAGATGCCCGTGAGGTCGCCGTCGTGGTCAACGCCGGCTCGCGCCGCGGCGCGGCCGCCGTCGACCGGGTCGCCGAGCTCCTGTCCCAGGCCGGGTACGACGCCGTCCGCACCTACCCGGTGATGCGCGGGGCCGACCTGCCGCGCCGGATCGAGGAGGCGCTGGCCACCGGTCCGGACCTGTTGGTCGCGGGCGGGGGCGACGGCACGGTCAGCTGCGCCGCCGGCCGGGTCGCCGGCACCGGGGTGACGCTGGGCGTGCTGCCGCTGGGGACGGCGAACGACTTCGCGCGGACCCTCGGCGTACCGGCGGGCCTCGACGAGGCGGTCGCGGCCCTGGTCGGCGGCCGGGTGGTCGACGTGGACCTCGGACGGGTCGACGGCCGGGCCTACCTCAACGTGGCCTCGATCGGGCTGTCGGTGGGCGTCACCGAGCGCCTGACACCGCGCCTCAAGCGCCGCCTCGGGCGGTTGGCCTACCCGCTGGCCACGCTCCTGGCCTACCGCCACCACCGCCCCTTCCGCGCCCGGCTGGAGTTCCCCGACGGCGACCGCGACCCGCTGGAGCTCGATGATCTGCTGCAGGTGGCGGTCGGCAACGGTCGGCACTACGGCGGTGGCAACGCGGTCTCGCCGACGGCCTCGATCGATGACCACCTGCTCGACGTCTACGCCATCGTCCGGGGCCGGTTCACCGACCACGTGTCGATCGCCCGGATCCTCAAGGACGGCTCCTTCATCGAGCACGAGCGGGTCCACCACCTGACCACCCGTGCGGTCCGGGTGGTCACCGACCCGCCGCTCCCGGTCAACCTGGACGGCGAGATCGCCGCCACCACGCCCGCGACCTTCACCGTCGAGCGCAACGCGGTCCACGTCGTCGTGCCGCTCGGCTCCGAGGCCGCCCGACTCGACGGTCCGCGGGCCCACGAGCCAACTGAGCGGTACGGCGCTTGACGCGACCCGGGGCCGCTGCGACCTTGCGGGGATGCCCGACGTGGTCGCCCTGGCCCGGCTCGGCGGCCGGGTGGTCCGCGAGGCCTCCCGCGCGGCGCTGGCCCCGACGAGCGGCCTGCCCCGCCGCGTCCAGGAGTACGACGCCGCCGCGCGGACGCGGCTGCTCGGCCGCCGTGTGGACGCGGTGACCGTGCTCGCGGGGACCTCCGGCACGACCGACCGGGCCCGCCTGGGATTGCGCGGGCGCGCCGTACCGCCCTCGGTGTTCGTCAAGGCCACCGCGGGGGAGGCCGGCACCCGGGTCTTCGGCGGGCTGTCCCGGCTGGGCGCGGTCGAGGTCGGCTTCTACCGCGACCTGCGCCCGGGCCTCCCCGTCGAGGCGCCCGCCCTGGTCGCGGCTCGCCACGAGGGCCGGACCGGTCGGTTCGCGGTCGTCCTGGAGGACCTCGCCGCCCGGGGCGCCCGGTTCGTCGACACCCGCACCCCGCTGACGCCCGACCGGGTGGCGGCGGTGCTGCGCGAGCTCGCGCTGCTCCACGGCCGCACGCATGCCGGGCGCACGCCGCGCTGGCTCGGCACCAACGCGGGCGACGCCTTCCTCCCGCTGGTCGACGCCACCCTCGGGCGCCTTCAGCAGCGGGTGCTGCGCCACGACCCGACCCTCACCTCGGCGGCCGCCGAGCCGCTGCTGCGCGGCTACGGTCACTGGGCCCGGCTCCTCGACGACGGACCGCTCAGCGTCCTGCACGGGGACCCGCACCCGGGCAACGTCTACCTCCTCGACGGGGCTGCCGGCGGCGAGCGGGCCGGGCTGCTCGACTGGCAGGCCGTGCGGCGGGGCGTGGGTCTGCGTGACGCGTCCTACCACCTGGTGCTCGCGCTGGAGCCCGACGTACGACGGGTCGTCGAGCGTGACCTGCTCGACGACTACCGCACGGCGCTGCGCAGCGCCGGCGGTCCGGACCTGTCCGCGGCGCAGGCCTGGGCCGGCTACCGCCGCCAGGTCGCCTACGCCTACGTCTCGACGGTCTTCACCGTCGGGCTCGGCGGGCTCCAGGGCGCCGACGTGGCGACCGTCGGCCTGCGTCGGGCGCTCGCCGCCGTCGAGGACCTGGACACCGCCGAGGCCCTGCGGCACCCCTAGGATCGCCCGCGTGGGTATCCAGATCACGCCGAGCATCCTGAACGCCGACTTCGCCGCCCTGGGCGCGGAGGTCGCGCGGATCCCCAGTGCCGACTGGGTGCACGTCGACGTGATGGACAACCACTTCGTGCCCAACCTGACCTTCGGGCCGACGATGGTCGAGGCGCTCGCCCGCAGCACCGACCTGCCCCTCGACGCCCACCTGATGATCGCCGACCCCGACCGGCACGCCCCCACGTACGCCGAGGCGGGCTGCGGGTCCGTGACCTTCCACGTCGAGGCGGCGGCCGCCCCGGTGCGGCTGGCCCGCGAGATCCGCGCGGCCGGGGCCCGGGCGAGCATGGCGCTGCGTCCGGCCACGCCGGTCGAGCCCTACGAGGACCTGCTCGCCGAGCTCGACATGCTGCTGCTGATGACGGTCGAGCCGGGCTTCGGCGGCCAGAAGTTCCTCGACCTGGTGCTGCCCAAGATCCGTCGTGCGCGGGCGCTGATGGAGAAGCACGGCGTCGAGACCTGGCTGCAGGTCGACGGCGGCGTCTCCCTGGAGACCATCGAGCGCTGCGCCGAGGCCGGCGCCGACGTGTTCGTGGCCGGCTCGGCCGTCTACTCCGCCGACGACCCGGACGCGATGGTCGAGGCGCTGCGCGCCGCGGCCGAGGCAGCCCGGTGACGCTCCCGTGCTGCTGACCGTCTCGACCACCCACCAGCCCGCGCGCGACCTCGGCTACCTGCTGCACAAGCACCCCGACCGGGTCCAGGAGTTCCGGCAGTCCTTCGGGACCGCCACCGTGCTGTTCCCCGAGGCGACCGACGAGCGGACCACGGTCGCGCTGATGCTCGACGTCGACCCGGTGCGGCTGGCCCGGTCGCGGCCGCGCAACGCGCCCGACTTCAGCCTGGCCCAGTACGTCAACGACCGGCCGTACGCCGCGTCCTCGCTGCTCGCGGTCGCGCTCGGCGACGTGTTCAGCACCGCACGGGCCGGCCGCGGCGGGTCCCGCCAGGACCTCGCCGAGACCGCGCTCCCGCTGGAGATCGAGGTGCCGGTGCTGCCGTGCCGCGGCGGCAGCGAGGTCGCGCACCGCCTGTTCGCCCCGCTCGGCTGGAGTGTCGAGGCCGACCCGTTGCCGCTCGACGAGCGGTTCCCGGCCTGGGGCGACTCTCGCTACGTGCGGCTCCGGCTGACCGGCACGGTGCGGCTCGCCGACGCGCTCAACCAGCTCTACGTCCTGCTGCCGGTGCTCGACGAGTCGAAGCACTACTGGCAGGCCGCCGACGAGGTCGACAAGCTGCTCCGCTCCGGCGGCGACTGGCTGGCGACCCACCCCGAGCGCGAACTGGTGACCCGGCGCTACCTGGCCCGCACCGGCCTCGCACGCGCCGCCCTGGTCCGGCTGGCCGAGGTCGGGGGTGACGTCGCGGACGAGACCGACGAGCGGCCGGTGCCGCTCAACGCGCGACGCCGGGACACCGTGCTGCAGGTGCTCTCCGAGCTCGGGGCCACCTCGGTGATCGACCTCGGCTGCGGCCAGGGCCAGCTGGTCGAGGCACTGTTGGGCGACCCGTCGTACACCCGGGTCGCCGGGATGGAGGTCTCCAGCGGTGCCCTACGCCAGGCCGCGCGTCGGCTGCGGACCGACGAGATGGGGGAGCGGCAGGCCGAGCGGCTGACGCTCTTCCAGGGCGCGCTGACCTACGAGGACCCGCGCCTCGCCGGGTACGACGCCGCGGTGCTGATGGAGGTCGTCGAGCACGTCGACCCGCCCCGGCTGGCCGCGCTCGAGCACGTTGTCTTCGCGACGGCGCGGCCGGGGGCGGTCGTCCTGACCACGCCGAACGCCGACTACAACCCGCGCTACGAGCACCTGGTCGGGATGCGGCACCCCGACCACCGCTTCGAGTGGACCCGGGCCGAGCTGGCGGACTGGGCGGGCGGCGTCGCCGAGCGGAACGGATACGACGTCGAGCTCCGCGGCATCGGCGAGCCCGACCCCGAGCTCGGCGCCCCGACCCAGCTGGCGGTGTTCCGACGTGCCTGAGCTGAGGATCCCCGAGCGCGGGCTGGTCATCCTGGTCGGCGTGTCCGGCAGCGGGAAGTCCACCTTCGCGGCCCGCCACTTCGCGCCCACCCAGGTGATCTCCAGCGACTTCTGCCGGGGGCTGGTCGCCGACGACGAGAACGACCAGGACGCCACCCGAGACGCCTTCGACGTCCTGCACTACATCGTCGGCACCCGGCTGCGCCGCGGCCTGCTGACCGTCGTGGACGCGACCAACGTCCAGGACCGCGCCCGGGCGAGCCTGATCGAGGTGGCCCGCGAGCACGACGTCCTGGTCGACGCGATCGTCCTGGACGTCCCCGAGGCCGTCGCCCAGGAGCGCAACCGGCTGCGTCCCGACCGCGACTTCGGCCGGCAGGTGGTGGCGCGCCAGCACCGCGACCTGCGCAAGGGCCTCTCCCGGATGGGGAAGCGGATGCGGCGCGTCCACGTGCTGCAGGGCACCGACGAGATCGACGCCGCGACGGTGGTCACCGAGCGTCCCTGGAACGACCGTCGCGACCTCACCGGCCCCTTCGACCTGGTCGGCGACGTGCACGGCTGCGCCTCCGAGCTGCGCACCCTGCTCGGCGAGCTCGGCTGGGACCTCGAGTACGACCACCGCGGGCGGGCCGTCGGCGCCGCGCACCCGGAGGGCCGGACGGCCGTCTTCGTCGGCGACCTGGTCGACCGCGGCCCGGACACGCCGGGCGTGCTGCGCCTCGTGATGGGCATGGTCGCGGCCGGCACCGCGCTCTGCGTCAGCGGCAACCACGAAGCCAAGCTGGTCCGGGCGCTGAAGGGCTCCGACGTCCGCCGCACACACGGGCTGGCGGAGTCGCTCGACCAGCTCGCGGGGGAGAGTGCGGAGTTCCGCGCCGCCGCGCTGACCTTCATGGACGGCCTGATCAGCCACTACGTCCTCGACGAGGGCCGGTTGGTGGTGGCCCACGCGGGGCTGAAGGAGTCCTACCACGGCCGGACCTCGGGCCGGGTCCGCTCGTTCGCCCTGTACGGCGACACCACCGGCGAGACCGACGAGTTCGGGCTGCCGGTGCGCTACCCGTGGGCCCAGGAGTACCGGGGCCGCGCGATGGTGGTCTACGGCCACACGCCGGTCCCGGAGACCGAGTGGGTCAACCACACCATCTGTCTCGACACCGGCGTCGTCTTCGGTGGCGCGCTGACCGCCCTGCGCTACCCGAGCAGGGAGATCGTCTCCGTCCCGGCCGAGCAGCAGTGGTTCGAGCCGGTCCGTCCGCTCGCCCCGCCGGTTCCCGAGCGCGCTCCGGGCACCCTCCGCCTGGAGGACGTGCTCACGCCGGGCGCTCCGACCTGGTTGAGCACGCGTACCGGGAAGGTCAAGGTCCCGGAGGAGAACGCCGCCGCCGCGCTGGAGGTGATGAGCCGGTTCGCGGTCGATCCGCGCTGGCTGGTGCACCTGCCGGCGACGATGGCCCCCGCGCCGGCGTCCCGCGAGGACGGCTACCTCGAGCACCCCGAGCAGGCCTTCGACGCCTATGCCCGGGCGGGGGTGAAGTCGGTCGTGTGCGAGGAGAAGCACATGGGCTCGCGGGCGATCGTCGTGCTGGCCCGCGACGAGGCCGCCGCCGAGCGACGCTTCGGGGTCGCCGACGGCTCCACCGGGACGGTGCACACGCGCACCGGCCGGGCGTTCTTCGATCCGACCCTCACCGGTCGGCTGGTCGACGGGCTGCGCGCGTCCTGCGCGCCGCTGTTCGAACAGCTGGCGACCGACTGGCTGGTCCTGGACGCCGAGCTGCTGCCGTGGTCGGCCAAGGCCGAGGGCCTGATCCGGGAGCAGTACGCCGCGGTCGGCACCGCAGCCCACCACGCACTCCCGGCCGTGCAGCGGGTGCTGGACGCGGCCGCCGGCCGCGGGCTCGAGGTCGCCGGACTGGCCGACCGCGCGGCCCGTCGTACCGCGGGAGCGGACGCGTTCCGGGACGCCTACGCGGCCTACGTGCGACCCACCGACGGCCTCGACGGCGTCACCCTGGCCCCGTTCCAGGTGCTTGCGGCCGAAGGCCGCAACCTGGCCGCCAGCGAGCCGCACCCCTGGCACCTGGCGCAGCTCGGCGCCCTCACCGGCCCGCTGCTCACCCCGACCCGGCACCTCACCGTGGACCTGGCCTCACCGGATTCACGCGCGGCCGCGACCCGGTGGTGGCTCGACCTGACCGCGGCCGGGGGCGAGGGGATGGTCGTCAAGCCCGCCCACCTCGTCGACCGCGCCGGGAAGGTGCAGCCGGGCCTGAAGGTGCGCGGCCGCGACTACCTGCGCCTGGTCTACGGGCCCGACTACCTCGACTCGCTCGACCTGCTGCGCGGCCGGGACACCGGCCGCAAGGGTGGCCTGGCGATCCGCGAGCACCGTCTGGGCCTGGAGTCGCTCGACCTGCTGGTCGAGGACGAGCCGCTGTGGCGGGTGCACCAGTCGGTGTTCGCGGTCCTCGCGCTCGAGTCGGAGCCCGTCGACCCGCGGCTGTGACGGATGCTCGACGTCGGCTCAGACGGCGTCGTCGAGGATCCGCCGGGCCACCGGGACGTCGAGCGGGTCGCAGAAGCGCGTGGTGGCGGCTCGCAGCCCGTGCAGCAGCGCCTGCACCTGCTCGACCTGCTCGGGGTCCCGGCAGCGGTCACCGGCCGCGGCGTACCACCCCCCGATGCTGACCGATTCGCCCACTGGTGGCGACCGGGCCTCCACAGCCTCGGCAATCCGTTGATCGACCGTTCGATCACGAATGTCCGCGCCGTGGGTGAGCGAACGATCGATCAACCCCCGGAGGACCTACCGGGCAGGCACCGGGCGGGACGAGCGCCCGTCGTCGAGCGAGGCGTGGACCAGGCGGTCCCGATCGGTTGCCGCATGTCGGAACTCACATCCGGGCCTCGGACACCCTGTGGCAGACTCGGGCCCGACGAGTTGTGTACAGCTCGCGTGCTCTGGGGTCGGTGTAATTCCGAGCCGGCGGTGACTGATCGACGATCAGGAGTCCGCGACCCGGTCGCAGCCAGCGGCCGGTTGACCAGGTGAGAATCCTGGACCGACGGTGAAAGTCCGGATGGGAAGCGCACGCAGGTGACACACCGACGCCCCGTCCCCGAGACGAGCGCGTGGGTGACGTCCCGTCCGCCCCGGAGTCCGTGAGCATCCCGGACGGAGGGCGAGATGACGTTCAGCACCGCCGAGCGCGACGCGATGGCGCGCGCCCTGGTGCTCGCGGCCACGCCCGGCGTCCCGCTCGGTCCCAACCCGCGGGTCGGCTGCGTCCTCCTGGCCGACGACGGCCGAACGGTCGCCGAGGGCCACCACCGTGGCGCCGGGACCGCGCACGCCGAGGCCGACGCGCTCGCCCGGGCGGGGGAGTCGGCGCGGGGGACGACCGCGGTCGTGACCCTCGAGCCGTGCAACCACACCGGGCGTACCGGTCCCTGCGCGCAGGCGCTGGTCGAGGCCGGCGTACGACGGGTCGTGTACGCGCAGGCGGACCCGAACCCGGTGGCCACCGGCGGCGCGGCGACCCTGGCCGCCGCCGGGATCGAGGTCGCGCAGGGTCTGTTGGAGGACGAGTCGCGGGCCCTGAACCGGGTCTGGTCGTTCGCCGTCGAGCGGGGCCGCCCGTTCGTGACCTGGAAGCTCGCCACCACCCTCGACGGACGCAGCGCCGCGGCCGACGGCACCAGTCGCTGGGTCAGCTCGCGCGCCTCCCGCCTCGACACCCACCGGCTCCGGGCCCGCTGCGACACCATGCTGGTGGGGACGAGCACGGTCGAGGTCGACGACCCGCTGCTCACCGTCCGCGACGAGCACGACCGGCCGCTCCCACACCAGCCGCTCCGCGCGGTCATGGGCCTGCGTGACCTGGACCCCGCGAGCCGGGTCTTCAACGGTGACGCCGCGTCGGTGCACCTCCGCACTCGCGACCCCGAGCAGGCGCTGGCCGAGCTGTTCGCCCGCGACCGTCAGCACGTCTTCCTGGAGGGCGGCCCGACGCTGGCCGCGGCCTTCCTCCGCGCGGGCCTGGTCGACGAGATCGTCGTCTACGTGGCCCCGATGTTCCTGGGCGCCGGGCGCAGCGCCGTCGCCGACCTCGGAATCTCCACGATCTCCGCGGCGTTCCGTCCCCGCGTCACCGACATCGCCGTGCTGGACCCGATCGAGGACGACGAGCCCAACGTGCGCCTGACCCTGGCGCCCACCTTGCCGGTGGTCGAGGAGGTCGCGCAGCGACCGTCTCCACACCCCGTGACCCGAGAGGACACCTGAATGTTCACCGGAATCGTCGAGGAGCTCGGCACCGTCGAGGCGGTCGAGGACCAGGGCGACGCGATCCGCCTCACCATCCGCGCCGCGACCGTCCTGGAGGACGCCGGCCTGGGCGACTCGATCTCGGTCAACGGCTGCTGCCTCACCGTCGCCGAGCGCACCGGGGAGACCTGGACCGCCGACGTGATGCAGGAGACCCTCGACAAGACCAGCCTCCTCGGCGTCCGGCCGGGCGACCGGGTCAACCTGGAGCGCGCGGTGACCGCCGACAAGCGACTGGGTGGCCACATCGTCCAGGGCCACGTCGACGGCGTCGGCCACGTCGTACGACGCACCGCCAGCGAGCACTGGGAGGTCGTCGAGATCTCCCTTCCGGCCGACCAGCACGGCGGCCTGGGCCGATACCTGGTCGACAAGGGCTCGATCACCGTGGACGGGGTCAGCCTGACCGTCGTCGAGGCCGGCCGCGAGTCGTTCACGGTCAGCCTGATCCCCGAGACGCTCGCGCGCACCACGCTCGGCACCCGCGCGCCGGGCGACCGGGTCAACCTGGAGGCCGACATCCTGGCCAAGCACGTCGAGAAGCTGCTCGCCCACCGGAGCGAGGTGCGGGACTGATGCTGCACTGGCTGCTCGACGGCACGATCCCGGTGGGGGACGGCTACCTCTCGGTCCGCGAGGTCGTCGGCAACGGCTTCGGCCTGGCCAGCGCGCTGCTGGGCATGCGCCGCCTGGTCTGGGCCTGGCCCGTCGGCCTGGTCGGCAACGTCCTGCTGTTCACCGTGTTCGTCAGCGGCGAGCTGAGTGGGGCCGTCGCGGAGCCGCTGTGGGGCCAGGCCGGCCGGCAGGTGCTCTTCGCGGTCGCCAGCGCCTACGGCTGGTGGCGTTGGCAGCACACCCGCGGTGCCACCGACGGCGGGGCGGTCGCCCCTCGGTGGGCCACGGCGACCGAGCGGCTGGCCCTGCTGGGCGTCGCGGCCGTCGGCTACGTCGTGGCCTACGAGACCCTCCAGCACATCGGCTCCTACAGCCCGCCGACCGAGGCCTGGATCCTCACCGACTCGGTGCTCGCCACCTACGGGATGGCCCGTGGCTACGTGGAGTTCTGGCTGGTCTGGGTGGCCGTCGACGTCGTCGGTGTGACCACGCTCGTCGACGCCGGCTACTACCCGACGGCCGGCATGTACCTCTTCTACGGCGGCTTCTGCGTCCTGGGCTTCTTCGCCTGGTGGCGCGCGGAGCGTCGTACCGAACCGGAGGCCGACCTGGCCGCCGGCCAGCACTCCGAAGGAGCCCTGGCATGAGCCAGCACGAGAAGGTCCGCCTCGACAGCGTGGAGCGGGCGATCGCCGACGTCGCCGACGGCAAGGCCGTCGTCGTCGTCGACGACGAGGACCGCGAGAACGAGGGCGACATCATCTTCGCCGCGAGCCGGGCGACCCCGGAGCTGATGGCCTTCACGATCCGGCACTCCAGCGGGGTGATCTGCGTGCCGATGCCGGGCGACATGCTCGACCGGCTGGAGATCCCGCTGATGACGCCGCACAACAAGGACAAGCTGCGCACGGCGTACACGATCTCGGTGGACGCCCGCGACGGCGTCAGCACCGGCATCTCGGCCGCTGACCGGGCGCACACCGCCCGGGTGCTGGCCGACTCGGCGACCGAGCCGTGGGAGATCACCCGGCCCGGCCACGTCTTCCCGCTGCGCTACCGCGAGGGCGGCGTGCTGGCCCGCCGCGGCCACACCGAGGCGGCCGTCGACCTGGCGAAGCTGGCCGGGCTGACGCCGGCCGGGGTGCTGGTCGAGGTGGTCAACGACGACGGCACCATGAAGCGGGCCGCCGAGCTGCGCGAGTTCGCCGACGAGCACGGCCTGGCGATGATCTCGATCGAGGACCTGGTCAAGTACCGCCGCCGCCACGAGGTGCTCGTCGAGCGCGAGGCCGAGACCCGGCTCCCGACCAGGCACGGCGACTTCACCGCCTTCGGCTACCGGATCACCACCGACGACTCCGAGCACATCGCTCTGGTGTACGGCGACGTCAGCGGCCCCGACCCGGTGCTGACCCGGGTGCACTCGGAGTGCCTGACCGGCGACGTGTTCGGCAGCAGCCGCTGCGACTGCGGTCCCCAGCTCGACGAGGCGCTCGAACGGATCGTCGCCGAGGGCCGGGGCGTCGTCGTCTACCTGCGCGGTCACGAGGGCCGGGGGATCGGCCTGGTCGCCAAGCTGCAGGCCTACCAGCTCCAGGACGGCGGGCGCGACACCGTGGACGCCAACCTCGACCTGGGCCTGCCCGCCGACGCCCGTCACTACGGTGCGGCCACCCAGGTGCTGAAGGACCTGAAGATCGACACCGTGCGGCTGATGACCAACAACCCCGACAAGGTCACCAACCTCGAGGACTACGGCATCTCGGTCGTCGAGCGGGTCCCGCTGACGCCGCACCCCAACGACCACAACATCGCCTACCTGCTGACCAAGCGCGACCGGATGGGCCACGTGCTGCCCGACCTCGACCTGACGCAGGACCCGACCCAGAACGGAGAACTCCGATGAGCGGAGCCGGATCGCCCACCCCCCAGCCGATCGACTGTCACGACCTGCGCGTGGCGGTGGTGGCCGCCAGTTGGCACGACCAGGTGATGGACGGCCTGCTGGCCGGCGCCGCCCGGGCCTTCGCCGACTTCCAGGTCGAGGCCCCGGTCGTCGTCCGGGTGCCGGGCACCTTCGAGCTGCCGGTGGTGGCGTCCGCGCTGGCCGCCCAGGGGTACGACGCTGTCGTGGCGCTGGGCGTGGTCATCCGCGGCGGCACGCCGCACTTCGACTACGTCTGCAACGCCGCCACCGACGGCCTGACCCGGGTCGCCCTCGACCACACCGTGGCCGTCGGCTTCGGCGTCCTCACCTGCGACGACGACCAGCAGGCGCTCGACCGCGCCGGCCTGGAGGGCTCGAAGGAGGACAAGGGCTACGAGGCCACCTCCGCCGCCCTGGTCACCGCCCAGACCCTGAAGCGGGTCAAGCGCGGCTACGAGGCCTGAGCACCCGACCCCGGTGGTTGAGGAGGGACGAAGTCCCGTCTCGAAACCTCCGCACCCGGTACCCCCGGTGGTTGAGCAGGTTGCGCTAGCAACCGTGTCGAGACCCCCGCACCCGACCGCGGACCCCCGAACTCACGGAACCTGCCCGCCCACCCACCCGAGCATCTCGGCGACCTGGCTGTGCAGCGTCATCGGATCGAACGGCTTGGCGATCACCCCGACGACGTCGATGTCGCTCCACGCCTGCCGGTCACCGACCTGCACCTTGGCGGTGAGCAGGATGACCGGGATGTCGCTGGTGGCCGCGTCGGCGCGCAGGTGCGCGAACGTCGTCGGCCCGTCCATCTCGGGCATCATCACGTCGAGCAGGACCGCGTCCGGGTGGTGCTCCCGCGCGAGGGCGAGCGCCGGCGCACCGCCGTTCGCGCTCAGCACCTCCCAGCCGCCGACGACCTCGAGGGCGATCTGGGTGATCTCCCGGATCGAGTCGTCGTCGTCGACCACGAGCACACGCGGCACCGTCATCGGTCCTCCTCCCAGAGCGGTCAGCGTAGCGACCGCGTCCGTGGGGTGAACGAGGCGGCTCAGGCAGGCGGCGAGAAGACGGCCGCGAAGTACGTCTGCCGGTCGATCGGGGCGACCTGCAGCTCGGGGTGGTGGTCGAGCATCCGCCGGATCGCCGGGCCGAGGCCGAGCTCCTCGTCGTTGTAGAAGCACATGTCCCAGGCGCACACCGCGCGCTCGCGCAGGATGAGCTCGGTACAGGCCGCGATCATCGCCTGGAAGACGTGCGACTCACGCCGGCTCTTCGCCACGAGCGTCACGCCCAGGTAGTAGACCGCGTCCCGCGCCCACTGCTCGGGGTAGTGGTGCTCGAAGTACGCCGGGCTGATCCACGGCACCGTCTCGAGGTGCTTGGTCAGGGTGGTCAGTCCGATGACGTCGTCGCCGTCCCAGGCGACGTACTTGGCGACCCGTGGGTCGTGCATCTCCTCGAGGAACTCGTCCTCGTGCAGGAGCTGACGGGCGACGGCCTTGGTGGCCAGGTGGCCGAACGTCTCGAGGTACAGGCGGTAGTAGGTGGCGGCGGTCTCGGCGTCGACGTCGGTCTCGACGCTGATCCGGACCGGCAGCTCCGGCCGGGGGGTCTCAGGCACGGGGGGTCCATCCGCTGACCTCATAGGCGGCCACGGCGAGGGCACAGACCGGGCGGTCGACGTACGACGCCGAGGCGGTCAGCGTGCGGAACTCGCCGTACCCGCCGCCGCGGTGCGCGACCAGGTCGCCGAGCGAGTCGCTCAGGGCGCGGTGGAGGTCCTCCTCGGTCCGGGCGGCGTGCTCGACGAAGAGTCCACCACCGGTCTCCTCGTCCACGGTCCAGCCGAGGCCGGCCCAGGCGACCTGACCCGGCTCGACGGCGTACGCCGTGGACAGCACGCAGTAGAGCCGGTCGCCGTGGTCGCCCTCGACCGGCTGCTCGGAGCCGTCGGTGACGTGCGTGACCGTGCTGCCCGGCGGGATCACCGACGACAGCGCCAGCAGGTTGAAGTTCGCCACGCCGGCGTTCAGCAGCGCATGGTCGAACGCCGAGAGGGTGGTGCGTCCGGCGCCCGAGGCCGAGCGGATCGAGATGTCGACGCCGAGGCGCCGCGATCGCGTGCTCACGGGCGGCTGGGATGGGTTCAAGTGGGGCCTCCGCCCAAACGGGCTGTCACGATGTCCATCAGCGCCACGAGTCGCTGGCCGAGGATGTCGTCCTCGGTCCGGTCCGAGGACGATCCTGCCGGATCGCTCGCGGCGGCGCCCACCCGCCCCTGCCGCGGCGACGCCCGGTAGGCGATGACCGTCGTCTCGCCGCCCCGGATGCGGGCGCGGAGGTCGCGCACCAGGCCGAGGGCCTCCGCCCAGGAGCGCTCGAGGTCGACGACGAGGACGGTCGGCCGCAGCTGCCCGAGCAGGGTCTGCCCCTCGGAGCTGCTGGGCACCGACGCGACCGGGACGCCGCTGTCGGCGATCCAGCGGCTGACCTCGTCCGCGATCCGCTCGTCCGGCTCCAGGACCAGGGCGGTGTCGCCGTCGCCGCGTCGCGAGACTTCCAGCGCCGCGAGCATCCGCTCACGGGTCAGCGGCTCGCTGGCTGGACCGGTGACCGCGACCGCCGGCGACCGGTCGCCCTCCAGGTGGTAGCCGGCCGCGCCGAGTCGGGCCGCCCACGAGGACCTGGCGGCCACGTCGGAGGCCAGGAGCACGACGTGCCCGATCGGCAGGTCGTGCTCGCCCGAGGCCGGAAGCTGGGAGCGACGGGGGGTGGGCAGCGTGAACCGGACCGTCGTCCCCGCGCCCACCTCGCTCTCGGCCCAGATCCGGCCGCCGTGTCGCTCCACGATGCCGCGACTGATCGTCAGGCCGAGTCCGGTGCCCCCCTTCTGGCGGGCGTCGGAGGAGTCGACCTGCTGGAAGCGCTCGAAGATGGTGGCCAGCTTGTCGGGCGGGATCCCGCGGCCCTGGTCGCGCACGCTGAACACGACCTCGTCGTCCCCGGCGGCGGCCTCGAGGACGACCACGTCGCCGTCGCCGGAGAACTTGACGGCGTTGCCGATCAGGTTGGCGAGGGTCTGCACGACCCGGTCCCGGTCGGCGACCACCACGCCCTCGGCGGCGCCGACCTCGAGGCGCATGTCGTGGTCCCGGGCCAGCGCCGTCATCTCGTCGGCCGACGCGGCGAGGAGGTCGGCCGCCCGGTGGGTGCCGAGGTCGAGCTGGCGACTGCCGGACTCGATGCGCTCGAGGTCGAGGATGTCGTTGATCAGCCGACCCAGCCGCTCGCTCGACTCCAGCGCGATCGAGGTGATCGACTGCGCGCGCGGGCTCAGCTCGCCCAGGCTGCCGGTCGCCAGCAGACCCAGGGCGCCGCGGATCGAGGTCAGCGGCGTCCGCAGTTCGTGGCTGACGACCGAGACGAACTCGTTCTTCATCCGGTCGACCTCGCGGCGCTGGGTCATGTCGCGGAAGACCACGACCGCACCCCGGATCCGCTCGTGGTCGTCGCCGTCGAGCAGCGGGCTGGCCGTGATCTCGACCGGGAACAGCTCGCCGTTGGCGCGCTGGTACTCGTCCAGCTCGGCGCTCGAGACCCGGCCGGAGAGGATCGCGTCGGTGATGTAGCACTGCTCGAGCGGGTACGGCGTCCCGTCGGCGGCGGGGCCGTGGAAGTCCAGGTGCGCATTGCGACCGAGCAGCTCGTCGGGGGAGTAGCCGAGCGCTTTCGCGCCCGAGGGGTTGACGAAGGTGATCCGCCCGGAGAGGTCAACGCCGTAGATCCCGTCGCCCACCGAGCTGACCAGCACCTCGGTCTGACGCACCAGCCGGCGCAGGTCTGCGGTCTGCTCGCGCACCCGGTGCTCCAGGCCGCGCCGCAGGGTCGCGTTGTCGTAGGTGAGCAGCGTCTGCCGGACCCCCGCGGCCATGACCAGCACCAGCCAGACGACGGCCTGGGCGCCGGCGATCTCGGTCTCGGAGGAGAAGGCCACCTGCACGGTCGCCGCGACGAGGGTGACCGCGTAGACCAACAGCGTGTCGCGGGCGTCGGAGGATCCGGTGGCGTCCTGCTCGGGGCCGTCGACCTGGGCGCTCGGGTACCACGCGGCCAGCCCGATGAGCAGGTAGCCGGCCATCCACCCGAGGTCGCCGACGGTGCCGAAGTGGAACTCGTCCTCCGCGACCCGGACGGCGAAGGAGAGGTCGGCCGCGGTGTACATCACGAACCCGGCCGAGACCAGCGCCAGCACCGGACGGTCGGCGCCCCCGCTGCGCAGCACCAGCAGCAGGGCGACGGTCGCCAGCACGACGTCGAGCACGGGGAGCAGGACCGGGGTCACGGCGGGTCCGGAGCCGCCGACCGGGTCGGCCAGGGCGGCGTAGACCAGGACCGAGGCGATGATGAGGACGCCGGCGGCGATGACGACGCCGTCGAGCACGAGCAGGAGCAGGTCGATCCCGCGCCGTCGTACGGTCGGGAAGTTGAGCAGGGCCGCGATCGAGAGCGCCAGCGCCAGCGCGAGCAGCAGGTCGCCGAAGGTGCTGGGGGACTCCAGGGGGTCCGACCCGACCGCCGCCACCCAGACGTTGCTGAGCACCCCGGAGGCGCCGGCGGCGATCAGCAGCAGCCAGGAGCGCTGCCGCCGGCCGGCGGTCTGGCGGGCCCGGACCGCGCAGCTCGTCATCCCGACGACGGCGACGATGATGAGCCCCGCGCTGCTCGCGCTCTCGCGCACCGCCGTGGAGAACCACGGCTGCAGCAGCAGCCCGAAGACGAGCAGGAAGGCCAGGGCGGCGGGGACCGCGATCCGGAACCGCCGGCGCTGCGTGGTCAGCGACGCCGTCTGGCCCATGCCCGGACCGTACCAGCGCGGGGGCCGCCGTCCCGGCCAGCGGCCACGACCGCCTAGAGTTGCCGACCGTGAAGACGTTCGACGAGCTGTGGGCCGAGCTGAGCGAGAAGGCTCGCACCAGGCCCGAGGGATCCGGGACGGTGCAGCAGCTCGAGGCCGGCGTCCATGCCATCGGCAAGAAGCTGGTCGAGGAGGCCGCCGAGTCCTGGATGGCCGCCGAGCACGAGGGCGCCGAGCGGGCGGCCGAGGAGATCAGCCAGCTGCTCTACCACGCCCAGGTGCTGATGCTGGCGACCGGCATCGAGCTCGACGACGTCTACGCCCACCTCTGAGAGATCCCCATGTCCCTGCTCCGCATCGCGGTCCCCAACAAGGGGTCGCTGTCCCAGTCCGCCTCCGAGATGCTGCGTGAGTCCGGCTACCGCCAGCGCGAGGATGCCAAGCAGCTCACGCTGACCGACGCCGAGAACGGCGTCGAGTTCTTCTACCTCCGCCCGCGCGACATCGCCCTGTACGTCGGCGAGGGCACGCTCGACATCGGTGTCACCGGCCGCGACCTGCTGCTCGACTCCGGCGCCAAGGCCGAGGAGGCGCTGAGCCTCGGCTTCGGCCGCAGCCGGTTCCGCTTCGCCGGGCCCAAGGGCGCGTTCACCGACCTGGCCCAGCTGTCCGGCGCGCGGATCGCCACGTCGTACGTCGGGGTGGTGCGCGCGTTCCTGGAGGAGCGCGGCATCGAGGCCAGCGTGGTCCGCCTCGACGGTGCGGTCGAGACCAGCATCCAGCTGGGGGTGGCCGACGCGATCGCCGACGTGGTCGAGACCGGCAGCACCCTGCGCCAGGCCGGGCTGGAGGTCTTCGGCGAGACGATCCTGGAGTCCGAGGCCGTCCTGGTGACGCGCAGCGGCTCGGTGCCGCCGGGCTTCGACGTGTTCAAGCGTCGGCTCGAGGGCGTCCTGGTCGCTCGCGGCTACGTGATGATGGACTACGACATCGAGGAGTCGCGGGTCGCCGAGGCGGTCCGGCTCACCCCCGGCATCGAGGGCCCGACGGTCTCCCCGCTGCGCCGCGAGGGCTGGGTCGCGGTGCGGGCGATGGTCCCGCGCGACGGCTCCCAGCGGCTGATGGACGAGCTCTACCAGATCGGCGCCCGCGGCATCCTGACGACGAAGATCGATGCCTGCCGGCTCTGAGCCGGCGGCGGCGCCCGACCACGCCGTGAGCCTTCCCCACACCTGGCGCCCCCTCGGTCCCCGGATCGCCGGCGCGGCGGGCGGCACGCTGCTGCTGGCGCTCTTCCTCGCCGCGTGGTTCGCCTTCGACGACGAGACCCGGGCCCGCTTCACCGCGATCCAGATCGGCACCCTCACCGTGCTCTGGCTGCTCGGGGCGACCGCGATGAACGCGCTGGTGCGCTCCCGCGTGGTCGCCGAGCGGGACCGGCTGGTCGTCGTCAACGGCTACCGCCGCCACGAGCTCGACTGGGCGCAGGTCGTCGCCGTCCGGCTGCCCCCCGGCGCCCCCTGGGTCACCCTCGACCTCGCCGACGGCGAGACGCTCTCGGCCATGGGCATCCAGGGCTCCGACGGCCAGCGCGCCACCCGGGCCGTCCGCCAGCTCCGCGCCCTCGTCGACCAGCCGCCGAACCGGTGATCGAGCAGCCCCCACCGGTGATCGAGCAGCGAAGGACGAAGTCCTGAGCGCCCGTCGAGATCCCCGCAGCCAGCCGGTGACCGTGGCCGCTGGTTGAGGGGCGAGAAGCGCTAGCGACGAGCCTCAAGGCCCGTTGAGACGCCCGACGGCGTCGATCGACGCGGTCTGTCGGCAGGACGGGTTTCGAGGCTCCTCCGCTCCTCCGTCGCTCCGGAGCACCTCAACCAGCGTCCCGGATCCCCCAGGTCGCCGAGACCTCGTCGTCCGGGCTCCCCGCGACGCCCAGCACCAGCAGGTCGTCCCCGGACCGGAACGCGTCCGGCGGCGCCGTCATCGGCTCGACGGCGATCGACCGGCGAGCCGTGGTCGCGACGTCGTCGGCGGTGTAGAGCAGCAGCCACGGGTGGTGCTCGTCGACCCAGAGCGCGACGCCGAGGCCCGAGCCCGGGTCCCGCAGCACCGTGGTCGCCATGCCGCGCGAGTCCCGGGCCAAGTCGGTGAAGGAGTCGTTGAGGGCCACCGCACGCAGCGGCCGCGCCACGCGGAAGTCGTACGGCGTCCCGTCCACCGCCTCGCGCCCCGTGGGGAGCAGCCGCTCGGGGTCGGTCAGCAGCCGCGTCGCGGCGGGCATGGTGAGCTCCAGCGTGTCGACCGGGCCGGCTCCGACCGTGAGGTACGGGTGCGCCCCGCTCGCGTACGGCGCTTCCGCGTCGGAGGTGTTGGTCGCCGTCTGGGTGACGGTCAGCCCGTCCGCCGACAGGTCGTAGACGACGCTGAGGTCGACCGTCCACGGGTAGCCGGTCTGCGCCATCAGCCGGTAGGTGAGCGCGACCGAGTGCGCGGTGTGCTCCTGCACGGTCCAGGCCACCCAGCGGGCCAGGCCGTGCGAGGCGTTGTGCCGCTTCGGCTCGGTCAGCGCGAGCTGGTGGTCGACCCCACCGAAGGTGTACTGCCCGTCGCGGACCCGGTTCGGCCACGGCGCCAGCAGCTGGCCGCGGCCGCCCGAGGACTGCTCCTGCTCGCCGAATCCATCGACGAGCGCGCGGCCGCCGTACGTCAGCAGCCGCAGCGCGGCGCCGCTCTCGGTGACGACGGCGCGGTAGCCGCCCGCCGCGATCTCGAACTGGTCACCGCTGGGAGGGAGCACGCGTAGACCCTAGGCGCTCGGGAGGTCCCCGACGTGGAGGTCCGCTGCGGTGGACGTGCCCTCCTCGGCGAAGTGTCGGGCCTCGTCGGCCACCCAGGCCGGGAGGTACGGCGCGACGGCCGGTCCGTCCCGCTCGACCACCCGCCGCAGCCGCTCCTCGTCCGGAGCGCCGACCCACACCAGCAGCGTCCGGTACGGCGCCAGCAGCCGCGCGCCCGAGCCCACGCCCTCCAGCACCAGCAGCGGGGTCCGGGGGACCGCCACCTCCTCGGCGTACCGCCCGGCGAGCCAGTCGTAGCGGAGGTACGACGAGTCCTCGCCCCGGGCCAGTGGCTCCAGCAGCGCCGCCAGCCGGGGGGCCAGCGTCGGCAGGCCCGCCCAGCCGTCGAGCAGCTCGTCGGTGTGCACGACCAGGGCGCGCGGGTCGAGGGCGGCCAGGCCCGCGGCGAGGGTGGTCTTGCCGGACCCGGCCGGGCCATCGACGCAGACCAGCCGTCCGTCACCGAGCGTGGCCGGCCGGTCGAGGGCCAGCCGCAGGACGTCAGAAGGCGAGACCGTGGCCACGATAGGTGGTGGCCGTGCCGACCAGCGCGTCGCCGGCGAGCAGGTGCGCGGCGTTGGTGTGCTCCATCAGCTCGCCGGCCTTGGCGTGGCGGAACCACACCAGGTCGCCGATCTGCAGCAGCCCGGCGGTGTGCCCGACGAGCGGGGTCTGCACCTCGCCCGCGCCCTCCAGGGGGGTCACCTGCAGCCCGGCGGGCGCCCAGGGGGTCGGCAGCCGGTCGGGGCCGGCGGGGCCGGAGGCGACCAGGCCGCCGCCGTGCACGGTCGCGACGTCGGGCGACGGGCGGCGGGTGACCGGCAGCCCGTAGAACGCCGCCGGTCGCGGCGCGAAGGACCGGTAGTGGTCGAAGAGCGTGGGGACGAGGAGGCCGGAGCCCGCGGCGATCTCCGTCACCACGGGGTCCCCGCCGGAGGACTCCACCGACCCCGAGCCGCCGGCGTTCCAGAACTCCAGCTCGGTGATCTCGGCGAGCGCGTCGGCGACCTCGCGCCGTCGGCGCGCGAGCTGGGCGACCGACGCGGTCTTCAGGCCGCGCACGATCATCGACCGCGCCCGCGCGGTCGGGACGACGTCCTGCAGTCCCGCCACCTGGCCCTCGTAGGTCATCACGCCGACCAGCCGGAAGCCCGGCCGGGCCACGATGGTGCGGGCCAGCTCCAGCACCCCGGAGGCGTCGTACAGGGGGGAGCGCTTGGGGCCGACGTGCTGGCTGCCGATCCGCAGCCCGGCGTCGACGTCGATGGCGATCCGCACCGGGACGGCCGTCGAGGACCGCACGGAGTCGACCACGTCGAGCTGGGCGACGTCGTCGACCATCAGCGCGACGTGGGCGGCGGCCCGGGGGGAGGCGACCAGCGCGGCCAGCGCTCCGCGGTCGACGGTCGGGTAGGCGACGACCAGGTCGTCGCTGACGCCCTGCTCCTCGAGCCACAGCGCCTCGCGGAGGGTGAAGGCCAGGACGCCCTCGAACCCGTCGCGGGCCAGGACCCGGCGCAGCAGGTCGGGCACGCGGACCGATTTGGAGGCGACCCGCACCGGCTTCCCGGCGGCGCGGCGTACGAGGTCCTCGGCGTTGGCGTCGAACGCGTCGAGGTCGACCACGACCAGGGGCGAGGAGAACGGGGTCTCCTGGGCGGCGACGGCGGCGTTCAGCCGAGCCCAGAGGCGGTTGCGCTCGATGGTGGTGCTCCCGGCCATCAGGAGATGCCCCGCTTGCGCAACAGCGCCTCGATGTCGGCCATGTCGTCGTCCCGGACCGCGGGTGCGCCGCGCTGCTCGGCGCGCGCGGGCCGCTCCAGGCGGCCGGGCTTCTCGGTCGGGGCCGCGACCCGGGGCCGGCGCGCGTCGATGGCCCGGGCCACGACGAACGCGACGACGGCGACGCCTGCGACCGCGATGCCGGACCACACCCGGGGGTTGAGCGCGAGCCCTCCCGCCCAGTCGCCGACGGCGTCGACGATCCGGGTGAACATCCGCAGCGTGTCGGTGAGGTACGCCGCCAGCGGCAGCAGGCTCAGCCCGACCCCGCGGATCCCGGAGGCCAGGCCGCGGCGACGGAAGGCGTACCAGGTCCAGATCCCACCCACCACGGTGAGACTCAGGGTCAGCGCTGCCCAGCTCGCGTCGTCCACGCGATCAGCCTCCCACACGGCGCGCGCCGGCCCCGGTGCACGTCACCGAGCCGTCCGCCTGACAATGGAGCCATGGAGCAGGTGGACGGAGCCCGTCGCGAGCTGGCGAGCCCGGCGTACCCCGACGACACGGGCACGGTCCCGGACGAGGTGGCCACCGCCCTCGCGGCGTACGACGAGGCGCCCGGCGAGCCGGGTCGGTACGCCGGCGTGCTCGCCGCGCTGCAGACGGGCCGGCTCCTGGTGCCGGTCGTCGCGGTGCTGGGGGAGGCGGAGGTCGACGAGGCCGGCCGTACCCGCGACAAGTCCAGCGAGATGGCGGCCGTGCTGCTCACCGGCGCCGACGGCCGCCTGGCGCTGCTGGCGTTCACGGGCCTGGAGGCCCTGCGGGCCTGGGACCCGCAGGCCCGTCCGGTGCCGGTCCTCACGCAGCTCGCGGCCCAGTCGGCGGTCCAGGAGGGCGCGGCGGCCCTGGTGGTCGACGTCGCCGGTCCGGTCCGGGTCGTCGTCGAGGGCGAGGACCTGCACGGTCTCGCTGCCGGCTGGACGCTCGCACAGGTTGCCGGGCAGCCCGCCTGGGTGCGCCCCACCGATTAGCGGCATGCCGGAATGTTCGGCTAACCTCGGGTGTTGACCGATCAGCTCCCCGTGCCGTGAGGCGTCCGGGGAGCCGATCATCAAGCGGAGGACAAGCAACATCGTCTCCCACCCGCATCGACCGGAGCACGATCAGGTCGTCGGGTCCGGTCCCGTAGGTCCCACCAGACGCTGGTCGTCCGGTGGTGGTCCTCGGTGGTGCGATCACCTCGCGGTGACGTGTCGCGACTGGCTTCCGCTTGGATGAGCGGAAGCCTTCGTTGATTTCGGGCCCCCGCCCGCACGACGAGACCACCTGGCCACCTACCACTGGAGGACACATCAGCACCGAGCTTCGTATCAACGACCGGATCCGGGTTTCCGAGGTCCGCCTCGTTGGACCCAGCGGCGAGACCGTCGGCATCGTGCCGACGGCCGACGCGCTGCGCCTTGCCCAGGAAGCCGACCTCGACCTCGTCGAGATCGCGCCCATGGCCCGCCCGCCGGTCTGCAAGCTCATGGACTACGGGAAGTTCAAGTACGAGAACGCCCAGAAGGCCCGCGAGGCCCGTCGGAACCAGACGAACGTGATCATCAAGGAGATGAAGCTTCGTCCCAAGATCGACGCGCACGACTACGAGACCAAGAAGGGTCACGTGGTGCGCTTCCTCAAGGCCGGCGACAAGGTCAAGATCACGATCATGTTCCGCGGCCGCGAGCAGCACCGCCCCGAGCTGGGCTTCCGGCTGCTGCAGAAGCTGTCCGAGGACGTTGCGGAGCTCGGCTTCGTGGAGTCCTCGCCCAAGCAGGACGGCCGCAACATGATCATGGTGCTCGGCCCGCACAAGAAGAAGGCCGACGCCAAGGTCGACGCCCTCGCCGCGAAGGAGTCCCGCGCCGCCGAGCGTGCCGCGGCCCAGGCCGAGGAGCAGGCCGAGCGCGACGCCGCCCACGCCGCCGGACCGGTGGCGAAGAAGAAGGAGCGTGGCCGCTCCGAGAACCTCGATCCCGAGATCGAGGCCTGAGCCCTACCGCAGACCATCCTCGCCGGCGCGCCACCGTGCGCCGGGCAGGACGACGAGAGAGAGAAACAGATGCCGAAGAACAAGAGCCACTCGGGTGCCGGGAAGCGCTTCCGCGTGACCGGGTCCGGCAAGATCCTTCGCGAGAAGGCCGGCAAGCGCCACAACCTCGAGAAGAAGGCCTCGAAGGTCACGCGCCGCCTGACCGGGACCGTCGAGGTCGCCAAGGCCGACGTCCCCCGCGCGAAGAAGATGCTGGGTCTCTGACTCCCACGGGGGCTCCGCCCCTGTGAGCCCCCCACTGGGGCTCCGCCCCAGACCCCGACCGGGGGTCTCCCGAACCGAACTTTGAGCACCAAGGAGTAACAAGTGGCACGCGTCAAGCGGGCGGTCAACGCCCAGAAGAAGCGCCGGGTCGTCCTCGAGCGGGCCAGCGGCTACCGCGGCCAGCGCTCGCGCCTGTACCGCAAGGCCAAGGAGCAGGTCACCCACTCGCTGGTCTACAGCTACAACGACCGGCGCAAGAACAAGGGCAACTTCCGCAAGCTGTGGATCCAGCGGATCAACGCTGCGGCTCGCGCTCAGGGGATCACCTACAACCGGTTCATCCAGGGTCTCGGCCTGGCCGGTGTCGAGGTCGACCGCAAGATCCTGGCCGAGCTGGCCGTCAACGACGTGGCCGCCTTCAACGCGCTCGTCGAGGTCGCCAAGGCCGCGCTGCCCGCGGACGTCAACGCGCCCAAGGCGGAGGCCTCGGCCTGACCGCCCCTCTGACGGCCGGCAACGGTCGTCTCAAGGACACGCGCAAGCTCAGCCGCCGCTCGGTGCGATCCGAGCGGCGGCTGTTCCTCGCCGACGGCCCGAAGGCCGTCGAGGGGGCGCTGTCCGTCCCTGGCTGCGTCGTCGAGGTCTTCGCGACCCCCGCGGCCACCGACCAGTACGCCGGCCTCGCCGCGGAGGCGGTCGACGTCCCGTGGACGCTCGTCGACGATCGCGCCCTGGCCTCGCTGAGCGACAGTGTGTCGCCCGCCGGCGTGGTGGCGCTCTGCCGCCACCTGGACCGGCCGCTGGGGGACCTGCTGAGCACCCCGCGCCTCCTGGTGGCGCTGTGCGCCGACGTGCGTGACCCCGGGAACGCGGGCACCGTCGTCCGGTGCGCGGACGCGGCCGGCGTCGAGGCCGTGGTGCTCGCCGGCAGCTCGGTCGACGCCTACAACCCGAAGACGGTCCGGGCGAGCGTGGGCAGCCTCTTCCACGTCCCCGTCGCGGTCGAGCCGGACGCCGCCGCCGCGGTCAGGGCCGCCCGGGCCGCAGGCCTGACCGTGCTCGCCGCCGACGGCGCCGGTGAGATCGACCTCTTCGAGGCCGACGAGCTGCTCACCCGCCCGACGGCCTGGCTGTTCGGCAACGAGGCCTGGGGCCTGCCCGACGACCTGGCGGCGCTCGCCGACCACCGGGTCCGGATCCCGATCCACGGCCGGGCCGAGAGCCTCAACCTCTCCACCGCGGCCGCGCTCTGCCTCTACGCCTCCGCGCGGGCCCAGCGCCGTACGCTGCAGGAGTGACCGACCCGGAGCACGACGCCCAGGCGCTCGCCGACTCGCTGCCCGACGGCGTGGTGGTGGCCGGACCGGACCGGGTCGTGACTCTGGTGTCCTCGGTCGCCGCCACGATGCTGGGCCCGGCCGCCGCCGGGACGGTCGGCCGGTCGCTGGGCGAGGTCCTCACGCTGCAGGACCACGAGGGCCAGCACTGGTACGACGTCAACCGCCCCTACGGCGGCCTCGCGACCCGGCGGGCGGTCCCCGAGCAGTCCTGGCAGCTCCCCAACGGGGAGGAGGTCCTGGTCGCGGCCCGGATCCACAGGCCCGCCCTCGACCAGCCGGTCTCCCGGGTCGTGGTGACCCTGCGCTCGGGCCGTGGTCGCGCGCGTCTGGACCGCGAGCGCTCCGACCTGGTCGCGACGGTGGCCCACGAGCTGCGCTCGCCGCTGACCGGGGTGAAGGGCTTCGTCCAGGCCCTGCTGAACCGCTGGGACAAGCTGAACGACGAGCAGAAGAAGCTGATGCTCACCACCGTGCACGCCGACTCCGACCGGCTGAGCCGGCTGATCGCGGAGCTGCTCGACGTGGCCCGCATCGACACCGGACGCCTGCAGCTCTACCCGCGGCCCGCTGACGCCCAGGTCCTGGTCCACCGGATCGTCGAGTCGGTCTCCGCGGGCACCGCCACACCCGTCGAGCTCGAGATCGGCCCGGACCTCCCGGAGATCACGGTCGACCCCGACAAGTTCACCCAGGTGGTCACCAACCTGGTCGAGAACGGCGTCCGGCACGGCGACGGCACGGTCCGGGTGGCCCTGCGCGCGATGCCCGAGGGCACCGAGTGGCCGGGCGTGGAGGTCACCGTCGACGACCAGGGCGCCGGGATCCCCGTCGAGCTGCGTCGCCGGGTCTTCACCAAGTTCTGGAAGGGCGGCGTACGGGGCGGCTCGGGCCTCGGGCTCTACATCGTGCACGGCCTGGTCCGTGCCCACGGCGGCATCGTGGTCATCGACGACGCCCCCGGCGGCGGCGCCCGCGTGGTCACCTGCTGGCCGGCCGAGGACCGTCGCCAGGACTGACCGACGACTCCTCCACGTGGTGCAGGACGCCCTCGTACCGCTTCACGGTCGCCGCCAGCACGAAGCTCATCGTGACCAGCAGCGCCCAGGCCCCGATCTTCGACGCGTGCACGACGTGCCAGACCTGCTCCTGGCCGGGGTAGGCCCAGGCGTCCAGCAGGGTCGCGAGGTTCTCGGCGATCCAGAGGAAGAGCCCGATCAGCAGGAACGACACGGCCAGGGGCATCCGGTAGCGGGCCGGGCCGACGGTGAAGTGCACCCAGGTACGGCGCAGCAGCACCAGCCCCGCCAGCGCGAGCGGCACGCGCAGGTCGACGATCCAGTGATGGGTGAAGAAGTTCGCGTAGATCCCCACGGCGACCAGCGTCGCGGGCAGTGCCGGGTAGTGGCTGACCCGCAGGTCCAGGCGCCGCCAGGCCTGGCAGATGTAGGAGCCGACGGCGGCGTACATGAAGCCCGAGAAGAGCGGCACGCCCGCGACCTTGGTCACCGCGTCGCCGGGGTAGGACCAGGAGCCGACGTGCACCTTGAACAGCTCCAGGCCGAGTCCCAGCAGGTGGAAGGCGCAGATCACCAGCACCTCGCGCCAGCTCTCCAGGCCCAGCCACCAGAAGCCGAGCGTGACCGCGACGCACCACACCAGCAGCGCGTCGTACGACGCCACCGGCAGCGGGACGACGAAGCAGACCAGCAGCCCGGCGAACACCGCGGCGGCGAACACGCAGGACTGCAGCTCCGCCCACGCGAAGCGGAGCAGCTGCCGGACCGGGTACGCCGGGAACCGGTTCGCGCGTCCGGCGACCGGCTCCCTAGACTCCACGGTGACGTTCACCCTGCTATTGACGCACGACGAGAGGCCCGAGTTGTCCGGCCCGAACACCGACTACGACCCCGTGGAGGTCACGCCCTTGAAGTCCGAGGAGGTCGAGGCCGCCCGCGACGCCGCTCTCGCGGCGATCGCCGGCGCTGCCGATCTCGACGGGCTCAAGCAGGTGCGGATCGACCACACCGGCGACCGGTCGCCGCTGGCGCTGGCCAACCGCGAGATCGGGGCGCTCCCGCCGCAGGCCCGCAAGGAGGCCGGCCAGCGCATCGGCCAGGCCCGCGGTGCCGTCAACAAGGCGCTGGGGGAGCGGCAGGCCGTGCTCGAGGTCGAGCACGAGGAGCGGATGCTGGTCGAGGAGACCGTCGACGTCACGCTCCCGACCGACCGGCTTCCGTCGGGTGCCCGCCACCCGATCACCACCGGCTCCGAGCTGATCGCCGACATCTTCGTGGCCATGGGCTGGGAGGTCGCGGAGGGGCCGGTCATCGAGGCCGAGTGGCTCAACTTCGACGCCCTCAACCTCGGCGCCGACCACCCGGCGCGCACGATGCAGGACACCTTCTGGACCGAGCCGGCCGAGAACGCGATGGTGCTGCGCACCCACACCTCGCCGGTGCAGGCGCGCACGATGCTGACCCGTACGCCGCCGATCTACGTCGTCTGCCCGGGACGGGTCTTCCGCACCGACGAGTACGACGCCACGCACAGCCCGATGTTCCACCAGGTCGAGGGCCTCGCGATCGACGAGGGCATCAGCATGGCCCACCTCAAGGGCACCCTCGACCACTTCGCGACGTCGATGTTCGGCGAGGGGATCACGACCCGGTTCCGGCCGTCGTACTTCCCCTTCACCGAGCCGTCCGCCGAGGTCGACCTGGTCTGCTTCGTCTGCCGGGGCGCCGGCGAGCTGGAGGGCTCGCCGTGCCGCACCTGCCGCGGCGAGGGCTGGATCGAGTGGGGTGGATGCGGTGTCGTGAATCCGCGGGTGCTCACCGCCTGCGGCGTGGACGCCGAGCGCTACACCGGCTTCGCCTTCGGCATGGGCATCGACCGGACGCTGATGTTCCGCCACGGGCTCGAGGACCTCCGCGAGCTCTTCGAGGGCGACGTCCGCTTCACCACCGCTTTCGGAACGGAACTCTGAGCACATGAAGGCATCCCGATCCTGGATCGAGGAGTACGTCGACCTGCCGGCCGGCGTGACCACCGACGACCTGACCGCGCGGCTGACCGCGCTCGGTCTCAAGCTCGAGGCGATCGACCGCGCCGGCGACGCGATCACCGGGCCGCTGGTCCTCGGCCGGGTGCTCACGATGGAGCCCGAGCCGCAGAAGAACGGCAAGACGATCAACTGGTGCACCGTCGACGTCGGCGACGCCAACGGCACCGGCGAGCCCCAGGGCATCGTTTGCGGCGCCCACAACTTCGCGCCCGGCGACCTGGTCGTCTGCGTGCTCCCGGGAGCAGTGCTCCCCGGCGACTTCGCCATCTCCGCCCGCAAGACCTACGGCCATCTCTCCGCGGGGATGATCTGCTCGGCGCGCGAGCTGGGTCTGGGCGAGGACCACGACGGCATCATCGTGCTGCCCGCCGACGCGGGCGAGCCGGGTCAGGACGCCTTCGGCGTGCTCGGGCTCGACGCCGAGGTGATCGAGTTCGAGATCAACCCCGACCGGGCCTACGGCCTGTCGCTGCGGGGCATCGCTCGCGACGCGGCCCTGGCCTACGACGCGCCGTACCGTGACCCGGCCCTGCGCGAGACCCCGGCCGCCAACGCCGAGGGCTGGCCGGTCGAGGTCGACGACGCCGTCGGCTGTCCGGTCTTCGTGGCCCGGCAGGTGACCGGGTTCGACCCGGCCGCCCCGACGCCCGCGTGGCTGGCCGAGCGGCTCCAGCACGCCGGCATGCGCTCCATCTCACTGGCCGTCGACATCACGAACTACGTGATGCTCGAGACCGGCCGCCCGATCCACGGCTACGACGCCGACAAGGTCCAGGGCACGGTCCGGGTGCGCCGGGCGACTGAGGGCGAGCGGCTGACCACCCTCGACGGCACCGACCGGGCGCTGTCTCCCGAGGACCTGGTCGTCACCGACGACTCCGGCCTGATCGGCCTGGGCGGCGTGATGGGCGGTGAGACCACCGAGATGTCGTCCACGACCACCTCGGTCCTCGTCGAGGCGGCCCACTGGGACGCCACCGCGATGTTCCGCACCGGCAAGCGGCACAAGATCTCCTCCGAGGCCGGCAAGCGCAACGAGCGCGGCGTCGACCCGACGATCTGCGAGGCCGCGGCCGACCGGGTGGTCGAGCTGCTCACGACGTACGGCGGCGGCACGGTCCACCCCGGTGTGACCGTGGTCGGCACCCCGCCGGCGCCGCTCGCGATCGCCATCGACGCCGACCTGCCCGCGCGGGTCACCGGCATCGCCATCGACCCCGCCACCGCCGTCGCCGACCTCGAGGCCGTGGGCTGCACCGTCACGGTGGACGGCGACCGGCTCACCGCAGTCCCGCCGAGCTGGCGCCCCGATCTCACCGACCCGTTCGACCTGGTCGAGGAGGTCGCCCGCGTGGTCGGCTACGACCAGGTGCCGAGCGTGCTGCCGACGCCGTCGGGGGGCCGCGGGCTGACCCGCGAGCAGCGGCTGCGCCGCCGGGTCGGGCGCACCGTGGCCGGTGCCGGCTTCGTCGAGGTGGTCAGCTTCCCGTTCGTCGGCGAGGCGACCTTCGACACCCTCGGCCTGCCTGCCGACGACCCGCTACGGCACACGGTCGGGCTGGCCAACCCGCTCTCGAGCGAGGAGCCGGCCTACACGACGACGCTGCTGCCCGGCCTGCTGAAGGCCGCGGCCCGCAACGTCGGCCGCGGCGCGGCCGGGGTTGCGCTCTTCGAGACCGGCACGGTCGCGTTCCCCGTCGACCGCGGGCCGGCCCCGATCTACGGCGTCGATCGGCGCCCCACTGACGACGAGCTCGCGAAGCTCTTCGACACGCTGCCCGAGCAGCCGCTGCACCTCGCCGTGGTGCTGGCCGGTGAGCGGGAGCGGGCCGGCTGGTGGGGCGAGGGCCGTGAGGCCGGATGGGCCGACGCGATCGGCCTCGCCCGTCGCGTGGCCACCGAGCTCGGGGTCGAGCTCGTGGTCGAGTCCGCGAGCCGGATGCCGTGGCACCCGGGGCGCTGCGCGCGGCTGCTGGTCGGCGACGAGGTCCTCGGTCACGCCGGTGAGCTGCACCCGAAGGTCGCGAAGGCCTACGGGCTGCCGCCCCGCCCCGCGGCGCTCGAGCTCGACCTCGACCTGCTGCTGCGCCGGGCCGTCGACGTGGCCTCCGGCCCGGTGGTCTCCGGCTACCCGGTCGCCAAGGAGGACGTCGCCCTCGTCGTACCCGCCGCGACCGCTGCGGCGGCCGTCGAGGCGGCGCTGCGCGAGGGGGCCGGTGCCCTGCTCGAGTCGATCCGGCTCTTCGACGTCTACACCGGCGAGCAGGTCGGCGACGGACACAAGTCGCTCGCCTTCGCGCTCCGGTTCCGCGCGACCGACCGCACCCTCACCGACGAGGAGGTCGGGGCCGCCCGCGACGCAGCCGTGGCCCTGGCCGCCGAGCGCACCGGCGCCGCCCAGCGGGCCTGAGCCGTGGACCTGCGCCTGCTCGACGCCGTGAGCTGGTGCGGGTCACCGGTGGCGGGGGAGCGCACCCACGCCCTCCTCGCCGCCCTCGCCTCGGCGCCCGGCGAGGGCGTGAGCGAGGAGCGGCTGATCGACGAGATCTGGGGCGACGACGTCCCGGCCAACCCGGTCAAGGCGCTGCAGGTGGTCGTCTCGCGCGCGCGCACGGCCACCAGCGCGGACGCCGTCGTCCGGGCGCCCCACGGCTACCGCCTCGGCCCGGTCGAGAGCGACGTGGCCGCGGTACGGCGGGCGACGCGGGCCGCCCACGACGCCGAGCGCCGCGGCGACTGGGCCGGCGCGGTCGCGGCGGCGCGCGTCGTCACGGGCCAGCGGATCGCCGACTCCGGGGAGGGCGAGCTCGCCACCCTCCGCGCGACCGCCCGCACCGCGCGGGAGGCGATGATCCGGCTGCTGGGGCGGGCGCTCTCCGTCCTCGGCGAGCACGAGGAGGCGCTGACCGTCCTCGACGGCTCGGCCCCCGACGAGCCCACCCTGCTGGCCCTGCTGCGCAGCGAGGCCGCCGTCCGCGGCGTCCCGGCCGCCCTGGAGCGCTACGACGAGGTGCGCCGCCACCTCGCCGACCGCCTCGGCGTCGACCCCGGTCCGGAGCTGCAGGCACTGCACGCCGAGCTGCTGGCCCGCGACCACCCGGTCCGCGAGGGACTCCGGTACGAGGCGTCGCGGCTGATCGGCCGCGACGACGACCTCGCCGCCCTGGCCGCGATGACCCGCTCCTCGCGGCTGGTCTCGATCGTCGGGCCCGGCGGGCTGGGCAAGACCCGGCTGGCCCACCTGCTCGGCCGGCGGGCCGAGCAGGCGACGGTCCACTTCGTGGAGCTGGTCGGCGTCACCTCGCCGGAGGGTGTCGCCGCGGAGGTCGGCGACACCCTCGGGGTGCGCGACTCCTACGTCACCCGGGCCAGCGAGGCGGCCCGCCGTACCGACCTGCTCGCGCGCATCGTCGACCGGATCGGCACCGCGCCCTCGCTGCTGGTCCTCGACAACTGCGAGCACGTCGTCGAGGCCGCCGCCGACCTGGTCGCTCAGCTGCTGGCCCGCACCCCCCAGCTGAGCGTGGTCACCACGACCCGCTCGCCGCTGGGGCTGGCCGCGGAGCGGGTCTACCTGCTGCCGCAGCTCGGCACCGACGACGCCGTCGAGCTGTTCCGAGAGCGGGCCACGTCCGCGCGGCCCGGCGTACGTCTGGACGACGAGGAGGTCCGGTCCCTGGTGGAGCGGCTCGACGGACTGCCGCTGGCCGTCGAGCTCGCCGCGGCCCGGGTCCGCGTCATGTCCGTGGCCGAGATCGCGCGCCGTCTCGACGACCGCTTCACGCTGCTGCGCGGGGGGAGTCGCGACGCGCCCGAGCGGCACCAGACGCTGCTCGCCGTCATCGACTGGTCGTGGGCGCTGCTGCCGGACGACCAGCGGGCCGCGCTGCGCCGGCTATCGGTCTTCCGCGACGGCTTCGCCATCGATGGCGCGACCGCCGTCGTGGGCTCGCCGGACGCCCTCGACCTGGTCGAGCGGCTGGTCGAGCAGTCCCTGGTCACCGTCCACGAGACCGGCGACGGGCTGCGCTACCGGCTGCTGGAGACGGTCCGCGAGTTCGGTCGGCTGCGGCTCCAGGAGGCGGGCGAGGAGGCCGCTGCGGCGGACGGGCTGCGCTCGTGGGCGACGGGTCTCGCCGGTGCCCTGGCGCCCCAGCTCTTCACCGTCGACCAGGTGGCCGTGATGCGGGCGGTCCGGATGGAGGAGGGCAATCTGGTCGACGTCCTGCGCCGGGCGCTGGCCGACCGCGACGCCGACGCGGTCGTCGTGCTCGCCGCCGCCCTGATGGGCTTCTGGTCGATCGAGGGCGCCCACCTGAAGGTGGTGGCGATGGCGGACTCCGTCGAGGAGGTGCTCCACGACGCCGAGCTCCCCGACGACCTCGGGGCCGTGCTGCGCGGGGTGCTCTGCGCAGTGGTCGTGAACTCGATGATCTTCGCGAACGAGACCTCCGAGCGGGCCATGGCCCGGCTCCACGACCTCGGCCCGGGTGACGAGCCGCGGATCGCCGGAATGGTCCGCGGCCTGCTGGCGACGGGTGGCAGCGAGGACGACCCGGCCGCGATGGAGGCGCTCTGCGACGACCCGGATCCGTTCGTCGCGCGGATCGCGCTGCAGTGGGCCTGTCAGGTCTACGAGAACGCCGGCGAGCTGGTCCTGGCCCGGCAGCGCGGCGAGCGGTCCCTGGCGCTCTGGACCGAGGAGGACGGGCCGTGGGGGCGGGCTCTGACGACCGCCCAGCTGGCCAGCCTGGCCCTCTCGGCCGGCGACATCGCGGAGGCCGAGCGGCTCGCGGCGGCCGCGCTGCCCGACCTGGTCGCGCTCGGGGCCGACGAGGACGCCGGGCAGACCCGCTCGGTCTTCGCGATCGCGGCGCTGCGGTCCGGCCGGGTGGACGAGGCGGAGCGGATCTTCGAGGAGATCGCGGCCACCGACGGGGGCCAGTCGCTGATGGGCGGGGCGATCAGCATCCTGTGCGGCCGGGCCGAGGTCGCGCTGGCCAGGGGGCAGGTCGGCGAGGGGCTGGCGTCGTACCGGGCCGGCATCGCGGAGCTCGAGCGTCGTACCTTCCCGGGCAACGCACTGCCCACGGGCTTCTCCCCATGGGTGCTCTACCCGAGCGCCGCCGCGCTCTGCGCCCACGTCCACAGCGGCGAACGGGCCTCCGGCCGGTCGCTGCACGCCGGGCTGGTCGAGCGGGCCGGACTCGCGCTCGACGTCGAGGCGCCGTACCTCGACTACCCGGTCGTCGGCTCGGTCGTCTACGCCCTCGGCCTGTGGGAGCTCACCCGCCCGGAGGGGCCGGGGGAGTACGCCGCAGCCCTGCTCGCGACGGCCGACCGCTTCGCCTACAACCGGATGCTGCCGAGCCTCGAGTGGGCCTGGGGGCAGCAGCGCGCCGAGGACCTGGTCCCCGGCGCGCTGTCCGCTGCCGCCGACGCGCTGGGCGAGCGCCGCCCGCACGAGCTCCGCGACGACGTACGACGCCTGGTCGCCCGGCTCGTTCCGTGACGACTCACATCTTCCGGGCGTAGCTCCGCACGGCGAGCGGCGCGAAGATCGCGACGACGACGGCGCAGCCGAGCAGCGCCCAGGCGACCTCGCCGGTGACGTTGCCGTCGTTGATCAGGTCGCGGACGGCGGAGACGACGTGCGAGACCGGGTTGACCTTCACGAAGGCCTGCAGCCAGCCCGGGAGGGTGCTCTCGGGTACGAAGGCGTTGGACAGGAAGGTCAGCGGGAACATGATCATCATCGAGATGCCCTGCACGGCCTGGGCGCTGCGGGCGATGGTGCCGAGCCAGGTGAAGATCCAGGCCAGCGACCAGCCGGCGACGATGGTCAGCGCCCAGCCGGCGAGCACGCCGAGCACCCCGCCGCCCGGCCGGTAGCCCATGGCCAGGCCGACCAGGATGGTCAGGGTCGCAGCCGTGCCGTAGCGGAGCAGGTCGGCGAGGGCCGGACCCGCGAGCGGGGCGATCCGCGCGATGGGCAACGACTTGAACCGGTCGAAGACGCCCTTGTCCATGTCCTCGCGCAGCTGGATGCCGGTCGCCATGCAGGCGGTGAGCGCGGTCTGGGCCAGGATGCCGGGGATGATGACCGGCAGGTAGTCCGCGACGCTGCCGGAGATCGCGCCGCCGAAGATGTAGGCGAACATCGCCGTGAACAGCAGCGGCTGGATGGTGACGTCGAAGAACTGCTCGGGATTGCGCCGCATCTTCTTGGTCGAGCGCCAGGCCATCGACACGGTCTGGCTCAGTGTCTCGGCGAGCGTCGGACGGGGGGCCAGGGCGCGGTCCTCGACGAGGAGGGTCTCGGGCTCGGCAGTCAGGGTGGTGGTCATCGGGTCGCCTCCGGGGTGAGGTCGGGAGTGGTGGTGTCCTCGTCGGTGCCGTGGCCGGTGATGGCCAGGAACACCTCGTCGAGGGTGGGCTTCTGCACGGTGGCGGCCGCGATCGACAGCCCGGACTGGCGCAGCGCGATCAGGACGTCGGCCGCCTGGTTGGCGTCGCTGAGCGCGGCGTTGAGTCCGCCGTGCTCCGGGGTCAGGACGGGCTCCTCACCCAGCACCCGTCGGACGATCTCGAGCGCGGCGGCGGTGTCGGCCTCGTCGGACATCCGCAGCTGCAGCGAGGAGCTGCCGACCGAGGTCTTCAGCTCGTCGGGGGTGCCCTCGGCGACCTTCAGGCCGCGGTCGATGACGGCGATCCGGTCGGCCAGCTGGTCGGCCTCGTCGAGGTACTGGGTCGTCAGCAGCACGGTGCTGCCCTCGCGGACCAGGTCGCGGATGGTGTCCCACATCTGGCCCCGGGTCCGCGGGTCGAGGCCGGTGGTCGGCTCGTCGAGGAAGATGAGGGGCGGACGCGAGATCAGGCTGGCCGCGAGGTCGAGGCGGCGGCGCATGCCGCCCGAGAAGGCCGAGATCTGCCGGTCGGCCGCCTCGGTGAGGCCGAAGCGCTCGAGGAGGTCGTCGGCCGTCGCCCGGGCCCGCGCCGAGCGCAGGCCCTGCAGCCGGCCGAAGAGCCAGAGGTTCTCGCGCCCGGTGAGGTTCTCGTCGACCGAGGCGTACTGGCCGGTCACGCCGACCAGCTGGCGCACCATGTGCGGCTGGTCGCGGACGTCGACGCCGAAGACCGACGCCGTGCCGCCGTCGATCGGCAGCAGGGTGGCGAGCATCCGGATCATCGTGGTCTTGCCGGCCCCGTTGGGGCCGAGCACGCCGAACACCTCGCCGCGACGGACCTCGAGGTCGACGCCGTCCACGGCGCGGTGGGAGCCGAAGGTCTTGACCAGGCCGGTCGCGGTGACCGCCAGGTCGGTGCCGGCCAGGGCGGTGGGGGCCAGGGAGGAGGGGAGTGCTGTCATGCCCCCAGGGTGGGGCGGCCCGGTTTCAGGGCGCCTTCACGGCGCCTTCACGGACCGCCTTCCCGGGACCCGGGTTCCTCAGAGGTGGCGCAGCGGCACCGACGCGACCTGCATGAAGTGGTCGGAGGACGTCTGCGACTTCGCGGTGAAGTACAGGTTCGTGTAGCCGCAGGAGCCTCGCGGGCCGCCGTACGTCAGGATGTAGTCACGCCGGTGCGGCGAGGGGCCGAGCGGGAACTTGTAGAGGTTCGACGTCGGCATGTGCGCCCCCTTCAGGGCGCTCGTGGCGTAGGTGTCGTACAGACCCGCGTTGAGCAGGGCACGCTGCACGTTGTTGAAGGGCATCGTGTTGGCCGTGGAGTTGAGGTCACCCGCGACCACGATCTGGTCGGTCGGGAAGGCCTTGCGGAGGCTCTTCAGGAAGCCGAGCGTCTTGACCGTCTGGCGACCGCGGATGTCGAAGTCGCCGCGGGTCTCGCCCACCCGCAGGTGGTTGGACGTGACGACGAACGAGGCCTGGGTGCCGCTCGTGGCCTGCAGCCGCACCCACGGCATCAGGGAGTCCATGGGCGCCTTCGGGTCGGTGACACGGGAGAGCCCCTGGGCCAGCTCGGTGTAGACGTTCGCGTCGTAGATGATCCGGGTGCCGGTCAGGCCGCCGAGCACCCCGTAGTACGAGTTGTCCACCCCGTCGACCCAGGCGGCGGAGCCATCGGCCTCGTTGAGCCGATCGATGATCCACTGGTGCTGGCGCACCGACCCGTTGCCCATGCCCTCCTTGCCACTGGCCTCCTGGAGCGCGACCACGCGGGCGCCGCTGCGCCGGATGTCCTTGATGACGTTGGGCCCCCGGAGGTTCCAGCCGAGGCCCTTCGGCTTGTCGGTCGTGTCGCCCTTCCAGGTGCGGACGTTGAAGGTGCCGACCGTGACCCGGTCCTGGGGGAGCGCGGTGCAGCGGAAGGTCAGCGGCGCCTGGATCCACTTGGTGGGGCTGCCGCCCTTGGTGCCCTTCTTACGGATCGCGGAGATCCGCACGAACGAGTAGTTGCCGGACGTCGGCAGCGCGTCGACGGCCCGCGCGACGACGATCGACGTCTTGCGGCGGTTGACCTTGTACGTCTTGACGTCGCGGTCCAGCCGACGGCTCGGACCGACCGTGAGCACGTAGTGCTTGAGGCGCTTGACCGGCCCCGGCCGCTTCCAGGTGACCTTGATCCGGCCGTCCGGCAGGCTCGCCAGGCTCAGCCCCAGGCCACCGACGCCGTTCGCCGGGCTGCCGGCGTTGGTGCCGGTCGGGTTGGTGTTGCGTCGCTCCAGCGCAGTGGTGGCCACCCCGGCCTGCGCGGGCGCGGTGCCGAGCACGAACGCGAGCAGCAGCAGGGCCGTGAGTGCCTGGACGAGGCGGGTGGTCGGACGAGCGGGCATGAGTGACTCCAGGGAGCATCGAGGGTCGTGGGCGCTCGTCGGGTCTGTCGGCGGCCCAGCCGTCGACCTTAGCGAGATGCCCGCGTGCGCGGGGGCGCTTTCGGGAAGCTCGCGCTCAGTCGAGGGGCTGGTCGACGCAGGCGCGGAACGCGTCGTACGTTGCCGGGTCGCCGCTCACCGTGATGCCGGCCTCGTCGCGGCGACGCCAGAGCCAGGCGTCCAGGTCGGCCGCGGTCCCGGCGACGACCGCGTCGGCCGGCGTGCCCGGATCGTCCACGACCTGTACGTGCGGGCCGTCGTAGACCTTGCCGGACCCCGGCTCGGTGCCGACGAACATCGAGGGACGGACCCAGATCGCGGTGCCGAGGTCGACCAGGTCGACGCGCAGGAGGGACGTTCCGACCTCGACGCGTCCCCACGCGGGGGCGTCCCCGCCGTACATCACGTCGAGCACCTCGAGCACCCCGTCCCCGGCCAGGGCCGCGTCCAGGGGGGTGACCGCCCCGGCGGTCTGCTCCGCGTCGAGGCGGTGGATCAGCGCCTCGTGCGCCTGCCGGCGGAAGCTGGTGCCGACGGTCTGCACGGGGGACCAGTGCCAGGCCGCCGCGTCGGGCCCGGCTGCCTCGAGCTCGTGCACCAGCGCGGCCGAGTGCTCGTCGAACGCCGCCAGGAGCCCGTCGTACGACGCCGCCCGCGCGGGCCGCGGCATCGCCTCGTCGGGGGGTGCCGGCCGGGTCCGGACCACCTGCGCCCAGAACCACTGCACCTCGGTGAGGTGCCACAGCAGGTCGGCGGCGTCCCAGTCGGGGCAGGCTGGGACCCGCCCTGCGGGATCGCACGAGGCGAGAACGGTGCGGAACCGGGCGGACTCGCGACGGATGTGGTCGAGGAAGGTCGGGTACTCCACGGGCGGAACCTAGTCCGCCGTGCCGACGTCGGCGACCGGATTCATCCCGACTTCACATGCTCATGCACGACAATGTATGGTCATGCACATGTCAACGAAGACACGAGTGGCGGTCGCCGGCGCGAGCGGCTACGCCGGCGGCGAGCTGCTCCGGCTGCTGCTGGCCCATCCCCAGGTCGAGATCGGTGCCCTGACCGGCGCCTCCAACGCCGGCCAGCCGCTGGGCGCGCTCCAGCCCCACCTGGCGCCGCTCGCCGAGCGGATCCTGGAGCCGACCGAGCTGTCGGTCCTCGCCGGCCACGACGTCGTCTTCCTGGCCCTCCCGCACGGCCAGTCCGGCGCCCTCGCGGCCCAGCTGGGTGAGGATGTCGTGGTCGTCGACTGCGGGGCCGACTTCCGCCTCGCCGACCCGGGCGCCTGGGAGCAGTTCTACGGCGGCGAGCACGCCGGCACCTGGCCCTACGGCCTGCCCGAGCTGCCGGGTCAGCGCTCGCTGCTCGCCGGGGCCACCCGCGTCGCCGTGCCCGGTTGCTACCCGACCGTCTCCACGCTGACCCTCGCTCCCGCGGTCGCGGCCGGTCTGGTCGAGCCCGAGGTGGTCGTGGTCGCCGCGTCCGGCACCAGCGGGGCCGGCAAGGCGGCCAAGCCGCACCTGCTCGGCAGCGAGATCATGGGCAACGCCAGCGCGTACGGCGTCGGCGGCACCCACCGGCACACTCCCGAGATCACCCAGAACCTGTCCGGCCTGCTCACCGAGGGCAGCGGCCCCGTCAGCGTCAGCTTCACGCCGCTCCTCGTCCCGATGTCCCGCGGCATCCTCGCGACCTGCTCGGCGCCGCTGAGGCCCGGCGTCACCGCCGACGACCTGCGCTCCGCCTACGCCCAGGCGTACGGCGACGAGCGCTTCGTGCACCTGCTCGCCGAGGGGCAGTGGCCCCAGACCAAGTCCGTCATCGGCTCCAACGCCGTGCACGTGCAGGTGACCGTCGACGCCGCCGCCGGCCGGATGGTCGCCGTCGGAGCGGTCGACAACCTGGCCAAGGGCACCGCCGGCGCCGCCGTGCAGTGCATGAACCTCGCCCTGGGCCTCGACGAGGGCCTGGGCCTGACCACCGTGGGGATCGCGCCGTGACCGAGCAGACCGAGCAGACCGAGACGACCGAGCAGACCGAGACGACCGAGCAGCCGACGTACACGCTGCAGCAGTTCCCCGAGAAGCTCGCCGTGGTCCGGCTGCCTCCCGGCTCGGAGATCCCGACCTGGGCGGAGTCGTCCTCGCTGTTCTCCATCACCGCCACGGCGACCGAGACCTCCCTGGTCTGCGCCGGGCGCAACGTGCCCACCAAGCAGGTCGCCCAGAAGGGGCTCACCGCGTTCGCGGTGCAGGGCCCGCTGGACTTCGAGCTGGTCGGCGTCCTGGTCGAGCTGCTCACGCCGCTGGCCGAGGAGCGCATCAGCGTCTTCACGCTGTCGACCTACGACACCGACTGGATCCTGGTGCCGCTCACGGACGCGGAGAAGGCGGCCGAGGCCTGGCGACGACGAGGGCACACCGTCGCTCTCGCCGTGCCCGCCAAGCCCGTGAAGTCCACGCCCAGGAAGCAGAAGCCCAAGAAATGACCGTCACCACCCCCGCCGGGTTCACCGCTGCCGGCGTCCCCGCAGGCCTGAAGTCCACCGGCGCCAAGGACGTTGCGCTCGTCGTCAACGCCGGCCCGACGTACGACTCGGCCACCGTGTTCACCGCCAACCGCTGCAAGGCCAACCCGGTCCTGTGGAGCCAGGAGGTCGTGAAGGACGGCACCGTCCGCGCGGTCGTCCTCAACTCCGGCGGCGCCAACTGCTACACCGGCCCCGACGGGTTCCAGACCACGCACGCCGTGGCGGAGCGGGTCGCGGGCCACCTCGGGATCGGCGCGATCGACGTCGTCGTCTGCTCGACGGGCCTGATCGGGCTCGCCAACGACCGCGACCAGCTGCTCGCCGGCGTCGACGCGGCGTACGACGCCCTCGGGCCGGACGGTGGGCCGCAGGCGGCCGAGGCGATCATGACCACCGACTCGGTGAGCAAGCAGGTCGTGGTCGAGGGCGCCGGCTGGAGCGTCGGCGGGATCGCCAAGGGCGCCGGCATGCTCGCCCCGCAGCTGGCCACCATGCTGGTGGTCCTGACGACCGACGCCGTCGTCCCCGCCGCCGACCTGGACGCCGCGCTGCGCGCCGCGACCCGGGTCTCGTTCGACCGGCTCGACTCCGACGGCTGCATGTCGACCAACGACACGGTCACGGTGATGGCCAGTGGCGCCAGCGGCATCACGCCCTCGCTGCCCGACTTCACCGAGGCGCTGACCCAGGCCTGCACCGACCTGGCCATGCAGCTGCTGAAGGACGCCGAGGGCGCCGACCACGAGATCGCGATCACCGTGCTCAACGCCGCCACCGAGGACGAGGCGGTCGAGGTGGGCCGCAGCGTCGCCCGCTCCAACCTGTTCAAGGCCGCGGTGTTCGGCAACGACCCCAACTGGGGTCGGGTGCTGGCCAGCGTCGGCACCACCCAGGCGCAGTTCGACCCCGCCGACCTCGACGTCGCGATGAACGGCGTCTGGGTCTGCCGGTCGTCGACCCCGCACGCCGACCCGGACACGGTCGACCTGAAGCCCCGCGAGGTGAGCGTGACCATCGACCTGAAGTCCGGGTCCGAGCGGGCGACCGTCTGGACCAACGACCTGACCCACGCCTACGTCCACGAGAACAGCGCGTACTCCTCATGAACGACTCGACCAGCGGTGCCTTCGACACCAGCAAGCCCGACCAGGCCAAGGCCCGCACCCTCGCGGGCGCCCTGCCGTGGCTGAAGCAGTACCACGGCAAGATCGTCGTGGTGAAGTACGGCGGCAACGCCATGACCGACGAGACGCTCAAGCGGGCGTTCGCCGAGGACATCGCCTTCCTGCGCTTCGCCGGCTTCAAGCCGGTCGTCGTGCACGGCGGTGGCCCGCAGATCTCCCAGATGCTGGCCAAGCTCGGCATCGAGTCGGAGTTCCGCGGCGGCCTGCGGGTCACCACCCCCGAGGCGATGGACGTCGTCCGGATGGTCCTGGTGGGCCAGGTCCAGCGTGAGCTGGTCGGGCTCATCAACGAGCACGGCCCGCTGGCGGTCGGCTGCTCGGGCGAGGACGCCGGCCTGTTCACCGCCGAGCCGACCAACACGATCGTCGACGGCGAGGAGGTCGACCTCGGGCTGGTGGGCGAGGTCAGCCGGGTGCGCCCGGAGTCGGTGCTCGACCTGATCGAGGCCGGCCGGATCCCGGTCGTCTCCAGCGTCGCCCCCGACGTCCACGGCGTCGTCCACAACGTCAACGCCGACACCGCCGCCGCCGCGCTCGCGGTCGCGCTGAAGGCCGAGAAGCTGCTGGTGCTGACCGACGTGGAGGGTCTCTACCTCGACTGGCCGGACCCCACCGACGTGATCGGCGAGATCAGCCCCGAGTCGCTCGCCGAGATCATGCCGTCCCTGGCCAGCGGGATGGTGCCCAAGATGGGCGCCTGCCTGAAGGCCGTCCAGGAGGGCGTGCCGCGGGCCACCGTCGTCGACGGCCGCGAACCGCACGCCGTCATCCTCGAGCTCTTCACCAAGGAGGGCGTCGGCACCCAGGTCCTTCCGGGTGTCGAGACCAAGACCCGGAAGGTGAGGGACACCCCGTGACCGATCTCCACGAGCGGTACGCCGCCTCGCTGATGAACACCTTCGGCCCGCCCAAGCTGGCGCTGGTCCGTGGTGCGGGCGCCCACGTTTGGGACGCCGAGGGCCAGGAGTACGTCGACCTGCTCGGCGGCATCGCCGTCAACGCGCTCGGCCACGCCCACCCGGCGCTGGTCGAGGCCGTGACCACCCAGCTGCAGACGCTGGGCCACGTCTCCAACTTCTTCACCACCGGCCCGCAGGTCGAGCTGGCCGAGAAGCTGCTGTCCTTGACGCTCGGTGGTCGAGGAGCGAGCGCCAGCGATCGTCGGGGGTCGAGCAGCGAGCGTGTCGAGACCCGTGCCGCGACCTCGGGGCACGTCTTCCTCACCAACTCCGGCACCGAGGCCAACGAGGCCGCCTTCAAGCTGACCCGCCGCACCGGCCGCACCGAGGTGGTGGTCGCCGAGGGCGGCTTCCACGGCCGCACGATGGGCGCCCTGGCGCTGACCTCCAAGGAGGCCTACCGCGCGCCCTTCAAGCCGCTACCCGGCGACGTCGTCTTCGTCCCGTACGGCGACGCGCAGGCCCTCGCCGCCGCGGTCTCGGAGCGGACCGCCGCGATCCTGCTCGAGCCGATGCAGGGCGAGGCGGGGGTCGTCGTACCGCCGGAGGGCTATCTCGCCGCCGCGCGGGTGATCGCCGACGAGCACGGGGCACTGCTGTGGTTCGACGAGGTGCAGACCGGCATGGGCCGCACCGGCCGTTGGCTGGCCTCCGAGGGGGTCACGCCCGACATCGTCACCCTGGCCAAGGGCCTGGCCGGCGGTTTCCCGATCGGCGCCTGCGTCGGCCTGGGCGCGGCCGGCGAGCTGTTCGAGCCCGGCAACCACGGCACGACCTTCGGCGGCAATCCGGTCGCCTGCGCGGCCGCGCTCGCCGTGATCCGGACCATCGAGGACGACGGCCTGCTCGAGCACGTCACCGTGCTGGGCCAGAAGATCCGCGACGGCCTGGCCGCCGACCCCCGGGTCACCGAGGTCCGGGGCGAGGGCCTGCTCATCGGGCTCGACCTCACCGCCGACGTCTCGGCCCACGTGTTCGCCGCCGCGCTGGAGCACGGGTTCATCCTCAACAACCCCACCCCGAACCGGGTCCGGCTGGCCCCGCCGCTGGTGCTGACCAGTGACGACGCCGAGGCGTTCCTCGCGGCCTGGCCGGCGATCCTGGACGCGGCGTACGCGCGGGCGGATGCCTGATGACCCGGCACTTCCTGGCCGACGACGACCTCAGCCCCGCCGAGCAGGCCGAGGTCCTGGAGCTGGCCGCCACCCTCAAAGCCTCTCCGTACGACGCCCGCCCACTGGCCGGCCCGCAGTCGGTGGCGATGGTCTTCGACAAGCCCACGCTGCGCACCCAGGTCTCGTTCGGCGCCGGCATCGCCGAGCTCGGCGGCAACCCGATGCTGGTCGAGGGTCGCCTCGCCGGCATCGGCATCCGTGAGTCCGTCGAGGACGTGGCGCGGGTGCTGGGCCGCCAGGTGTCCGCGATCGTGTGGCGGACCTTCGAGCAGTCCGACCTCGAGCTGATGGCCGAGCACGCCGGCGTCCCGGTCGTGAACGCGCTGACCGACGAGTTCCACCCCTGCCAGCTGGTGGCCGACCTGCTCACCGTCCGCGAGCACGTCGGCCCGCTTGCCGGGCTGACCGTGGCCTTCGTCGGCGACGGCGCCTGCAACATGGGCAACTCCTGGCTGCTGGCCGGCGCCACCGCCGGGATGCACGTGCGGGTCAGCGCGCCCGAGGGGTACGTCCCGTCGCCGGCGATGTTCGACCGGGCGAACGCGATCGGCGCGACGACCGGCGGCTCGGCCACGGCGGTCCCCGACCCGGTCGCCGCCGTCACCGGTGCCGACGTCGTGGTCACCGACACCTGGGTGTCGATGGGCAAGGAGGAGGAGTCTGCCGCCCGCGAGGTCGTCTTCGGTCCCTGGTCGCTGACCGCGGACCTCCTCGCCCACGCGCAGCCCGAGGCGGTCGTGCTGCACTGCCTGCCCGCCTACCGCGGCAAGGAGATCGCGGCCGACGTGATCGACGGTCCGCAGAGCGTGGTGTGGGACGAGGCGGAGAACCGCCGGCACGCGCAGAAGGCGATCCTGACCTACCTGCTGGAGCACCCGTGAGCGAGTCCGCGCTCCGGCCGGCCACGAAGGGCGCCCGGCACCAGCAGATCGTCGACCTCGTCACCCACCACGAGATCCGGTCGCAGACCGAGCTGGCCGACCTGCTCGCCGAGAACGGCGTCCGGGTCACCCAGGCCACGTTGTCACGCGACCTGGTCGAGCTCGACGCCATCAAGGTGCGGGCCTCCTCGGGGGCTCTGGTCTACGCCGTACCCGCGGAGGGCGGCGACCGCCGGCCCGCCGCGCCCGGCGAGACCGCGGCGGCCTCGGCCCGCCTGGCCCGGCTCTGCGGCGAGCTCCTGGTCAGCGCCGAGAGCAGCGCCAACCTGGTCGTCCTGCGCACCCCGCCGGGCGCCGCGCAGTTCCTGGCCTCCGCCTTCGACAAGGCGGAGTTCCCCGAGATCCTCGGCACCATCGCCGGCGACGACACGGTCCTGGTCATCGGCCGGGACCCGGAGGGCGGCGACGCGCTCGCCCGGAGGTTCCTCTCCCTCGCCGACCACCACTACGACAAGCAGCACCACGACAAGAAGGAAGTCCACTCGTGAGCAAGGTCCTGACGTCCCTCCCGGTCGGCCAGCGCGTCGGCATCGCCTTCTCCGGGGGGTTGGACACCTCGGTGGCGGTGGCCTGGATGCGCGACAAGGGCGCGGTCCCGTGCACCTACACCGCCGACATCGGCCAGTACGACGAGCCCGACATCTCCGGCGTGCCCGACCGCGCCAAGCAGTACGGCGCCGAGATCGCCCGCGCCGTCGACTGCCGCACCCAGCTGGTCGAGGAGGGCCTGGCCGCCATGGCCTGCGGCGCCTTCCACATCCGCTCCGGCGGTCGCACCTACTTCAACACCACCCCCCTCGGCCGCGCCGTCACCGGCACCCTGCTGGTCCGCGCGATGCACGAGGACGGCGTCGAGATCTGGGGCGACGGCTCGACCTTCAAGGGCAACGACATCGAGCGGTTCTACCGCTACGGCCTGCTGGCCAACCCGCAGCTGCGCATCTACAAGCCGTGGCTGGACGCCGAGTTCGTCCACGAGCTCGGGGGCCGCACGGAGATGAGCCAGTGGCTGGTCGCCCACGACCTGCCCTACCGCGACTCGCAGGAGAAGGCCTACTCCACCGACGCCAACATCTGGGGCGCCACCCACGAGGCCAAGACCCTCGAGCACCTCGACGTCTCCCTGGAGACCGTCGAGCCGATCATGGGCGTGAAGTTCTGGGACCCGAGCGTTGAGATCGCGAGCGAGGACGTCACGGTCGCCTTCGAGCAGGGCCGTCCGGTCTCGATCAACGGGGTCCGGTTCGCGGACCCGGTGGCGCTGGTCATGGAGGCCAACGCGATCGGCGGCCGACACGGCCTCGGCATGTCCGACCAGATCGAGAACCGGATCATCGAGGCCAAGTCGCGCGGCATCTACGAGGCCCCGGGCATGGCGCTGCTGTGGGCGGCGTACGAGCGGCTGCTCAACGCGATCCACAACGAGGACACCATCGCCAACTACACCGCCCAGGGCCGCCAGCTCGGCCGGCTGCTCTACGAGGGCCGCTGGCTGGACCCGCAGGCGCTGATGATCCGCGAGTCCATCCAGCGCTGGATCGCCTCCCTCGTCACCGGCGAGGTCACCCTGCGGCTGCGCCGCGGCGAGGACTACACCGTGCTGCGCACCGACGGCCCGGCGTTCTCGTACCACCCCGACAAGCTCTCGATGGAGCGCACCGACAACGCCGCCTTCGGCCCGACCGACCGGATCGGCCAGCTGACGATGCGCAACCTCGACATCGCCGACTCCCGCTGGAAGCTGGAGATGTACGCCGACCAGCCCGTCGAGCAGGGCCAGGTCCTGGTCGAGAACGGCACGCTCTTCGGCGAGCTGCCCGCGGGCGGTCGCGACGTCATCGCCAGCCCCGTCGGCGACGAGCTCGACGACGAGGCGCTCGACGCGGCCGCGATGGAGTTCGGCACCGACTGATGCGCGAGACGCTGCACCGCACGTGCGCCCGGGTGCTGCCCGTGAACGCGTCCGGTCAGGTGCTGCTGTTGCACGGCTGGGACCCGAAGGCCCCGAAGTCGCCGTACTGGTTCACGGTCGGCGGCGGCCTGGAGGAGGGCGAGACCCTCACCGCGGCCGCCGTCCGGGAGATGCTCGAGGAGACGGGACAGCGGATCACCGAGGCCGAGCTCTCCGCCCCGCTCGGCACGGAGGACGTCGCCTTCGACTGGGGCGACTGGCACCTGGTGCAGCGGCAGACCTACTACGCCGTCCGTCTCGACGACGCGGGCGGCGTGCACCTCGGTGGCCTGGAGCCGCTCGAGACCGGCACCATCGACACTTGGGGCTGGTGGACCCCCGACGCGCTGGACGCGGACGGGTCGGCCGCCGGAGCGTCCCTGACCGACATGATGAGGGCGGCGATCGTCGCCGTCCTCGGAGGAGACACGTGAGCACCAACACCGGCAAGCTGTGGGGCGGACGCTTCGAGGGCGGCCCGTCGCCGGAGCTGGACGCGCTGTCCCGCTCGACCCACTTCGACTGGCGGCTCACGCCGTACGACCTGGCGGGCAGCCGGGCGCACGCCAACGCCCTGCACCGCGCCGGCCTGCTTGCGGACGCCGACCACGCCGAGCTGCTCCGCGGCCTCGACGTCCTGGGGGAGCGGTACGCCGCCGACGACCTGCGACCGGACCCCTCCGACGAGGACGTCCACGGCGCCCTGGAACGGCTGCTCCTGGAGGAGGTCGGCCCGGACGTCGGTGGCCGGCTCCGCGCGGGCCGCAGCCGCAACGACCAGATCGCCACCCTGTTCAAGGTCTTCCTGCGCGACCACGCCCGCACCGTCGGCGGCCTGGTCCTCGACCTCGCCGACGTGCTCGTGGCCCAGGCCCGCGACCACCTCGCCCCTGTCCCGACCGTGATGCCCGGCCGCACCCACCTGCAGCACGCCCAGCCGGTGCTGCTGGCCCACCACCTGCTGGCCCACGCCTGGCCGTTGTTGCGCGACGTCGATCGGCTCCTCGACTGGGACGCCCGCGTCGCCGCGGACTCGCCGTACGGCTCGGGCGCACTGGCCGGCCAGAGCCTGGGTCTCGACCCCGAGGGCGTGGCCCGCGAGCTCGGCTTCACCGGGTCCAGCGCCAACTCCATCGACGGTACGGCCGCCCGCGACTTCGTCGCCGAGTTCGCCTTCGTCGCGGCCCAGGTCGGCGTCGACGTCAGCCGGCTGGCCGAGGAAGTCATCCTCTGGTCGACCCGCGAGTTCGGCTTCGTGACGCTGCACGACTCGTGGTCGACCGGGTCGAGCATCATGCCGCAGAAGAAGAACCCCGACATCGCCGAGCTGGCCCGCGGCAAGGCGGGCCGGGTGATCGGCAACCTCTCCGGGCTGCTGGCCACCCTGAAGGCCCTGCCGCTCGCCTACAACCGTGACCTCCAAGAGGACAAGGAGCCGGTCTTCGACTCCGTCGACACCCTGGAGGTGCTGCTCCCGGCGTTCTCCGGGATGGTTGCCACCCTCGCCTTCGACCGCGACCGGCTGGCCGAGCTCGCCCCTCAGGGCTTCTCGCTCGCCACCGACGTCGCCGAGTGGCTGGTCCGCGAGAACGTGCCGTTCCGCGTCGCCCACGAGCTCGCCGGCGCGTGCGTCCGGCGCTGCGAGGAGCTCGGCATCGAGCTCGCCGACCTGACCGACGAGCAGTTCGCCGCCATCGACCCCCGGCTCACGCCCGCGGTCCGCGACGTGCTGACCGTCGAGGGGTCCGTGGCCTCCCGCTCGGGTCGCGGCGGCACCGCACCGGGCCGGGTCGCTCAGCAGCTCGACGAGGCCGTCGCCGTGATCGGCCGTCACCGTGGACGCCTCGCCTGACCTGCTCGCGGTCCTGTCCGGGCCGGTCGAGCAGGTCGCCCCGCGGCTGCTCGGCGCCCGGCTGACCCACGCCGGCGTCACCGTCCGCGTCACCGAGGTCGAGGCGTACGCCGGCCCGCTCGACCCCGGTTCGCACGCCTACCGGGGCCGGACGCGCCGCAACGCCGTGATGTTCGGTCCGGCCGGTCACCTGTACTGCTACTTCACCTACGGCATGCACGTGTGCTGCAACGTGGTGACCGGTGACGAGGGTGATCCCAGTGCGGTCCTGATCCGCGCCGGCGAGGTGGTTGCCGGCGTCGACCGTGCTCGTGAGCGGCGGCCGGGGTCCACCGATCGCGACCTGGCCCGTGGGCCCGCTCGCCTGTGCCGCGCTCTGGCCCTCGGTCTCGAGCACGACGGGGTCGACCTGGTCTCCGGCCCGGTGCATCTGGTGCCGGGCAAGCCGGCGGGCGCGGTCTCGTCCGGGCCTCGCGTGGGACTCCGGGGAGCACCCGACCGTCCGTGGCGCTACTGGATCACGGGGGAGCGGAGTGTGTCGGCGTACCGGCCCGCGAAGAGCCGCTGAACCCCGTCGTGGGGCGATGGCCACCCCGATTTTGCATGCCTGCAACGCCCGTGTAATGTTCCATCTCGCCGCGGCAAGCGGCTCCCACACTCGGGCCGAGAGGCCAAACCACGTGGGTGCCGCATGTCCAAGGCCAGGAACACCAGCGCAGCAAGATCGAGTCGCTCACCGAGTTGACGAGGTCAGCCAGAACCGGTAAGTTTCTGCAGGTTGCCCCGGGGCAAGGCCGGAAGGCCGGACCCGAGCGCGTCTGATTCTTGAGAACTCAACAGTGTGTCATAGTCGACGAATTAGTTTGTTATGCCCCGTCGGCTGATCTGATCCTGCTTCGGTGGGTGATGTGATGTCAACGGTTTCTTTGGTAAGACAATGATTCTGACAATTGTCAGTATCGTCTTGTCAGGCATCTCT